>NZ_JBBCGP010000001.1:0-600000 GCF_037200945.1 Methylovirgula sp.
ATGACGATGAGCGCCGCTTCCTCTAACGAAGAAACTGCCGAGGAACGCTTCCGGGCGCTTGTCGGCGGCTATCGGCCGCTCGCCAATGTGCCGGACGAATTCATCGGGCCAGACGGTCAGCCGCGTTCACATTGGCTGAAATTCTTTCACGCGTTGAGCGAACTTGGCGCCGACGAGATCGACCGCCGCTTCGCGACCGCCGACCGCAACATCCGCGACACTGGCGTCTCGTATCGTGCGTATGCCGACACGAGCGAGCGCGCGTGGCCGTTGAGCCATCTGCCACTGCTGATCGAGGCGGACGAATGGCACGCCATTGCCGCAGGCGTAACGCAGCGCGCGCGTTTGCTGGAGGCGGTTGCCAGAGACATTTACGGCCCCGCCGAGCTTGTCGAGAACGGCGACCTGCCGGCCGCGGCAGTCACTGGCAGCAGTGACTACCTGCCGCAACTCCAGGGCCTGCAGCCGACGGCTGGAAATTTTCTCTATCTCTATGCCGCCGACATCGGCCGCGGGCCGGACGGAAACTGGTGGGTCATCGGGGATCGCACGCAGGCGCCCTCGGGTGCCGGTTATGCGCTGGCCAACAGGCTGGTGCAATCCCGCGCGTTCCCGGCGCTTTACCGCGACATGAACGTCAAGCGGCTGGCGCCGTTCTTCCAGGCGTTCCGCGATGGCCTCATCGGCGCAGCAAGCCATGCCGACCCGCGCATCTGCCTGCTGACGCCCGGCCCTTACAACGAAACCTATTTTGAGCAAGCCTATCTCGCCCGTTATCTCGGCTTTCTGCTGGTCGAGGGCGGCGATCTCACCATGCGCGACAGTGAGATCAACGTCCGCACCATCGCCGGCCTGAAACGCGCCGACGTCATCTGGCGGCGTATCGATTCCGATTACGCCGATCCGCTTGAACTCAACGCGCGCTCGCGGCTTGGCGTGCCGGGGCTCGTCGATACGCTGCGCGAGGGCGGCGTGGTGATGGCTAATGCGCTCGGCGCCGGCGTTCTCGAAGCGCCGGTGATGATGAGCTTCCTGCCGCGTCTCTGCCGACGCATTCTTGGCGAAGACCTGCTGATGCCGAATGTCGCAACCTGGTGGTGCGGCCAACCGCGTGAACGCGAGCGCGTTCTCGCGCGTCCCGAACGCATGGCGATCGCCGGTGCCTTCGGCAATCCGATTCTGGGCCATCCGGCGAACCAGGCGATTGTCGGCGCCTCGCTGACACCAGACGAGAAACGCCAATTGCTCGCCGACATCGAGCGGCGCGGCGTCGATTACGTCGGTCAGGAAGTCGTCAATCTCTCGACAACGCCTGTGTGGGAAGGCGGCAAACTCGAACCGCGTCCGTTCGTCCTGCGCGTCTATGCGGCGCGTACGCGCAACGGCTGGTCGATCATGCCCGGCGGCTTCTGCCGCATTTCTGGACGCCCCGACGCCCGCGCGGTCTCCATGGGCGAAGGTGTGCGCTCGGCCGACGTCTGGGTTCTGTCCGACGGGCCGGTGGAACACGTTACGCTGTTGCCGACGGACGAGACGATCCGCATCCGCCGCGTCATGGGCCATCTACCGAGCCGCGCCGCCGACAATCTGTTCTGGCTCGGCCGCTATCTCGAACGTGCCGAAGCGACACTGAGGCTCATCCGTTGTCTCGCCGGACGCCTGATCGATACCGACACCGCCGGCAATGCGCGCTCGGCGATCGAGCGCATCGTGCGCCTGTTCGTTGCGTGGGGCACGGTGCCGACCAAGGCCTCGGCCGAGGTGATGCAGCTTGCTGCGACGGGCCTGCATTCCAGCAAGGAATTCGGGTCGGCGCTGGCGCTGGTGCGCGACGCGCATCGCGCCGCGTCCTTCATTCGCGAACGGCTTTCCCCCGACACCTGGCGGCTCATCGAGCAATTGCGCCTTGGCCTCGATCGCGACGAAGACGCCTCGCTCACCGAGGCCGAGGCGTTTGAGCGCGCCAACGCCGCGCTTGAGACGATCGCCGCCATTGCCGGCCTGGCTCAGGAGAACATGAGCCGCGGCGCCGGCTGGCATTTTCTGCAAATGGGCCGACGGATCGAGCGCGCCATCAATACCTGCCGCTTTGCCCGCCATTTCGCGCATTCCGAAGCGCCGGTGGAAGAACTCGACATTCTGCTCGACCTGATCGACTCGCCGATCACCTACCGCTCGCGCTACATGATGGGCGTCGCGCTCGGCCCGGTGCGCGACATGGCCGTGCTCGATCCGTTCAATCCGCGCTCCGTCGCCTTTCAGGTCCAGAAACTGAACGGCAATATCGCCGAACTGCCGGTCCTGGCCGACGACGGAATGCTCGAGGCGCCGCGCCGGCTGATTGTCCAGCTTACGGCGGATATTTCGACCGCCGTCGCCGACAAGCTCGACGTCAATCGCATCCTGATGTTCGAAAATACCCTGTTCTCCCTCGCAGAAGCGATCGCGGCACGCTATTTCCTGCAAGGCCCGCATGTGGCGCGGGCCGACACCGCGAGCGGTCTGGCGTGATCTACGACATCAAGCATGTCACCACCTACGAATACGGTTCGACGGTGACGTTCAATTATTGCGCGCTCCGCCTGCTGCCGCAGGATGGGCCGGGCCAGCGCGTGCTTGAAACGCGGCTGCTGATCGACCCCGCGCCGAAGGAAATGAGCGAGCGATTCTGCTTCTTCGGCAATCGCGTCACCTCCCTGATGATCGAGACGGCGCATCGCGAATTGACCGTGGTGGCCAGTTCCGTCGTCGAGGTCGAACGTGGCCTGCCGCCCGACCCCGCGTCGACAGGCGCGTGGGAATTCGTCCGCGAAGACGCTTTCGGCAGCCAATCGCTCGGCAATCGCTCGCCAGCGCAATATCTGCATCCGAGCCGTTACGTGCCGCGCTTTTCGCCGGTGATCGATTATGCGCGCGAAAGCTTCAGCGATGGACGCCCGGTGCTCGACGCCGCTGTCGAGCTGATGCGCCGCATCCGCAAGGATTTCAAATACGATCCAACCTCGACAGTGATCTCAACACCGATCTCGCAAGCGTTCGAACAGAAGTCCGGCGTCTGTCAGGATTTCGCGCATATCATGATCGCCGGCCTGCGCGGCCTCGGCCTGCCCGCCGCCTATATTTCCGGCTATATCCGCACCATTCCGCTAGACGGCACGCCGAAGCTCGAAGGCTCCGACGCGATGCACGCGTGGGTCTCGCTCTGGTGCGGCGAACGCATCGGCTGGATCGGCCTCGATCCGACCAACAGCACGCTCGTCAACAACGACCACGTCATGCTCGCCGAAGGGCGCGACTATGCCGACATTTCGCCGGTCGCCGGCATCGTCACCGGCGCGAGCGAGCAGGATGTCGATGTGCAGGTGGATGTGGTGCCGCGACGGGGATGAAGTAGTGAAAGAGCGACGAAACTAAAAGACAAATGTGTGCACGAGAACGTCAGTTGGCCGGGGACATCCAATGCGAGCTAAAAGCGCCCGTTTAGTGGAGTTTAAATTGCTTGCGTACCGCTCTTGCAAGGACGCTAAATTTCAACCCACTGCGAATGTAACAGCGGTAATAGGCCCGAACGGCGCGGGCAAAACAAATTTGATGCAAGGCATCAGGCTATTGAGTCTGCCGATACGACCTTATCGCTTCCAAAACGACGAAGAGCTATACGCAAGCAGCTGCTCGGTCAAAGCTAATTTTAGCGTTGGAAAAAAGCTCGTTCGATACACGGCTTCTGTAACCTACAGGCAGAATGAGACGGGCCGCGATGAAGTTATAACTCTCGATCAAAAATGGAATTTTTCGAATTTCTCCGAATCAAAGGTGTGGATAAAAGATGATGATCTTCATTTTCCAAGCGCTCATCAACTAGTTAGAATCGACCCTTCCACAAACAGATACATAATGCGCTATGTATCTGAGAGAAGGAAGAAGCCATTTCCAGACGAGATACTACAAGCCTACAACGCCGTTGAGAAACTCCGGCGTGGCATCAGATATTACAGCGCTTCTCAATTCACAAACCCCTCGCTCAGCCCAACCTCTTTCGACGTGGACGAGGACGGAGACCTCATATCGGAGAGTTTAATAAGGAGAAGGCTTCCTCATACGAATTTTATTTATGAGCTATACAGACTGCAGCAAGTTAATCAGAAAACATATGACACCTTCCTATCCTTGGTGGATGCCCGCGGCGTGGGATTGATTGACAAACTAAAATGGAGCGAACACAAATTTTCAAATCCCACCTATGAGGTGCGGGCCGGAGGAAAGGTAGTTACGCAAAAGAAAGACAGGATACTTGTCATTCCCACCGTCCACGTCGGGGAAGCACAACTATCGTTTAATCAGCTTTCGGAAGGCACTCTGCGAACTCTTGCAATGATCTTTTATATTGTGACGGATAAAAGCGAACTATTGCTAATGGAAGAACCAGAAGTCTGCGTGCACCATGGGCTTTTGAAGAGCGTGATTGAGATCATTAAGGAGTACAGCAAAAGGAAACAAATCATTGTTTCGACTCATTCAGAAGCGGTCATTGATAATCTGGAGCCTGAACAAGTTATGATAGTCGAGCGGAGCTTGGAAAAAGGTACGGTCGTAAATCCAATTTCGAAAGTCTTATCTCGCGACGGATACAAAGCATTAAAGGCGTATCTATCCAGCGCCGGGACGCTCGGCGAATATTGGCGGCATAGCGGCTTCTAAAATGAAGAAGCCAAGCAAGCCGACGACTTCGCGTAGGGTCAAGCGCATCGGAATTATTGCCGAAGATCATAGCGACGTGGGCGTGCTTAACCAACTAATCGGCAAAATCGCGAAGTCTCCCTATACTATTAGGCCTTTTGCCGCCGGAGGTTGCGGCAAGATGCTTGGGAAGGCCGACGCGTGGAGCAAAAATCTATATGATCAGGGATGCAGGTATTTAATACTGGTTCGAGATCTAGATAAAGAGAATCCGGCGACATTACACGGATCTCTTGTTTCTGCGTTGGGTGACATTCTATCCAAATCTCGGATCGTAGTCATACCTGTAAGAGAGATCGAGGCGTGGCTTTTAGCAGATAACGAAGCAATTTTTCGTGCGATGAAATTAAAAAAGATTCTGGCACCTATCGCTAACCCGGAAGCCGTAGCCGATCCAAAGAAGCTCTTAGCCAGACTCATTTACACAAACTCAGAACATACTCGTCGATATATAAATGCGATTCACAATGAAAAAATCGCTGCTGAGTGCAGTTATGATTCCCTTTTAAGATGCAACTCCTTTAAACCTTTCGCTCAATTCATTGAGCAGCATATTTAGGTGGCAATATCCCACTCGGGGAATCACGACGGCTTCCTGCCTTAAAACTTCCTTGAGACTTCCAGCATCGTCGGTGGATTGCTTCGCTCCGCTCGCAATGACGCAAAGAGTGAGTCGCACGCCGAGGTGCATTCACCAAGCCTTAACGCTGCGCGTTATCTCTGATCTGGCCCCCGTTTGGCCGGACACTCAAGCGGTTGCGATTTGAGCAGATCTGAACTCGCGCGGCGAGCGCATTTTCAGACCTGAATGTGGATGATGGTCGTTGTAATCCTCGAACCAGGCGGACATCGCCTTTAGGGCGGTCTCCGCATTCGGGACGTACGCATCCGGTTTGCACCGCAGGCGGATCTGGGTTCGACGAAGGGTAGTTGTTTAGGCGGCCACAGCCTGCGCGGATTGGCGCGCAGCTTTCCATGCCCATGGCAATAGTTGGCTGATCTCCTTTGCCGGATGGTCGGGGAGGCGCGCCAGGACGTCGGTGAGCCAAGCCTGCGGATCGACGTCGTTCAGCTTACAGGTTTCTATCAATGTATAAACCGATGCGGCACGGCGGCCGCCTTCGTCGGAGCCCGCGAATGTCCAGTTGCGGCGGCCGACGGCGATTCCACGCACCGCGCGTTCGGCGGCATTATTGCTGAGGCAAACGCGGCCATCCTCCAGGAAGTGTGTGAAGGCCGTCCAGCGGCTGAGGCCATAATTGATGACCTTCGTTGTGTCATTCTTGGCAGAGAGCCGCGCACGCTGCTCAGACAACCAAGTCTCAAGGCTATCGACCAGCGGCTTCGACAGCTCACGACGGACGGCGAGACGCTCTCGAGGCGATTTGCCGTTGATCATACGCTCGATTTCAAAAAGTTCATCCATGCGGTGCACGGCCTCGATCGCGATCGGCGCCTTTCCATCCTTCGCCAGATCGAAGAAGTGTCTCCGCCAATGCGCCCAGCACGCCGCCTCGACAATCGGCGCAGGCCGACGCGCCAGCTTGTAAAGCTCGTTATAGCCTTGATAGGCATCCGCCTGCATGATGCCGACATAGTCGACCAGATGCCGTTGCGGATGTTCTCCGGCGCGATTGCGTGAGTATTCAAAAAAGGCCGCTGGCGGGTCAGTGCCGCCAAAAGGCTGATCGTCACGAACGTAGGTCCACAATCGCCCGGTGATCGTCTTCAATTTCGCAAGAACCTGAACCCTGGTGTCATCGGCATGAATGCGGTCTGCCCGAAGAACATGAACTCGGATCGCCTGAACAAGGGGATCGAGCGCGACGACGCAGGCGCCGACCCAATCGGCGAGCGTCGAGGTATCGATCTCGATGCCCTCGCGGGCACAGGCATCACTTTGACGGTTCAGCGGCTGATGCAGCAGGAACTTGGAGACGAGCACCATGGCAAGCAGGCTCGGACCGGCAAAACCACGTGGGATCGGATGCGAGGGTGCTGGCGCCTCGGTAATACCTTCGCAGTCGCGGCACGAGAACTTCTCCCGCACGCGCTCGACGATTTTCCAGCGCCGCGGTTCGCATTCCAGCGTCTTGGAGACGACTTCACCGAGCTTGCGCAGGCGCCGTCCGCCACATTTGCCGCAGGAGCAAGGGGCCGGCTCGACGATCCGTTCGACCGGTAGATCGTCAGGCAGCTTACGCGGTCCCCGCGGGCCACGGGCGCGCTTTTCCCTGGCGGCTTCCGGCGCCGCAATTTCCACCCTTGTCGCTTCGGCGGCCTGCGTCTCCTCGAGATCTTCGATTGCAAGCTCAAGCTGCTCGATCAGAAGCCTGCCGCGTTCCGAGGATTGGCCGAACTGCGCCCGACGGGCTTTCGCCAGCATCAATTTCAGGCGTTCGATCTCCAAGGCGCCGACCTTTGCCGCGCTCTCGGCGACGATCCTCAACGCTTGCTCATTGGCCAAAAGCTCCCGCTGCGCCAAGATCAGCGCATGGGCACTTGCAAGGTCGGAAGGAAGCGGATCGGAAGCGTCTGTCACGACCCGATCCAACCATATTCGCAGGCAAAAATCGCCTCGGATCCTGCGCCCGAGTCAATCCGTCACAGATTATCCCGCCGCTTTCGGACGCCACGTCTCCCGCGGCATACGCCAGTCGATCCCGGAAAGAAGATAAGAAAGCTGGGCAACACTTATCGTAACGACACCGTCCGCCATCGAGGGCCATAGGAAACGGCCATGTTCCAATCGCTTCGAAAACACGCATGCCCCTTGGTCATCAAACCAGATTACCTTAATGAGATCGCCGCGCCGGCCGCGAAAAACGTAAAGATCGCCAGCATGCGGATCACGCTTGAGGCTCTCCTGCACAAGCAACGCAAGGCTCCGGAAGCCGCGCCGCATGTCCGTATGCCCTGTCGCAAGCCAGACGCGCACATTCCCCGGGATTGTGAGCATCAGCGTGTCATGGTCTCGATGACCGTCTTCACTAATCCCGCATCGGCAACATCAAAAATCCGCAGCCGCGCACCGCTTTCAAAATCCAACTCGATGACAGGCGAACGCCTCAAAATCGCTTCGTCCGGATACCTCCGTCTTTCAGGCCCAGGCGACGCGACGATGGCCGGGGCAACCTCACTCCCATCCGATGACGCGATCCTCACCGGGACCAAGTGAAGTGGCGCTTCAACATCCAGGCGTGCCCGGCGGCGCCAGAAGAACAGAAGGCTCGCAGAAACCCCATATCGACGCGCAACGGCTGAGACCTTCGCGCCAGGCACCAGTGTCTCGGCAACGAGCCGCGCCTTCTCGTCGTCCGACCATCGGCGCCGGCGCTCAACCCCGGTCAGGACCTCAGCTCTCATCAAACCGACCTTAAGTATAGACTTAAGGCCACATGCTGAGCCGAAACTCAATCAACCCGCAAGGCGGCGCCTCTCGGACGCGTACTTCGGGACTGGTGTGACGCGAACATAGTCGCGTTTCAGCGTGTTGACGAAGGCCTCCGAGATGCCGTTGCTCTGAGGGCTCTTCACCGGCGTGAAGCAGGGTTTTAGGGTAAGCGGCAAGGTGATCCCATCTGGCATGGGATTTTGGGAGCAGTTATTGATGCTGGATCACAAGCATTGATGTGAGCTTCTATGTCTGCGCCTAGTTCTAGTGATAGAAGCTTCCATATGATCGAGGCGGTTGCGGAACGTCTTGAGGGCGCTCCGGTTCGTCTGCGCCGGCGATGGTCAGATGAGCTCAAAGATCAAGCGATAGCCGACTCTCTGGTGCCTGGCGCGAACGTGTCGGAGATCGCGCGTCGCATCGGTATTGGCCCTTCGCAGCTCTTCGATTGGCGTCGGAAGGCGCTGCGTAAGGGATCGGTCAGCCTGACGGCGCCGCAGCTGGATGCCTCGCCTGAACCCGCGACGTCCGCGTCGGCATTTATCGAAATCGTTGTCGGCGATATTGTCATCCGTGCGGACGCCATGGCTGATGAGGCACATTTGCGGCGCGTGGTGCGCGCGGTTCGCTCGGCATGATCCCGTCCGGCGTCAAAGTTTTTCTGGCCAGTCATCCGATCGATTTTCGAAAAGGCATGGACGGTTTGTTGTCGCTGGTGCGGGACGCCGGCAGTGATCCGTTCGACGGCGCTCTTTATGTTTTTCGTGCCAAGCGGGCCGACAGAATCAAGATCGTCTTTTGGGACGGGTCCGGGGTTGTTCTTTATGCGAAGCGCCTGGAGACAGCGCAGTTCTGCTGGCCGAAGATCGGGCATCATCGGGTTCACCTCAATCAGGCGCAGCTGATGGCGCTTGTCGACGGCATGGATTGGAAACGCGTTCACGCGGTGACAGTGAAGCCGCCTGAGTTTGTTGGGTAAATCGCTGCGGCAGAGTGAATCACGCGGCCGAAAATGCGCGCCATCAGAGTGAAAATATGCTCTGATCCGCGTCATGCCGGCGCCGGTTTTCGATCTCCCCGACAATGTTGATGCGCTCAAAGCCATGGTGCTGGCCATGGCCGAGAAAGCGGCACGCGCTGAGGTTCTTGAGAGTGAAGTTGCCGATCTCAAAGCTCTGAATGCGAGTGCCGAGGAGCGGATCGCGCGCCTGACCTCGATCCTCAAGACGCTGGAGCGGGCCAGGTTTGGGCGCCGCTCTGAGAAGCTTGGCGCCAATGCGTTTGACGATGAACAGAGTGCGTTCGTCTTCGACGAGGTTCAAACGGGGCTCGGCGCCATCCAGGCCGAGCTCGATAAACGGCAGGACCCTGACAAGGCCAGACGCGCCGCACGGCCTCGCAAGGGCTTTGCGCCGCATCTCGAGCGGGTCGAGATCATCATCGAACCGGCTGAGCTACCGGAGCACGCCGGCAAGCAGAAGATCCTGATCGGCGAGGATGTCGCGGAGCGGCTCGATGTGGTCGCGGCGAAGTTCCGTGTCCTCGTCACGCGCCGGCCGAAATACGCCTTCAAGACCGAAGATGGCGTCGTTCAGGCCCCGGCACCAGCCCATATCATCGAGGGCGGCATCCCGACCGAAGCGCTTCTGGCGCAGATCGCGGTCTCAAAATATGCCGACGGCCTGCCGCTCTACCGCCAGGAAGCGATTTACGCCCGCGACAAGGTGGACCTCGACCGAGCCCTGATGGCGCAATGGATGGGCAGGCTCGGATTTGAACTCGATATCCTCTCCGAACATGTCCTCACGCTGATCAAGAAGGCCGAGAGGATCTTCGCCGACGAAACCACGCTGCCAACCTTGGAACCAGGCTCCGGCAGCACCAAGACAGCCTATCTCTGGGCTTACGTGCGAGATGACCGGACCTTCGGCGGCAGCGGTCCGCCGATGGTTGCCTACCGCTTCGAGGATAGCCGGTCGGGCGAATGTGTCGCCCGCCATCTCGACAATTATCGGGGCATCCTGCAGGTGGATGGGTATACGGCCTATAATCGTCTTGCGCGGCCCGACCGCGGCAATGATGCCATCACGCTCGCGGGATGTTGGTCCCACGTTCGAAGAAAATTTTACGAACTGCACATCGCCGGCAGTTCCAAACTCGCGACCACGACAATCGAACGCATGACCCAGCTGTGGGAGATCGAGGAGAAGGTGCGCGGCAAAGATCCAAATGCACGCGTCGCAGCCCGCCAGGAAACCTCGGTCGCGATCGTCGCCGATCTGTTCAAGCTTTGGCAAGACGCGCTTCCACGTATCTCCGGCAAGTCCAAATTGGCGGAGGCAATCCGCTACGCCATCTCACGGCGGGCGACGCTCGAACGCTTCCTCACCGATGGCCGCGTCGAGATTGACTCCAACATTGTGGAACGTGCCATCCGGCCGCAAACAATCACGCGAAAGAACTCGCTCTTTGCCGGCAGCGACGGCGGCGGACGAACCTGGGCAACCATAGCGACATTGTTGCAGACGGCAAAAATGAACGATGTCGATCCGCTCGCCTGGCTCGCGCAGACGCTCGAGCGTCTCGCCAACAGCTGGCCCAACGCCGAGATCGATGCTCTCATGCCCTGGCGCTATACAGCCTGAACGGCCGCGGCTAACCGCTTACGTTTTAGGCCGAGCTGAGCGGCGAAGATCCTGGTTTCCCGAGCAATATAGGGCGAGCCGTTGTCGCTCAGGATTTCGACCGCCGCGGAAGCCCGATAGCTGCTGAAGCGTCGTTCGACCGCCTCCAGCATCATGTCGCGCACGTCGGACCCGCTGATTCCGGCGTTCACCACCGCCCGCCAGGCGATGATCTCGCGGTCGTGCGCGTCGATGATGAAGGCGCCGCGGACGATAGCGCCATCCCAACAGGTGAACTCGAAGCCGTCAGAGCACCAACGCAGGTTCGATCGCATCACGATGACCTTGCCGTCATGGACGAGGTCGGGGCGCTCTGTGTAACGGCGCGCTAGCAGCATCTGATGCATCTGCATGATGCGGTAGACCCGTTTATGGTTCGCGGGCGATAGGCCTTCGGCGCGCAATTCGCGGTTCAGGACCGCAGTGACCCGCCTGTAGCCATAAGTCGGGCGGGCGGTGACCAGTCGCTCGATCCGCGGCAGCAGCTCGACGTCACCGGGCTTATGATAGCGACGGCGCGGACGGGTCTCGCCCTTCAGCCGGTCGTAGAGGTTCGAGCGAGCAACACCGAGCGTGTCAGCGACCGCCTTCATCGCAAACCGTCCTTCTGCGACGAGCCCGACAGCAAGATCTGTTTTTTTGAGCGCGATTTATCCAGCGCTTCCTTCAGGATTTCGACTTCAAGCGTCTTCTTGCCGAGCTGGCGTTCCAGTTCGCGGATCCGCTCTTCCATCTGCCGGACTGTCTTGTTGCCGGTCACTTCGCCGTCATCAGCCACCGCCACGCTCCCGCCCTCAAGCATCAGCCGGCGCCAACGATACAACAGGTTCGGCGCCACACCATGCCGCCGAGCGACAACCGAGATGCTGGCGCGGTCGTCGAGCGTCTCCTCGACAATCCGGAGTTTATCCGCCGCTGACCAATGCCGGCGACGCCCACCGTCGGTGATGATTTCAATATCAGACATAAGCCCATGCTTGAGGATATCCCCAAGTCCCCAGTTAGGCTTGAGTGTCCGGTTCAAACGGGGGCCAGATCAATCTCCCGCTGCGGCAATGCATTTCCCCCCGAAAACCGAAGAGTCGCGGGTATTCTTTATTAAGCGTCGCTGACGCATTCTCCGGGCGATCTCCGGGGGATGTATCATGTCTTCTTTGACCGGCTTACGGCGTAAGCTGCTGCGTATGACCTACAGCGTCGAGGCCCGCGCATTCGTTGATGGCCGCCCCGCCATCCCCTGCACCATCCGAGATGTCACGCCGGACGGCGCCAGACTCGTCACCGACGGCAGGATCGCCACGGGCGATAAAATCCTGCTGCTGATCCCTTCGATTGCCGAAGTCTGGGCGGCAGACGTGCGCTGGCGGCGCGGCACCGCGCTTGGCGTCAAATTCATTCGCGGCGAGGCCGACCTGCCGGGCGATGCGAGCACCGCCCAACCGGACGTCTTCGCCCTTCGCCTGCAAGTCGCGCAAATGGCACGCAGCGCCAGGCGTCTGTCAGCGGCCTGAGCAGCGGACCGTTTGATACGGCCGCCGCTCACATCCTGATTTCGTGCAGCACCAACCCTTCAAGGGGATCATAGGGCGCTGTCCATGGCGCGGCCGCCAACACGCCCTTCATATCGGCGTAGCCCGCATCCCAGCGGGCATGAATGCCCTTGGGGCTGAAATCGATATCCTTGGAATGATCCTCACCGGCCATCGGCGGCGCGATCAACCGCATCACATGCATCCGAGTGACACACCCGTATTCCTTCAGCGCCCGCAGCTCAGGCGTCTGTGCTGCTTCGGCGAGCCGCGTAATGACGTGACGTAATTTATGAAGTTGCTTCTGCCGCGCGACCTCATTGGCCATGCGGCTTGAATATTGGATATCTTTCTGCCGCGCTAAAACCTTGGCGATAGAGTCAGGCGGCGGCCCGTTCGGCGCCCACATATGCACGGCAAAAACGAGAGCGCTCTGGCGCGGACTGTCGTCGAAAATCGCCTCGATCGGCGTGTTGGAAAGAACGCCGCCGTCCCAATAAAACGCATCGTCGATCCGCACTGCCGGGAAGGCCGGCGGAAGCGCGCCCGATGCCGCGATATGTTTCACAGTCAGCGGCATGTCGCGGCTGTCGAAATAATGCATGTGCGCGGTCTGGACGTTCGCCGCGCCAACGGTCAGGCGCGGATGCCCGGCATTGAGCAGAGTTTCATCCGTCAATTCGCCAAGCGTCGCTTCCATCGGCTGCGTCGAATAAAACCCCGCGTGTTCCGCGCCGAGCGTTGTCTCAGGGCTTAAGAAGGCCCAGGGATTGGGCTCGAAAAAGCCCGGCACGCCAGCCGCGATTGTCATGGCATTTGCCGCGAGCGGCCCGAAGAGCGGCATGGCGCCTAAAAACCGTGCCGCCGGTCGATTTGAGATACGTGTCCAGAACTCCGTCAGGCGCGAAAGGCGTTGTGCGGGCGGATTGCCTGCGATCAAGCTGGCGTTGATGGCACCGATCGAGGTTCCGATCACCCAATCCGGCTCGAGGCCGGCCTCGTGCAGAGCTTGATAGGTGCCGGCTTGATAAGCCCCCAGGGCGCCGCCGCCCTGAAGCACAAGCACCACTTGGCCAAATTCATCGCGATCGATCGAAGATGTCGCGCGTGGCGCGCTCTCGTGGGTCATCGAAAAGGCTCCAGCCGAATTGTGCAGATAGTCCGGTCAAGTCCCGGTGCGCTCTGTCTAGTTCGGCCCGAGGCCATGCCGCGTTACGGCGCTCGCGTCGTTGTGATCAACGGGCGCCCTGGCCTGTAACTCACACCCACCCGCGGTCTTTCAAATCTTCCTTGAGATAGGCGTAGAAGATCGGCGCGGCGATGAGGCCCTTGAGCCCGAACGCCGCTTCCAGCGCCAGCATGGCCAACAGAATCTCCCACGCATGGGCGCGGATTTCCGTGCCGATGATCTGCGCGTTGAGGACGTATTCAAGTTTGTGAATGCCGACGAGGAAGGCGAGCGCCATCGCCGCATCGAAGACCGAGACGCCGAGCGCGACGAGCACGATGATCGTGTTCGAGATGAGATTGCCGATGATCGGCAGGAGGCCGACGACAAAGGTCACGGCGATCATCGTCTTCGCGAAGGGCAGCGGCCGTCCGGCGAGCGGCAGGACGACACCAAGAAAGATGGCGGTCAAGACCGTGTTCACCGCCGAAATCTTGATCTGCGAGAACACGACGCCGCGAAACGCATGGCCGAGTTGCGTGATCCTCTCGACAAGTCCCGCCGCCAGCGGGCCGGCAGGCGGCGCGGGCGGGCTGATCGCGACGAAGGCGCCAATGATCATGCCAAAAAGGATATGGACGATGAGCGCCCCCGCACCGCGGCCGAGCACCGTGAGATGCGCCGCGTTGCCGCGCATCGCGCCGGAGAACGCCTTCTGCCAATCGCCGATTGTCGTCGGCAGATGATCCTGAAGCCAGGGCGGCAGATGGACTTTGACGCTATCGACCACCTCGACCATGCGCTGCATCAGCGTGCCGAGATTGTCCTGCCCGCTCGATAGATACGAGACGAGGCCGATGATGGCGGCCGTTAACCCGCCAATAACCAAAACGGCAATCACCAGCGCCAGCACGATACGCCCGACGCGCGGCAGAATGCCGAATTTGCCGAGCCCCCCGACGCCAAACTGGATCAGGAAATAGACCAGGAAACCGCTGAGAAAAGCCGACAAAAGGCCAAGCCACAGGATGGCGATCAGCCCCGCCAGCATCAGCCCGGCCGCGAGAAGATCGAGACGGCCTGGACTCGCCGGGGCCACATTCTTGGGAGAAAGCTCGTTTTGGGGAGAGATGTCTCCCGGCGTCGTATCCATTGGCCTCAATCCCGTAATGGCGCCGCACCCCACACCTATCCACGTCACACCTATCCAACCGCCCGCCCCCAACCTATACCGTGCGGCCACTCCAATCCTAATGCGGCTTATGGCTCAGCTTTATCATCATCCTCTTGATCCCCAATCGCGTTTTGTCCGTCTTGCGCTCGCCGAATATGGTGTCGATCCTGACCTGATCGAGGAACGGGTTTTCGAGCGGCGGCGCGATTTCCTGTCGCTCGATCCGGCCGGCGAGACGCCCGTGCTCGTGACTGATCATGATGTGGTCGTGCCGGGTGCCGCGATCATTGCCGAATATCTCGACGAAAATCTGGGCGAGACGCTGGAAGAGCATCGGCTGTTGCCGCTCGATTCCGAGGCGCGGATCGAGGTGCGCCGGCTGGTCCACTGGTTCACGCAGAAATTTCACGGCGAAGTGTCGAATTGGCTGGTGACTGAAAAGGTCTATAAGCGCTTCATGTCGGCTGAGGCGGGTGGCGGCGCGCCGGATATGGACCTCGTCCGCGCCGCGCGCGCCAATATCCGCTATCATCTGCGCTATATCGGCTATCTGACGGCGCAACGGAATTGGTTGGCTGGCGACAGACTTACCTATGCCGACCTGGCCGCCGCGGCGCATATTTCCGTCGCGGATTTTTTGGGCGATGTGCCATGGGACGAGAACGAAGCGGCGAAGCACTGGTACGCGCGGGTGAAATCGCGCAAGAGCTTCCGCGCGCTGCTCGCCGATCGCGTGCCGGGCATCAATCCGCCGCAGGTCTACGCGGACCTCGACTTCTGAAGCGCGATCTCAAGACCGACCTCGTCGCGAAAGCGCGCGAGCTTGGCTTCGATCTTTGCCGGATTGCACGGCCCGACGCCGCGCCGCAAACGGCGGAACGGCTCGCTGCGTGGCTCAGCGCAGGCTACGCAGGCGACATGGACTACATGGAAGAGACGCGCACCCGCCGCGCCGCGCCGCGCGCGCTGTGGCCCGAGGTCAGGAGCGTCGTCATGCTCGGGCTGAACTACGGCCCCGAAGACGATGCTCTTGCGACGCTGGGACAAAGGGATCGCGGCAACATTTCCGTCTATGCACGCCATCGCGATTATCACGATCTCATCAAAGGACGGCTGAAATTGCTTGGCTCCTGGCTCGCGTCGCAGGCGCCCGACAGCGAACTCAAAGTCTTCGTCGATACGGCGCCGGTGATGGAAAAGCCGATGGCACAAGCGGCGGGGCTTGGCTGGCAAGGCAAGCATACCAACCTCGTGTCGCGCGAAGCCGGCTCCTGGCTCTTTCTCGGCGCGCTGTTCACGAATTTGGACTTGTCGCCGGACGAAGCCGAGACGGATCATTGCGGGGCCTGCCGCGCCTGCCTCGACGCTTGCCCGACCAATGCGTTCCCGCAGCCTTATCGTCTCGATGCCCGACGCTGCATTTCGTATCTGACGATCGAGAACAAGGGTCATATTCCGCTCGAATTTCGCGAAGCCATCGGCAATCGCATCTATGGCTGCGACGATTGCCTCGCCGCCTGTCCGTGGAACAAATTCGCGCAGGTCTCGCGCGAGGCAAAATTGCAGGCGCGCGCCGATCTCGTCGCGCCGAAAATTGGAGATTTATTGCGATTGGATGATGCTGGTTTTCGCGCCCTCTTTTCGGGCAGCCCGGTGAAGCGCATCGGCCGTGCGCGCTTTCTGCGCAATGTTCTCATCGCCGCGGGCAATTCGAGCGATGATGCCTTGCAGCCGCAGATCGAGGCGCTGATCGACGATGTGTCGCCGCTCGTCCGCGCGATGGCGGTCTGGGCGCTCGGCCGCGTGGCACCGTGGCGGCTCGCAGACTTGCGCGCGCAACAGCAAGCGGAAAGCGATCCCGATGTTCTCGCGGAATGGGCGCGGGCCGATGCACCAATCGAGATGATACAATGAACCTTTTCTGCTTCGGCCTCGGCTACAGCGCACAGCATTTCATCAAGACTTACGGCGACCATTTTGAAACGATCGCCGGCACGGCGCGTAGCTATTATGCGATCGAGCGCTTGGGCGATCCGCGCATTAAAGGCTTCATGTTCGATGCCGAGCGCGCCGACCCGGAGATTGCCGATGCTCTCGCGCATGCCGACGTGCTGCTCGTCTCGATTCCGCCAGACACATCGGTTGAGCCGACGCTTGCCAAATTCGGCCGCGTGCTGTCGCAACTCCCGCAGCAGGTTAAAATCATCTATCTCTCAACCATCGGCGTCTATGGCGACCGGCACGGTGAATGGGTCGATGAGACGCGGGTGCCGGTGCCGAAACAGCCACGCTCGACCTCGCGCCTGCGGGCGGAAAAGGCCTGGCAGGCGCTGAGCCGCGACGCGCGAAAAACGATCCAGATTTTACGGCTCGCCGGCATCTACGGCCCCGGTCGCAACGCGCTCGTGCAATTGAAGAATGGCACGGCGCAGCGCGTGATCAAGCCGGATCAAATATTTAATCGCATTCATGTCGCCGACATCGGCACCGCCATCGCCGCCGCGCTCGCCTATGAAGGCGACAGCGATGTCTGGAACGTGGCGGACGATGAGCCGGCGCCGCCGCAGGATGTCATCACTTATGCCGCGAAATTGATGGGCATCGAGCCACCGCCTGAGGAGGATTTCGAGACCGCCCCCTTGAGCGCGATGGCACGCAGCTTCTATGAGGAGAACAAGCGCGCAGCAAACGGCAAGATGAAGGACGGGCTCGGCGTTACGCTGGCCTATCCGAATTATCGCGATGGATTGAACGCGCTGTGGGATGCCGGCGAAGGACGGAGATAGGAATGATCGATCTTTATTACTGGACGACGCCGAATGGCCACAAGATCACGATGTTTCTTGAGGAAGCGAAGGTTCCTTATACGATCCACGCGATCAACATTGGCCGCGGCGAGCAGTTCAAGCCGGAATTTCTGGCGATCGCGCCGAACAATCGCATCCCTTCCATAATTGACCGTGCGCCAAAAGACGGCGGCGAGCCGATCTCCGTTTTCGAATCCGGCGCGATCCTATTTTATCTTGCGGCGAAGACTGAAAAATTTATTTCGTCCGACGTTCGCAAGCGGGTCGCGACTATTGAATGGTTATTCTGGCAGATGGGTGGCCTCGGCCCGATGGCGGGCCAGACGCATCATTTCCGCAATTACGCGCCGGAAAAGATTCCCTATGCGATCGATCGTTATACGAACGAGACCAACCGGCTCTATGGCGTACTAAACAAGCGACTTGCGGATCATGAGTATGTCGCGGACGATTATTCGATAGCCGACATGGCCTCTTACCCTTGGATCGTGCCGCATGCGGCGCAAGGCCAGAACCTCGACGATTTTCCGCATCTGAAGCGTTGGTTCGAGGCGATCAAAGCGCGTCCGGGCACAATCGCCGCCTATGCCAAGGCGAAAGAGATCAACGCGACGCCGCCATCCGCCCCGGACGAGGAAGCGCGCAAACATCTCTTCGGCCAGACAGCGGCCAAAACTGCTTAGCCGTGATGCACGCGCCACAGGACATGGCGAATTGCCCAAAAAATTCGTAGCACCCTTTTGCAAGCTGAACGATTGGCGTAATGTTCCCCGCAAGGGGATGATCGCGTGTCTGGTCTTGCAGCGAATGGATTGATCGTGCCGGCTGGCGGCCTTCGCCAGAAGCCGCTGGCGCGCAATCAACTCATCGCATGCCTTGCGATCCTCGGGCTTTATCTGCAACTCGCTGCTGGCGCGCTCTGCCTGGCGGGATTCTCGGCCGCCCCGGACCCTACCGGCTTTCCGATCTGCCATGCGGCGTCCGAACAATCGCCCGCACCGAAACCCGGCAATGCGCCTGAACAACAGCAGCATTCCTGCGCATTCTGCGCATTGCATTGCCACGCGGCGTTGCTTCTGCCGCTGGCATTTGTCGTCGCCGGTCAGTCCGCGATCGTCAAACTTCCGGACGCGCTGCGGCACGTCACGCAGCCGCGTCTTCGCTATGCGATCGCAGCACAGCCACGCGGCCCCCCAAGCTTCGCCTGATACGACGCGGCGTCTCCGCACCCATTTCACATTCCATGCCTGTCCGACTCGTCGCGCACGACAATCTGTGCGCAGGCGCGATGACGGCGTGCTGACTCTTTCTCCTCATGCGAGGATTCTCGATGATTCGATACTTTCACCGTGCATTGGCGGCCACGGCTCTCCTGCTCGCCACAAGCCCGCTTTACGCCCACACGATCGTGGGCAATCGCGTATTTCCTGCGACGCTAACGATCGATGATCCGGGCGTTAACGACGAACTCGCCTTGCCAACATTTTCCTATCTGCAATCGGCCAATCCGGATGGCTCGCTCGGTCCGGTTTCCTATTCGCTCGGATGGGAATATGCCAAAACGATCACGCCTGATTTCGGCCTGTCCATCGGTTCCGACGGCTATACGTGGCAGCGCAATCCCAAGGCTGAAGGCTGGTCGAACATCGAAACCGAAGCGAAATTCGCGTTCTTTCAGGATCCCGCGCATGAGTTCATCATGTCGGCTGCGGTAAGCGCGGAGATCGGCAATACCGGAAGTTCGCAAAGCGCATCGCTCCCGTCCGATCCGTTCTCGACGATCACGCCGAAATTCTTCATCGGTAGGGGGTTCGGCGACGTGTCTGCCGATTGGGTGCGGCCCTTCGCCGTCACAGGCGAAGTGGACTATTCGATCCCAACCGTCACTATCAATTCCGACGGTAGCTATAATCCGACGGTACTGACTTACGGCGCGTCGCTGCAATACAGTCTGCTCTACGAAAATTCGTTCGTGCATCAATTGCCGGATGTCTTCAATCGGCTGATCCCCGCCTTCGAGGGCATTTTCAGCACGCCCGTAGCCAATCTCGGCCCCGCCGACCCCGACGACTTTTCCACCCGCGATACCACGGGTGTCGTCGGCCCCTCGCTCTATTACATCGGCCAATATTTCGAGATCGGCGTCATGGCGCAAATTCCGATCAACCGCGCCAGCGGTTCGCATGTCGGCGCTTTGGCCGTTCTCGACATCTTTCTTGACGACGTGGCGCCGACCAGTCTCGGCAAGCCGCTGTTCAGCGCGCCCTTGTCTCCCCTCGCGCATTATTGAAGGACATGATCATGAAGCGGATATTTTCTCTCATCGCTGTCGGCGTTGCCTTGATGCTGCTTGACGGCCAAGCGTTCGCGCACGCGTTTCTCGATCATGCCGTGCCGGGCGTCGGCACGACGGTCGCCGGGTCACCCGTCGAACTGGAGCTGACCTTCACCGAGGACATTGTGCCGGCCTTCTCCGGCGTGCATGTGGCGACCGAAGGCGGCGCAGCAATAGCAGCCGGCAAAGCTGTTCCCGGCCCGGCGAATACGTTGCATGTCAGGCTCGCCCACGCTCTCAAACCCGGCACTTACGTCGTCACCTGGCACGTGGTCTCCGTAGATACGCATCATACGCAGGGCTCGTACAAATTCACTATCGCGCCATGACCGAAGCCGCGCGCCGAACTGTTAATGCCGGCGCGCGGCCCTTTGCAAAGCGGATGCCCTCGTGACAATTCTGCAAATTCTCGTCGCCGCGCGCTGGGTCCATTTCGCCGGGCTATTCGTCCTCTTCGGCTGTCCACTGTCGTTTCTTGTGGTGCGCGGCGCGGACAAAACCGACGCGGCGCGGATCGGCAATTCGCTCCACAGATTGCTGCCGATCATAGCGGCGGCCGCGGGCATCTCCGGCCTTGTCTGGATTGCGGCCCTCATCGCCAACATGGCTGGCAGCTTTGCAGAGGCCGCCACGGGCGAGACGCTGCAGGCGTTCTTCTTCGAGACGCAGTTCGGCCCGATCGTGATTGTCCGGCTGGTTCTGCTCTTTGTGGCAATGGTAGTTCTCGTATTACCCCGCAATATCCGGTTCGGCACATGGCTCGTCGTAAGCACCGGCTTACTCATCAACCAGGCATGGCTCGGCCATGCCGCCAACGGTGGCGCCAGCCTGTTTGGCGCATTGATGATCGGCATCTATGCGGTCCATGTCCTGGCCGCCGCAGCCTGGGTCGGCGGCTTGCCGGTGCTACTGTTTGCGCTTTTTTCTGGCCGCCGGGCGCGCCGCGCCGATGACAATGCCGCAATCCTGTCGCGTTATTCGACCCTTGCGACCGGCGCCGTTACGCTCATCCTTCTGAGCGGCGTCGCCAACGCCCTGTTTCGGGTGCATGGCCAATTTGGACGCCTCTACGCCACAGGTTATGGCGATATCCTCGCGATCAAGCTTCTGCTCGTCGCGCTCATGCTGGGCCTGGCCTCTTACAATCGTTTCATCGCAATGCCGCGGCTTGGCGCGGCCACGCCGGAGTCTGCTCCGGCTAACCTCGGTCGCAGCATCGGCGCCGAACTCATATTGGGCGTGCTCGTGATCGGCGCGGCGGCGCTCCTCGGTGTCACGCCGCCGCCGGATTAGCGGCATAATGGAGGTCTTGCTTTCGATCTATGGGCTGGCTCAGACTCCACAGACAAACACGGCTCGCACACGCGGAAGGACCAAAATGTCGAAATCGATCGAGATTGCCGTGCCGCACAACCTCGGCGTCGAGGAAGCCCGGCGTCGTGTCGCCACCGAAATCGAGCAGCTCCGGAACGAGTACGTCAATAAATTTGCCTATTCGGAAATTGCCTGGGTGGGCGACACCGCCAATATCCGCGTCGTGGCGCTCGCCCAAGAGGTGAAGGCGCGCGTCGACGTGCTGGCCGACAGCGTCCATATCGAGATCATTCTGCCCTGGCTCCTCGCAAGGCTCGCGGCGCCGTTGCAGAACAAGCTCGCGGCGACGACGAAAGACACCTTGTCGCTCGGCTTTTCGCCGAAGAAATCCTGAGCCTAACTTATCAAGCGCGGCAATGAACTCCTTGTGATTATGCATTTAAGCCATTGTTGCAAATGAATATTTCTGGATGGCACGAAGAGCGTGTGCCCACGCACTGACAAATTGTTCATTCGGAGTTCAAGTATTCTGAGTTAGCAATGTTCGCTAAGGGTCCGCTGAAGGGCGCAGGCTGTAACGGGTCCTCCATTGCAGCGGTAACCGACGGATGGGGAACTGCTGGGATCATCTGAAACTTATGTGTTCAGGTCCGGCATGAGTACGCCGGCCATTGAATCAGAGGAGAGAGCAATGTCGCCTTTCATGAAGAAGTTGGCAGCCAGTAGTCTGGTCGCCACGACTCTCAGCTTCGGCCTTGTGGCCTCATCGACCCCCGCCGCAGCGTTCCACGGTGGCGGTGGTTTCCACGGTGGCGGTTTCCACGGTGGCGGCTTCCATGGTGGCGGCTGGCACGGCGGCGGCTGGCACGGTGGCGGCTGGCGCGGCGGTTATGGCTACGGACGTGGCTGGGGTTGGGGCGGAGCCGGGCTCGGTCTTGGTCTCGCGGCTGGTGCCCTTGCGGCCCCGTATTATTACGGCGGTGGCTATGGTTACCCCTGCGGCTATTATTATCGCTGCGGCGGCTACTACGGATATCCTTACTATCCCTATTAAGCCTCAGCTTTCCTGAGAATAAGCCTCAGCTTTCCTGAGAAATTCAGGCCGTTTCGACGGTTAACGAGATGCACGGCAAACCATCCCACGGGTGGCTTGCCGTTTTGTTTGGTCCCATGAAGCCCGGGCTTAACGCTTTGCGCTTGTCGCCTGCGAGCGAAGCAACCCCGCGACCCTATGTGCGCTAGCGCACCGACCTTCGAGCCTCCCGCCCTATTGTCGGCTTGCGGCGTTAGAGGTTGAGTGGAGGGGCAAGCGATGTCGTCCCGGCAGATCCTCGATGGTAGCGTAATTCGGTCATTGGCGGTGGGCGTGGGTTTGTCAGGCTTGGCAGCAGCGCTGGTTTTTGGCTCGCCAATTTTTGGTTCGCCGATGCGGGCCGATCTCGGGTATCACAGCCTTCCGGTTGAGAAGACCGCCTATGCTCCTTTGGCGCAGGGCCCGGCTGTGGCTCTGACTCGCAATAGCGACGACGAATGCGTCAGCGCGACCAAAGTCGTCACCGTGGCGCAGGGCCCCTATGGCGGGCTTTATGTTCCGCGCGGAATGACCTGCGAATAAGTTAAAGATTGCGCGAGCTTTCGCGGCGGGAACTGCGTGCTTATCTTTGAGGCATGCAAACCGACGATCTTCTAAAGTTGGAACCCGCCGGACTTTATTGCGCGGCGGGTGATTTTTTTATCGATCCGCTGCGTCCGGTGCCGCGCGCACTTATTACCCATGCTCATGCCGACCACGCGCGTCCCGGTCATGCACAAGTGCTGGCGACCGCTGAGACGCTTGCGATCATGGCAATCCGCTATGGCGAAAATTTCGCGGGTACGACGCAAGCCGTAAGCTATGGCGAAACGCTGAATCTCGGCGGCGTTGACGTGAGCTTTCATCCGGCGGGTCATGTGCTGGGCTCCGCACAAATTCTGCTTGCGCGTGGCAGCGCCCGGACCGTCGTCTCGGGTGATTACAAACGCGAGCGCGACCCGACCTGCGAAACATTCGTTCCGCTCGCCTGCGATACGTTCATCAGCGAAGCGACATTTGGCTTGCCGGTGTTCCGGCACGCGCAAACCCACGTCGAGATCGACAAACTGCTCGCGTCACAAAGGCTTTTTCCGGAACGCACGCATCTTGTCGGCGCCTACGCGCTCGGCAAGGCACAACGCATGATCGCGCTCTTGCGCGAGGCCGGCTACGACCGCCCGATCTACATCCATGGCGCGCTGGAAAAGATCACCGCGTATTATCAAGCCGTCGGCATCAACCTCGGCGATGTGCGCAAGGCCGCCGGCGCCGGCGCATTGCCCGGCGAAATTGTTCTGTGTCCGCCGAGCGCCGTCAACGATCTCTGGAGCCGGAAATTCGCCGAACCGTTGACGGCCTTCGCCTCCGGCTGGATGCGCATTCGCGCCCATGCACGCCAGCGCGGCATCGAATTGCCGCTTGTGATCTCCGATCATGCCGATTGGGATGGGCTCTGTGCAACCATCAGCGAGACGGGATGCCGGACACTCCTCGTCACGCATGGCGAGGAGGACGCTCTGGTGCATTGCTTCCGTCAGCGTGGTTTGCAGGCCGAACCACTGCACATTCTCGCTTATGGCGATGAAGACGCCGACACATCGGCCGAGAGCGGCGCGTGAACCGCTTCGCCGCCCTCCTCGATCGTCTCGGCTACGAGCCCTCACGCCTCGGCAAATTGCGCCTGATGACGGATTATTTTCGTCAGGCCGACGATCCCGATCGCGGTTTCGCGCTTGCGGCACTGACCGGCGCTTTGAATTTCCGCCACGCCAAACCGGCTCTGATCCGCACGCTGATCTACGAGCGGGTCGATCCCGTGCTTTTCGATCTCTCCTACGATTTCGTCGGCGATCTGTCGGAAACCGTCGCGCTGCTCTGGCCCGCAGATGCCGGACAGGCTGACAACATCTCTCCCAGCCTGACGCACGTCATCGAAACCCTCGATACGGCAAGCAAGCTCGATTTGCCGCGCGTGCTCACGCAATTGCTCAACGCGCTCGATGAGACCGGCCGTTGGGCGCTTCTCAAACTTATTACTGGCGCACTGCGCATTGGCGTCTCAGCGCGGTTGGCCAAACAGGCTGTGGCTGAACTCGGCGGTCATAAGGCCAATGACATCGAGGATCTCTGGCATGGGCTCACGCCGCCCTATCTCGACCTCTTTGCCTGGCTCGAAGGGCGCGAAGAAAGACCAAACCCGAGCGATCCCGCGCGCTTCTGTCCGGCCATGCTTGCCCATGCCATCAGCGACAAGGATTTGACCATTCTGACGCCGGCCGATTTCAGCGCCGAATGGAAATGGGACGGCATTCGCGTTCAGGCCGCAGTCGGAGAGGGCACACAGGGGAAAATTATTCGTCTCTATTCGCGCACCGGCGAAGAAATTTCATCCGCCTTCCCGGACCTTATAGACATGCTCGGGCGCATCGCCTGCAAAAGCTTCTCGATTGACGGCGAATTGCTGATCGTGCGCGCGGGGCGTGTGCAATCTTTCGGCGTCCTCCAGCAACGGCTCAATCGAAAGCAGGTCACGGCGGCGCTGCTTGCAGATTTTCCTGCGCATATCCGCGCCTACGACCTGCTCACTTTCGATGGCGACGATGTCCGGGGCCTTCCCTTCACCGAACGGCGGCAAAAGCTCGAGGCTTTCGTTGCCGCTGCCAGCGTCGATGGGCTCGACCTTTCGCCGCAAGTCGCTTTCGAGTCATGGGACTTTCTCGCAGCTGCGCGCCGCGATCCCGCGACGGCTGGTGCCGGTGCAGATGCTGCCGCAATCGAGGGCATCATGTTGAAGCGGCGGGACTCAATCTACGTGCCCGGCCGGCCGAAAGGCCTCTGGTATAAATGGAAGCGCGATCCTTTTGTCGTTGACGCCGTGCTGATGTATGCGCAGCGCGGTCACGGCAAACGCTCGTCGTTCTATTCGGACTTCACCTTTGGCGTCTGGCGTCCCGGCGATGACAGCGACGAACTCGTGCCCGTCGGCAAAGCTTATTTCGGCTTTACGGACGAGGAATTACGACTGCTCGACCGCTATGTCCGCAATCATACGTCCAATCGCTTTGGCCCCGTACGTGAGGTCGTGCACGGAAAGGACGAAGGCCTGGTCCTCGAAATTGCCTTCGAGGGTTTGAATCGCTCCACCCGGCATAAATCGGGCGTCGCGATGCGCTTCCCTCGCATCAACCGCATCCGGTGGGACAAACCGGCACGCGAAGCTGACCAATTGGAGACGCTTGAGGACCTGATCGTCGCATAAACGGGTGGGCGGGATGCCCACGCGAGCTGTCACATGACCTTTGTGCGAATTACAAAGGACAGAGTCTCTATTCGGCAACGGCAAAATCGGATTCGCCAGCACATATGCGGCACGCAGTCACCATGCCCGTTCGTCTCGCCCCATATCGATCGCTCAATCAAGTTCTATGCGATTCAATGTTTTAAAGGCAAAGCGTCGATCGAGGTTCAAAATGGGGCTTCATTTTGGGGCGTCGGCACGTCCTTTTGGCATTGGCCGCAGTTGCATCAAAGCCGCGAGCTGGCCGTGCAGATCACGCGCACAGATTTCCGATGAATCATTGGGTTAGGGTTCTGCAGCGGGACACAATAACAGCGCGCGAAGACGCTCCATTGTCCCGCCATGAAATTTTCGTGACACGATTTTCTTGCGGGGCGTTAGTTCTATGTTAGAGTTCCCTTGTGGCCGGGCACACCGACTGCGCCAGTGTTTCGAGCAAATCTCGACCGCGTTTTTTCCTGAGTGATTGTCGTTTACGTGCGTAGTTTTGCGCATGGGAATCGCGTCGGAAAAAGCCGTGAAGAATGTTTGCGAAGGGCATTGCGTGTCTGCGGTAAGGGGCTTTGGGTCGCACCTAAACACAATTCATCGCGTCGCGTGCGGGCATCTTGAACTTCGAAATGTCAATTTCGAAGATGGGGGATTTTTGGCTATGATAGGGGCTGTCGTTGCTCGGCAAATTTCTTTCCGCAGATTTCCGACTTACCGGTATCACGACGACAGTGACTTCTCTCGCTATCGAGCGCCCTTGTTGCGTTAAGAGACAGCGGCGAGAGCAATAATTGCGCGGCCTTCGCCGCGGCAAATTCTGCAAAACGTCAATCCCATTTCACCTTTCGCGCAGAAGACTTCTGCAACGGTGCTTTGCGCCGGCGATATTTTATTTTCGAGATGAAGGCCAATGTTGAACCCACGTCTCACCGAATCCAACGAAAACGCCTCTGCTCCAACAGCGAACACGAAAGAATCCTGGGCGGCGATCTGCCGCCGGCTCAAGGCCGAGCTCGGCGAAGCGACCTACAGCTCTTGGTTCCTGCGTCTCGAATTGACGCAGATCGGTGGCGATGTTGCCTATCTCTCGGTGCCGACGAAATTTCTGAAAATGTGGATCCAGACGCATTATTCCGTGCGGATTCTCGCCGCCGTCGGCGGCGAATATCCGGCGGTCAAACATATCGTCGTCAATGTCCGCTCTTCGACCCGTGCGCCCATCGCCACCCACGCGCAAGCGCGTCTCGATCAGGAAGAGTTTCACGAATCGGCGGCACCTTTCGACGCTGCACACCCGCGCGGGTACGGCGAGCCACGTGCCGCCGCGCCACATTCGAAAGATATGAAGACGTCGGCGCGCACGCAGAGCGAAACGGAAACGCTTGGCGGCTCGCCGCTTGATCGGCGGTTGAATTTCTCGACCTTTATCGTCGGACGCTCGAACCAGCTCGCTTATGCATCCGCGCAGGATGTCGCCTCGGCGGCGCCGGGCGATGCCGTACGGTTCAATCCGCTCTATATCCACGCGTCGGTTGGTCTCGGCAAAACGCATTTATTGCAGGCGACGGCTCATGCCGCAGCCGCGCAGCGCCGTCGCGTGATCTATCTCACCGCTGAGAAATTCATGCACAGTTTCGCCAGCGCGCTTGAGGCCTCGACGGCGATTTCCTTCAAGGAGAAACTGCGCGCGATCGATGTTCTCATCATCGACGATGTGCAGTTCCTGCGCGGCAAATCGATCCAGCAGGAATTCTGCCACATACTCAACGCACTCATCGATGCAGGGCGCCAGATCATCATCGCGGCGGATCGGCCGCCGGGTGAGCTTGAGGCGCTTGAGGAGCGTGTGCGCTCACGCCTTGCCGGCGGCCTCTGCGTCGAAATGGGCGCGCTGGATGAGCAATTACGGCTCAAAATGCTCGAGGCGCGGGTCGCTGCGGCGAAGTTGCTGCATCCACAGTTTGAGCTTTCTCCCGCCGTGCTGGCCTATGTTGCGAGCGTCATTCAGACGAACGGCCGCGACCTCGACGGCGCCGTCAATCGGCTGGTTGCGCACGCCTCCTTGAACCGGGCGCAGCTCAGCCTCGAAGCGGCGGAACGGGCGATCCAGGACCTTATCCGCGCGCGCGAGCCGAAACGGGTCAAAATCGAGGACATCCAGAAGCTCGTCGCCAGCCATTACAACGTCAGCAAGGCCGACATTCTGTCTGCCCGGCGCACCGCGAATGTCGTCCGGCCGCGCCAGATTGCCATGTTCCTCGCCAAAACGCTGACACCGCGCTCCCTGCCCGAGATTGGCCGACGCTTCGGCGGGCGCGACCACACCACGGTTTTGCATGCCGTCCGCAAGATCGAGGGTTTGGTCGGGACCGACGGGCGGCTTTCGGAAGAGATCGAACTGCTGAAGCGGATGTTGACCGAAAATTGACCCTGCAGATGGGCGCGTTCGCCCCGGGCGTGGGCAAACCGCCGGGAAAGAGGTAAAGCCGGAGCATGGGTGCACCGGCGATTCGCATTCTCGGCATCGACCCCGGCCTGCGTAACATGGGCTGGGGCATCATTGATGTCGCCGGCTCGCGTCTGACCTATGTGGCGAGTGGCACGATCCACTCCATCGCCAGCGACGATCTCTGCGACCGCCTTCGAAGATTGCATGAGGAGCTCGCGCGCGTCATCGACACGCACGCCCCGCACGAAGTTGCCGTCGAAGAAACCTTCGTCAATCGCGACCCGCAATCGGCGCTGAAGCTCGGCCAGGCGCGCGGCATCGCCTTGGTCGTCCCGGCCCTCGCCGGGCTGCCGGTCGCGGAATATGCCGCCAATCTGGTCAAGAAGACCGTCACGGGGACGGGCCACGCCGAGAAGGCGCAGATCGCCCTCATGGTCAAAATGCTGCTGCCGAAATTCGCCGGGCCCGGCGTACGCGGGCTCGGTGCCGACGCGGCCGACGCACTGGCCATCGCCATCACGCATGCCCATCATTACAAGCCCCTCGCGGTGCGCCGGGCATGATTGGCAAGCTGCGTGGCACGATCGATTCAGTCGGCGAAGATTTTTTGATCCTCGACGTGCATGGCGTCGGTTATATTGTGAATTGCTCGGTGCGAACGCTGCGAAGCCTGCCGGAAATCGGGAGCGCCTTTGCGCTCGCCATCGAAACGCAGGTGCGTGAGGATTCCATCCGCCTCTATGGCTTTTCCGGCGACGTGGAGCGCGATTGGTTTCGGCTGCTGCAGAGTGTGCAGGGCGTGGGCGCAAAAGTCGCCCTGGCGCTTCTCGGGATCTTGAGCGCCGACGAGCTTGGGGGCGCCATCGCACGGCAGGACAAGGCGACGCTGGCGCGGACGCCCGGCGTTGGCCCGCGGCTCGCGGCCCGGCTCGTCGTGGAACTCAAAGACAAGATCCCGGCCTCCCAGGCGCTGACGCCACTTCCGGGCGCGCCGGCAGCCTCATCTTTAGCTGCCGAGGCGCCGGCTGTGGCCGACGCGATCGCCGCGCTGATCAATCTCGATTACAGCCGCCAGCAAGCGATCAATGCCATCGCAGCCGCGCAGGCGGAGCTTGGCGATGAGGCTGAAACGGCGGCGCTGATCCGCCGCGGTCTGCGCGAGCTTTCGCGCTAAAGAAGCCTGAAAATCTCGACTAACGCAGGCGGAATCGATTTTTACGCCCTCACGTATTAGATAGAGCCTATGTTTTCAGCGAGTGAAGTCGAGCGTTATGCGCGCCATCTTGTGTTGCGCGATGTCGGCGGTCCCGGACAGCAGAAATTGAAGGCTGCGCGCGTGCTCGTCATTGGTGCGGGCGGGCTTGGCAGCCCGGTCATCCAATATCTCGCAGCGGCGGGTGTCGGCGAAATCGGCATCCTTGATGATGATGTCGTTTCGCTCTCCAACTTGCAAAGACAGGTGATCTACACGACCGACGATATCGGCAAGCGCAAGGCCGATTGCGCCGCGGTCGTCGTCCAGCAGCTTAATCCGCACGTCAAAGTCACGCCGCTTGCACTGCGCCTCGACGCCGATAATGCACGCGAGATCGTCGCTGGCTGGGATGTCGTCGCGGATGGCTCGGACAATTTCGCCACCCGTTACGCACTCTCCGATGCCTGCTTTTACGAAAGCCGCCCGCTTGTGACTGCCGCGATCGGAACATTCGACGGTTCGTTGACGACGTTGCGGCCTTTCGAGATGTCACAATCTGGCGCGCCGAATCCGACTTATCGCTGCCTCTTTCCGGAACCACCACCGCCCGGCAGCGTGCCGACCTGCGAGGAAGCGGGCGTGATCGGCGCGCTCGCTGGTACGCTCGGAAGTCTGATGGCACATGAAATCATTCGCGAAATCGTCGGCTTCGGCGAAGGCCTCGTCGGCCGTTTGATGCTCGTCGACATGGCGCATATGCGCTTCGAAAGCATCGCTTATGGTTGGGACAGGGACAATCCGCTCAATGGCATCACTGCTAAGCCAAAGCCTATCGGCACCGATCTCGGCTTTTGAATGCTCTCGCTTTCATCTTAGCCGCGGTCGGATTATGAGTCCGCCAAGCAATATGCGCCGAATATGTGCAAAGGCGTGGAACCAAGTTGCCGCTCAAGCATAGCTTAGCAAGAGTGCGTCGCGAGCGGGCCGGCAATCTCGATGTAACGCGGACATAGGTCGCCACCCAGATGGACATCAATCGAAAAGTGCTGGTTGTCGACGGCGATCCGCGATCTCGGGAATTGAAGGTCCAGCTTTTGGCCAACGCCGGTCTGCGTCTCACCGCTGTCGAAACCGGACGCGAGGCGCTCAAATGCCTCGCCGCGGAAATCTTCGATCTCGTCGTCGCGAACGATGAAGCTGCCGACGGAGACGAGGTCGCTTTCTACCAAAACGTGAAAGAGAAAAGCCCATCGACGGCGGTGCTACGCATGGCGCACGCGACCACGGTGAAAACCTCCGCCGCGATCGACGCCGAGATCGACGGATTTCTCCTCGACCCCTTCGAACCGTCGGAACTCATCACGCTGGTTCGCTCGCTTTTGCGGCTAAACCGCGCGCGCCTCGCGCTCCGCGATGCCGAAGCCAGGCTGCAACTTGTCCAGGATACCGGCGGCCTCGCCATCCTCGATTGCGATCTCGTGACCCGCCGCGCACTTTGGTCGGAGAAGTTCGCGCAGATATTTTCCTTGCCGCCGGATACCTCCGCGAAACGGCTTCGCTTCGGCATGATCCTGAATTTCGTGCATCCGGACGACCGCGTCGCCCTGACGAAGGAATATCGCCGGCTCATTCGCGAAGGCGGTCAATTCGAACGCGAATTCCGCGTGACCCGTGCTGAAGATGGCGCGACACGCTGGATCAGCGCACGCGGCAGTTTTTTCCGCGGCGACGGCCAAATTCAGCGCATTCTCTGCCTGTGCTCGGATATTACCGGCCGCAAGCGCAGCGAATTGCGCAACGCGCAGCTTGCGGCGATTGTCGCCTCGTCTATCGATGCCATCGTGAGTATGGATTTCGACGACGTGATCCGCACCTGGAATTATGGCGCCGAACAATTGTTCGGCTATCCCGCGAGGGACGTTATTGGCAAGAGCGGTATGTTTACTGTGCCGCCTGAACTTACAGACGAGCGACGTGGCATGATGGAGCGGCTCATGAATGGCGAGGCCGTCGAATATCAGACGCGCCGTCTCGACCGCCAAGGCAACTCCGTAGACGTCTGGATTCGCGGCGCGCCAGTGCGCAGTGTCGAAGGCAATCTCTTTGGTGCCTCACTCATCATTCGCGATATCACGGCGCAGAAACGGCGCGAGGAACATGTGCGCTTCCTGATGCGGGAGTTGACGCATCGCTCGAAAAATCTGCTTGCCGTCATTCAAGCGATGGCTCGCCAATCACTCTCGCTGCAGACCGATCCAAAAGATTTTGTCGGCCGGTTCAGCGAACGCCTGTCGAGCCTCGCAGGTTCACATGACCTTCTATCCAATGACGATTGGGCCGGCGCCTCACTGACACAGCTCATTCGTTCTCAGCTTCAGCACTTCGGCGATCTTATGGACTCGCGCATTTTGATCAAGGGCGACGACGTCATTCTGAAGCCGGAAGCGGCGCAGAACATTGGCATCGCACTGCACGAACTTTCGACAAATGCGGCGAAGTTTGGCGCGCTCTCCGGCGAGACTGGAACCGTCACCGTGTCCTGGTCAATTGACGGAATAGACGGCGCCTCTCGCGTGCATCTAACTTGGCGCGAGAAGGACGGCCCACGCGTCGAGGCGCCAGAGCATCGCGGGTTTGGCCGGACGGTGATGGAACGTGTCGCCGGGCAGGCCTTGGGCGGGCAATCCAAGGCAACGTTCGCGCCAAGCGGCGTCATCTGGGAGCTTGACGTCCCCGCGACGTCCGTGGTGCGCGAGAAAACACCCGAACCGGCGACGGGCTAAACCCGCGGTTGGAAGCGGCGCAACCGCAACGCGTTGCCCACGACGAAGAGCGACGAGAATGCCATCGCTCCCGCCGCGAGCATCGGCGAAAGCAGAATATGACCGAAGCCATAAAGAACACCGGCCGCGACCGGAATGAGAATGACGTTATAGGCCAAGGCCCAGAATAGATTCTGCCCGATGTTCCGCAGTGTCGCGCGACTGAGATCGATCGCACTCGCCACCAAGCCAAGATCATCGCGCATCATCACGACATCCGCCGTCTCAATAGCAATGTCGGTTCCCGTGCCGACCGCGATCCCGACATCGGCCGCCGCCAACGCCGGCGCGTCATTTATGCCGTCACCGACGAACGCGATCTTGCCAGCCTGCGCTTGCAAAGTCTTGACCGCCGCCGCCTTGCCATCCGGCAAAACCTCCGCTTCGACCCTGTCGATGCCGAGGGTGCGAGCAACGGCCTCCGCCGTCGCCTGGCGGTCGCCGCTGACCATGGCGAGGGCCACACCGTTCTTCTTGAGATTGGCGATTGCGGCGGCGGCCGAGGCTTTGATGGGATCCGCAATTGCCATGACGGCCGTTACGCTTTGACCGATGGCGACAAAGAGCGGCGATTTGCCGGCTTCGCTCAATTTCGCCGTCGGCGCATCGAAAGCCGAAATGCCGAAGCCGAGCTTCGTCATGAACCGGGCGGAACCAATGCTCACCTTCTGCCCATCGACAATGGCAATGACGCCAAACCCGGGTGTGGCCTGAAAATCAATCGCCTTGGGAAGACTGAGCTTGCGCGCCTCTGCTGCCGCAACCAGCGCCTTGCCGACCGGATGTTCCGAGAGAGATTCGACCGCCGCCGCGACCGCGACGACATGGTTCGCGTCGAAGCCCAGCGCAACGTCGATATCCGTCAACGCCGGATAACCCTCTGTCAGCGTGCCGGTCTTGTCGAAGGCGACGAGCTTCACGTCGCGCAGCGTCTGCAAGGCCGTGGCATCGCGGAAGAGAATGCCGAGCTGGGCGCTGCGCCCTGTCGCGACCATGACGGATACAGGCGTCGCAAGGCCCATGGCGCAAGGACACGCAACGATGAGCACGGAGACCATGTTGACGAGCGCATAGCCGATCGCCGGATGCGGCCCGAAGATGAGCCATGCGACGAACGTCAGCAGCGCCACGCCGATAACTGCCGGCACGAACCAGCCCGTGACTTTGTCGGCCAGGGCTTGAACCGGCAGTTTCGCGCCCTGCGCCTCGCCGACCATGTGGACGATCCGCGCGAGAACCGTATCGGCGCCGACCTTGGTGACACGCACCGTCAGGCTGCCATTGCCATTGACCGTGCCGCCAAAAACCTGCGCACTGACCGCCTTGTTGACCGGCCGAGACTCGCCGGTCAGCATGGATTCATCGACGAGCGACGAGCCTTCGATAACTTCACCGTCCAGCGGGACACGGTCGCCTGGACGGATCAGCAGGACATCGCCGGGAACGATGGTATCGAGCTTCACCTGCACCGGCGCGCCGTCGCGCAACACAGTCGCACTGTCCGGTGCGAGCCGCAGCAGATGTTCGACCGCAGTTCCCGCCTCGCCGCGTGCACGCGCTTCGAGATAACGGCCGAGAAGTACCAGCGTCGAGATGACAGCCGCAGCCTCGAAATAGACATTCGCAGTGCCCTCAGGAAACACCTGCGGCACAAAGGTTGCGAACATCGAATAGGCCCAGGCGGCGAAGGTGCCGAGCGCGACGAGCGAGTTCATCTCCGGACCGCCGCGCAAAAGCGCCGGGACGCCCGTTGTAAAAAATACGCGGCCGGGACCGAAAAGCACGACCGTCGTTAGTAAAGCCTCGGTGACCCGCCAAGGGAAGATGCCAAGATTCGCGCGGACGTAATCATCCACCGCCGGGACCATATCAGGCACCATCGCCATCAGCAGCACGGGGACAGTGAGTACGATCGCTAATAAAAGTTGATTGCGGCTCACACCACCGTGATGCATGTGATCCACGCCGGACATACCGTCCATGTCATGATCGGCGTCGTGATGTGCGTGTGATCGTCCAGGAATGAGGGGCTCTTCCAGCCGTGCCGAATAGCCGGCTTTCTCGACCGCTTTGGTCAAATCGTCCGTGGTCACTGCGCCGGCGTTAATTCCGACACGAGCGCTCTCGCGGGCCAGATTCACGTTGGCGGAGACCACGCCAGGCACGCGCGCCAGCGCCTTTTCGACGCGGCCGACGCAGGACGCACACGACATTCCCTCGATCTTCAGATTTACGTCAACCTGCGGAGGACTTGTATCTGACGGAGCAATGGTCATGTTTACGTATATGATTGCGGGGTGACCACGCACAAGGCTTTGGGAGAGGGAGTTATGCAACTTTATATGGTTCCAAAAATGAGCTGCGATGGCTGTGTGCGAACGATCGAAAGCGCGGTGAAATCGCTCGATCCGAGCGCCAGGGTTTCCTGCGATCTCAATAAGCGCGAAGTCGCCGTCGATACGCGTGAACTTCCTGCGCTCGTCGCCGAGGCGTTGGCGGCCGTGGGCTACAACAGCACATTGGTCAGCGCGTAAGGACACCCTTGTGTCGGCCTGGGATCCCCTGCTCTATCTGCGTTATGGCGACGAGCGAGGCCGTGCGGCGCACGACCTCCTCGCCCGCGTGCCGATTGATCAGGCGAGCCTCATCTATGATCTCGGCTGCGGGCCGGGCAATTCCACCGAACTTCTGGTCCAACAGTTTCCGGATGCCGAGATCGTCGGAATTGATGGTTCGGAAGAGATGCTCGGGCGCGCCCGAGCCGTGCTTCCAGACATCGATTTTCGGACCGCAGATTTGCGCCAATGGCAGCCTGAGAGCCCCGCCGATCTGCTCTTTGCCAACGCTGTCTTTCAGTGGATTCCCAATCATCTCGATATTTTCGAGGCGCTGATCGAGGCCGCCCCGCCGGGTGGCGTCCTCGCCGTCCAGATGCCCGATAATCTCGCCGAGCCGGCCAAGACGTTGATGCGCGAAACCGCCGCGGAAGGTCGCTGGTCGGCGAAGCTTGCCGGCGTCCGCGAGACGCGCAAGCTGCTGCCCGCTCCCGAAGTTTATTATGACCGTCTGCGGCCGCTCTGCCGTAGTTTCGAGCTTTGGCACACGACCTATCATCACGTCCTCGAAAATCCGGCCGCGATCGTCGAATGGATGACGGGGTCCGGGTTGCGGCCTTACCTCGCCTTGCTCGACGCGGCCGAAAAACGAGACTTTCTCGACGCCTATACGGCCGCGATCGCGGCTGTTTATCCGCCCCTCATCGCCGACGGCCGCGTCATGTTGCACTTCCCCCGCTTCTTTTTCGTCGCCGTTAGATCATGACGATCCGGGACCGATCAGATCCGGGATCGTAAACATGATCGATTCTAAAAGCTTAGAGCGGGATTTACGCGAAAACCGGCATCCACTTTTCGCATCCCGCTCTGCCTGATTGGCCTTTCGTCTAACAGCGGCCGTCTTGCATTGCGGCATGGGGCGGCTTACGAATGCCTCCGCCCCGACGACATAAGAGGCTCTGCGGAGGATGGACAAGCTTTTCCCGGATGCGCGCAGCGCGCTCGCCGATGTTCTCAAGGACGGCATGATTCTGATGGCCGGCGGCTTCGGCCTCTGCGGCATCCCGACGAGCCTAATCCAGGCGATCCACGAACTTGGCGCCAAAGACCTGACGGTGATCTCCAACAACGCTGGCGTCGATGGCGTCGGCCTCGGAATTCTGCTGGAGACGAAGCAGATCAGGAAAATGGTGTCGTCCTACGTCGGCGAGAACAAGCTTTTCGCCGAGCAGTTTCTGTCGGGTCAGCTCGAGCTTGAATTCAATCCGCAAGGCACGCTGGCTGAGCGTATCCGCGCCGGCGGCGCGGGCATTCCTGCCTTTTTCACCAAGACGGGGGTCGGCACGATCATCGCCGAAGGCAAAGAGCACAAGGACTTCGATGGCGAGACCTATGTGATGGAACGCGGCCTCGTCGCCGACATTTCGCTCGTTCACGCCTACAAGGCCGACAAGGAAGGCAATCTCGTCTTCCGCAAGACGGCGCGCAATTTCAATCCCATGATGGCCACCGCCGGCAAGCTCACCGTCGTGGAAGTCGAGCATCTGGTCGAGCCGGGCGAGATCGATCCCGACGATATCCATACGCCGGGCATTTTCGTCCAGCGCATCGTCTATGCGCCGAACCCGGCGAAGCCGATCGAAAAACTCACGACGCGTCCGCGCGCCGCAGCCTGAGGAAATAATCATGGCTTGGACACGCGATCAGATGGCCGAGCGCGCCGCGAAAGAATTGCGCGACGGTTATTACGTCAATCTCGGCATCGGTATTCCGACGCTTGTCGCCAATTTTATTCCCGCGGGCATGCACGTCCAATTGCAGAGCGAGAACGGCATGCTCGGCATGGGTCCCTTCCCCTACGAAGGCGAGGAAGACCCCGATCTCATCAATGCCGGCAAGCAGACGATCACCCAATTGCCGACCACGAGCTATTTTTCGTCAGCCGACAGTTTCGCGATGATCCGCGGCGGCCATATCGACCTCGCCATCCTTGGCGCAATGGAAGTTGCAGAAAACGGCGACCTCGCCAATTGGATGATCCCCGGCAAAATGGTGAAAGGCATGGGCGGCGCGATGGACCTCGTCGCCGGCGTCAAACGGGTCGTCGTCGTGATGGAACATACGGCCAAAGGCGAACCAAAACTGCTGCATCATTGTACTTTGCCTTTGACCGGCTCGGGCGTCGTTGATCTGATCATCACCGACCTCGGCGTGCTCAGCGTCGACAAGGTGGGCGGCACGGGCCTGACGCTGATCGAGCTGGCGCCGGGCGTGAGCGTCGATGAAATCCAGCAGAAGACCGAGGCGGCGCTGAAGATCAGCCCGGAACTTGGCTCGCGCGCGGCGTAGGCCCCTTGGCTGCACCTATAAAACCTCGGGCTTTCGCTTAATGGCGCCGAAAGCTTTCGACGGCATGGTCGTCGCCATATTCCGGGCGCGCCCATGCTGCGTTTTGCTTTATCAATGCTGGTTGCCGTCGTTGTGGTCGCCCTGTTCGCCGGCGCGGTGATCAACGGCAAACTGCGAATCCCACTATCATTTCCGCGCCCAGCGGCGGCCGTCGCCGTGCAGGAGGCGGCCGTCGCTCCGGTGCCTGCACCGCTGCCTCCTGCGACGGTTCAGACGAATTCAAGCGACTCCAGCCTGGACACGATTGAAATCGCTCCGGATCGCATGGGCAATTATGAAACTGACATCGAAATTTACGGGCGAACGATCCACGTCATGATCGACACGGGCGCAACCTATCTGGCTCTGAGTGCCCAGGACGCCGACGCAATCGGTCTCCATCCCACACCCGACGATTTTCATTATCGGACATCGACAGCGAACGGCACGGGCATCGCTGCGAAGGTGCACATCAACGCCTTGTATATCGGCGATTTCAGCGTTTATGACGTTGATGCCTTTGTCCTTCAGCTTGGTGCTCTTCAACACAGCCTCCTCGGCATGAACGTGTTGAGCCGCCTCGGCGGCGTCCATATTTCGGACGGCAGGCTGGTCCTCCAGCGCTAAGCGCGCTAGTTAAATCCTCAATTTCGCCCGGCTCACCTGCTTCTTGCCTTTCCGGGCGTGCAGAGCCAACGCTCGGCGCCGCGAAAACAAGGATTCTCGATGTTTCCCAAGCCCTTGCCCGAATTGCGCCCAAACAGCCTCGCCTACGAGACGACGCCCATGGTGAAGCCGACGGGCTTTCGTGAATATGACGCGCGCTGGCTATTTGAAAAAGAAATCAACCTCATGGGCATCCAGGCGCTTGGCCTTGGCCTTGGCACGCTGCTGCACGAATTTGGCGTAAAGCCGGAGATCGTCACTGGCCACGATTTCCGCAGCTATTCGTCGTCAATCAAGCTTGCGCTCGTGACTGGCCTCCAGGCGGCCGGTGTTACAGTTCATGACATCGGCCTTGCGCTCTCGCCGATGGCCTATTTCGCGCAATTCGCGCTGGATGTTCCGGCGGTCGCGATGGTCACCGCCTCCCACAACGACAATGGCTGGACGGGTGTCAAAATGGGGGCGCAGCGGCCGGTCACCTTTGGCCCCGATGAGATGAATAGGCTGAAGGAGATCGTGCTCAGCGGCGCCTATCGTTATGCCGACGGCGGCAATTATCGTTATGTGACCGATTTTCCAGCGCGCTACATCGCCGATTTGACCAATCGGCCGAAGCTCAAGCGCAAGCTGAAAGTCGTCGCCGCCTGCGGCAATGGTACAGCGGGCGCTTTCGCGCCAGAGGTTCTGCAGAAGCTCGGCTGCGAAGTCGTCCCTCTCGACACCAATCTCGACTTCAACTTCCCGCGCTACAATCCCAACCCGGAAGACATGAAGATGCTGCACGCGATGGCCGATAAGGTCCGCGAGGTCGGCGCCGATCTTGGTCTCGGATTTGATGGCGATGGCGATCGGTGCGGTGTCGTGGACAATAACGGCGAGGAGATTTTTGCCGACAAGATCGGCGTCATGCTGGCGCGGGATTTGTCCAAGCTCTATCCAAACGCAACGTTCGTCGTCGATGTGAAATCGACCGGGCTTTTCATGACTGACCCGGTGCTTCAGGCGAATGGTGTGAAGGCGGATTATTGGAAGACCGGCCATTCCTATATCAAGCGCCGCGTGACCGACCTCAGGGCGCTCGCCGGCTTTGAGAAGTCGGGTCACTTTTTCTTTAACGAACCGGTCGGCCGGGGCTACGACGACGGACTGCTGACGGCCATTCACATCCTCGAAATGCTTGATCGCAATCCCGATAAGTCGATCGCCGAGCTATATGCGGATCTGCCCAAGACATGGGGATCGCCCACAATGTCGCCGCATTGCGACGACGAAAGCAAATACGGCATCGTCGATGAGGTCGTCGCGACATTCAAAGAGATGCAGACAAAAGGCGAAACGGTCGCCGGCCAGAAAATCCGTGATCTGGTCACCGTGAACGGCGTGCGCGTCGTAACCGAAGACGGAACCTGGGGACTCGTGCGCGCGTCATCCAACAAGCCCGAGCTTGTCGTCGTCGTCGAGAGCCCGGTATCGAAAGCCCGGATGCATGAAATGTTCAAAGCGGTAGACGCGGTTTTACGGCGGCATCCGGACGTTGGCGCCTATAACCAGACGATCTGACCTCTCACGGCGCGCTTACTTGCCGAGCGCGCTGGAGCTATGCGACTGAATCTGCGAGGTCACATCGCCGAAGAATTTGCTGTCGTCGCCAAGCACCGCGGTCGGCTGGCAACGCGGCTCGCAGGTATAGGATTGGCGATCCATGCCGCGCTGAACCACCAGCGCCTTGCTGTTGCCGACGACAAGAATGTTGAGCTCGTTGGTCGGATGCCCGGCCGCATCCAAAGCGATCATGTTGGTTTCGCCGAACCCCTTGCCCGTGACGACCATGATGTCGCCGGTCTTGAGCAGGGTTACATCGGCAATCATCGGGTTGCCGATGATAAGGGTCCGCGCCCCAGCGGGTAATTGTACGACTTTGGCCTCATCAATCGTGACCGTCAGGGTATCGATAGCGGGGGCGGCCGAATCTGCTCCGGCGAAGGCGGGCATAGCTGCCCCAAAAAAAAGCGAAATAGCCGCGACCTTCACGCCGAAGCACGATAATTTGCACTTTGGCGCGCCCATGGATTGCCTTTCGCCGACGTCAGCTCTGCCTTTTTCATTTTGACGCGAAAATGGTGAATTTTTACTAAACCACCTAAACGTTCAAAAGCGCCTGCGATGAGCAAGGGATTGACTCGGCACGTTTTACGCGCGGCGACGAGGTCGAGCAAAAATATAAAAACCGCTCCTGAAGAGAGCCGTCTGCGCCCCGTAATATCGCGTAAAAGCAGCCTCTGCCCCCGCGCTGCCTCGTTCATTAAGAACTCAATAATTCGGGCGTCGCGAATTCGCGGGCTTGCTTAAGCGGTTTTGAGCAAAAGCTCCTTATTGTCATTTCTGTTCCGCCACCGAGCCGGAATGATTTTTTGAATTCGCGAACGAGGAAACTATCATGAACAAGATTTTCGCCCGCTTTATGAAGGATGAGTCCGGTGCGACGGCTATCGAATACGGCCTGATCGCTGGCTTGATCGCTGTCGTGATCATCGGTGCTCTGACGGCCTTGGGCAGCAACATCGCCACGAAGTTCAACGCCGTCGCCAACAACCTGAGCTAAGTTCAACTTTCGCGCTTTATCTACGGCCCGCGCTACTCATATAGCGCGGGCCGTAGATGTTTTGGACCACAGTTTCGTTTTGGGACAATTGCCTCGCTGCTGGCGGAGTGAGAATGTTTCGCGGCTCCCAAACCGTGCTGACGTGAGCCGTTAAGACTTGGTGAACACGCCATCTCTATGCTGCGCGACACCGCACATCTCCCGTTCTAGGCAGAGCTTGGATCATGATCTTCGCGACGCTCATTTTTTTCCCCTTGCTCATGGCCTACGCGGCTTTCTCCGATCTGCTGACGATGACGATTTCCAATTTCGTCTCGATCGCTCTCATCGTGCTTTTTTTTGGTCTGGCTTTGTCGCTGGGTATGCCGGTCAGAGAAATTGGCCTCCATGTCGCCGCTGGCGCACTGATGCTCACCGCGACCTTCATTATGTTCACGCGCGGCTGCATCGGCGGCGGTGACGCCAAACTGGCCGCGGCCACGGCGCTGTGGTTCGGCTTCGACCACCTGTTTGACTACAGCCTTTATGCCGCAGCCTTCGGCGGCTTCCTGACCTTGGCGATCTTAATTCTGCGGCGGCATCCATTGCCGCGACCCCTCGTCAAGCAAGCCTGGCTTGCCCGGTTGCACGAGAAGGGAGGCGGTGTCCCCTATGGCGTCGCGTTGGCGATTGCCGGGCTCATGCTCTATCCCGAGACGAGCATCTGGGCCGCAGCCATCACCCATTAGCCAGTCTGCTGAGAGCCAAACTGTCTTAGGCCGGGGCAACTCGCTCCAATCGGAGAGATTTGGTTAACCATAATTTGACGTTTGCGTGGTCGAATCCAAGACGAGTTTAAGCAACCGCGTCGAACGGGTTCCATCATGAAGACCGCCCGCATCATCATCCTCGGCTCCGCCGCACTCGCCGGCGTGGGGGCGTTCATCATGATTCTCGGCAGCGGCAAACAACCCGCGCCCGTCAGAATCGCCATCCAGGCGCCACCGCCCCCCATGGATCAGGTGTTGGTTGCCAATCGCGACATCCCTTTTGGCAACATGGTCGATCGCGGGGATTTACGCTGGCAGTCCTGGCCACCGAATGCTGCGCCTGCAGGTGCGATTCTCGAAACTCGGGATCCAAAAGGCGCGGACGAATTTAACGGTTGGCTCGCAAGCGTCCATATCAGCGAGGGCGAACCCGTCTATCGCAACCACCTCGTTCAGCTCGGTAAGGAAGGCGTCTTGGCGACGCTTTTGCCCGCCGGTATGCGCGCTGTGGCGATTACGATCGACACGGGGGGCAGCAGCACGGCGGGCAACTTTATCCAGCCCGGCGACCATGTGGATGTGATCCATACTTTCAGGGATGACGACGTCGCTCGCGCCGCCGGCGGCAACGGCATGGTGAGCGAGACGATCCTCCACAATATACGCATCCTCGCTATCGGCGAGGCTATTCAAAAGCCCGGCAGAGAGCCGGTCATCAGTGGCCCGAATGCAACCTTGGAACTTACGCCCAAGGAGGTCGAGCAAATCATTCTTGCCCAGAAAACCGGGCAACTTTCTCTGAGTTTGCGGAGCATGGTCGATTCAAATGCCAGCGCTGATCGGGACGCGCCCGACAAGGACGTAAATCTTACCATTGTTCGATTCGGTATCCCGGTTCCCGGCCGTTGAGTTGAATGCGGACAAAAAGCACCGAGCTCTTAAGGAATTTCTGCATGAAACGCCGCGTCTCGACACTTGTATGCGGATTGTCCGCATCGCTGATTCTGCTCGCCCCGGCGCAGGATATTTCCGCGCAATCGCGGCTGCAGGTTGAAGACGGCAACAGCACCGCCCTCACGCGCAGCATCTCGATGGGTGTCGGCAAATCTGTGATTGTCGATCTTCCGGAAGACGCCTCCGAAATCTTCGTTGGTGATCCGAAGGTTGCGAACGCAATCGTGCGCTCGGCCCGCAAACTCTATGTCATCGGCCTCGATAACGGCCAGACGACTGTTTTCGCGATGGATAAATCCGGCCACCAGATCGCCGCGCTGCAAATCAGTATCGGTCGCGACATTGGTGAATTGCAGCGGATTCTTAGAGTGGCGATGCCCACCTCGAATATCGTCACCCAAACCATTAACGATACGATCGTTCTCACCGGCGAGGTGGATTCGCCCGAAGAAGCGCAGCGCGCCGAAGACATCGCGCAAGGTTTCGTCAAGGACGTTAACTCTACGGGCGGAACATCGGCCGCCGGGCTTGTCGTGAATTCCCTCACCATACGCGGCCGCGATCAGGTGATGCTGAAAGTCACCGTCGCCGAAGTCAGCCGCAGCATCGCCAAACAACTCGGCCTTACATCGAGCACCTGGGGGCCTTTCACACAATTCAATCCGTTCGGCATCAACGGCAATATCGCCACCTCGGCGACCGGACAGTCGAGCGGCATCACGCTCCACAATCCGTCGAACACCGTGTCAGCGACCTTACAGGCGTTCGAGCGTTATGGCGTGACGCATGTCCTGGCGGAGCCAACCGTTTCGGCCGTTTCGGGTGAGACCGCGACTTTCGTGGTCGGCGGTCAATTTCCAATCCCCGGTCCGCCGACGACCTGCCCGGGCACAACGTCGACGTCGGCTGTCTGCTCTGGCGGTGCGATCTATCAGAGTTACGGCATCAGTCTGGTGTTCGCGCCGATTGTTCTCAGCGAGGGCCGCATACTTTTGCATCTCTCGACCGAGGTGACGGACATCGATAATACCAAGACCGTCTTTATCCAGGGTGTGCCGACACCCGGCCTGCTGACCCGCAAGAATTCGACCAGCGTCGAATTGCCGTCCGGCGGCTCGATCGTCTCGGCTGGCTTGCTCCAAACAGAGTCGGCGCAGGTCATCAACGGCTTTCCCGGCCTGATGAACTTGCCGATACTCGGCACGCTCTTCCGCTCGCGCGATTATCAAAAGCAAGAGACCGAGCTGATGATCATCGTCACGCCTTATCTGGTGCAAGCGACGAGCGCTGCATCCTTATCGCGCCCGGACGATGGTTTCGCAGATTCAAGCGATCCGCAGGCCTGGCTGCTCGGCCGCGTCAATCGCCTCTATGCCTCACCAAACAATCCCGAGGCGATCAAGAATTTCAAAGGCCGAGTCGGCTTCATCGTGAACTGAACTGTCTGGGGAAATGGACCGAACCATGCCGACCTTGTCGAAAAAAGTTGGGAGCCGCTGGACAGGCTCAGTCTTCGTCCTCTCATTGCTTCCGCTCAGCGTGGCAACATTGCTCGGCGGATGCGCGAACAACGTAGACCGCATGCGGACTTCGTCCATCGCCATGGACGACTATCGCAACCGTCATCCGATCGTGCTTGCCGAGGCCGCCCAAAAGCTCGACATCTTCCCGCCGCCCGAGCTGCGTGGACTTGATCGTCGCACATACGCACAAGTCGCTGAATATGGTCGCCGTTATCATTACAACGGCCAGGGCCCCATCCAGATTTTCGTTCCGACAGGGGCAAACGGCGGGGTAAGCCCGTCGACGATCCAATCAATCCGCCGAGCCCTCGCCGCCGGGGGCGCCTACGCCCCTCTTCAAGTCACAACTTATCCGGTCGTCAATGGCGGTCTCGCCTCGCCTTTGCGCCTCAGCTTCTATGGGCTCAAGGCGAAAGTCGCCGATCCATGTGGCCAATGGCCAAACGACCTCGCGTCCGGCGGTGGCGTGCAAGGCTGGGAGAACAAGCCGTATTGGAACTACGGCTGCTCCTACCAGAATATGATGGCCGAACAGGTCGCCGATCCGCGCGATCTCGTTGGTCCACGCGCCGAAGATCCAGCTGACACCGAAATGCGGGCGCACGCCATCGACAGCATCCGCAAGGGCGTTGATCCGTCCACGGATTGGAAAGTCAAAAATACTGCCATCAGCAACGTTGGGATCGACCAATGACCGAGGGACACGACCCTTCGCTTGAGCAAATCGCGCCCGTTCCGCGCATTTCGATGCAGGCGTTTTGCGAGACGACCGAGATGGCGCAAGTCATCCAGGCGGCGATCGACGACCGGCGCATGGAGAAAGCGCACGTCAAGCTGCACATGGGCGGCCCCGCCGCTGCAATCGAGGCCTATCGCTCGGCCCCCACCCCGAACGTGATCTTCCTCGAGGCGACGGCCAAACGCGAAGAGCTGGTCCAATATCTGTCGGCACTCGCCGAATTCTGTGACGCCGGCACCAAAGTGGTCGTGACCGGGCGGATGAACGATATCGTGCTTTATCGCGATCTGATGGCGCGCGGTGTCAGTGAATATCTCGTCGCACCGTTCACGGTGCTCGATTTCATCCGGGCAATTTCAAAGCTGTATACGAGCCACGGCGCCGATCCTGTCGGCAAAGTCGTGGCCTTTGTCGGCGCCAAAGGCGGCGTCGGCGCCTCGACACTCGCGCACAACGTCGCCTGGTCGATCCCACGCGATTTCGAAATCCAGACCGCCCTTGTCGATCTCGATCTTGGCTTCGGCACCGCCGGGCTGGACTTCAATCAAGACCCCCCGCAAGGTATCGCGGAGGCGGTCTTTGCGCCAGACCGCGTGGATTCCAACCTCATCGATCGGCTGCTGTCCCGCTGTGGCGATAAGCTTGGCCTCCTGGCTGCGCCTGCCACACTCGACCGCATGTACGATTTTCCCGAGACCGCTTTCGATTCGATCGTTGACATCCTCCGGGCTTCGACGCCCTGCGTCATCCTCGACATTCCGCACGGCTGGACGGCCTGGATACGGCGGATGATCGTGGGTGCCGACGAAGTGGTGCTCGTCGCCGCGCCAGACCTCGCCAATTTGCGCAACACCAAAAGTCTCCTCGATACGATCCGGGCTGCCCGGCCGCACGATGCCAAACCCAAACTCGTCCTGAATTTTGTCGGCGTGCCCAAGCGCCCGGAAATCGCGGCGGCGGATTTTGCCAAGGCGGTCGATCTTGAGCCGACCGGCCTCATCAATTTCGAACCAAAGCTTTTCGGGACCGCGGCCAACAATGGTCAGATGATCGCGGAAGTGGAGCCCACGAGCAAAGCTAACGAGACAATCCTGGATTTGGCCCGCGCGGTCACCGGCCGGCCGGATATGCGCAAGGCCAAGAAGGACCTTCTTGAGCCGCTCAAGTTGAAGTTGGGCTTGAAGCGGGCCTCATAATACTCGGCCCTCCGGCCGGATTTTTCGCATCGCGTTAAATCCGAAGGGTATTTTGTAGGAATTTTTTTAGGGCTTAGGCGATCTTTTAAGCCGACGCCGACAGAATGCGTGCGCGCCGCGTGGCGTCCACGAAAGAGGAGCAAGGCATGTTTGGCAAGCGGTCGTTCGCTAGCGAAAACGCACCCGTGCGTGCCGCAACGCCCGCGGCCGCGATCAGCAACTTTCGCGGCGTGACCGACACGGTGCGCAAGGCACCACCCGTCACCATAGACCCGCCGACTGCCCCGCCGCCTACGGTCCAGGAAGCGCCGCGTTCCGACGAATATTACGTTACGAAAAGCATGATTTTCGGCGCCCTGATCGAGGGCATCGATCTCTCGCAATTGGCGCGTCTCGATGCTGACAGCGCACGCGAAGAAATCCGCGACATTGTCAACGAGATCATCGCGATCAAAAACATCGTAATGTCAATTTCCGAGCAAGAGGACTTGCTCACCGACATCTGCAACGACGTTCTGGGCTACGGCCCGCTTGAGCCGTTGCTCGCCCGCGACGACATCGCCGACATCATGGTCAACGGCGCGACGCGGACTTTTATCGAAGTCAGCGGCAAGATCCAGCTAACAAGCGTGCGTTTTCGCGACAACGCCCAGCTCATGAACATATGCCAGCGGATTGTGAGTCAGGTCGGCCGCCGCGTTGACGAGGCCTCACCGATCTGCGACGCGCGCCTCGCCGACGGCTCCCGCGTCAACGTCATCGCGCCGCCGCTCGCCATCGACGGACCGGTCCTGACGATCCGTAAATTTCGCAAAGACAAACTCACGCTCGATCAGCTGATCCGCTACGGCTGCATATCGCCCGAGGGCGGCGAGATCCTGAAAATCATCGGCCGCGTCCGCTGCAATGTTCTCATCTCCGGCGGTACCGGCTCGGGCAAAACAACGCTGCTTAATTGCCTGACCAATTATATCGACGATGGCGAACGCGTCATTACCTGCGAAGACGCGGCCGAATTGCAATTGCAGCAGGCACACGTCGTCCGGCTTGAGACGCGGCCGCCGAGTCTCGAAGGCACCGGCGCGGTGACGATGCGCGACCTGGTCAGAAACTGCCTACGTATGCGCCCCGAGCGTATCATCGTCGGCGAAGTGCGCGGACCTGAGGCATTCGACCTGTTGCAGGCGATGAACACGGGCCATGACGGCTCGATGGGCACCGTCCACGCGAACTCCCCGCGCGAAGCCCTGAGCCGTATCGAATCCATGATTACGATGGGCGGTTTCGCCCTGCCGCAGCGTACCGTCCGAGAGATGCTTGTCTCGTCCATCGACGTGATCATTCAGACCGCGCGTCTGCGCGACGGCTCGCGCCGCATTACGCATGTGACCGAGATCATGGGCCTCGAAGGCGATGTCGTGACCATGCAGGACCTGATCCTCTACGACATCGACGGCGAAGACGCCTCTGGCCGTATCAATGGCAAGCATCGCTCGACAGGCATCGGCCGGCCCCGGTTCTGGGAGCGCGCGCGTTATTTTGGCGAGGAAGTTCGCCTTGCCGCCGCGCTCGACGCCAGCGAAGTGAGGGAACCATGAGGGTAATGCCGTCAGTCGCGTCGCGAGGCTCAAAATGACGCCAATGCAAGCCCTCCTCTCGGCCTTCCTCGCGGCGATCGCGGTCGGCGGCTTCGGCTATGTCTTCGCCTATCCCTTACTGAGTGGCGAACGCAAAGCGGAGAAACGGCAAGCTGCCTACACGTCCGCCACTGCCACGCGAAAGGTGAGTGACAAGAACGTCGAATCTTCAACGCGGCGCAAGCAGGTTGCGGACAGCTTAAAGGAAATCGAGCGCAGAAATGCACGCAAGCGCGTGAGCCTCGACGTCAAGATCTCGCGCGCGGGTCTGCATATTTCGCGGCAGATGTTCTTTGTCTACTCTGCGGTTTCGGGGCTGGTGTTCGGTGCGCTGTTTTATGCCTTGAGCCAACAGATCTATCTTGCCGGCGCCGCGGCTGTTGCCGGCGCCTTCGGATTACCTCATTGGTTCCTGGGATTTCGAACCAAACGGCGTTTGAAAAAATTCGTCAATCTCTTCCCGGAATCGATCGATATCATTGTCCGCGGCGTCAAGGCCGGCCTGCCGCTTGGCGATTGCCTGCGCATCATCGCGACTGAAGTCGACGAGCCGGTCCGCAGCGAATTCCGCCAGGTTGTCGAGGCGGCATCCATGGGACTTTCGATCTCCGAGGCCTGCGAGCGGCTGGCGACGCAAGTACCGATTTCTGAGACGAGCTTTTTCGCGATCGTCATCAACATTCAGCAGAAGGCAGGCGGAAATCTTTCCGAAGCTTTATCGAACCTTTCCGGCGTGCTGCGCGATCGCAAGATGATGGAAGGCAAAATCAAGGCTTTCTCGTCCGAGGCAAAAGCCTCAGCCATGATCATTGCGTCCCTCCCGTTCATCGTCGCCGGTTTGGTCTATATCACGAGCCCTGCCTACATTTCGCTTCTTTGGGAAAAGCCGAGCGGTCAGCTCGTTCTCGCGGGGAGCGCGATCTGGATGTCGATCGGCGTATTCATCATGAACAAGATGATCAGCTTCGACTACTGACGCTGGGTTTCTCACAGGCGGACGGCCATGGACGATCTGATTCAAACATTGCTCGACCGGCAAACGATCTTGGCGGCCCTTGTCGCAATCGCGACATTCGCCACTATTCTAACGGTCACCATTCCGCTCTTTGAGACGGACCGGTTCAGCCGACGCATGAAGATCATCGCCTCCGAACGCGAGCGTATCCGTGCCCGTGAACGCGACCGGCTGAACGAATCGAAAATCAGTCTGCGCCGGCAGCCCAAAGCCTATATGAAAAACATCGTCGATCGCTTCAATCTGTCCTCATGGCTTGGGACGGATAAGGCGAAAAAGCAGATGATCATGGCCGGCTTCCGGGGGCCGCAGGCTGAGGTTGCCTTCCTCTTCTTCCGCCTTATCACGCCAATCACTCTGTTCTTGCTGACGCTTCTCTACCTCTTCTTCCTCAGCAATTTCGGCTGGTCGAATATTATGAAAATTGGCGTTGCAATCGGCGCCCTGTACGTTGGCCTGAAAGCGCCGGAAATCTATATCAGCAATACCATCGCCAAACGACAACAGTCGATGGGCAGGGCCGTGCCGAACGCGCTCGATCTCATGCTCATCTGCGTTGAATCCGGCATGTCGATCGAACCGGCGTTCCGCAAGGTCTCGCAGGAAATCGGCGCCCAATCCGTTCCGCTCGCCGAGGAACTGACTCTGACGACGGCTGAACTTTCTTATCTGTCGGATCGGCGGCAGGCTTTTGAAAATCTCGGCGCCCGGACTGGCCTCGACTCATTGAAGCAGATTTCGACCGTGTTGACGCAAGCGGAACGCTACGGCACGCCTCTCGGTCAGGCGCTCCGCGTCGTCGCCGACGAAAGCCGCCAAAAACGCATGAGCGCAGCGGAAAAGAAAGCCGCCGCATTGCCGCCAAAGCTCACCGTGCCAATGATCCTGTTCTTCTTGCCGGTGTTGTTTGCCGTGATCATCACCCCGGCGATCATCCAGGTCCAGTCGTCGATGCGCTGACGTATCCCGGGCCTTCGGGAGCGGTGCGCGGCGACCGAGATATCGAATTATCGAGACAATGATCGCGGCCTAGTCGGCCGCGCCGACCTGTGTCGGGCGCAGATCCTGCGGGTTCTGCTGCGCATTTTGTTGCGTCTTTGCTTTATCGAGCCGGGCGTAATGACGGATCCGATGCGATGCCGAAGCCACTTTTGGCTTGTCATAGCTTTGGATCTGATTCCAGGTATCCGACTGAGCAATCATTTGCCGGATCGACGCGACATTCTCGGCTGCGTCGACGGGCGCCAGATCTTCTTGCGCAACGCCTTGCGCTGCGTTGAATTTGCCTTCGAGCGCCAGGACGAGTGCAAGATTTTGCCGGACGCGCGTGTCGGCGCCGGGCTGTGCCACGGCAAGTTGCAATGTCTGCTCCGCCTCCGGCAATTGCTTAGATAAAGCGTAAGAAAGCCCGAGGTTGGACAACACCGCCGGCTGGTTCGGCACAATCTTGAGCGCCGCGCGATAATAATCTTGCGCCTGATCGTGATCGCCGAGTTGATCCGCGACGGTGCCTTGCGCCGAAAGGATAGACCAATTGGGCCGATCTGGCGTGTGCGCCTCGGGCAGGACGCTCGCGGCCTCCTGCAAACGCCCGTCCTCGACCAGCGCCTTGCCATAGGCGCCCAGCACTTGCATATCTTTTGGATATTTTGCAGCGAGCCTTTGTGCGACGGCGACAGCCTGGTCGTAACGGCCGCTTGCCCGCAGCGCACGTGCATAGGCCATCGCGGTCGCTTTGTCGTAGGGTTCCTGATCGTAACGTTGGCCGAGGTCCTCGGTATAACGCTGCAATTGCGCGCCAGAGGTCGGCGGTACGCTGTCTTGCCCGATTGAGCCCGTGATATCGCCGACGCCAGGAGTTTGACAGGCCGCCAGGCAAAGCGCGGCCAAGACTAGAGCGGCCGGCGTAACCCCTTTACCGGCCCACGACGCCCTCGCGAAAGTGGCAGATTGCCTTGTGGCGCGAGACTTGTTGGCGCTAGACCTGCGCATCGCCAGACCTTTCTATTCCTACCGCCTGTTAGAAATAAAAAGTTAACCCTAATAAAGCGTTAAGAAGCCTAACCAGCGCTTTAACGGGCTGCGTGAGGACATGGCTTCGCGTAAGTTCTGGCGCTCGCACGGAGAACCTGATGCCCTTTTTCGACAGCTCCCCGCCCGCCGATACGGCGCCGATTTATTTCGTCACGCGGGAGACCTGGACCGACATTGCTGCGGAATTGCCGGCGCCCGCCGCGCACTTTGCCAAAAGTTCGAAATTCGAGCCGACCCCGGGCGCGTGTCTTATTCTTCCGGACGCCGACGGCCGGATTGCGAGCGTGCTCTTCGGACTTGAAGCTCAATCGGCGCATCATCGCGATCCGTTCCTGCCCGGTAAACTCGTCGCCGCGCTGCCGGCGGGCGTCTATCGTTTTGCTAATGCGCCGCATGATACGTCGCTTGCCGTCCTCGCCTGGGCTCTCGCCGCCTATCGATTCGATCGCTACAAAAAGAAGAAACAGAATCAGCCGCGCCTCGTGCCGCCGGGCGATATCGATGTCGCACGGATCAAGACCCTTGCCGCCGGCGTGACGCTTGGGCGCGATCTCATCAATACGCCGGCAAATGATCTTGGCCCCGACGCACTCGAAGTGGCGGCGGTAACACTCGCCGCGCAATTCGGTGCTGAAGCTGCGATCACACTGGGCGACGATCTGCTGAAGGAAAATTTTCCGCTGATCCATGCCGTCGGCCGCGCGGCGGAGAAGCCGCCACGACTTGTCGATTTTTCATGGGGACCGGAAGACGCGCCGAAAGTGACGCTTGTCGGCAAAGGCGTCTGTTTCGACACCGGCGGCCTCGACATCAAACCGTCGAGCGGCATGATCCTGATGAAGAAGGATATGGGTGGCGCGGCGACGGCATTGGCGCTGGCGCATTTCATCATGGACCGTGGCCTGCCGATCCGGCTGCGCGTGCTGCTGCCGATCGTCGAGAACGCAATTTCCGCAAGCGCCATGCGGCCAAGTGATATTTATCCAAGCCGGAAAGGCCTGAGCGTCGAGATCGGCAACACCGACGCCGAAGGTCGGCTGATCCTGGCCGACGCGCTGACGCTTGCTGATGAAGATGCGCCCGAACTCTTGTTCGACTTCGCGACGCTCACCGGCGCCGCCCGCGCCGCGCTCGGCCCGGATCTGCCGCCCTTCTATACCGAGGATGAAACTCTCGCGGTCGAAATCGCGAAATTCGGTCACGCGGCGAACGACCCCGTCTGGCGGCTGCCGCTCTGGGCGCCGTATGACAAATTGATCGACAGCAAGACGGCCGATGTCAGCAACAGCGGGACCAGCGGCTTTGCCGGCTCGATCACCGCCGCGCTTTTCCTGAAACGTTTCGTGGAAAAGACGAAATCGTGGACGCATTTCGATATCTACGCCTGGACGCCGAGCGCGAAACCGGGTCGGCCCGAAGGTGGTGAAATCCAGGTCGCGCGGCTGCTCTTCGATCTACTCGAGAGCCGCTACGGAGCGCGCGCGTCGTGAGCAGCTTCGATGCGCGACTGACGCCGGCGCGGCCCGATCTCGCTGCCGCGCATTTACGCGGCAAGTTCGAAGCCGCGCACTTTGTCGAAGGCAGGAAAATGCGTCTTCGTGCAGAGATTGCCGATCTGCGTCGTGCGCCGACCGTCGAGGCGCCGATCGATACCCAAGTGCTCTTTGGCGAAGCGGTGACGCTTTATGATGAGCACGAAGGCTGGGCCTGGGTGCAACTCGCGAGTGACAATTACGTTGGCTACATGTCGCGCGATGCTCTGGCCGAGGAAGAATCCGCGCCGACGCATGGCGTCATCGTCAATCGTACTTTTGTGTATCCCGCGGCAAATATGAAATTGCCCCTCCAGGGCGCGTTGCCACGCGGCGCGGCCTTGCGCGTCGGCGAGACAACGAATGATTTCACTCGGCTTGCGAACGGTGGCTTTGTCTTCGCCACACATCTCGCGCCGCTCAGCGACATGGCCGCTGATTTCGTCGCCGTGGCGGAAGATTATCTCGGCAGCCCTTATCTCTGGGGCGGTAAAACGAGCCTCGGTATTGATTGTTCCGGTCTCGTGCAAATCGCGCTCGCGGCAGCGGGCCATGCCGCGCCACGCGACACCGATCTACAGGAAACCGCGCTCGGCCACGCGCTGTCCATCGACGAAAAGCTCGAACATCTGCAACGCGGCGATCTCATCTTTTGGAAAGGCCACGTCGGCATCATGCGCGATCCGCGCACGCTGCTGCACGCAAACGGCCATCACATGCTTGTCGCATCGGAAACATTGGCTGAGGCCCGCGCGCGTATCCTGCAAAAAGGCGCGGGCGAAATTACATCGATCAAACGGCTCTAGCAGGTTCGCTCTCCAACGTCTGGCGATCGAAAGCCTCCGGCAAAAGCGCGGCAAATCTGACGCTCTTATGCACGCCGTCTGGTCCGGCGCTATGCACGACGGCATCTTCGGTCGCAAATTCCGCAATGCGTTGACGACACGACCCGCAAGGCAGAATTCCACGATCGCAATCCGCCACGACGAGAACATCGGAGATCTGCCGGCCACCCGCGGCGACCATCGCGGTAATCGCCCCCGTCTCGGCGCAGCATCCGGCCGGATAGGCAGCGTTTTCGACATTACCGCCGGCAAAGATCTGTCCGTCTGGCGTGGCGACCGCCGCGCCGACAGCGAAATGCGAATAAGGCGCATACGCGTTCTCGCGCGCCGTAAGGGCGGCGGCGAAGAGCTTGTCGAGCGCCGCTTGCGAGATTTTATTTTCGGAAATCACGTTCATGAGCTTTGCCGGGGTGGGGCCACGGCGGACATCATACTGGGGTCGGCCGGAACCGGAAACTAATTCTCATCCGCAAACACGCCGCCACGTTGCTCGGGCGGGATGTTGTATAGTGGGATGACCCGGATGTGGTGATGGACCGGCGTCTCGACAACTACAGTTTTCTGGACAACGGGCTTACGCGCCTCTGCGACCGCCTCGTTTGGCGAAATCCGCAGAGCTGCCATCGAAATCATGCAAAACCCCAGTGCCAAAGCGGCGATGACGCGCTGTTGCCGGCGTTCGCGCCGAAGCAGCGGATTGTCGTGCTGCGGATGGCGGCGGCTGGGATAGAGGGCTTCGATCGACATGGTCTCAACCTTTCATGCACGCCCTCCTAACCCCATCTATCCTGTGCAGTTCCGTGCGCTTTCGCACCAGCCGCGGCGATATAGGCTCGATACGGCAAGCGACAGGCACGCTCGAGTTCGTTACACTGGGGCCCTGCGAAGGATTGGAACAGGATATGGACGGGGAAGCTGCCGCGCGGGTCAGTGTGGAAATCAATTTTCCCAATGGCGGAGTTTTCGGCCGCGAAGAAATCCTGCTGATCGACGCGATCCGTGCGCAACGCTCGATTATCGGTGCCAGCCGCGCGCTTGGCCTCTCCTATCGCAAATGCTGGCTGGTCGTCGACGCGCTGAACCGGACGTTTGAGAGTACGGTCATCGCGACCTATCCCGGCCGGCGCGGCAGCGGCGCCGAAATCACCGCCTTTGGCGAGCGGCTCGTCGCGCTATACCAGTCAATCGAGCGCCACGCCGGGGCTTCGGCTGAGAAGTCGCTCGCGGAAGTTACGGCGTCTCTCGACTGGAATTTCGATCCGAAGGCCAGGAGCGTGGTCGCGGGGCGCGATCTGGCCTGACGCCACGGCCGGAAATGGCCACGGCCTTGATCATCGCCCAGGCCTTGAGCCCCGGCACCAAAGCCAGCCTGCCGACCGATTCGCGGGTGATCAGCGAATGCAGCCGCGTTTTGCCGAGGCTGAACGTGGCGCGGACATAGGGCGGTGTCAGAAATTCGATCTCGTCAATCGCACCAGGCAGACGGTTGGTGATCGAAACATCCATCGGCCGAGATAGCGCGATCGAAACATCGCGCGCATCGATCTTCACCACGACGCTGCTGCCGACCGGCAGATCGACCATCGGAAGGCGCAACTCGCCGTCATCGAAGAGCAGGCTCGTCAGCGCCAGCTCCGGGTCGTGACTCAGGATACGGGCGAACACGGTCGTTTCGAGCAGCGGCGGCCCGCTCGGCGTCTTCTCATAATCGGCTGGAAGATTCTGCATCGCTCCGCAATCCCTGCCCACTTTTCGCGCGCGACAAAGCGGACGTCAATCACGGAGCGCCTATGGGGCTAGAGGACAGGCAGATAACCTTTCTGCCAGGCATAGCGGAGGAGCATCGCGAAGCAGACGCAAACGATCAGCGGCCGGATCAGACGTGCGCCGCCGCGGATCATCACGTGCGAGCCGACCGTCGCGCCCAAAATCTGGCCGCAGATCATCACCGCCCCAAAGGCCCAAACCACCTTTCCGGCGAGGAGAAAGAGAACCAAAGCGCCGAGATTGCTGCCGAAATTGAACACTTTCGCAGCGACCGTGGCCTTGAGCAGTGGCTCGCCTCGCAGGGCGACACCCGCGAGCGCAAAGAAAGAGCCGGTGCCCGGCCCCAGAAAGCCGTCATAGATGCCGATCGCCGGCACAATTGAACGAAGATAAGCCGCCCGACTGAGCCGCGCCTCGCCGCCGACCTCTGCTGCCCGCGGGGCAAAGAGGAAATAGAGCGCGATCGTGGCGAGGACGAGAGGAATGAGAATATCGAGCGCCGCTGCGTTGGCGATCTTGACCGCCAGCGCCCCGAGGGCCCCGCCGACGAAGGCGGCAACGAAACCCGCTTGGATCTCGCCGACAGAAATCTGGCCCTTCCGCAACAAGACGGCTGTCGCTGACAGGGTCCCGAACGTGCCCTGGAGCTTGTTGGTGGCAAGAGCCTGTAACGGCGGTAGCCCGGTCAGCAGCAGCAACGGGACGGTGATCAAGCCGCCGCCCCCGGCGAGCGTATCGACAAAACCAGCAATACCCGCCCCCGCCCCCAGCGCAGCCAGCGTTTCAATATTCACCAAGACGACGCCAACCCCTGAGACGGTTTTGCCACCAGTTTCCAAATCAATCCGATTCGTATATGTGATGCTGCAATTGCGAAAGGGCCCACCATATGTTGGGGGCCGGGTTGGCCTTTCCGCCCGCGACTTTCCGTAGAAATACGTGTGTCATACCCATGCGCGATCCTGCCGCAGCGCGGCGCGCGCGTTGAACGCTGGATTTGAGATTTCAATGAACTTGCGCAATATCGCCATTATCGCCCACGTCGACCACGGCAAAACGACTCTCGTCGATCAATTGCTTCGCCAATCCGGCGCCTTCCGCGAAAATCAGCGCGTCGCCGAGCGCGTGATGGATTCCAACGATCTCGAAAAAGAGCGTGGCATCACCATTATGGCGAAGGCGACCTCAGTCGCTTGGAAGGACGCCCGAATCAATATCGTCGACACCCCCGGCCACGCCGATTTCGGCGGTGAGGTCGAACGCATCCTGTCGATGGTTGATGGTGCTATCGTGCTTGTCGACGCCTCGGAAGGGCCGATGCCGCAGACCAAATTCGTCGTCGGCAAGGCGCTGAAGATCGGCTTGCGGCCCATCGTGGCGATCAACAAGGTCGACCGCCCCGACGCGCGCGTCACCGAAGTCATCAACGAGGTTTTCGACCTCTTCGCCGCGCTGGACGCGACCGACGAACAGCTTGATTTCCCGATCCTTTACGGCTCCGGCAAGATGGGCTGGATGGCGGAAAGCCCGGAAGGCCCGAAAGAAGACATGGCCCCGCTCTTCGACATGGTGCTGCGGCATGTGCCGCCGCCGACCGTCGAAGAAGGCAGTTTCCGCATGTTGGGCACGCTGCTGGAGGCTAATCCCTATCTCGGACGACTCGTGACCGGCCGGGTGTTCGCGGGCAGCGTCAAGCCGAATCAGTCGGTGAAGGTTCTCGACCGCAAGGGCAATGTCGTCGAGACGGGCCGCGTGTCGAAAATTCTCGCCTTCCGCGGGATTGAGCGGACGCCAATCGACGAGGCGGAAGCTGGCGATATTGTCGCCATCGCAGGCCTTGAAAAATTCAACGTCGCCGACACGCTCGGTGCGCCCGACGTGACAGAGCCGCTGCAGGCGCAGCCGATCGACCCGCCGACCCTTTCGATGACCTTCCTCGTCAACGATTCGCCGCTGGCCGGCACCGAAGGCGACAAGGTCACAAGCCGCGTCATCCGCGCTCGTCTGGCGAAAGAGGCGGAGGGCAATGTCGCGCTGCGCGTCGAGGATTCGCCGAGCGGTGAATCCTTCATCGTGTCAGGCCGCGGCGAATTGCAGCTCGCAATTCTGATCGAGACGATGCGCCGCGAGGGATTCGAACTTGGCGTCTCGCGGCCGAAAGTCGTGCTGCAGAAGGACGAATCGGGCCAACTTCTCGAGCCGATCGAGGAAGTGGTCATCGACGTCGACGAGGAGCATTCCGGCGTCGTCGTGCAGAAAATGGCTGAACGCAAGGCCGAGATGATCGAGATGAAACCGTCTGGCGGCGACCGGCTGCGGCTCGTCTTCCACGCCCCAACGCGCGGTCTTATTGGCTATCAGAGCGAACTGATGACCGATACGCGCGGCACCGCGATCCTCAACCGGCTGTTCCATGAATACGCGCCCTACAAGGGCGAAATCGCCGGCCGCCGCAATGGCGTCCTCGTCTCCAATGACCAGGGCGAGTCCGTCGCCTATGCGATGTGGAAGCTCGAAGACCGCGGCCCGATGATGATCGAGCCGGGTCAGAAGGTCTATCGTGGCATGATCGTCGGCGAGCATACGCGCGACAACGACCTGGAGATCAACGTCCTCAAGGGTAAGCAGCTCACCAACATCCGTGCTGCCGGCAAGGATGAAGCGGTGCGTCTGACGCCGCCGATCAAGATGCCACTGGAACGTGCGCTTGCCTACATTGAGGACGAGGAGCTCGTCGAGGTGACGCCGAAGTCGATCCGCCTGCGCAAGGCGATACTCGACCCGACTGAGCGCAAGCGCGCCGTGCGGACGAAGGAAAGCGCGTAATCCAGCTCGGTCAGTTCAGACGTCTTCGGGGCCGCTTGTCAGAAGCGCGTGCAGGACGGCGGGATCGTTGGCGAGACGCAGCCGCTTGGCGATGTCCTGATCCCGGATCCGCCTCGCGATTGAGGCGAGGACGGTGACGTAATTGACCACCGAATTCGCCGGAATCAGCAGGAAGAAGATGAGATCGACCGGCTTTTCGTCGGCGGCCTCGAAGGGAATTGGTCGGCCGAGCCGGGCGAAAAGACCGTAAAAGCGGCTTAGCCCGTCGATTCGCGCGTGCGGAAGGGCGAATCCCTGCCCGAGGCCGGTCGAGCCAAGCTTCTCGCGCGCCGTGATGGCACCCAAGATCGTCTCTTGTGGAATCCCGAGGGCGACGCTGGCCCGACGCGAAAGTTCGCGCAGCGCTTGCGTTTTGTCGGTAGAGAAAAGCTGCGGAACGATATCCGCACGATCCAAAAATTCGCGAATTTCCATTGAAACTGCCAGCCGAGACTTACTCGGCGCCCCGAAGACGAGCGCCTATATTGCAATTATTGCGGCGCGGTCACTGGCGGGCCTTATAGACCTTAATGCAGGGAGAGAATAGGCCACTCGCGGCGCGAGTCGCTGCGGCGCAACGCTGCAATCGCCGCCTCTATTCGAATCGATCGCGCCTATTCTCTGGAAAACTTAGTATCCCTTTAAGAAAAACGAGGCGCTGACGACTATTATCCGCGCAAAATCTGCCGTTTGCTCAGGCAACTTGGCGCGATAAGCGCCTATCCGTTGCACGAAAGCACCGCCCCCCTGAAAAGCAAGAAGAAACAGCGAACTTCGATTGATCGGCGCTCGCCCCTGTGTAGTTTTGAGACGTTAGAAAATGGGTACTTTTGGGGGCAACAGAAATGTCTTTTTCGCGCAGATCTTCACTCATATCGGCGCTCTGTGCGGGCACGATCCTCGGCGTAACAAGCGGGGTCGCTGCGGCCGCCGATCTGCCGACGGACAAGGCTCCGCCCGCGCCGCCACCGACCTGGTGGTCGACCATCACCTACGGCGGCGAAATCGATGCCGGCATCATGGGCAACCCGGATAGCCCCGGCAGCGGTGAGAACTGGGGTCGCCTGTTCGACCAAACGGCCAATGAGCCGATGCTGAACGCCGGACTGTTCACGGTTTCGCGGGCGATTGGCTCGGCTGGCTATGACGTCGGCTTCACGATCCAGGGCGAGTTTGGTACCGACGCGCGGTTCACCCATTACCTCGGGCAGGACGCGTATTGGATCAATTCCAAGTACCAGTTCAGCTTCCTGCAGGCCAATGTGGCTGTCCATACGCCCTGGCTTACCCCGGGCGGTATCGACTTCAAACTCGGTGAGTGGCCGACGCTGGAAGGCGCCGAAGTCATCGATCCGGCCGGCAATTTGTTCTATTCGCACTCGTATATCTTCAACTACCCGGAGCCCTTCGAAGACTTCGGCGTGTTGGCGATTACGCACATCAACCCGACACTTGATATCTATACGGCAGTGTCGAGCGGTCAATCGACGACGCTGGTCGCCTATCACGGCGACAACAATGACGCACCGGCCTTCGAAGGCGGTATCGGCCTGAACAAGCTGTTCGGTGGCTCGGTCACGGTTTTGGCGACGACGCACATCGGTCCAGAAAACGGCGCTGGCATCCCCGGTACGCCGTCCTTCAATGACGCCGCCAACAATGCGCTGGTCTTTGAAAACGACCTCGTCGTGACATGGAACGCCACCGACAAGATCACCATCACGGGTGAAGGTAATTATACCAAGAATGACCTTTTCCCCAACGACGAAACCTATGGCGCCGTCGGTTACATCTCCTATCAGACCGCTTGGGACTGGCTGAAAATCAACGGCCGCGCCGAAGTATGGCGTGACAACGCCGGTGGTTATGCCACAGGCTTTCCGGGAAATTTCTCCTTCGTGAATGCTCAGCGCGGTATCTGTAGCGATTGTATTTCTCAGGCCCCGACCACCTATCTCGAATTGACCGCCGGCCTTAACATCACTCCGACGCTGCCGTCGTCGATCCCCTTCATCAAGTCGGTGATTTTCCGGCCGGAAGTTCGCTACGACGCGTCGCTCAATAGTACTACACCGTTCGACGCCCCTATTGCGGCTCCTGGCGTACTCGGAACGAAATCGGACCAAGTCACGATCGGTGGCGACGTCATCGTGAAGTTCTGATCTCTCTCAAAGAAACAATCCTAAACGCCGGCCTCAGGGCCGGCGTTTTTTTTGCGTTTTTGCCGCAACCTAGAGCGTCGGGCATTCAGATTGAATCGAGGGATTCCCTTTGAGGGAGGCTCGTGATTCACTTCCGTTCGGAGGTGATTTGCGATGCCGAAGGCCTATTCGCTCGATTTGCGTGAACGCGTTGTTCGGTTTGTCGAAGTGGGTCAGTCACGGCATGCGGCGGCGGCTCACTTCGAAGTCTCTGTCTCCTTTGTGGTGAAGCTGATGACGGCCTACGCCAGGAGCGGCAGCTTGCAGCCCAAGCCCAGCGGAGGGCGGCGCCATGCCAAGCTCGAACCGCATCGCGCCTTTCTGCTGGCCCGGGTCGCCGAGAAGGACGATATCTCGATGCCGGAACTGACGGGCGAACTCGCCGCGGCGACGGGGACGCGGGTCGATCCATCTTCGATCTCGCGCTGGTTCATTCGCAACGGCTACAGCGTCAAAAAAACCCTGCTGGCCAGCGAGCAAGATCGTCCTGACGTCAAACAGGCGCGCGACGAATGGATGAACACGCGCCAACCTCGGATGCGGCTTGAGCCGCAGCGTCTCGTCTTCATCGACGAGACCGGCACCACCACGAAGATGACGCGCCCACGCGGCCGTTGCCTCAAAGGACGCCGGCTGCGATCCAAGGCGCCGTTCGGCCATTGGAAAACCCAGACCTTCGTCGCCGGCCTGCGCTGTTATGGCCTCACCGCGCCCTTCGTCATCGACGCCCCGATGAACCGACGCATCTTCGAGACCTATGTCGAGAAAGAACTCGCGCCGACCCTCGAAAAGGGCGATGTCGTCATCTTGGATAATCTGTCGGCCCACAAAAGCGCAGCCGCCGAGAGAGCCATCCGTGCCCGCGGTGCCTGGATCCTCTTCCTGCCGCCCTACAGCCCCGATCTCAATCCGATCGAGATGGCCTTCGCCAAACTCAAAGCCCACCTACGCGCTCGCGCCATCAGGACCATCGACGGTCTTTGGCGGGCTATCGGCCAAATCTGCGACCTCTTCCAGCCCGAGGAATGCAGAAACTACTTCAATGCTGCCGGATATGGACCAACTTGAATGCACGAAGCTCTAGCGCGCTTGTAAGATTGGCCAGGCTGAGGTCAACCGATCTATCGGCTTCCCATCCGCGTAGTTACAAGCGGGCAACATCCTGACGTCTCGCCGCCCGGCAGCACGGGACCAGCCCCGCGCGGCTCTGCGCCGAATTTCCGAAAGTGTTAGCCGCGGCTAATCAATTGAAGAGGGAGTAGCACCCTCGGTTCGAGCGCCCCACATACGTGAGGGGCTGGAATCTTGCGCCGCTATCCTTCACCGCCCTGCTTACGAAACTCGGGGGCCCGATGCCGGCTTTCACTCCGCCGCTTTGCCGAGACCGCCCAGCGCGAACTCCGCTTGCGGCTTTGCTGACGGGCTTTGCTCAAAGTCGAGCATATCAATGCGCTCGCCGCTCTTGGCGATCTTATCGGCAGAAATGACGATGCCAGCGATATCCTCTTGCGCCTGGCCAAAATGCGCGCTGAGCTTGCCGACCCTTTGGCGCAGCCGCACGACATCCTCGACCAGCCGCCGTACTTCGACCTGGATGATATGCGCCTGTTCGCGCACGCGCGCATCGCGAACCAGCGCCTGCATCACCTGCACGGCCATCACAAGCAGCGACGGTGAGACGATCACGATGCGGTTGGTATGCGCCTTCTGCACGACGTCCTCGAAATGTTCGGCGAGGTCTGCGTAGAGCGATTCCGAAGGCACGAAGAGAATGGCGATGTCCTGTGTTTCGCCGGCGACGAAATAACGTTCCTTGATATCGGCGATATGCCGGCCGACATCGGCTCGAACCCGCGCGGCCGCAATCTTTCGCGCCTCGCCATCCTGCGCGTCTTTCAAAGCGACAAAAGCTTCGAGCGGAAATTTGGCGTCGACCACCATCACGCGATCATCGCCCGGCAAACGAATCACACAGTCCGGGCGGCAACGGTTCGACAACGTGTACTGAAATTCATAGGCGTTTCCCGGTAACGCATCGCGGACGATCGCCTCCATCCGTCCCTGGCCGAACGCACCGCGCGCCTGCTTGTTTGCAAGAATATCCTTCAGGCCGATCACTTCTTCGGTGAGGCCAGTGAGTCGCGCCTGTGCCGCGTCGATCACCGCCAGGCGCTCGTTGAGCTTGCCGAGGCTCTCGCTCGAATTGCGCGATTGATCTTCAAGACTGCGGCCGACGCGCGAGCCGACCGATTCGAGTTGCTCGGCAACAAAGCGCGCAAGGTCCGCCTGCCGCGAACCGAGAATCTCGCCCATGCTGCGCACGCGCCCCGTCACTTCCGCGTGAGCGCGCGCAAGGTCGGCGAGCTTTTCCTGCAAATCCGCCTGTCGCGCCACCGCCTCGGCCGCGTCGCGGCGGCGTCCGCTTGCGCCAAGACTCAGCGTCAAGACAAGCAGAACAAACGCCAATCCGGAGAGGCTCATCGCCAATATCGCGACGGAAACCGGCGTTCCAAATGCAACAAAGAGAATCTGACTCATATGCCTTCCTACCAGATCACGGAATGCGTGTGAACGAAGGCGGAACAGATTTTCGAGGACAAGCGGTGCTTGATTGCGGCATCCACATCGCAAGATGCGGTTTCGGCAGGGTTTTCGCACTGCGTTACGGCTCGCTTAATAAAATCCTCCTAGGATTAGCGCGCTCCAGATGGAAGTGCAGATGTCTTTGAAAGCTTCGCTCGCCGACCTCCGGCGATTTTACGGGATCGACGCGGAATGCGCCGCGATCCTCCGGCGCAATCGCGATTTTCTGTCGAGGGAATTCACCGCGGCGCTCGACCTGTTCTATCGAACCGCGCCGGCAATTCTGGGGATATCGTCGTATATTAACGATCCCGCCAGCGTCGCATTCGCACGCGAAAAATATCTGCGTCATTGGGAAATTATGATGCAGGCGCGATTCGCAGACGATTACGCGGATTCGGTCGCAAACATTTATCGCCTGCGCAACGATTTCGGAATCAATCTTCAGCTCTCAATGGGGGGCCGCAGCTTCATTCTGGCGCGCGTTCTCGAAGCCATTGCTTTGCGTTTGCCCCGCAAGCCCTGGGACTTCTCCTTGCGTCAACGCCGGGCGAAGCTCCAACTCGCCTATTTGCGCATCACCATGCTCGATCTGCTCATCACGATGGACGGTTATCTCGAAGCCGGCCAGGACGAGCGAACCCGCACGCTCAGCCATCTCGCCAAATCCTTCGAACATGCGGTCGGTGATATTGTTGCCGGTGTCACAGCCGCCGCCGGAGATTTGCGCAGCACTTCGGACGTACTGACCTTGTCCGCCGAGGAAACGACGAAGCAATCGATGGCCGTGGCCATCGCCTCCCGCGAGTCGGAAGCGCATGTCCAGGCCGTCGCTTATGCGACCAACCATCTTTCGCATGCGATCGGTGAAGTCAGCGCCCGGGTCCATGAATCCAATCAGGTTGCGCGGAACGCAGCCGACAAGGCTGATGAGACGCAGGATGCGGTGAATAGTCTTTCCGAAGCCGCCGAGCGCATCGGCGGCAGCGTCGTGCTGATCAGCAATATCGCGGCGCAGACCAACATGCTGGCGCTCAACGCGACGATTGAAGCCGCGCGCGCGGGCGAAGCGGGACGTGGCTTTGCCATTGTCGCGCAGGAAGTCAAAAATCTTGCGCTCGCGACCTCGCGGGCGACCTCGGAAATCGACGCGCAAGTCGCGGGCATCCAGGCCGCGACCCAACATGTCGCCTCGTTCATCGCCAGCATCGCGAAGACGACACAGCAGGTGAGTTCCATCGCGATCGCCGCCGAGACCGCGGTGGCGGAGCAGGAAGCCGCGACACGCGAGATCGCGCGGCGCGCCGAACAGGCCTCACTCGGCACCCACGAGACAACCGCGAATATCATCGGCGTGACCGACGCCGCGGGCAATGCCAACGCCGCAGCCAAGCAAGTGCTGGATCTTGCCACGCGCCTCACGCACCAGTCGGACCTTCTGGCCAAACAGGTGCGTGACTTTTTGACGATGGTGCAGGCCGCCTAGAGTTTCTTACCTTGACGAGTTTTCTTCACGCGAACCCACCCCCACTTCGCTCGAAAACGCTTTGAACGGCCTGAAATTGACCCGGCGCGGCGTGACGCCTATGTCTTGAGGCCAAGTTCGTTCAATCCGCTCAATTTTCTCCGCCATGGCCCTAAGACCGATACTCATTCTGCCAGATAAAAGGCTTCGTCAGAAAGCCCAGCCCGTCGCCGCTGTCGATGACGAAATCCGCGTGCTCATGGACGACATGCTGGAGACGATGTACGCGGCGCCAGGCATCGGCCTCGCCGCGACCCAGATTGGCGAGATGAAGCGCGTCCTCGTTCTCGACGTCGCCAAACGGCAGGAGGAAGAGGCGAGCGCCCACCCCATGGCTTTCGCAAATCCAGAAGTGCTTTGGACGTCCGACGAGTTCTCCACGTATAATGAGGGCTGTCTGTCGATCCCGGAGATTTACGAGGAAGTCGAGCGCCCGGCGCGGATCCGGGTCGGCTACCTCGACCGTGATAACAAGCGGCAGGAAATCGAGGCGGACGGCATTCTTGCGACGTGCCTGCAGCACGAGATCGACCATCTGAACGGGGTGCTCTTCATCGATCACATCTCGCGGCTGAAGCGGGAGATGATCTCGAAGAAATTCATCAAGGCGGCCAAGCGCGAAGCCGAGGATGCATCGGGCGAGCCGGAAGCCGAGGCCAAGCGGCAATCGGAAGGTTGAGCGCGTGCGCGTCATCTTCATGGGCACGCCGGATTTCGCCGCCCCGGTGCTGACCGAGATTGCCGCGCATGGGCACGATATTGCGGCGGTCTACACGCGGGCGCCCAAGCCCGCCGGACGGCGTGGCCTCGAAACCCTCCCCTCGCCGATTGCTGTCGCGGCAACGAAACTGGGCCTTCCTGTCTTCACGCCCGCTAGCCTGCGGACGGCGGAAGCCGCGTCGCTCTTCGCCAGCCACAAAGCCGATGTGGCGGTCGTCGTTGCCTACGGGCTCATCCTGCCGAAAGCCATCCTCGATGCGCCGGCGAAGGGATGCCTCAATTTGCACGCCTCGCTTCTGCCACGCTGGCGCGGCGCGGCGCCGATCCAGCGGGCGATCATGGCCGGCGACCGGGAAACCGGCGTCGCGGTCATGCGCATGGATGAGACGCTCGATACGGGGCCAGTCGCGCTAACCGAACGCGTGCCGATCGGGCCGGAAATGACGGCCGGCGAATTGCACGACGAGCTGTCGCGGCTGGGCGCCTGCCTCATGACTCGCGCGCTCGATCTCCTCGGCCGTGGCGCTCTGATCTTTACGCCGCAGGCGGAGACTGGCGTTATCTATGCGGAGAAAATCAGCAAGGCCGAGGCGCTGATCGATTGGTCACGTGACGCTAACGACGTGCATAATCTGGTTCGCGGGCTGTCGCCGTTTCCCGGCGCCGCTTTTCTTGCCGATTTCGGTAAGGGTGCCGAGCGGATCAAAGTTCTAAGCGGCCGGGTCATCGAGGCCCAAGGTCCGGCCGGCACGATCCTCGATGATGAGCTGACCGTCGCTTGCGGGCACGACGCGCTGCGGCTTTCGGAGGTGCAACGCGCTGGCAAAGCACCGATGCAGGCGGCTGATTTCCTGCGCGGCGCGCGACTGACGCGCGGCATGCGGCTTGGCGCTTCAGCCAGCAGTGGACATTCACATTGAATCGCCCCGCACTTTTTGCCCCTTCAATCGCATCAGACCTATCCGAAAACCGCTACGCACTTTTCGGTCCGACGCTCTGATGCCCCGCTACAAGCTCACGATCGAATATGACGGCAGAGGTCTGGTGGGTTGGCAGCGGCAGGCAAATGGCCCTTCGGTACAAGCGGCGATCGAGGCAGCCCTGACGGCGATCACTGGAACGCAAATCCCGATCCGCGGCGCCGGACGCACTGACGCCGGCGTTCATGCGCTCGGTCAGGTCGCGCATGCCGATCTGGCCCGCGACTGGCGCCCTGCCATTCTACGCGATGCGCTCAATGCGCATCTCAAGCCAGGCCGCATCGCGATCGTTTCGGTCGAAGACGTGCCCGATACATTCGACGCGCGGTTTTCCGCGATCCGCCGGCATTACGTCTACAGAATCATCAATCGCCGACCGCCGCTCGCCCTCGAAGCCGGGCGGGCCTGGCTCGTCAAGCGCAAGCTTGATGCGGATGCCATGCATGCCGCCGCGCAAGTCCTCGTCGGCCGGCACGATTTCTCGACGTTCCGCGACACCCAATGTCAGGCCAAAAGCCCCGTGCGGACGCTGGACCGGCTCGATGTCGTCAAGCGCGACGACCTCATCGAGATTTACGCCAGCGCACGAGCGTTCCTGCATCATCAGGTGCGTTCGATGGTCGGCTCGCTGGAACATGTCGGCGCTGGCAAATGGTCGTGGGGCGATCTTAAAGCGGCGCTGGAAGCGCGCGACCGCAGCCACTGCGGAATGGTCGCGCCGGCAGCCGGATTGTATTTTCTTTCGGTGGATTATCCTGCGCAGAGCGAAAATTCCGCGCCGCTGCTGGACACGCAATCGGAAAAATCGATCGAAAATTAATAAAAAATATCTGCTGCGGCCAAGCTTAGAGAGAAGACAAGCCTCAAAAGGTGCTATAAAAGTAGACAAGCAAAAAATGGGCCGAAAAAGCCGTCACCCGTGTTTGGGGGTTGTAAAGAGTAATGGCGCTCACGACCAAGCTCCTCCTCCGCCAGGGTCAATCCTTGGTGATGACGCCACAGCTTCTCCAGGCGATCAAGCTTCTGCAATTTTCCAACATCGAACTCGCTGCCTTCGTTCAGGACGAGCTTGAGCGCAATCCTTTGCTGGAGCGCGCGGAAGAGGCGCCGGATGTGGATTCTCCCGCTGACACCAACCACGCCGAGGCCGCCAGAGACGATGATTTCAACGAGGCCGGTGAGGTCGACTGGAACTCCGAGGCCTTCGCCACCGACCGCGGCACGCTGGAAGCCAGTCTCGGCACCGAACTGTCCAACACATTCGATGACGACCGCCCCCCGACGCCCGCCGAACATGCCCCGTCCGGCGAGGGGCTGCTGCTGTCGTCCAACTCCTGGTCCGGCGCCCCTGGCCCCGCGTCCGACAGTTCTGACGCGACCAATCTCGAGGCCTATGTCGCGGCCCAAACCAGCTTGCGGGAGCATCTTTCCGCGCAATTGGTGCTCGCCACCAAAGATCCGGTCGAACGGGTGATCGGCCAGGCGATTATCGATTCCATCGACGATTCCGGCTATCTGATGGACCCTCTGGCCGAGGTCGCGTTGCGACTCGGCGCGCCGCTTGAGCGTGTCGATAAAGTTCTACGAGTCATTCAGACATTGGAACCGGCCGGCGTCGGCGCCCGCAACCTCGCCGAATGCCTGTCGATCCAATTACGTGAGAAAGACCGTTTCGATCCGGCGATGCAGATGCTCGTCAGCCGTCTCGACCTGGTCGCCAAGCGCGACTACGCGGGTCTGCGCAAGCTTTGCGGCGTCAGCGCGGAAGACGTGACCGACATGATCGCCGAGATCAAGCGCCTCGACCCGAAACCTGGCCGTGTCTTCGGCGGCGGGGTCGTGCAACCGGTCGTCGCGGACGTCATCATCCGCGCCCTGCCCGACGGCTCCTGGCATGTCGAATTGAATTCCGAGGTTTTGCCGCGCCTACTCGTCAATCAGGTTTATGCAACGCGCGTCGCGCGCGCCAAAGCCAATGATGTCGATCGCTCTTTTCTGTCCAATTGTCTGCAGACCGCCAATTGGTTGACGAAGAGCCTCGAACAGCGCGCCCGCACGATTCTGAAAGTCGCGAGCGAAATCGTCCGTCAGCAGGACGCTTTCTTCGCGCATGGCGTCGAACACCTGCGACCGCTCAATCTGAAGGCGATCGCCGACGCCATCGGCATGCATGAATCGACCGTTTCGCGCGTCACGTCGAACAAATATGTTTCGACGCCGCGCGGCCTCTTTGAACTGAAATATTTCTTCACTGCCTCTATCGCATCGCACAGCGGCGGCGACGCTCACTCGGCGGAAGCGGTGCGGTTTCGCATCAAACAGATGATCGAGCACGAATCCGAAAACGATATTCTCTCGGATGATGCGATCGTAGAACGATTGAAAAAATCGAATGTCGAAATTGCGCGCCGCACAGTGGCGAAATATCGTGAAAGTTTGCGGATTCCGTCATCGGTCGAGCGTCGGCGTATGCGCAGCCTGCATTAAACTTCGAGCGTCACGTGAACTTTGAACATTTCCACAAAAGCTTGAAACGCTTCGCAAATAGCGCACTTGGCGTAAAGCGTTGCCGTTGCGTTCAGGCGGAGTTTTCCCCCTTTGCGCCATGCGCCGGCGGCGCCCATTGACTTCACCGCGCGAGGCTCCTAACCCTGAAGCAACTGCCGTAAACGGCGGATTGTGTTGGGGCGACAGTGGATTGGAGGTAAACCAATGACATTGCGCGTCTCTGGAAAAAATATCGATATCGGGGCTTCACTTCGCACTTATGTCGATGCGCGACTCGACCTTGTCGTCGTGAAATATGCGGCGGAACCGACGGGCGGTCATGTGACAATCGAACGTGAAGGCTCGGGCTTTCGCACCGATTGTACTTTACATCTCGACACCGGGATCACGTTACAGGCCGAAGGCGAAGCGTCGGACGCCTATACGAGTTTCAACAAGGCTGCAGATCGCATCGAGAACCGTCTGCGCCGGCAAAAGGATCGCAGCAAGGTTCGCGTCGCGAACGGTGCAGGCGAGTCGGCTTTCACGGCGCCACAATCGGAGCCGGTTGGTGCAACGGCCGAAGCAGATGATCTGGACGGCGCCAACCCGGCCGTCATTGCTGAATCCTTCACCGACATCGCAGACATGTCCGTGTCGGCCGCCGTGGAAAAGCTTGATGCCAGCGATTCGCCGGTCGTCTTCTTTCGCCATGCAACCGACCGCCACGCTAACCTCGTTTATCGCCGCGCCGACGGCAACATCGGCTGGATCGATCTCGGCAAGTCTAGTCTCGGCAAATCTGATCTCAGCAAGTCTGCAAAAGACAGCTAACTCTAACCTTCGAATATCGAGCCAATGCAGCCGATGGGCGCTTTCGGACCGATATTCTAGCGGTGCAAATATGGCTCTCTCTTCGATTGTCCGAAAGTTGGAAGTCAATATTCCCATGCGGCTTACTGATCTGATTGCGCACGACGCCATCATTCCTTCGTTACGCGCTGGGACCAAAAAACTCGTTCTGCAGGAGTTAAGCGAAAAGGCGGCCCGCATCTCTGGTCTGCCACCGCGCGAAATCTTCAATGCGCTCCTGCAACGTGAACGCCTCGGCTCGACTGGCACCGGCAACGGCGTCGCCCTGCCCCATGCGAAACTCAAGAAATGCCAGCGCATCTTCGGGATTTTCGCGCGGCTCGAAAAGCCGATCGACTTTGAGGCGATTGATGGCGAACCTGTCGATCTCGTGTTGATGCTTGTGGCGCCGGAATTTGCCGGCGCAGATCATCTGAAGGCGCTCGCGCGCGTCGCCCGCGTCCTGCGCGACGTCAGGATCGCAGCGAAGCTGCGCGCCGCGCGCGATCCCGCTGCGCTCTATGCCGTGCTGACTCAGGAACCCACGTCCAACGCCGCCTGAATCCGGATTTTCCGGGACTGGCATCACAGCCGGATGGACGCGACCTCAACATGCGCTAGATTGCCGCCATGTTGAGCGATGCCGGAAAGCCCATTGCTGTTTCATCGGTCCCGGCCCTGCTGGAGCAGGCCGCTAGCGCGTTTCCAGATCATAATGCGTTGGATTTTTTCGGTCGTAAGCTGACCTACACCGACCTGGCGCATCAAGTCGACCGCGCCGCGCGCGGTTTCCAGCGTCTCGGCGTCGTGCACGGCACGCGAGTCGGCCTCTGTCTGCCCAATACGCCCTATTTCGTCATCGCGTATTTCGCGGTGCTGAAAGCTGGCGGAATCGTCGTCAATTTCAATCCGCTCCAGGTCGCGCGCGAGATTGCGCGCCAGATCGAGGACTCCGGCACGACCATCATGGTCACGCTCGACGTGGCGAAAATCTATCCCAAGATCGCTGAGGCTTTGGAGACGACCTCGCTGGAAAAAGTCGTCATCTGCTCGCTGTGCGCGGCGCTGCCCACAGGCAAGGGACTGCTCTTTCGTCTCTTCAAGGCCCGGGAGCTCGCCAGGATTCCGCGCAACGCGAAACACGTTCGTTTCGAGAAATTGTTCGCTGACCGCACGCCGATGACGCCAGTGACCATCAATCCGGTGATTGATCTCGCAGTTCTGCAATACACCGGCGGCACCACCGGCGTCCCGAAGGGCGCGATGCTCAGCCATGCGAACCTCACCGCGAATGTCGCGCAGATTATCGATCGCGTGCCGGTCCTCCGGCCGGGTCAGGAGAGCGCGATCGTCTTGCTGCCGCTCTTCCACGTCTTCGGGATGACGACGAGCATGAACCTCTGCGTCGCGCTCGGTTTCGAGATGATATTGCTACCCAGTCTGGATCTGCCGCAATTGTTGAAACTGATCGTCAGCAAGAAGCCGACGCTCTTCCCCGGCGTGCCCAGTCTTTTCGCGACATTGAGCAACATGGCGGAGCATGGCACGTTCGATCTATCGTCGATCCGCTTTTGCATATCCGGCGGCGCGCCATTGCCGCTTGAAACGCGGCAGCGTTTCGAGACCCTGACCGGCTGCAAACTCATCGAGGGCTATGGCTTGACGGAAGCTTCGCCTGTCGTCGCCGCCAATCCGCTCGATGCACCGTATAAGAATGAATCGGTCGGACCACCGCTGAAAGAAACGATCGTCGAAATTCGCTCACTCGACGATCCTATGAAAATCCTCCGCGCCGGCGAACGTGGCGAAATCTGCCTGCGCGGGCCGCAGATCATGGCCGGCTATTGGCGCAACCTCCAAGAGACGAAGGCCGCCTTTGTCGAAGGCGCCTTGCGAACCGGCGATGTCGGCTATCTCGATCAAGACGGCGACCTTTTCCTCGTCGACCGGATCAAGGACATCATCATTTGCAACGGATTCAAAATTTACCCACGCGCGATCGAGGAAGCGCTTGTGCAACATCCCGCGGTCGATGAGGCGGTGGCGATAGGAATTGCCGACGCGGTGCGTGGACACGTGCCAAAAGCTTTCGTCACGCTCCTGCCTGGCGCTGCCACAACGCCAGATATGCTTCTGGAATTTCTCAAAACCCATTTATCCCGGCTCGAAATGCCGCGCGTGATTGAAATTCGCGCGGCACTCCCCAAAACCAATATCGGCAAGATCAGCCGCAAGGATCTGGTTTTGGAGGAAGAACGTTTGCACGCGGTTTCGGAGTAATGGCGACTCGGCGCCTCAAATCGCAGACCAAGACCTCCTCAGAAGAAAGCTTGTTGCCACCGCGCTTCGCGGAATTTTTCACGCGCCGCGGCTGGACGCCGCGCCAACATCAGCTCGCGCTTTTGAAACATGCCGAAGCCGGCGAGGACGTGCTGTTGATCGCGCCGACTGGCGCCGGCAAAACGCTCGCGGGTTTTCTGCCGACGCTCATCGATCTCGATAGGCCGCGAAACCGCCGGGGCCTGCACACGCTCTACCTGTCGCCGCTGAAAGCTCTCGCGACTGACGTTGCGCGCAATCTCGAAATTCCCATCGCCGAGATGGGCCTCAACATCCGGGCGGAGACGCGTACCGGCGATACATCGATGTCGAGGCGCCAGCGTCAACGCCGCGATCCGCCCGACATCCTCCTGACGACGCCGGAGCAACTCGCACTTCTGCTGGCCAGCGCCGACGCACGCTTTCTTTTCGCTGACCTTAAGCGCGTCATCATTGATGAATTGCATTCGCTGACAGCGTCGAAACGCGGCGATCTTCTGAGCCTTGATCTCGCCCGCCTGCGCGACATCGCGCCGCAAATGCGCGCCACCGGATTGTCCGCGACCGTGCGCGATCCCGACGAATTGCGCCGCTGGCTGGTGTCGCAATCGCACGATGCATTAGATCACGATGGTTTTGGATCGGATCGATCTAAAACCATGAACGTGATCGATTCTAAAAATTTAGAGCCGGATTCACGCGAAAAACCGGTACCCACTTTTTCGCATCCGGCTCTAGCCCACCTCGTCACAACGCCGCCCGGCGCCAGACCGGATATTTCGATCCTCGATACGACCGAACACCTGCCCTGGTCCGGCCATACGACACGCCACGCGATCGCCGAGGTTTATCGCCTCATTAAAACCGCGCATATGAGCCTCGTCTTCGTCAACACACGTGCGCTTGCCGAATTCGCTTTCGCCGAGCTCTGGCGGATCAACGAAGACAAACTACCGATCGCCCTGCATCACGGCTCGCTCGATGTCGGGCAGCGCCGTCGCGTCGAGGCTGCGATGTCCGAAGGCCGCCTGAAAGCCGTCGTCTGCACCTCGACGCTGGACCTCGGCATCGATTGGGGCGACGTCGATCTTGTCATCAATCTCGGCGCGCCGAAAGGCGCGAGCCGGCTGATGCAGCGGATCGGCCGCGCCAATCACCGGCTTGATGAGCCCTCGCGCGCGATCCTTGTACCCTCGAACCGTTTTGAAGTGCTCGAATGCCGCGCCGCGGTCGATGCGGCCTATGCCGGCGAGCAGGATACGGCGCTCGCGCGCAGCGGTGCGCTCGATGTCCTCTGTCAGCACATTCTCGGCATGGCTTGCGCTGAGCCGTTTCTCGCGGGCGATCTTTTCAAAGAAGTCGTTTCGGCCGAGCCCTATCGCGCGCTGACGCGCGAGGAATTCGACGCCGCGCTCGCCTTCGTCGCGCACGGCGGCTATGCGCTCGCTTCCTACGACCGCTTCGCCAAAATCAAGCAGCAAAAGGATGGCATGTGGCGCATCGCCAATGGCCGCGTCGCGCAGACTTATCGGATGAATGTCGGCACGATCGTCGAGGCCGATATGCTCAAAGTCCGGCTCGTGCGCGGCAAGCCGGACAAGGGTGATGCCTATACCGGCCCGCTGCGGCGCGGCGGACGTATCCTCGGCCAGATCGAGGAATATTTTCTCGAGACGCTGGCGCCGCAGGACACGTTTCTCTTCGGCGGCGAAATCCTAGCGCTGCAGGGCATTGTCGAGAACGAAGCGCTGGTCTCACGCGCCCACGCCGAAGCGCCGAAAATCCCGTCCTACGATGGGGGCAAATTTCCACTCTCCACGCATCTCGCCAAGCGCGTGCGCGAGATGGCCGGCGATCCGAAACAATGGCACGAATTGCCGGAGCCCGTTGCCGAATGGCTCGGTTTGCAGGCGCAACGCTCGGCGCTGCCGCCGGCGGATCGTCTGCTCGTCGAAACCTTTCCGCGCGGCAGTCACTTCCATCTCGTCGCTTACCCGTTCGAAGGGCGCCTCGCACACCAGACGCTCGGCATGTTGCTGACGCGGCGAATGGAACGCATGGGCCTGAAGCCGCTCGGCTTCGTCGCCAACGATTACGCCATCGGCGTCTGGGGCGCTGCCGATGTTGCCGCGGCGATCAAGACAAAGCGCGCCAGCCTCGCGGCGCTCTTTTCCGAGGACATGCTCGGCGACGACCTTGAAGCGTGGCTGCTGGAATCCTCATTGATGAAACGCAGCTTCCGCAATTGTGCGATCATCTCCGGTATGATCGAACGCAATCTCCCCGGCAAGGAAAAGACCGGCCGACAGGTGACGATCTCGACCGATCTGATCTACGACGTTTTGCGCCGCCACGAACCAGACCATATCCTGCTGCGCGCGACACGGCAGGATGCCGCGCTGGGTCTGCTCGACCTGCCGCGCCTCGCCAAAATGTTGGCGCGTGTCCGGGGCCGAATCATGCATAAAGAGCTGAAGCGCGTGTCGCCGCTGGCGGTGCCGATTCTTCTCGAAATCGGCCGCGTGCCGGTTTATGGCGAGGCGCGCGAGGCGATCCTTGCGGAAGCGTCGGCAGCGCTGACCAAAGAGGCGGCGGAAGGCTAAGACGAACGGCAAATGAATATTGCAATTCCACAGGCGAGCCACGCTGGCTCACCCCCTGCCCTCGACCTCGGCGCTGCAAGCTTCGTCGCTGATACGATGGGCGCGCTTTACTGGCCCGAGGAGCGGCTGCTCGTGGTGGCCGACCTGCACCTCGAAAAGGGCTCTGCCTACGCCCGCCGGCGGGTCTTTCTGCCGCCTTACGATACGGCCATGACGCTGGCGGCGCTTTCTGCGCTCATCGCCCGCTACATGCCGCTTGCGGTCATCGCCCTGGGTGATTCCTTCCATGATGTCGAAGGCGGCGCGCGTCTGCCGGCGCAATTCCGCGCGGCCTTGCGGCAATTGCAGACCGGCCGGCATTGGGTCTGGATCGCCGGCAATCACGATCCGTATCTACCGGAAGACCTCGGCGGCGCACGCCATGACGAACTTGCGATCACCAACATCGTCTTCCGCCATGAACCGACGCCCAACGCAGAGGCGTTCGAAATCGCCGGCCATCTGCACCCAGTCGCCCGGGTCGCGGGTCGCGCGGGCTCGCTGCGGCGGCGCTGCTTTTTGAGTGACGGGCGGCGCTGCATTCTGCCTGCTTTCGGCGCCTATGCAGGCGGTCTCAACCTGCACGATCAAGCCTTCGCACCGCTCTTCTCAGGCCGCGAGCGTTTCGCCCATGTGATGGGCCGTGAGCGCGTCTATAGAATCTCGCACCGGAATTGCCTGCCCGACTAGCTCGATAAAATTCGCGCGAGCGACCGCACCTTTTGCCGCGCTGCAACGTTGCCCAGAGCGGATTTTTGACGGGGGCGTCATGAGGCGATGCGGAATTCTATTTTTGTGCCTATTGACGGTCGCGGGCTGCTCGCGCGGTGACGTTGAAATAGCCAAGCAGGCGCGCACCAGCCTGCTCGGAATGTCCCAAGTGGACCTCGAGTCCTGCCTCGGCCTGCCGGATCAGAAGGTCACGGACGGCAAGACGACGCTCTTCATGTACAATGCCAATTCCTCCCACAGCTTGAGCTTGACGATCCCGATCATCGATTTCGTCGGCGCCTCGTTCAGCGGCTATTGCCACGCGACCTTCCGCTTCGAAAAAGATCGCGTCATCGCCGTCCATTACAGTGGCGATACGGATGATCCGCTTGGCGGTGGCCAGGACGCCGTCTGCGCGCCGATTGTGCGCTCGTGTTTTGCCCAACGCGCCAGTTCGCAACCCTGACGCGGTCTGAATTGCCTGTTCTCGCGATCCTCGCTATGAGAGATTCGCTCGGCGCGAGAGGGGAATCATGGCGAAACACGCGGTGTTCAGACCGGATAGATTGGTTGCGGTTGCCGTTTTCGGGCTCTGCGCCGTTTCGCAGGCGCAGGCGGCGGCCAGTACGCAAATGATGGGCAACATCGGTGACGCCAACAAAGCCTCTGGCCTTATTCGCCATTATACGCTAGACGGCGACCGGCGCACGATCGACGCCGTGGCCGCCGTGCCAAATGGCGGCGTTAGCGACGACGTCATTCGCAAAGTGACCGTCGAAACCGCGCACGATATTTGCGCCGACCCGCGCGGCGCCGGATGGACGCTGCGGGTTTTTCTGCCCGATCAAACGGCGCCGATCGCGACCTGCCGGTTCCGCTAATTACAGCATCGACACTTTCGGCCGCTGGCCGAAGCTCAACGGCGCTTCCGAAGACGACGGCCGCGGGCTTGTGTTGATCACCGGCAGAGCCACGTCATTGGCTGAGGCTGACGGCCTGCGTGGATGGAAAGCGTCGGCCATCGCCTTTGCGCTGGCGAGTTGGGCCGCCGAGAGCCGCGCGCCGACATCATCACGCTTATTGGCCGAATCCGTATCGCCCTGTTTCGCCGCGAGGTCGAACCAGACGTAGGAGGCAACGAAATCCTGCGATACGCCCATGCCGCGCGCCAGCAGCACGGCATAATTATATTGGCTGTCGCGGACGCCATAATCGGCAGCTTGTTTGAACCAATGCGCCGCCATCGCATAATCCGGACGACCGCTGTCACCGCCGTCCGCGGCAAGCACCGCGAGATTGTGCATAGCGCGAATGTTACCTTGCAGGGCCGCCTTTTGATAAAGCGCCTGCGCCTTATTCGTATCGCGCGCGACGCCGAGGCCCTTTTCATAGAACGACGCGAGCCGGTATTGCGCCGGGGCAAAGCCCTGCGACGCGGCCTTGTCATACCATTGCGCCGCTGTTTGCAGGTCGCGCGGCAACACGCGGCCGTCCGTGTAACTCACCGCAAGCGCAAATTGCGCCGGCGCGCTCCCGTCGCGCGCTTCGCTACGCAGGTCCGCAAGAGAAATATCGCGCGGCCTTGAGGGTTGAAATGCGCGCGAATGATCGATCGATCCGGTCGCCATCGGATCGACGCCGGTCATGGACGGTGGCGAGGGTGGCGGCGTGACCATGGAATTGGGTGATAGGGCGCTGTCATCGACTTTGGCCGGCGCGTCCATCGTCATGGCCGGCGTCTGCGACGGGCTAGACGATGGCGGCGGCGGGTTGACGCTGACGACCGCCGCCGGCGGCTCGAGGTCCGAGATTTTCGTTGGCGGATGGCCGAGGCTTTTCAAAACCGCGTAAGCGCCAATGGCGACAAAGATTGCCGCGAGAGAGAGAACGACCGGGCGCCGATATTGGGCGAAAATCGTTCGCGTGCCTTGCAGAAGCCCCGTTTTGCTTTCGCCGATGGGGACCGCCCCCGGACGTACTTGCGACAGCATCGAAGCTGACACAGTCTCGCGCTGAGCCGCTTGCGCCGCCCGGCGTGCGGCGGCGATGAAATCCGAACGCGATGTGGATGTATCGGGCGCGTCCGGCAGCGCAGGTGGCAGGCCGTTGGAATTGACGTTGCGGCCGCGATAGCCACTGCCCGGCTCAATCAAAAAATCTTCCGTCGCGCCGAACGGTGGCTCCGGCGGCCGCATGTCGTCGCGGCGCTCGACAAAAGGCGGCGTTGGGCTAGCGGGCGTCGGATTATATGGCGGCGGCGGTAAATCGTTGGGCCCACCGCGGCGCTCGGTCAATTCGGTCTCGAATGTCGAGAGACGTTCGACGACCTTCTCGAGCGTTTCGTGGACGGCGTTCAAGGTCGATAAGGTGCGCTTGTCGGCCTGCTCCTGCCTGTCGCGCAGTTCGCCCAGTTCGCCCGCGATCTTTTCCCGTTCGGCGGTATGCTCGGAACCGGTCAGCGCCTCGCGAACGGCGTTGCGCGCGCTCTGTTCTGCTGCTTCGAGGCTGACAGTCCGCGTGCGCTCAAATTCCCCGAAAAGTGCGCCGATCGTGCGCTCCAGCGCATTCAGCGAAAGCGCCGGATTTGAAGCTTCCATCCGCTGCGCGAGCTGAGTGATCTGCTCTTCCAGCGCTTCGATCGCATGATGGTCCGCCTGCGGCGCCACGGCGCGCTCGATCTTGTCGGACAGCGAGCGCACCAGCTCTTCGAGTGCGCTCGTATCGGGCGCCGTGCGCTGCACGTCGGCAATGCGCGCGGACAGGCCTTCATGAACAGTGTCGATGCGACTGGAAAGATCGTGATAGCGGCTCTCATCGCGCGCTGCATTCAGCGATTCCTCGACCTTCGCCGCGATCTGCTCGAGCCGCGCTTCAATAACGGAAAACTGCGCCGGCTCCGCGCCGCGCACACTGGCGAAATTTTCACGCGGCGGTGTGGCTCGCTGCCCACTGAGGCTTTGAGCGAGTTCGGCAACCTGACGCTCGATTCGCTCGACCGGCAGCGGCCGCGCGATGGCCGCAGAGAGAAGATCGCGAATTTCACGCGTCTGTGCCTGAATATGACCGAACGCAGCGGGATCGACGCCGGCGCGACCAAGGTCGTCTATCTTTAAACCGAGCTTGCTGACCTCGCTTTCGAGGCCCTTGATCGTCATCCGCGGATCAATCTCCGCGAGCGATTGGCGCAATTCGGCGACGAGCTCTTCCATAGGCCGCAAGATCGCGTCCCTAGTTCCGCCATTGCGCGATTCTTCGATCTTTTGCGACAGGCCGCGTATGGCCGCTTCAACGGTCGCCACTGAGCCGCGCGACGCGACATCGCGCAAAGCTTCCGACATCGCGCCGATCTCACTGCGCAACTTGTCGAGGTTGCAGACGGGCGGCGCGGCGTAGCGCGCAGTCTGCTCGCGCTGCATGGCGTCAAGTTTGGCCGAAAGTCCGGCGATATCGTTCTGAAGCGTGACCAGCGACGTTGCGCGCACGCGCGCTTCGTAGGGTTGCGGATCCGGCTGTCCCATAACCGGGTCGCGCGACGGGGCAGCCCGCAGGGCATCCAACTCTCGCTGGCGCCGCGAAATTTCGGAGATCGTCGTGCCCAGCGAAGGTCGCCGGGGGGCCGGAGCCGGAACGGTCCAGTTCACAGGCTGGGCTTCAGCGGCGGCTGTCACAGCCGCGAGCAGGCTGTTAAGCTTTGCTTCGACGCGGTTCAGCTCCGCGCCATAGACGCGGCCTGCGGTCTCATCCGGCAAAACCGGCGGACTGCCCGGCGCGGGATGCTGTCCCTGCGCCGACTTGGAAGAATCCCCGCTTTTCCACGGAAAAGCTTTGATCATGTTCGCTCCGGAGGGACCGCTTAGCCTGTCCTTTGCCCCAACTTTTTCAAGTCAAATGGCGTCGAATCAAACTTTTCGCTGCGTCGCGTTCTCTCCACGAATTTCGGTAACTGCGGTAAACAACGGGTTAATGTTGATAGATTTTGAGACAGTTCGGCGCTTTTAGATTGTATTTATTAACAAGTGCAATTTGAAGTTGTGCGCCGCCATGATTCAGTCCACCTTAGCCTGCGCTCGACGGAAGGGAGTGAGCGATGGAAATGAAGCAAGGCCAAACCGCCAATGGAGCTACGCCATCGGACACCGAAGGCGAGCCCCATATGACCATCGGCGAGATGGCGCGTGAGTTCAATGTGAGCCTGCGGACGCTGCGCTTTTATGAGGATCGCGGCCTTCTACATCCGCTGCGCAATGGCGTGACACGCCTCTATCCCACCCGCGACCGCCTGCATCTGCAGCTGATTCTAAGGGGCCGCCATCTCGGCTTCACATTGAGCGAAATCGCCACGCTGCTCTCCGATCAGGACCTCTCCGGCGAGGGAGCCCGGCTTAAATTGGCGCCGGATCAGATCCGGGCGCAAATCCGCCATCTCGAGCGCCAGCGCGAGACCCTCGATGCCGCAATTGCCGAGTTGCGTCTAGCCGAAATTCAGCTGACCCAAACGCCGAGCTGATTTCAGGCTTCTCTGGCCTTATCGGGCCGGATGTCGGGACGCGAAGAATATCTGACGAGATAGGCGCACGCGATCATCGCCGCGACAAAACCTGAAGCGGCACCGAGGCCAAGCGCCACGCGCGGACCAAGACGATCCGCGACCCACCCGATGATTGGCGCTCCTAACGGCGTTCCACCCAACGCAATGGCAAGCAGAATGGCCAGGACACGCCCGCGCATCTGCGGCGGGATCGAAAGCTGAACGAGGCTATTGGTCGAGGTCGTGAAGGTCTGCACGGCGAAGCCCACAATGACAAGCACGAGGCCAAAGAAAATATACGTCGGCGTCAGCGCGGCGAGCCCGCAAGCCAAACCGAAAAGCAGCGCACCGACGAGCAGAATTTGCATATTCGGATTGCCGCGCCGCGCCGTGAATAGCGCGCCAGCGATGGAGCCTAGCGCCATCATCGAGGTCAGAAATCCGAACCGGCCTGCGCCCGCATGAAAAACCGAGACCGCCATCGTTGAGATAAAAATCGGAAAATTAAGCCCGAACATGCCGACCACCAGGAGCATCAGCAGAATGGTCTTGAGATCTCCTCGTTGCCAGACATAGCGAAACCCTTCGATCAGACCGCCGCGTCGCCGCTCACTTCGATCACGTGAATGGAGTGCGTCGCCGCGCAGGCACACGAGGGAAGCAAGCACCGCAAGAAACGACGCAGCATTGATCAGGAAGACCGCGCCGGTGCCAACGGCCGCGATAAGAAGACCCGCGGCGGCCGGCCCGATCATCCGCGCGGCGTTGAACGACGTTGAATTCAACGCAAGCGCGTTGCCGAGGTCGGCCTCCCCGACAAGTTCGGAAACAAAGGCCTGGCGTGCCGGCATATCGAAGGCGGCCGCGCAGCCAAGCAGAAACGCAAAAATATCGACCTGCCACAACCGGACGAGACCTGTGACAACCAAAATGCCAAGCGCCAACGCGAGAAGTCCCATTGCCGTCTGCGTCGCGAAAATGAGCTTGCGTTTGTCAAAGTGGTCGGCCGCATAACCGGTCACGGGCAGCAGCAAAACCTGCGGTGCGAACTGGAGCGCCACGACGATGCCGACGGCAGATGCATTGTTATGCGTCAGTGCCGTCAGCACCAGCCAATCCTGGGCCGTGCGCTGCATCCACGACCCGATATTCGAGACAAGCGAGCCGGCGGCCCAGACACGAAAGTTGAAAACCTTCAGCGAACGGAATGTGCCCCCGGCCATGCCGTCAGGCGCCCGTGGGCGAATTGCCGCCGTGGAACCGCCCGAACAGGCGCGCGCACATCACACTGATAAACAGGACGCCCGCACCAAGGGCGATGACGTGATCCGCGGAATAGAGATCGAAGTTTCCCACGCGGGCGAGGAGAAGGTAGGCGAAGGCGAAGTTGGCAAATCCCCAGAGCACGTTCACGGTCGAGGATGAAAGACCTTCGCCCGGCGGTTTGGCGAATGGACTTTGGAACGGCCTTCCCATTATGCCGCTGACGAAATGCGGAACAGCATTCGCGAGAAAAGCGCCGCCGAAAAAGTAGGATATTTCGTGAGGCCATTGCATGCTCAAGCGCCCTTTTCTAGGAGGCCGATGATCTCCCGTGTCGTGCCCGTCTCGCCAAGGCGCGGAAAGATGCGCGTGAGGCTGTTTTCGTGGGCGGCGAGGTTGAGATCGGTCACGGCGTCGGTTGCGATCGTCACATTGAAACCGAGTGCATAGGCTTCGCGCGCCGTCGACTCGACGCCAATGCTTGTTGCAACGCCTGCAAGGACGACTTGCGTCACACCGGCCTCCTTCAAAAGCGCGTCGAGATCAGTATGGGCGAAGGCGCCCCAGGTGTGCTTCGTGACTTTGTGATCGGCCGGCTGAACATTCAGCTCGGGAATGAGATCGGTCCACCCCGACGGAAATTCGCGAGCGCTGTGCGCCTGCTCATTGCGGCCTGGCGCGCCACCGGCGACATTGACCAGCACGACCGGCAGGCCAAGCTTTCGGAACGCTGCGGCAAGCGTGGCCGCATTGGCAATGACCTCGCCAATCGGATGGACAGCCGGCAGCGCGACAATGCCCTTTTGCAAATCGATGATGATGAGCGCGGTTTTCGGATCCAGCGTTGTGACCGGCATATCATTCCTTCCAGAGATGGGATTTTAATCGACGAGGCGTTGCAGCAGCTTCAGTCCGCGCGCGAGTTCGTCCTGTTCCGCGGGCGTCAATTTCGCTTCGATAACGGCGAGCAGCCGATCCTCGCGCGCGATCCGGCTTGCATCGATCAATTCGCGGCAGGCTTCGGTCAGCGACAGGAGAGTCTGGCGTCCATCGGCGGGATCGGGCGTGCCGCGCACCAGACCGGCGGCTTCAAGAGCGGCCACCGTCGCCCCCATCGATTGCGGCCGCACGCCTTGCTCGCGCGCGAGATTCGAGACCGTCGCCGGGCCTTCGCGGTCGAGGCGGCTCAGCACCGCAAGTTGCGACAAGGTGAGATCGCCGGCCGTCGCCTGCTCACGCAGCCGCCGTTTCAAATTGCTGAACACGATGCGCAGCTCGCGCGCCAAAATGGCGGCGCGGGCGTGCTGGTCCTCTCCTTGATCCTCTTGCGCCTTTTTGCTCATACCGAAAATCTAACATATGAGAAGGATATCTGCAAAGGTTAACTGTAAAGTTTTCCTTCCTAGATGTCATTCTGGCGCCGGCGCGGAAATCCTCCTATGGAAGGGGCCTGTATTCACCGCATAGGCTGTTCGTGACAGACGCTTCCGTGCCCGGCTCGAAAATCGGTATTCTGCTGGTCAATCTCGGCACGCCGGACGCCACCGATTTCTGGTCGGTACGGCGCTATCTGAAGGAATTCCTCTCAGATCCTCGCGTCATCGAGGCGCCCCGCTGGCAATGGTGGCCCATCCTCAACCTCATCGTGCTGACGATACGGCCGGGCCGCAGCGGCAAGGCCTATGCGGCCGTTTGGGATAAGCTGGGCCCGGGCAGCCCTTTGCGGGCCGCGACGGAAGGTCAGGGGAAAAAACTCACGGCCTGGGTGGCTGGCGGTGGCCTTGGCGCCGCGCGACCTATCGTCGAATGGGCGATGCGCTACGGCACCCCAAGCATTCCGGACAAACTGGCGAAATTGACCGCGGCCGGCTGCGATCGCGTGCTCGTCTTTCCGCTCTATCCGCAATATTCCGCGACGACGACGGCGACCGTTTGCGACGCGGTTTTTTCCGAACTCGAAAAGATGCGCCTGCAACCCGCCTTGCGGACAATCCCGGCCTACCCGACGGACCGCGTCTACATTGCGGCGCTCGCGCAATCCTATCGCGACTTTGCTGCTTCGCTGAATTTCACGCCCGATGCGTTGCTCTTGTCCTTTCACGGTCTGCCGCAAAGCTATGCCGACAAGGGCGATCCCTATCCGGTGCAATGCGCCGCCACGTATCAGGCTTTGGCGGCCGCGCTCGCCAACGACGTCAAAGCGACGCATATGAGCTTTCAATCGCGCTTCGGCCGCGCCGAATGGCTAAAACCCTACACGTCTGATCGCGTGCGCGAACTTGCCCGCAACGGCTGCAAGAATCTTGTCGTGATGGCACCCGGGTTTGTCGCCGATTGCGTCGAGACGCTCGAAGAACTCGACATGGAAAACCAGCATTTTTTCCTCAAAGCCGGCGGCGAGAATTACGCTACAGTGCCTTGTCTTAACGACAGCGAAGAAGGCATGCGGGTGATTTATGAGCTTGTTACCCGCGAGTTGAAAGGCTGGATTTGACCGCGTGCGCCGGCACACGCGAGCGCGTTTGCGCTTAGCCTGGCCGTCACCATATTTCGCCTGCCCGGCCACGCATGGCCGCGGTTCTTGATTGGGAGGAGATTTTTATGAGGACTGCAAAATTCGCCCTCGGCCTTTTGTGTGCCGCGACTTTGATTGGCGCGCCGCAAGTCGAAGCCAAGCCCGGCGGTTGCCTGAAGTACGGCGTGGCGGGCGCGGTCGCCGGTCATTATGCAGGTCATCATGCCATGAAGGGCGCGATCGCCGGCTGTCTCGCCGGCATAGCCCGCCGCAAAGCGTATAACGACGAATTGGCGCGGCAAAAGGCAGACGCGGCGAAGAAAAACGCCGCGATCACCGGAGCTCCCGTCGAATCGCCTCCGCCAACAACGAGCGAGGCCCCTGCGACGGCCACGCCTGCGACTGATCAGAAGTAAGCCGACGCCGATCGCGCTTTCGGGATCGTCCCGTCGCGCAGTTTGCGCTCCCATGCATAAGCTTGGTTCACGATCTCGCGAAGATCGTCATATTGCGGTGTCCAGCCAAGCTTCGCCCGAATGCGATCCGCGCCCGCGACAAGCGCGGCCGGATCGCCAGGGCGGCGCGGCGACAGCCGCGTCTCAAAGTCGACGCCGGAAACATTTTTTACGACATCAACAACTTCGCGCACCGAATGACCGTGGCCGTAGCCACAATTGAGAACGAGACTCTCGCCGCTGGCGCGCAAATGTTTAAGTGCGAGCAGATGCGCCGCGATAAGATCGGTGACGTGGATATAATCGCGCACGCAGGTGCCATCAGCGGTCGCATAATCGGTGCCGAAAATATCAAGGCCTGGACGCATTCCAAGCGCAGCTTGCACTGCAACCTTTATCAGGTGTGTCGCGTTAGGGGTGGACTGGCCAAGACGGCCTTTCGGATCGGCGCCCGCAACGTTGAAATAGCGCAGCGCCACATAGGAAAGCCCATGCGCGCGAGCAGCATCTTCGAGAATCCACTCGACCATGAGTTTAGATCGGCCATACGGATTGATCGGCGCCGGCGACGCCTCCTCGAAAATGGGATTAATGGCGGGCTCGCCGTAAACGGCAGCGGTGGAGGAAAAAATAAATTTTCCGATGCCGTTCCGTACAGCGAATTCCAGGAGAGCTCGGGCCTTGACCGTGTTGTTGAGATAATAGCCGAGTGGGTCGGAGACTGATTCCGGCACGACGATTTTCGCCGCAAAATGCGCAATCGCATCGATATGATGTGCGGCGGCAATGGCGCGAAGCTTTGCTTCGTCGCTGATGTCCCCGACCACGAGTGTCGCCGCCGAAGGCACGGCCCAGGCAAATCCCGTTGAAAGATCATCGAGAACAACAACCTGCTCGCCGGCATCGAGCAGCGCCAAAACCATGTGGCCGCCAATATACCCCGCCCCTCCGGTGACCAAGATCGCCATGCCGCGTTTTCTCCCGCTGTTAAGCTTTCGCCAATTCGCCAAAATTGCCAGATAGTTGCTCGCACTATAGGCAAGTTGACGCTCAGTTGTTCTGCATTCTAAGTAAAAACCTCAGATTGAATTTTTTCTTAGCGTCCCTGCCTTTAAACGGACTTTCCAACAAATCGGACTTTCAACAGACGGACTTCCAATGAGCAAACGCGTACGCAAAGCTGTCTTCCCGGTCGCCGGCCTCGGCACAAGATTTCTGCCGGCCACGAAGTCCGTTCCCAAGGAAATGCTCACCGTCGTCGACCGGCCGATTTTGCAGCATGTGGTCGAAGAAGCCTATGAAGCCGGTATCGAACATTGCATTTTTGTGACGGGACGGAACAAGGCCGTCATCGAAGACTATTTCGATATGGCTTACGAACTTGAAGATATTTTGCTCAAGCGCGGCAAGACCAAAGAATGGCAGGCTTTGAAAGCCGATTTACCGAAGCCCGGCGCGATGAGTTTCACGCGTCAGCAAGCGCCGCTGGGCCTTGGCCATGCGGTCTGGTGCGCGCGCGACATTGTCGGCGATGAACCCTTTGCTGTTGTCTTGCCGGACATGCTGACCATGCCGAGAAAGACCGGCGGCAAGCGCTGCCTGGCGCAATGCGTCGAAGCCTTCGAGACGCACGGCGGCAATGTCATCGCGGTTGAAGAAGTCAAACCCGAGGAAACCCATAAATACGGCGTCGTCTCGGTCGGCGACAAATCCGACAGCACGTTCGAGATCACCGGCATGGTGGAAAAGCCGCCGCAGGGCACCGCGCAGTCTAATTTCATCATTTCGGGGCGTTATATTCTCTCGCCCGAAATCTTCTCGATCCTTGAGCGCGGCGAGAAAGGTTCAGGCGGCGAAATCCAACTGACCGACGGCATGAAGACCCTCGCGCACGATCAGAAATTTCGCGGCGTCAACTTCGACGGCCAGACCTACGATTGCGGATCGAGCCTCGGATTCCTCGGCGCCAATGTTGCCTTCGCGCTCGCCAGCCCCGATATCGCGCCGGAATTTCGCGCGCTGGTCAAATCACTGTTGAACGCGCCGCAGGATTAAAGCTGGAATTTCAGGCCGGCGAGAAAAACGTGGTCGATGTAATTGGTGAAGCCGGCTGTGCTGGTATAGCGCTGATATTTATATGACCCGGTGATCATGATGGACCGGGTCATATGATAATCGGCCTCGAACAGGCCGGAATAAAACTGATCGATCTCCGGCTGGCCGATATAATTATTGATCTGATATGTGCCAGTCGCCGCCAGCGTGAGATTACGCAAAAGATCATGTGAGATCTTCAGACTCAATGTATGCGCAACGACCGCAGATGAATTGGCAAGCGTCGTTTCGCCAACGTCTGTCGCTGCCGTGAAGGTCAATGTCGTCAGTGGCGTCGCATCGTAAATGAGACTGGCATTGACCGTCGGTGCACGGGCCACCGGCAAGCGCGGGTCGGCATAGAAACGTTGGTCGTAACCGACCGAGATGTCGCCAGTGAGAAGCCGCGTCACTTCGTAGGTTGTACCGACCTGGGCGAGAACGCCATTTGAACTTCGGTCGAAGCCGTCCACATCCTCTGCCGAGTCATATTGGTTCCGCGTGCCTGTCACTTGCACGTAAGGAATGAGCGCCGGCGTCAATTCATAAGAGATACGCCCGGCAAGACTGTAGGCGTTGTAATTATTCAGGGCGAGTTGAAGAACCGTACCGTCGGACTGTGTCGCGTTGCCAAAGAAATAATGCGCAAAGGCGCTGTTGATGCTGACCGAAAGCCGATTGAATTGCTGCGTAAACCCGAGCGTTTGCCCGATGCTCGCATAAAGCGGGCGGCTGGTGACGAAGACAGCATTCGGCACCGAGAGAAGCGGTGATCCCGGCGTCCCCTCCGTCAGACTGAACGTGGTTTGAAGATTGATCTGCGATTGCCGCGTGACGTCAATGCGGCCCGTGATCGTGCCCGAAGCATTGGGTTGATTGGCGGTAGGGTCGGTGAGGTAATCGTAATAGCCGCCGTGCAAATCGGCCGCGACGCTGCTTTGCGACCAATCCGATTGCACCTTGAGGCCCGTTTCGCCGTAAATATAGGGGGAGCCTTTGACATCGGTGTTGAGAAGATTTGGATTGGAATCATATCCGGTCGCGGTTTCGACATAGGGATAGAGACGTAGCGATCCGACGCCGACGCCAACCGCGTCGAACGGCGTGAGATCGGCCTTCGGCCGCAGCGGCTGCGGCAGAATGGGGATGACGGCAACCGTCGGTCCCGGGTCGGTCAGATCGGTGGGGAGATCGGCGATGCTGAGCCGCCGCAGCGAAGGGGCTGGCGCCGTCGCATAGGCTCTCAACAGCGGTAGCGGCCTCTGCCCGACCCGCCTGATCCTAGGCAATTGATAGAGCACCGATTTTTTCGGGCGTGGGCGACCGTAGTTGGTGACACGGCCCGATGCCGTGATCGGTGCGGGCAAGCCATAAGTCGCCGGAGGCGCGGCAATCGGATTGAGATCATCGGAGTCCCCCGCCCCGCCCTCGCCCGAAATGTCGTTGAGGCCCGGCCCTTCCGAGCCGCGCAATTCCGGCTGCGGCAGCGGTGCGGCTTGCATGACGGGTGCCTGCGCGTCGTCGCTGGAGGACGCCGGTGGCTCGGGCGTCATCCTCTGCGCCCAAGCGCAGCCATGCGTGGCGACGACAAAAAGCGCGGCCGCGGCTGCATTAAGGCAGAGTCTGGCTGAAACCGGCACACACCCTCGCTGTCGCAGCCGGAATTTGACGGGTTGGGGCGGGATCAGCGCGAAAAACCGCGAACAATTTCCGCATCCGCTCCGGTGGCTGCGACCAACGATGGTTAGGGGAACATGGTTAACGCCGCCTTAGCGGCACTGCAAAAACGTCTCGAAACGGGACGCGCGGCCGACCTGCACTTTCGCGATGCGCAGCGGAAGGCGCGGCAATATGCCGAGGGGGCGTGCTATCGTTTCGAGCAAACAGGAAAGCAAATAACAAATCGAGTTGGCTCTCCATGGAAGCGCCCTCATACAGCAAGCGCCTGATCGTCCCGCTCGTCGGTGCCGCGGCGGCAGTTCTCATAATCCTCGCGGTGCATTCTGTACGGCAATTCTTCTCATCGGCGCCGGAGGCAGCCGCGGCGCTACAAGAGGTGCCAGCAAAAAAGCTGCCCCCGTCGCTTTTCTTCCCCTCGCTCTATTGTGCGTTCAACGACTTTACGCACCAGAGCATCGTCGTAGCTTTCGATTTCGCCGACGCTTTCCCAAAGGGCGCACCGCCCCGTTTCGATGAACGCTACGAAGGCACGCGCGACGGCACGCAGAGGTTCGCTGCCGATCAGAGCCCAACCTGGCCTTATGCCCATGACGACGACGGAACGCCGACAATCACATCGCCGGATGGCGCAACCCGCATCGTGCTCTACGGGTTAAAGCTCGACACCGGCGGCATTTTGCTTATCGAGGCCGGCATCCGAAGCAATGATTTTCGTAATCTTGATGGCCAATGTCGCCAGGCCAATTTCGGTGGCCGCCAGTGAACGGAACTCAACCCTTGCTATTGCGTTGATGATCACACTCGCACAGGTGGCCGCCCATGAGCTTGCTTCTCATCATCGTCCTCATCCTTCTGTTCGGCGGAGGGGGCGGCTACTACGGCTATAACCGCGGCTATTATGGCAACAATGGCCTGGGCTGCTTCGGGATCATCATCATCCTGCTGATCGTGTTCGCACTGTTCGGCCACCACTCACATTATTATTGAGTGACGGTCCATCCGCTTGTCACCACCCGCATTGCCGGAGAAAAAAATGAAACCCCGCGTTATCGCATTCGTCGGATTGATCGGTCTCCTGTCTTTGCCTGTTGCCGCGCAAGCTCAGGGCTTTGTGGGAGGCGCTGAGGAAGGCGCACACAGGGGCAATCAAGCCGCGGGACCCGTCGGAGCCGTCGTTGGAGGCGCTGTCGGCGCCGGTGTCGGGACGGTCAACGGTGCACTGGGCCTCGGGTATCATCACCATCGCTGCTATTGGCGACACGGCTATCGGCATTGCCGTTACTGAAACCGGCTAGAACGGGCCTCGTTTCGCCAAAGCATCGAACTGCCGCGAAAGATTTGCTGTCCGCGCTTGATAAGCTCCAGTCAGACATTTGACGTCACTTCCGCACGCATTGCGAACAACTATCCATTTCTGTTGTGCGTCAATGATGTCGCCGCGATGCCCCATCGCGACGAGCGACGTCAGAAGTCCATAGAGTGTCGCAAGGCGCGCCTCGTCTTGCCCAAGGTCATAGTTTCCGCAGATTGCCTTTTCGGCCGGGATCGAAGCCTTGCTGCAATTGAGTGGCGCATAAGAGGCTGTCTGGCCGAGGCAGGACGCGGGCATGATGGCCGAGCCAAGCAGAACGACGAGAACGACGAGACGTTGATGCACGGCCATTATGCCCTCCCAAGGCAAGTACAATATTCAGCGGCCCTAAACGTTTCCGCCGCCATCCCCCTCATGCGCAGGCAGGCCGATAAGCTCCAATATTTTAGCGCCGCGTTGGTCGCGAAGATTGCGCGCTTCGGCCAGCGCAATCTCGAAGCTCGGCTTGCTGCCGCTCATGATCTCGCTACCAGCCACGTTTTTGTATTTGATGACCCACGCCGCCGCGCCGGCGGCACTATCGCGAATTAAAAATTCCGGGCCGGCATCGGTGAAAATTTTCGGCGAAGACATGGCTTCGTCTATCAGCGCGCCATCCTGTGCAGATGGCGCTTTGGGACGTACAAATTTGAGCAGCACGCTGAAAATGGCGAAGGGGATGACAACGAGAGGAAAGAGGAGCGGCAGCAGGCCGACCAGCGTCGCATCGCTCGTCGCCAGGAACTTGAAATAGATCCCAACAAAAATCGTCGCGCAGATAAGACCGATAGCTCCGAACCACGTCGCAAGCATCACCCATGACGGCTCGCCCCCATGGCGGCGCAGATAAACCAGGATGGCAATCGCCGCAAAGGCTTGCAGGAAGATGATGCCAAATGAGCCGATGCCGATCAGAACCGGAACGCCGGCCTTGAACGGATCAAGCCCCGTCAATGCGAATGGTATGACGGCGATCAACGTCATCACGCTGACGGTCATGCTGGCGCGATGCGGTGCGCCGGATTTGGGGTGCGCTTCGCCAAACCAGGGCAGCAGCAGCCATTCCCGGCCGAGCGCAAAGATATAACGCGCCGCCGCGTTATGGATCGCCAAATAAGAGGCGAGAATTGAAAAGCAGACCAATACGCCCATGATGTCCGTGAGGACTTCACCGCCATAACGCGTAAAGATGTTGAACATCAATTCGCCGGTCTCTTTGTTCGCACGGACGGCGATGGCGTCGGGCTCGATGGCGCCGACCGCGACCCATGCGGTAAAGAGATAAAAGATCGCGATGGATATGACGGCGGTATAGGTCGCGACTGGAATCGAGCGTTTTGGATCGCGCGCTTCCTCGCCGTAAAGCGCGGCGGATTCGAAGCCGACAAAGCATGTGAACGCAACCATCAGGCTAACGCCCAGACCCGGTGTGAACACGGCATGCGGACTCCAGGCATTTGCCGGCAACGCGAGAGAGAAACCTTTGGCGTGGATCACCGCGATATCGAAGATCGCCAAAATGATCACTTCGCCGATCATCAGCGCGCCGAGGATAGCGGACGACAAATCAATCGATCTGTAGCCCAGGACTCCGACGATGAAGATGCCGACAATTGCGTAGACCAGCCACGGCAGACGCAGCCCGGCCTGGCCGAGAACCAGACTGGTGAAATATCCAAAAAAGGCTGCCAGACCGAAGGTGAAGGCTAGATAGGCAACGAGCGCGATATAGGCGGAACTTACGCCCAGCGTCGTGCCGAGCCCTTCGGTGATGTAGGTGTAGAAGGCGCCCGTGGCGACAATCCGGCGGCTCATCGCTGCATAGCCGACTGCGAAACAGAGAAGAATGATGCCCGCGATCGCAAACGCGCCCGGCGTTCCGGCGCCATTGCCGAGACCCAGCGCGATCGGAAGATTGCCGATCATCGATGCAAGCGGGGCCGCAGCCGCGATGACGAGGAAAACGATGCGGGACGTCGAGAGCGAAGCTCGCTCTTTTGGCGATGGAGAAATCGGCGTGCTGGTCATTCAGTCTTGATATGTTGCAAAGGATTCACCGCGATCTTTAACGATCGAATGCCCTTGCTGTATAGACCGTATTAGGGATTGACGACAATCAATGCGCGCTAGGCGAGGCCGCCGCCGGTAAGCACGCGCGGTTAGCGGTCCTCCCCCGGGAGTCCAATCGGGAAGACCGCTAACACTTCTTAGCATTGCACGTACAACGCTATTCGCCACGGGGCAGTAAACAATTAGCTGGAACGTGAACGACACGACATGACAAAAGACACACGCTAGACAGATGGGTCATCCATGCTTCGCATTTACGTTAATGCTGGGTAATCCGTGTAGCCGTGCGCGTCCCCGCCGTAGAACGTCGCCTTGTCGGGCGTGTTCAACGGCACATTGCGGCGCAGCCGTTCGACGAGATCTGGATTCGCGATGAACGGCACACCGAAAGCGATGAGGTCGGCCCGGTTCGCGTCGAGCGCTTCGACCGCCGTGTCGCGCGTGTAGCCGTTGTTGGCGATGTAAGCGCCGGAAAACGTCTTGCGCAGGCCCACATAATCAAACGGCGGATCGTCACGCGTAACGCCGGCCGTCCCTTCGACGAGGTGAATGTAAGCAAGACCGCGCGCGCTGAGCTTTTCGATCAGCGGGAAATAGACTTTGGCTGGATCGGAGTCGGAAATGTCGTTGAACGCACTGACCGGTGAGAGCCGGATGCCGACGCGTTCGCGCGGCCACACAGTCAGGATCGCATCCGTCACCTCAAGCGCGAAGCGCAGGCGATTTTCGACCGAGCCGCCATATTCATCCGTGCGGTGATTGGTCTTGTCCTTGAGGAATTGCTCGATCAGATAGCCATTGGCGGCGTGAATTTCGATGCCGTCGAAACCGGCTTTCTTGGCGTTCTCCGCAGCCGCTACGTAATCGCCGACAATCGACTTGATCTCTTCGACTGTCAGGGCTTGCGGCTCGGAGAGGTCGTCAAAACCGCTTGCAATGAAAGTCTTTCCGTCGGCACGGATTGCGGACGGTGCAACCGGAGCGGCGCCATGCGGCTGCAACGATACATGCGAGATGCGGCCGACATGCCAAAGCTGGATGAATATTTTACCGCCAGCGGCATGAACCGCATCGGTGACTTTCTTCCAGCCTTCCACTTGCGCCGGCGTGTAGATGCCCGGCGTCCAGATATAACCCTGCCCCTGCTGCGAAATCTGCGTGGCCTCGGTGACGATGAGCCCCGCCGAGGCGCGCTGGCGATAATATTCGACGTTGAGTTCGTTTGGCGCATCAGTGCCGTGGGTCGCGCGGTTGCGCGTCAGCGGCGCCATGACGGTCCGGTTTTTCAAATCGATGTCGCCCAGGCGAAAAGGCGAAAAAAGGATGCTGGCGTCCTGAGTCATTCCAAAACCTCTTGGCGAAGGGCAATCCGGCCGAGACGGCGGATCGCCCATGAATGCCGCGCCTTAGCTGCGGCTGGCTCGAGATAGGAACGTCTGCAGGAATTTGTAAGCGGCCACATGCCCCCGCCAGCTTCACACGATCTCGTGAGGCTTCACGCCATATTGAGCGCCTGCATGTAGAGATCGAGAATTGCCTCCATCTCCTTGCGTTCGGCGTGGTCCTGCTTGCGGATTCTGACGATCTGGCGAACCACCTTGCTGTCGAAGCCGCGGCCCTTCAACTCGGCATAAACCTCGCGAATATCGTCGCTCAGCGCCTTTTTTTCTTCTTCCAGCCGTTCGATCCGCTCGATGAATTGCTTCAATTCCTCGCCCGCAACGCCAGTCTCGGCGATATCTGCCGTCATGTCGGACTTATCCTGATGTCTTTGTTTGTTAGCTGTGCGGGCCATGGAGCCTCCACGTTTTCGTGGGTCCCGCTTGCGGCTCCCGCGCCCCAAAATCAAGCTTGCAGCGGCGAAATCCCCGCTATTCTGGTCTATCGGCGGCCGCAGACCGCGCGGCTTGAGCCAAGGGCGATCTCGTGCATCTCCGGCCGTGTCAGGATCGGCGACAGCACATCGGCCAGAAGATCGGCCCAATCGTGCGCTGTCTCGGGGGTCGCGACGAGATCCTGCCGGACTTCGATGAGGAGCCCTGCAAGGCCGCGGGCGGTGACATGCTCGTGCAGCGTATCGCCCGGCAGCGCGCCGTCGTAAGGCTCGTTGTCGCCCACGACAATACCGCGCGCCTCGAGCGCCGCCATCAGCGGATGCGGCAAACGTGGATCGTTGTCCCAGAGAATGCCAATCTGCCAGGGCCGCGGCGTGCCGTGCCAGACGGGGGTGAACGTGTGCACCGAAATCACCGCCGGAACGGGGCCCCGCGCCGAGAGCTTGGCAATCATGTCGTCGATGGCGGCGCGATAGGGCTGCCAGTAAAGTGCGCGGCGGCGCCCGATTTCCGCGGCGTCGATGCGGGCATTGCCCGGTATCAGGCGGCGATCCGAAAGCCGCATGACCAGCGTCGGGTCTTTCGCGCCGCGATTGGGGTCGATCAGCAGGCGCGAAAAGCGCGTCAAAAGGGCCGGCGCGCCGAGCCGCGCGGCGAGCCTTCGGGTAAGATCGGCAGCGCCGATGTCGTAGCCGATGTGGGCCGCCAGGTCGGCTGAAGCCATGCCAAGCGTGCCGTAGCTTTGCGGCAGTGCGTTGCTCGCATGATCGCAGAGCAGCAAGACACCTGCATCGGCGCGTCCTTCGATCCGTTCGACCGGCTCGAAACCGTCGCTGCTCAATTCTTTCGCCATGAGCTATTTTCAAAGGGCGAATCGCATGGAGTCAATCTCCACACATCATTGGATCGATCTTTGGATGAAGCGGTACCGCAGCCAGATTTCGCTTGCCTGCCGGGCGCGCAGGTCCGCTATTCTGGCTCGACTGGCGCGCCTCCCGAGATGGCCATTGTTGCGTCAAAGTTTTCGCCTTGGTCTAGAACCCTCCGCATGAGTCCATCACGCAAAATATTCAGGCGCGGCCTGACGCTTCTGCTCTTCGGGTCGGCCGCGCTCGGGGCCACGCCCGTACGCGCCGACTTCCGCCTCTGCAACATGAGCGAGAATCGCGTGAGCGTCGCGATCGCCTACACCGACGGCAGCCATTGGGTGAGCGAGGGCTGGTGGAATTTGAAGGCTGGCGCCTGCGACAACCTCGTCCGCGGCTCGCTCGCCTCGGAATATTACTATGTCTATGCGATGGACGAGCGTGGCGCGGAGTGGAAGGGTAAGGCCTTCATGTGTACGGCCGACCACGAGTTTCGCATCACCGGGCGGCAGGATTGCTTCGTTCGCGGTTTCGATCGGACCGGCTTCTTCGAGGTTGATACCGGACGGGACGCCCGCAACTGGACTGTGCAATTGACCGATCCGACGAATCCCGGACACCGGGGCCCCTGATCCGCTACGGCCGCGCCTTGCTGACTGACAGCAGTTTATTTCCCATTGGCTTCACCAAAGCGCACAAAATTTCATCTAAGGGATGATTTATGCGGGGAATTCGTATTAAAGCCGCAAAGATCGCCTGTCGAACGTCGCTTGAAATTGTTGAAGGAGACTCAAATGCGACGGCTGCGCCGCTGCAAGATCGTCGCGACCCTGGGTCCGGCAACAGCCCAACGCTCCGCCATTGGCGATTTATTCCGCGCCGGTGCCGACGTGTTTCGCATCAACATGAGTCATGCGAGCCATGACGACATGCGCGAACGCGTGCTGGCCATCCGCTCGCTTGAGCAGGAATTCGGCCGCCCGATCGCGATCCTGCTCGATTTGCAGGGACCGAAGCTGCGCGTCGGCCTGTTCAAGGATGGCGCTGTCGAACTGAAACGCGGCGATATCTTTGTCTTCGATTCGGATCCGACACCGGGCGACGCGAGCCGCGTGCATCTTCCGCATCCCGAAATTCTGGAAGCGCTGCGGCCCGGCCACAACATGCTGGTCGACGACGGCAAGGTGCGTTTACACATCACCGAAGCTTCGCCGAAGCGGGCTGTGGCCGTGGTCGATGTCGCCGGGCGCGTCTCCAACCGGAAGGGCGTGAGCCTTCCCGATACGGAAATCCCGCTCGCCTCGATGACGCCGAAGGATCATGCCGACCTGCTCGCGGGCCTTGAAGCCGGTGTCGATTGGGTCGCCGTCTCCTTCGTCCAGCGCGCTGAAGATGTGGTCGAGGTCAAGAAGATCGTCGGCAACCGCGCCCTGGTCCTCGCCAAGATCGAGAAGCCGCAGGCGATCACCCGGCTCGAAGAAATCATGGAAGTCTCCGATGCCTTCATGGTCGCGCGTGGCGATCTTGGCGTCGAAATGCCGCTTGAGAAGGTTCCCGGCCTGCAAAAGCGCATCACACGCATTGCGCGCCGCCTCGGCAAGCCGGTCATCGTCGCGACGCAGATGCTCGAATCGATGATCGCCCTACCGGTGCCGACCCGCGCGGAAGTGTCCGACGTTGCCGCAGCCCTGTTTGAGGGCGCGGATGCCATCATGCTTTCGGCGGAAAGCGCCTCGGGCCGCTATCCGATCGAAGCCGTCGCGACAATGAACAAGATCGCCGAAGAGGTGGAGCACGATTCTTTCTATCGCCAGATCCTCAACGCGCAGCGCCCGGCGCCAGAGGCGACCGTTGCCGACGCCATTGCAACGGCCGCACGTGACGTGGCTGAAACGCTCGATCTGAAGGCGATCGTCGCCTGGACGTCGTCAGGCTCGACAGCGTTCCGTATTTCCCGCGAGCGGCCAGAGCCGCCGGTGCTGGCGCTAACGCCGAACCGCGATACCGCCCGCCGGCTTGCGCTGATCTGGGGCGTCCACGCGGTCGTCACCGACGACGCGCAGGATGTGGACGACATGGCGGCGCGCGCCTGCGTGATTGCTGCAGCCGAGGGTTTTGCTTCCCCCGGCGAGCGGATCATCATCGTCGCTGGCGTGCCCTTCGGCTCACCCGGCGCGACCAATATGGTGCGGATCGCCTATATCGAGAAATAGAGTGGTCGCGAGCGGAGCGACATTCGCTTCGCCCGCAATGACGACTAAATATCCCGCCCTTCGATGTCGGTCTTGAGCTTCTCGACGATCGATTCGATCTCGGGCTGCTGCGGATCGAGCGCCAGCGCCTTGCGGAAAGAATCGAGCGCGCGCTTGTCGAAGCCCTGCTTCTCATAAATGAAGCCAAGTGCGACGAGCGCCGAGAACTGCCGCGGCTCAAGCTTTAAAACCTGCTGGAAATCACCGATTGCGCCATTGAGATCGCCGCCGAGAAGCCGCGTTGCGGCGCGCTTGTTCCAGGCCTCAACCCAATCTGGTTGGAGCGCGACGACTTTATCGAGCAAGACGAGCGCCAATGGCAGATTGCCGCCCTGCTGTGCCTCAAGCGAGCGCTCCATCAACAGGCTCGCGGTGTCCGAATCGGATTGCATCCAGACATGTTGAATCGCCATCGCGATTCCCCCCGCCTCGTCGGGATCGTGGGCCGTCGCCAGCTTTTTAAATAGCGAATCGAGGGCCTGCGTACGCAGCGCTTCGTGCGTCGGCTGCGGCGCCATTGCCTGTTTCAAAGCCTCGGCACGCGCGGCCTTGGCTTTGGCGGCGCGGGTCGCCGCATTTTCCGGCGGCTTTTGCTGAGGCAATTGATGATGCGGGGCGAGCGAGCCGTCGTCGTAGGCAGGTGGCTGTCCAAGGCCCTGCTCGGGACCGACATGCAACTCGCGGCCGTCAGACCCGAAAATATGGATGCCCGGCGGCAGCCGCATCGGCGGCATGCCGGGCAATTTCAAGACTTCGCTTGAAGAGCCATCAGGCCATTGCGCATTATCGTCGTCATCGCCGGCGAAGACATGGCCGATCGTCAGCAACGGAAAGGCAGCGGCGGCGAGCAAAACCAGCCAGGGCGAAGGGCGCAGACGCATCGGCTCAAACTAGAGGAGAGCCGGAGAATGTCAAAGAACGTGCGCGCGAGGAGCTCCGGCTTGAGAATATCAGCCTTGCCGAGCTTTGTAGCGCTTCTGCACCTTGTTGATGATGTAGACGCGGCCCTTGCGGCGCACCAATTGGTTGGCGCGATGACGCTTGCGCAGGGACTTCAAAGAATTGCGGACTTTCATGACCTCAGCCTAGCAAATCGAGCCGGCGGCAGGGCCGGCAAAATCGGGATTTCGGGAACGCCTGTTCAGACCTGATGGCGTCGCGCCGGGCCGGCTCAAGCTAAAACGCGGCCCAAATCCCATTCTCGATTCAGGATCGATTTCGATCCTGAATCGAGAATGGGAGGGAATTTGATAAGTTAGAGCGGGATTCTTGCGAAAAACCGCTCACACTTTTTCGCATCCCGCTCTTAGGCCGCGTGTCGTGGCGGTGCTATGCCCGATTTTGCGGGCTCAATCAAGCCCGCAGGATGAAGCTTTGGCGCTTAGGCTTGGGCAGCGGCAGGGGCTTTGAACGCGATGCCCTTTTCGCCGAGCGCCGTGAACAAGTCACCGTTCTGGAACATCTCGCGCAGGATGTCGGCGCCACCGACAAATTCGCCCTTGAGATAAACCTGCGGAATCGTCGGCCAGTTCGAGAAGCTTTTGATTCCCTGACGCAATTCGTCGGTCTCAAGGCAATTCACGGCTTTGAAATTGACGTCGATATAGCGGAAAATCTGCACGGCCTGATTGGAGAAGCCGCATTGCGGGGCGTCCGGCACACCCTTCATGAACAGAACGACATCGTTATTGTCGACAATCGACTGAAGCTGCTCGTTGATATTGGACATGCTCGGTCCTTCTTTGATCGTTTACGCTCTGAGGCGCGATAAGGCGTATATCCGCTATTTCGGGGCGGAGGTCTGCAGTTGCAAGGCGTGCAGTGTGCCGCCCATGTGGCCGCCGAGGGCTTTGTAGACGAGCTGGTGCTGTTGCAGCTTGGATTTGCCGGCGAATTCTTGCGAGACCACGCTCGCCGCATAATGATCGCCGTCCCCAGCCAAGTCCTGGATTTCGACCTTGGCGTCGGGAATCGACGCGACGATCAATTTTTCGATCTCGGCCGCGGCCATCGGCATCAGGCATGCTCCTCAAGAATAAGCTGACCCTGCATATAATCCGGCAGCCATGAATCGTGCTGGCGCCGCAGGTCGTTAAGCAATATGGCGGCGCCCCCCGGAATGGTCAACGCGTCGCCGCCCGTTGTGCCGATCGCCTGGCACGGAATACCAAGAGCCTTGGCGCTCGCAACGATATCGGCGGCAGCCTGCGGCTTGCAGGTCAGAACGTAGCGCGCCTGATCCTCGCCAAAGAGGAAGGCGTGCAGAGGAATCTCGGTCGTGAGGTCGATTGAAGCGCCTACGCCGCCGGCCAGCGCCATTTCCGCCAGCGCGATGCCAAGGCCGCCTTCGGAGAGATCGTGCGCAGCAGTCAGGCCGCCCGCCCGGACGAGGCCGCGGACGAAATCGCCGGCCTTCTTTTCGGCGGCAAGATCGACGGGCGGCGGTGCGCCCTCCTCGCGGCCGCAAATTTCACGTAGATAGGCCGATTGACCAAGCCAGCCCTGCGTCTCGCCGATCAGCAGGATCGTGTCACCGGCATTTTTGAAACTTAGCGAGACGGTCTTCGTGACGTCGTCGAGGACGCCGACACCGCCGATGGCTGGAGTCGGTAAAATCGACCCCTCGGGGCTCTCGTTGTAGAGCGAGACATTACCGGAGACGATCGGGAAATCGAGCGCCCTGCAGGCTTTCGCCAAACCTTCGACCGCGCCGACGAATTGCCCCATCGCCTCGGGCTTTTCGGGATTGCCGAAATTGAGATTGTCCGTGCAGGCGAGCGGCAGTGCGCCGACGACACAGAGATTGCGCCAGGCTTCGGCAACCGCCTGCTTCGCGCCCTCGAAGGGATCAGCACCGCAATAATTCTCGTTCACGTCGGTCGTCAGCGCCAAGCCTTTAGGGCCGTCGCCAAGACGGATCACCGCGGCATCGCCGCCCGGCGCCTGCACCGTGTTGCCGAGGATTAGATGGTCGTATTGCTCATAGACCCAGCGCTTCGAGGCGAGATTGGCGCTGCCGATGAGCCGCAGAAGCGCGTCGGCGTTGGAATTGGGGGCCGTGACATCTTGCGGCCGGATGATCGGCTGTTTCGGCGTTGGGACATGCGGACGATCGTAACGCGGCGCTTCGTCGCCAAGCTCCTTGATCGGCAGATTGGCTTTCACTTCGCCATGATGTTTGACGACAAAGCGCAGATCGTCGGTCGTATGGCCGATGATCGCGAAATCGAGACCCCATTTGCGGAAGATGGCCTCGGCCTCGGCCTCGCGGCCGGGTGCCAGCACCATCAGCATCCGCTCCTGGCTTTCCGACAGCAGCATTTCATAGGCCGTCATGCCGGGCTCACGGCATGGCACCGCGTCGAGATCGAGAAGGATGCCGAGATCGCCCTTGGCGCCCATTTCGACGGCGGATGATGTGAGACCGGCGGCGCCCATGTCCTGAATGGCGATGACCGCGCCCGACTTCATCAACTCGAGACAGGCTTCGAGCAGCAACTTTTCAGCGAACGGATCGCCGATCTGCACGGCCGGACGGCTTTCCTGCGAATTCTCGTCGAAGGCCGCCGACGCCATGGTTGCGCCATGGATGCCGTCGCGCCCGGTCTTGGAGCCGAGATAGACGATCGGATTTCCGACGCCCGTCGCCTTGGCATAGAAGATGGCGTCCTTTTCGGCGATCCCGACCGCCATCGCATTGACGAGAATGTTGCCGTCGTAAGCTTTATGGAAGCGCGTCGAGCCGCCAACGGTCGGCACGCCGAAACTATTGCCATAGCTGCCAATGCCGGCCACGACGCCGCCGACGAGATGACGCGTCAGCGGATGCTCCGGCGAACCGAAGCGCAGAAGATCGAGACAGGCAACGGGGCGCGCGCCCATCGTGAAGACGTCGCGCAGAATACCGCCGACGCCGGTCGCGGCGCCCTGGAACGGCTCAATATAAGATGGATGATTGTGGCTCTCCATCTTGAAGACGCAGGCGAGCCCGTCACCGATATCGATGACGCCGGCATTTTCGCCCGGTCCCTGGATGACCCACGGCGCTTCCGTCGGCAATTTGCGCAGATGCAGCCGCGACGATTTATAGGAACAATGCTCGTTCCACATGGCCGAGAAGATGCCGAGTTCGGTGAAGCTCGGCGTCCGGCCGATGAGCGCGACGAGGCGCTCATATTCATCCGGCTTCAGGCCGTGCGAGGCAACGAGTTCGGGCGTGATCGCGGGTTCATTCATGCGCGCTTCTTAGTGAGGAATGAGACTGGCGTAAACTTACTTTGACCCGTGCAGCTATTCCTCCGGCAGCACGCCCGAGTCCTGCATCGCCAGAAAAATCTTGTTCTGGAAATTGTTGTCGGCCCCGTCAGCGAGATAGCCGGCATTGGCGGCAATCGCCCCGCACATGGCATCGACCCAAGGCTGCTCGGCCTTGGCGAAATTTCCCAACACATAACCATGCACACGGGCTTTGTCGCCCGGATGGCCGATGCCGATCCGCACGCGGCGATAATTGTTGCCGACGTGATCACTGATCGAGCGCAGGCCGTTGTGTCCGGCATTGCCGCCGCCGATTTTGACCCGAAGTTGCGCGGGTTGCAGATCGAGTTCGTCATGGAAGACGACGATGTCGGCGAGATCGATCTTGTAAAAACGCGACGCCTCACCGACCGCGCGGCCGGAATCGTTCATGAAGGTCTCGGGCTTCAGCAGGATGATCCGCTCGTCCCCGATCGTGCCCTCGCTCGTCTGGCCCTGAAAACGGGCGCGGAACGGCGCGAACGGATGCCGCCGGCTGATGGCGTCGGCTGCCATAAAACCGATATTGTGGCGCTGCCCGGCATAGGCGCGGCCGGGATTACCGAGGCCGACGAAAAGCTTCATGCGGAGAGGCCGGCAGGCGGAGCGGGATTCGAAAAAATGTGAGCGGTTTTTCGCAAAAATCCCGCTCCAATTTTTTGAAGCAATTTTTTGAAGTCGGTGCCGGACGGCTGATGCCGCCCGGCTATTTTCATTACTTCTTCGGCTTGGCCGCGGGCGCGGCCTTGGCGTCGCCACCAGCAGCGGCGGGCGCAGCCCCTGCTGCGGGCGCAGCCGCGGCGGCAGCCGGGGTCTCGGCGACGGCGACAGGCGGAGCGATGGTCGCGATGGTGAAGTCATGCTGCGTATCGACCGGTTTGCAGCCGGGCGGCAGCGTGATCGCCGAAATATGCACCGATTCGACAATGTCGAGCTGGCCGACATCGACGGTGATCGCCTCGGGAATGGCATCCGCCGGGACCTTCAGCTCGATCGAATGGCGCACGATGTTGAGCGTGCCGCCCTTCTTGATGCCGGGCGAGGTTTCCTGATTGATGAAATGCACCGGGATCGCGACGCGTAACGTCGAACCGGCTTTCAAACGCAGGAAATCGACATGCAGCGGCCGGTCGGTGACGCGGTCAAGCTGATAGTCGCGCGGAATCACGCGCTCTTTGGCGCCCCCGACGTCGATGTCGTAGATCGTCGTGAGAAAGTGCCCGGCATAGATGAGCTTGTTGACTTCGCGCCATTCGAGCGAAATCGACTGGGCGGGATCGCCGCCGCCATAGATGACAGCGGGAATGCGGCCTTCACGACGAACGCTGCGAGCGGCCCCCTTGCCGCCAACGCTGCGCGCCGTGGCCGCGAGAGTTTTGGTCTCGGCCATAGCACTATCCTTTGATAGAAATCGCGGCCCTCGCCTCCAGGGGTGTCGGAAACAGGCCGTGCGGGCTTATAGAGGGAGGGGGCCTCAAGAGCAAGACCGCCCGCGGCGAGCGCGGACGGCCTTTGTTTGTAGCAGGTTCGGCCTGATCGAGACTCAATTGCCTTTTGGCGTCGCCGGGGCCGGCTGGCTCTCCTGCGTTGCCTGGGCCTCAGCCGCAGCCTGGGCCTGAGCCACGTCCGGGTTCGCCGCCAGATAATCGGCATAGGTGCGCCCGTCGTAGTCCACCGACGTCGACATCAGCGTGACCTGAGCCGGGGTCATCTGGGCGCCCGAAGATTGGGTCGGCGCCAACACCGCCTGGGAGCCAGTTGTTCCGACCGCCGCACTGGCCGATTCCTTGGTGCACATGTCCGAGAAGACCACTTTGCCGTCCGGCGTATAGGTCTTGAACAGGCAGGTGCAGGGACCGGGCGCCGGATCAGCGGCGACTGCGCCGACCGAGGCAACACCGACGCTTGCGACGGCCACATCTTCGATCACCCATTGCCCGCCACGAAACACCCAATGCCCATGCGGGTGGTGGTGGCCGTGCCAAACGATCGGCGGATAAGGATGGCGCGGCGGGAAAGGATAGCCCGGACCGCGACCACCCTGCCCGCCGCCATGGCCGCCACGGCCGGGGTTGTTGAGGATCGGGACGATCCGGCCGCCACCGTGACCGAAGTGACCGCCGCCGAAATGGCCTCCGCCAAATCCGCCGGCGCTGATGCGGGTGAAACCGCCGCGGCCGAAGCCGCCACCGAAATGACCGCCGCCGAAGCCGCGGGCGTCGGCAGATTCTGAAACCAGGCTGCTCGCCGCGACAACGATGGTGGCTGCGAGAGTGATGATGATTTTGCGTGACATTGGTTTTCTCCGCGTTTGCGAGTTGCAATGCCCGTTGGTCGAAGCGCCGCGGAGAAAGGTTCAAACGTCAGGCGGAATCAGATTGGATTAAGAACGCCAACCTGCGCTGGCACACCGGCGGCCAGCGCTAAACCTCAGCAAACCATGCTACTTAAAGGCGGTTCGGAGTTGATCTGGCCGCAGGCGGCGCACGACGCGCACGCGGCGGTGAATTTTTATTCGATTGCGATTGAACCTGCACACGCCCGGCGGCGACTAACATTGCGAGTCGATGGCCATGCCGATGCAAACGACGACGGACGAAGAGCTCGTCGGGCGAATCGCCAAAGGCGACCGTCTCGCGATGCAATTGCTGTTCGCGCGTTATCAGACGCAGGTCTATCGCTTCGTCCTGCGCATCGTACGCAACGAAGCCAATGCAGAGGATTTGATCAGCGACGTATTTCTCGATGTCTGGCGGCAGGCAGGAAAATTCGAGGGCCGCTCAAGCGTCTCGACCTGGCTCTTGAGCATCGCGCGTTTCAAGGCGCTGTCGGCCTTGCGCCGCAAGCCGGACAGCGCGCTCGACGAGGAAACCGCGAGTGCGATCGAGGATGGAAGCGACGATCCAGAGATCACACTGGCAAAGAAGGACAAGGGTGCTGCCATGCGTGCATGTCTCAGCAAACTTTCGGCGGAGCATCGCGAGATCATCGACCTCGTCTACTACCACGAGAAGTCGGTGGAGGAGGTCGCCGAAATTGTCGGCATTCCTGCGGCAACTGTGAAAACACGGATGTTCTACGCGCGTAAGAAATTGTCGGAACTCCTCAACGAACGTGGGATCGATCGAGGTTGGCCATGAATATTGCAGACGACGAGCGCAAGGCGATCGAGGATCTCCTGCCCTGGCGGGCCGCGGGCACGCTGAGTCGCAGCGAAACGCAGCGCGTCGATGCGGCGCTCGCCGTCGACCCTGAACTCGCACGCCGCTATGCGCTCGTCCGCGAGGAAGTCACGCAAACGATTCAACTCAACGAGGCTTTGGGCACACCGTCGTCACGCACGCTGAACGCCCTGTTCGCCAAAATCGACGCCGAACCAGGCCGTAAGCCGACGGCAGCCGCGGCCAATATTCTCGACCGTGTCGTCGAATTTTTTGCGAGCCTGTCGCCACGCACATTGGCCTTCGGTGCCGCTGCGGCGGCGCTCGTTCTGACCTTACAGGCCGGTGTCATCGGCAATTATGTACTCAAAGACAAAACGTCAGGCGGTTATGAAACCGCATCAGAGGCAAGCAGGGCGCTCGGCGCGGGCTCCTATGTCCTGATCCGCTTCGCGCCGCAGGCCAATGCCGATGCGATCACCAAATTCCTGCAAGTCAACAAATTGAGGATCGCCAACGGTCCGTCTGGGGGCGGTCTCTATCTTGTCCGCGCGACGCCGGCGAAAATATCGCCGGCCGATCTCCAAAGTCTCGCGGACAGACTGCAACACGACAAAGCCGTCGGCTTTATCGTGCCGTCGGAGTGATGTCGCCGCGCGGCGGCAAATGAGCCAGCAAGTGAGGTTGCCATGAAGAAGATTTCTGGAACTTTGCGGCGCTTCACTCTGGCGGTGTTTTCGATTGGATTTCTGGCGGGCCTGTTTGCTGACCTTCGGCCGGCTGAGGCGCAATATGGCATGGGCTTCGGCCGTTTCGGCGGAGGGCGGCCCATGATGGGAGGCCGCTATGCCAGCGGCCCTTATGGCTGGCGTGGGCGTCACCCTCTTCCACCGCGCACCGGCTGGCGCGGTGGCGGCTACTACCCGGGCTACCCTTATTCCGGCTACCCCGGTTCTTCCGCACCGCCCAGCCCCACCCATTCGGCCAGCCGCCCGGTGCATCGTCGCGTCGCGCAGAATGTGCCGCCGCCGCCGCCGAGGCACCGACACGCACATCGCGGCGGGGCAGGTCCTCAGTTCGTCGCGGCGACGAGACCACAACAAGTCATGCCGCACGAAGTCATCACCGAGTTTTCATCCGGCGCATCGCCCCAGACCATCGATCGTCTCGCACGTCGTTTCGACCTCACTCCCGTTAAAACGAAAAATTTCTCGCTCATCGGCAGTCAATTGACGCGTTGGCGTATCGAGAATGATCGTCCCGTCGAAAATGTCGTCGCCTCGCTGAAACGCGAAAATATCGTCGCCAGCGTGCAGCCGAATTATATCTTCACGCTTCAGGAGCAGTCGGTCACGCCGATTATCCAGGGCGATCCGGCGCAATATGTACTCGGCAAACTGGAAGTTGCCGCCGCGCATCGCCTGGCAACCGGCAGGCATATCCGCCTCGCATTGATCGATTCCGACATCGACGCGAAACAACCCGATCTCAAAGGCGCTGTCGTCAAAAATTTCGACGCGCTCGGCGGCAGCGCACGCCCGCATACGCATGGCACCGCGATGGCCGGTGCAATCGCCGCGCACGGAAAGCTTTTGGGCATCGCGCCGGACGCGGAGCTTTTGGCGGCACGCGCCTTCGATGATACGCCAGGCCTCGCACGCGGCAATTCGTTCTCAATCTACGAGAGCCTGCAATGGGCGGCGGACAATGGCGCACGGATCGTCAACATGAGTTTCGCCGGGCCGGAAGACCCGACATTGCACCGGATGCTGGCGGCAGCGTACCTGAAAAACATGGTGCTGATCGCAGCCGGCGGAAATTCGGGCGCAAAATCCGCCCCGCTCTATCCCGCTGCCGACCCCAACGTCATCGCCGTCACAGCGACCGACAGCGGCGACCACGTCTATGACATGGCCAATCACGGCGCTTACATCGCACTGGCCGCGCCCGGCGTCGAAATCCTCGTCGATGCACCGGACGATGCCTATCAGATTACAACAGGTACATCGGTGGCTGCCGCGCATATCAGCGGCATTGCGGCCTTGCTGCTGGAGCGCAAGCCCTCGCTCACGCCGGCCGACGTTCGCACGATCTTGATGGCGACGGCGCGAACGCTCGGCACAGCCGATCAAAGCGCCGAGTTTGGTGCCGGTCTGGCCGATGCCTATCGCGCGCTGATGCAACCCGACGCGACGTCGCCTAAACCCGCTGCCGTGCAAGCCAAAAAGTGATCACCAGCTATAGCGCACGCCGGCAGCGCCTCTGACCCCTTCACGGCGGCCGTTCCCAGTGTCGCCCACCGCCAGCTGGTAATCGGCATTGGCGTAGAGGCTGACGGCCGCGTTGAGTCGCATCGTCAAGCCCCCGCCGAATTGGAGACGGTCCGCGGCTTCAGCCAGCGGCACTTGATCGACGCCCGAAAAGACAGTGGTCGCCTGCCCGCCCCAATCACGCCAGAAATTCGCTCGCAGATAGGGCTGCCATTCCTCGCCTTGTGAGGTCTCGAAGGTCCAGCGGCCACGCAGGCCAAGGCGGCCTGTGACGCCATCTGTCGTGCCGAGAGCCACTTCGCCGAATTCATCGTTCGCCGAATCGAAAGCGACACGTTGGCCGATGATCTGGCCCTGCGGCTCGATAACAAATCCCGGCCCGAAGACCGGCAATGCGATCGGATAGCCGCCCTCGAGAGAGCCGATCAGCCCATAGCCGCTGGTCTCGAGTGAAGCGAATTGCGTCCCGGCAGAACCATCGTAGCGGGTTCCCTGCACGATGGCATCGAGATACCAGCCTGTTGGACCGTAATGCGTCCAGTAGCCGCCGGCCGACCAGGCATTGAGATTGAGCGTGCCGGTATGTTCAAAAATATAACCCGTCGCCGCGGCATTAGTGACGATACCGGAGACATCCGCGTAAGCATTCGCATAACTGAAATAAAGGCCAGCGGCGTCGCGATGCCCAGGTGCGAAGGAACCGCGCCAGAGATCGAGGCCGGCCTGAAAGCCGAGAAATTGGCCAGTGGTACTCGGCGCGGCAAAAGCCCGGTAGCTGTTGTCGATGCTCTGGCCAAACACCCGCACCCATGTGGAGGGATGCCGGTCGCCAGCGGCGCAATCGATCGGGCGGCGCCGCTCTAATATCGGCTTATCCGCCACGTCGCCTGAGTCTGCACAGGGTTGGCTCTCATCCAGCAATGTATCGCCGATGCGATCGTCTAGCGTACCAAGAATGGTCAGGCCCAACTCCCGCGCGATGGGCTGCACCGCGCCATAGGTCGCAATCTCCGGACCGATGATGGGATAAGTGCCGGGCGGCAAGGAACCCACGGGCGGCGGGTCCGGCGGAAGGTCAGTCTCCGGCGGAGAGGTCGGCGGCGGTGGCGGCTCGGGCGGCGGCGTGCCGGGCGGAACAGGCGTTAGCGGAACCTGTGGCACGACGAAACTCGAACGCAGGAACCAATCCTGCGGAACGCTGCCGTTGATACCGCCCTGGAAAAGATAATAGTCAAAAGCGCCACCGCGCACTTCCTGCCCGCCCAGTGAGAACGACCCGGCCGCGGTGGTCGCGCCATTGAGGGCGGAGACGACTTGAATGCCGTTAGCCTGCGTTTCAGCGCCCGGACCGGTCGTGTTGGTAATGCCCAGAATCGTCGTGCCTGTCGCAGCACCGCCATTGATGACGACCAGATCAGACGGCGCGCCGTCGGCGCCAAGATAGGTGTTGAGATCGATAGTTCCGTTGTCGCCGACATAATTGTTCGCGGTCAGCGTCTTGTAACTCGATAGGAGCGTCGGATCGCCGGTCGGCGCAGTATAGTCGATCTCGCTATTCGCGTTCGTCAGATTGGTGACGTTGGAATTGCCAGTCATCGTCCAAGTCGTCGCGTTTTGAAGCGTGACATTGGCCGTGCTGCCGCCGGTGGTCGTCATCACACCGGCGAGCGTCGAACCGCTCGCATTCAGTGCCGTGGTGCCACCGCCCTGCGTCAGCAGCACGGTGCCGTTGTTGACCGTCGCCGTGACGCCGGCGAGCGCGATATTGGCAGTTGAGCCATTGACGTCGAAAGAATTGCCTTGAGTGGCGGCGACCGTCACATTTGTCAGGTTCAGCGTGTCAGCCGCGCCGCCGCCGGTGAAAGCAAAACCGTCGGAATTAGCACCCGTCGTTGTTACGCTGCCGCCGGTCATATTGATCGTGCCGCCGGTCCGCAGCAGCCCGCCCGGTGTGTTCAATCCGCCAGTGCTGATCGTGCTGGCGTTGGTCAAATTGACCGTGCCAATGGTATCGGCTTGGACGCCCGCGCCGGAAGCGCCAGTCGGCACGCTGATCGCGACTCCAGATGCGTTGATAACACTGCCGCCCCCCGTGGCCTGCAGCCCAACTCGCCATTGCCACGACCGGAGACCGAGACACTGCCGCCGGTCATGTTGACGAGGGCGCCCCCCGCGGCTCGCACCCCCGTATCGAGATCGACCTGCGGCGGATTGTTCGGGTCTTCCACGACAACATTCGTGTTCGTCGTCGTGATCGTGCTGCTCGCACCGATGGCCTGAAGACCGAAATTCTGGCTGCCCTGGTCGAACATGTTGACGGTTGAGTTGGTCAGTGTGATCGAGCCGCCGTTTGCTTGCGCGCCGATATCGATGCCGCCGACGGGATTGCCGGATTGGCCAACGTTGATCGTCGTGCCATTTGCTGTGATTGAGCCACCGCTGGTCGCGGACAAGCCGAGGACCTGGCCACTGCCGCTGCCGAGTGTCATGCTTCCGCCGAGCAGGACGATGCTGCCGTTCGTTTGCGCCAACGCTCCGGTGTCTTGGCCACCGGAAGGAAAGTTGAGGTTGATGTTGCTGGCCTCGATCAGGCCCGAAGTATCGGCCTCCAGGAAAACCGAGCCGCCGCCGCTCGATGTGGTGAAGGTCGATCCCGATCCGGTGATTGTTCCCGCACTGTTGACATCGAGATAAATCGCGCTGCCGGGGCCACTCGCTTGGACGACGGGCTTGGCCGTACCGCCGCTCGGCGTCGTGAAGACTGTCAGATTGCTGCCGCTGATCACACCGCCGCCTGTCGCGACGATCGACTGGGGCCCCGGCGGCGGAAAGAAGCCCGGCGCTTGCAGCACCTGACCGCTCGGGATCGTGCAAGACCCGGCGTTCAGGCTAACGGTGCTTGGCTGGCTCGACTGATTATTCGCGATTGCGCAAGTCTGCGCGGCCGCAGGTGATATAGCGACACCGACAAATCCCACGATAGCCACATACGGGTACAGCCCGAGATATCGGCGGAACGCCGTGTCTTGCCGCGGATCAAGCCAGTACTTCGGATGGCGATACGAAGCGATCATGCACTTGGCCCTTGGGCTGCAAGCGAAAGCGTCACGATCAAGCTGGTCTAAACCGTATCACGAATCGCTAACGCGATCGCGCAAATGCGAAGCAATCATCGAAGCGCTGAGCTTTGGCGCGTTCATTTTTCGATAGTGCGACATTGTTGTCGCGGCGAATCCCACGCTTAGTGCGTATGATGCAACGGCACACACGAGCATTTTCGCAAACAATTTAATGCGCGAGAAATTTTGTTTCCGAATTCCTATGTCCCGCGCGGTTTTGCGCGAGTCGTTGGTGTTGCTTTGGCCGGATCGTCGGGCCAAAGATGGCGCAGGTAGCGGCCTTTCATATCCGTTTTCACTGAAGTCCAAGAGCCGCGCCAGAAGCCCGGCAGATCGCGGGTGATCTGCACCGGCCGATGCGCCGGCGACAGCAATTCGAGCGTCAGCGGCACCTTGCCCTTGGCGAGCGACGGATGTTGGTCGAGGCCGTAGAATTCCTGCACGCGCGCCGAAACAAGCGGGCCATTTTCGGCAGCGTAATCGACGGCGATGCGTGAACCGGCCGGCGTCTCGAAATGCGTTGGTGCCTCAGCCTCAAGCCGCTTTTGCATATCGTAAGGCAAAAGCGCGTGCAGAGCCGCTTCGAGATCGGCGGTTTCGATGTCGCCAAGAGCCGCCTTGCCAGCCAGATATGGCCCAAGCCAATCTGCAGCACTTGCCTGCAACGCCGCGTCGGACAGGTCAGGCCAAGCCGCATCATTTTCATTCGTGCGCAGAAAGTTCACCCGATCACGCCATTGGCCGAGCGCTTTGCTCCACGGCAGGCGTGTAAAATGCGATTGCGCGATACCTTCGGCGAGGCTGCGTGCGGCGTCCGGATGCTCGGCCGCGCTCAATGTCTGTTCGGCGAGAATCAAAGCGCCGAGACGACGCTGGCGACGCGCGACGATCTTTTCGCGCACAGCATCATATTGCAAGTCATCGCGTGTCACGATGTCCGCTCCCGCGAGCGTTTCGATTTCGGCGAGTGTGAGCGGCGCGGCGAGAAGGATGCGCGCGGCCGCCGCGCGGCCGGAGATTTCGCCAACCGCGAGATAGGCCTCGCGGGCCAATGTATCGTGCGGTTCGAGCGCCGCAGCACGGCCATTCGCCATCAAAAATTCGCCCGGCTTGCCGCGCGCCTTGGCAATGCGATCCGGAAAGGCCGCGGCGAGATGGCGCCCCGCGTCTGTCGCCTCCGTGCGGCCCCCGTCCGCGTTGGCTTGCTTCATTAGGCTCCTGACGAGCTTGCGCGCATCGTCCGCGCGGCCGCCACGTTCGCGGCGAAAGCGCTCGATCCGGGCCACGAGGTCGGCCGCGGCGCCACCGAGATTGCGTTCGGTCAAAAGCACCGACACTTCTGCTGCAAGCTCCGCCTCGCCGCTCGCCTTGGCTTCGACCAGCATGCGAGCGAGGCGCGGCGGCAGCGCAATCGCGCGCATGGCGCGGCCCGCATCCGTCAAGGCGCCAGTTCCGTCAATCGCATCAAGAGACGCCAGCAAAGTCCGCGCCTCTTTGATCGCGGGCTCCGGCGGCGGATCGAGAAAGCGCAGATCCCGCGCCGGGTCGCGCGCGCCCCAGGCGGTGCAATCGAGCAGGAAGCCGCTCAGGTCGGAATTGAGAATCTCGGGCGCCGCAAACGCCTCAAGCGCGCCGTTCGCGGCCTCCTGCCAAAGCCGGTAGCAGATGCCCGGCGCCGTGCGTCCGGCACGACCGCGCCGCTGATCGGCCGCGGCGCGGGAGACGCGCACGGTCTCTAATCTCGTCAGGCCGCGGTCCGGCTCGTAGCGCGGTACGCGGGCGAGGCCGGAGTCGATTACGACGCGCACGCCTTCGATCGTGAGAGAAGTTTCGGCAATCGAGGTTGCGAGCACGATCTTGCGGCGGCCGGGGGGTGTCGGCGTGATGGCGCGATCCTGCCCCGCTCGGTCGAGCGCAGCATAAAGCGGCGCGATCTCAATCGATGGGTCGCGGATCGCCTCGTCAAGCAGATTGGCCAACCGGGTGATTTCGCCCTGCCCCGGCAGAAAGACAAGGATCGAGCCGGATTCCTCGGCGAGCGCCTTGCGGATGGCGCGCAGGAGCGCGGGTTCGATCCGTTCTTGCGGATCGCGACCGAGATAAATCGTCTCGACCGGAAAGGCGCGACCCTGCGCTTCGATCAATGGCACGTCAGCGCCGAGCAAGCGGCCGACGCGCGCGCCGTCGAGCGTTGCCGACATGACGAGAAGCCGCAGATCCGGCCGCAGATGCGTCTGCGTATCGAGCGCCAGCGCTAGACCGAAATCCGCGTCGAGCGAGCGCTCGTGATATTCATCGAAGATCACCGCGCCGACGCCGGCGAGAGCTGGATCATCGAGGATCATGCGAGCAAACACGCCTTCGGTGACGACCTCAATCCGCGTTGCGGCGGAAGCGCGCGAGACCAGCCGCATGCGCAGGCCAATTGTTTCGCCGACGTTTTCGCCGAGCAAGGCCGCCATACGTTCGGCGGCCGCCCGCGCGGCGAGCCGCCGCGGCTCAAGCACGATAATCTTTTTATCGGCGGCCCAACCGCTTTCCCGCAGGGCGAGCGGGACGATGGTCGTCTTGCCGGCGCCCGGCGGCGCCACGAGCACGGCGGACGCGTGATTGCGAAGCGCCGCCTCAATCTGCGGCAGAACCTCGAAAACCGGAAGCTTGGCTTCGGAACTTTGCATCCCCCTGAATTGGCAGGCGATGCGCCAACGGGCAAGCTCCAACGGTTCCAAAGGCTGGAAGCCAAACGTGGACCATTTACAACGCGAAAGCAGTTGATGATGCTTGTTTGGGCGATTGAGGACGATTCCGCTTCTCGCGGCCGGGGGAAAACGCTATATGCCGCCGCCGACCGCGCTCAACCAACCGGTCGCTCCGCCGTTTGGCATCCGACTTGCCCCTATCCGGGTAACGTCATGCCAGCGTCCGGATTGAGGGCTTTTTTGAATGGTAGCGACCGCGCAAGACAAGGCCGCCAGCTCGGCCGACTGCGGGCCAATCGTTCCCAACAGCGGACAGTCTGATCATAAGAGCGGGATCTTCGGCCTAGCCGTCGGTTCCATCGGTGTGGTCTATGGCGACATCGGCACGAGCCCGCTCTATGCGCTGCGTGAATCCGTTAAACACGGCAATGCCGCCCATCGGATCACTGAGCAGAGCGTGACCGGCACCGTCTCTCTGCTGCTCTGGGCGCTGTTTTTCACCGTCACGGCCAAATATGTGCTGTTCCTCATGCGGGCCGACAACAAGGGCGAAGGCGGCACGCTCTCGTTGATGGCGCTGGCGCAAACGGCTTTCGGCCGCCGCGCCGCGCCAATTTTCTTTCTGGGTGTCGCGGGCGCGGCGCTCTTTTCGGGTGATGCGATCATCACGCCGGCGATTTCGGTTCTGTCCGCGCTTGAAGGTCTGAACGTCGCGACGCCTGTTTTCAGCGACTATGTTCTACCGCTGACGATTGTCGTGCTGATTTCCATCTTTGCCGTCCAGCGGCACGGTACGGCGCGCGTCGCCACCTTCTTCGGCCCGATGATGGTGATCTTTTTTATCGTCATCGGATTCCTCGGCGCCATACACATCCCCGACGCGCCGCGGATTCTGATCGCTTTCGATCCTCTAGTCGGCATCGCCTTTTTGTTCGGCCACGGCCTCGTCGGCTTTATCGTTCTCGGGTCAGTCTTTCTTGCGGTCACTGGCGCGGAAGCGCTTTATGCCGACATGGGCCATTTCGGCCGCAAACCAATTCAGCTCGCGTGGCTGTTCTTCGTTCTGCCCGCGCTCACCTTGAACTACCTTGGCCAGGGCGCACTGGTGCTCGCCAATCATGCGGCAGTCGAAAATCCATTTTATCTGTTGGCGCCGCATTGGGCGCTTCTGCCGCTGGTGATCATGGCGACGATTGCAACCGTCATCGCCAGCCAGGCGGTCATCACCGGCGCCTTCTCGCTGACGCGGCAGGCAATTCAGCTCGGCCTGCTGCCGCGCATGGATGTCCAGCACAAGTCCGCGACGCAGGAAGGCCAGATCTTCATCCCGAAGGTCAACCGCATCCTGCTGATTGGCGTGCTTCTCCTAGTCGTCCTGTTCAAGAAATCCGACTCTTTAGCCTCAGCCTATGGCATTGCCGTTTCGGGTACGATGGTTGTGACGACGGCGCTTGCCTTCGTCGTCGTCTGGCGGATGTGGAAGTGGCCGCTCTGGGGCGCAATCGCCTTCGTGTCGATCTTCCTCCTGGTCGATTTCACCTTCTTCGCCGCCAATCTCGTGAAGGTTGTCGACGGCGGATGGGTGCCGTTGAGCATCGCCGGCTGTTCGATGCTCGCGATGTGGACTTTCGTGCGCGGCAATGCGCTGCTCGCGGAGAAGATGCAACGCGATTCGATCCCGCTGAAGGAATTGATCCCGATGCTGGAAAAATCGAAACCGACGCGCGTGCCCGGAACCGCGATCTTCCTGACCAATCAGTTGACATCCGCGCCTTCGGCGCTTCTGCACAACATCAAGCATAATAAGGTGCTGCACGAGCACGTCTGGCTCATGTCGGTACGCACGGAAGACACGCCGCGCGTGCCAGCCGCCAACCGCTACGAAATCCATAAATTGTCGCCGGACTTCACCACCGTCACCGTGCATTTCGGCTATATGGAAAGTCCGCGTATTCCGGCCGCTCTGGCGCTACTGCGCAAGTCCGGCCACAAATTCGATATCATGACGACGTCGTTCTTCTTGGGGCGGCGCACCATCAAGGCCTCACCCAATTCCGGCATGCCGGGCTGGCAGGACAATCTTTTCATCGCCCTCTCCCGGCAGGCGATCGACGCGACCGAATTCTTCTCGATTCCGTCGGACCGCGTCGTCGAACTCGGTGCGCAAGTCACGATCTGATCAAGTCACGATCTGACGCTGCGTTAAACTCTGCATATCTCTTCCGCGCCCGTGCATCGGCGCCAGGGCTTTGCTAAGCTCCGCCCATGCAGAAGCGCATCATCATCGATCCCGCACCCGCCGGCAAGATCACGCCGATGATGGTGCAGTTTATCGAGATCAAGGCCGCCAATCCGGACTGCCTGCTGTTCTACCGGATGGGCGATTTCTACGAGATGTTCTTCGAGGATGCGGAGGTCGCTTCGCGCGCGCTCGGCATCGTGCTGACGCATCGAGGCAAGCATCTCGGCCGCGATATTCCGATGTGCGGCGTGCCGATCCACCGCTCCGACGAATATCTTGCCCGCCTGATCGCGCTGGGCCATCGGGTGGCAGTCTGCGAGCAGACGGAAGATCCCGCCGAAGCCAGAAAGCGCGGCAACCAGGCCGTCGTTCGCCGTGCTGTCACCCGTCTTGTCACGCCCGGCACGATCACTGAGGAAAGCCTGCTCGATCCGGCGCGGGCCAATTGCCTGCTCGCCATCGTCGGATTGCGCGACGCCAACGCAACGTTCGGCATCGCCAGCGTCGATATTTCGACGGGCGCGTTCGCGGTGACGGAAGTTGCCGCCCCAGCCCTCAGCGCCGAGATCGCACGCCTCGATGCTTCGGAGATCGTCGCGCCGGAGGTGCTTTGTGGCGATGCCGATTTCTCGCGTCTCGTCACCGACATGCGCATTCCACTTTCGCCGGTCGGTGGCGCGCATGACGATCCCGCCACCGCAGCCCGGCGGCTGGAGGATTATTTCGGCCTCGCGACGCTCGACGGTCTCGGCAATTTTTCGCCGACAGAGCGGCTCGCGGCCGCGCTGGCGATTTTCTACATCGAACGCACGCAGCGCGGCGCCCGCCCCGCTCTGAGCCTGCCGAGCCGGATGCGCTTCGATGCGCATATGGAGATCGATGCCGCCACCCGCGCCAATCTCGAATTGACGCGGACGCTCTCCGGCCACCGCGATGGCGCGTTGCTTGAGGCCATCGACCGGACCGTGACGCCGGGCGGCGGCCGGCTTCTCGCCGAGCGGCTGGCGGGCCCGCTCACGGATGTCGATGCGATCCAGCGCAGGCTCGATGCCGTTGCGTTCCTCCGCGATGATCGCGGCCTGCGTGACGATCTGCGCGTCTGCCTGAAATCTGCGCCCGATCTGCCGCGGCCGCTGTCGCGGCTCGCCCTGCAACGCAGCGGGCCGCGAGACCTTGCAGCCATCCGCGATGCCCTGCAAGCTGCCCAAACTATTTCAGCGCGTCTGCAGGCGATCGAAGGCTTGCCGGATGATCTGCGCGAGATTGCTGAAAATGCGTCGCGCGCCGATCCAGCGATCGCGGCGCATCTTGCTGAGACACTTGCCGACGAATTGCCGCTGAAGGCGCGTGACGGCAATTTCATCCAGCGCGGCTACGATGCCGAGCTCGACGAATTGCGCGGGTTGCGTGACGAGAGCCGGCGGATCATCGCCGAATTGCAGGCGCGCTATGCGGCGCTGGCGGAAACCAAACAACTGAAACTCAAGCACAATAATTTTCTCGGCTTCTTTATCGAAGTCCCGCAAGCACAGGGCGAGAAGCTTCTCAAGCCACCGTTCAACACGACCTTCGTGCATCGGCAGACGATGACCGACGCAATGCGCTTTTCGACAACGGAGCTTGCCGAACTCGAAGCCAAAATGTCATCCGCGGCCGATCGGGCTCTGGCACGCGAATTGGGAATTTTCGACAAGCTCAGTGCGCAAATTCTGGACGCCGAACCCGTGCTCAAAGCCGTGGCCGAGGCGCTCGCAACGCTGGACGTCGCGGCGGCGCTGGCCGATCTCGCCGAATTGCGCGGCTGGACCCGGCCGGAGATCGATACTTCACTCAATTTCGTCATCGAAGCCGGACGCCACCCCGTTGTCGAAGCCGCGCTTGCACGCGAGGGCAAGCCTTTCGTCGCCAATGATTGCAATCTTTCCGGTTCCGGAAGCGCGCCGGGCGTCATTGCCGTGATCACCGGCCCGAACATGGCCGGCAAATCGACCTATCTGCGGCAGAACGCACTAATCGCCGCGCTGGCGCAGATGGGCTCGTTCGTTCCGGCAAAGCATTGCAAGATCGGCATTGTCGACCGCCTCTTTTCACGCGTCGGCGCGGCCGACGATCTTGCCCGCGGCCGCTCGACCTTCATGGTCGAAATGGTCGAAACAGCGGCGATCCTCAATCAAGCGACGGAACGCTCGCTCGTCATTCTCGATGAGATCGGGCGCGGCACAGCAACTTTCGACGGCCTTGCGATTGCCTGGGCGGTGATGGAGCAATTGCACGGCAAGAACAAATCACGCGCGCTGTTCGCGACGCATTTTCACGAATTGACGCATCTTGCCAAACAGCTTTCGCGTGTCGTCAATCTGACCATGCGCGTTGCCGATTGGAAGGGCGATGTCGTCTTCCTGCATGAGATCATCGCGGGCGCGGCGGATCGTTCCTATGGCATTCAAGTGGCGAAGCTCGCGGGTCTGCCATCCGCCGTCGTGAAGCGTGCGCAAACGCTTCTCGCTGAATTCGAGGCCGGCGACCGCCGCAAGACAGTCAAGCCGATTGCCGACCTGCCGCTCTTCGCCGCGGCGCCGCCCCCACCTCCGGTGCCCGTGCCGAGCGAAGTCGAAGAGGCGCTCGATGCAATCGAACCCGATGAGCTTTCGCCGCGCGACGCCCAGGCAGCACTCTACAAATTGAAAGCATTGCTGAAGAAGGCGGAATGAAAGTCGCGCCTAAGATCCATGCACCAGACGGCCGATGATCTTCGATGTATAATCGACCATCGGCACGATGCGCGCATAGTTGAGCCGTGTGGGGCCGATGACACCGAGCACGCCAACGACGCGCTGCTGATCGTCGCGGAAGGGCGCCGCGATCATCGATGAGCCGGAGAGCGAGAACAACTTGTTCTCCGAGCCGATGAAAATCCGCACACCCTCGCCGCCCTCGGCGCGGCTCAAGAGATCGATGACGTCTTTCTGAGTTTCGAGATCGGCAAAAAGCAGCCGGATGCGTTCCAGATCTTCAAGCGCGGTCAGATTGTCGAGCAGATTGGCCTGCCCGCGAACAATGAGCTGTTGCCCCTGCGTGCTCGTCTCGATCCAGCTTGCATAACCGGCGGCCACCAGCCGCGCTGTCAGTTCGCCGAGTTCAGCCTCTGCCGCCGCGAGGCCCACTTCGATCTCGGCCTTGGTTTCAATGATGGTGCGCCCGGCGATGCGCATGTTCAGATAATTGCCGGCCTCGATCAGCGCCGACGCTGGCAGATCACGCGGCGTCTGGACGACGCGGTTCTCAATCGAGCCGTCAGCCGCGACAAGCACGGCCAGGGCGCGCTCGGGATCAAGGCGGACGAATTCGATATGTTTGAGCCGTGCATTCTCTTTGGTCGTGACGACCACGCCGGCGCTACCCGTCAGGCCCGATAACATGCTCATCGCATCGCTCAGAACGGCATCGAGCGCATGTTCCTTGGATGAGGCACGCACCTGCGCTTCGATCTGCGCACGTTCGTCCTGCCCAAGATCGCCGATTTCGAGCATCGCATCGACGAAGAAACGCAAACCGCGCTCGGTCGGCAACCGGCCCGCGCTGATATGGGGCGCGTAGATCAGCCCGAGTTCCTCAAGGTCCTGCATGACATTGCGAACAGAGGCCGGCGACAGCGACATCGGCAAAAGGCGCGAAAGCTGACGCGACCCGACCGGGCCGCCGTAGGTCAGGTAGGAATCGACGATATGGCGGAAAATCTCGCGCGAGCGCTCGTTCAGCAGCCCAAAAGCGCTGTTATCGGAGGCAAGCGCGTTGCGCGAAGGGTCAAACCGTTCCGTCATCTGCCTTTATGGCCCGCCCCCGCATCTTCCTCAACCCTGAAGATGGCCGGCCGAAGGCCCGGACGCAAGCCGTGCAGGCGGCGTCAGCCCCGGGAAAGATTGTTCAGATTCACTGCCACTGCTTCAAGAGCAAAGGCATTTCTATGGGTGGCGCACTGGCCGAAGCCAAGACGGACCTGCATGCGGTCGCTGATCACGCCCCGGCGCAGCTTCAGAGCGCTGTAAATGAGGCGCTGACATGTCTCGGTGCCGGCGAAACCGCCAAAGCCTGCGCACACCTCGATGAGGTGCAGCATCTTGCCCTGACCAGCGACGCCGCAAGCCATGTGTTCGGTCTGTTCTATTTCAACATTGGCGATGCCGCCTCGGCCCTCGGCTGGTTCGAGCAAGCACTGCGCCTTAACCCCGCTCATCTGGAAGCCCGCAAGGGCCGCGGGGTGGCCCTGCAAAGACTTGGCCGCGCGCCCGAGGCGATTGCCTGCTTCCAGGCCATCGTTCGCGACAATCCCGCCGATGCCGAAGCCGCGCATATGTGCGGCGTCCTGCTGCAAAACCTCGGCAAGATAGATGCGGCACTCGACGCCTATGATCGCGCGCTGCGAATAAAGCCAGATTATTGCGAGACGCTGCGCAATCGCGGCGCCTTGCTTGAACAGGCAGGACGTCTGGATGAGGCGCTTGAAGACTTTGACGCCTTGATTGCGCTGCGGCCCGGCGAGGCCGTCAACTATTTCAATCGTGGCTGTGTCCTGCAGAAGATGCAGCGTTACGAGGCGGCATTGGTCGATCACGAGGCTGCCGCGCGATGCGACGCCAATCTGCCGGAAAACGAAGTCAATCGCGGCAATGTGCTGCAAAAACTCGGGCGGCACGTGGAAGCCGCGAGCTGCTACGACAGCGCAATCCATTTGCGGCCGCATTATCCGCAGGCTTATTACAATCGCGGCATCGCGCGGCAAAAGATCGGCCGCCTGGCCGAAGCGATCAGCGATTTCGATGCGGCTCTTGCGCAAAAGCCGAACTATCCCGAAGCATTTTGCAATCGTGGCAATGCACTCAGCGACATGGGGCGATTGAACGAAGCCGTTACGTCTTACGAGCGCGCGCTCGCGTTACGGCCAGACTTTCGCCAGGCGCAGGTCAACCGCGCCAATGTCCTGTTCGCCCTTGGCCGCACGGAGATGGCGCGCAGCGCCGCAGCCGAGATTTTGACGCAGGATCCGGCCCATCCACAAGCGTTGTGTATTTCCGGCGCTGCACACCAGCGTCTCGGCGACCTTGAGACCGCGCTCGTCTTTCTTGATCGCGCCGTCGCGGCTCGCCCGGATTATGCCGAGGCCTGGCTCAATCGCGGCAACGTCCTGCAGGAGCAGGACCGCCTCGATGATGCGCTCGCAAGCTATGACAAGGCGTTGGCATTGCGTCCGGCCTATCCGGAGGTCTTGTCGAGTCGTGGTGTCGCGCTGAAAGAACTTGGCCGCCTCAACGAAGCGATGCAGGCCTTCGATGCAGCATTGCGGCTGAAACCCAATTATCCCGACGCGCGCAACAATCGCGCCGGGGCGCTGCTCAGCGCAGGCGATCTTGTGCAAGGTTTTGCGGCTTTCGAAAGTCGCTGGGAGCGCAGCAACGCCCCGCCAAAAACACTCATCTCGCCATTGCCACACTGGCGCGGTGAGCCGCTCCAAGGGCGGCGTATTCTCGTTTGGGACGAACAAGGATTTGGTGATCTCATTCAATTTTGCCGCTACCTGCCGCTGTTAACGGCGCAAGGTGCGGAGGTCACGCTTTTCGGCCGCAAGTCCATGTTCCGGCTGCTTTCGACCATGCCGACGCCGCCGCGCTTCGTCGATAATGCGCCGGTGCAAGATGGCTTTGATTACCAAAGCGCCCTGATGAGCCTGCCGCTCGCCTTCGGCACATCGCTCGCGACGGTACCGGCCAGCGTGCCTTATTTCCACGCCGAACCAGCGCGGGTTGCCACTTGGGCAGAGCGCCTCGGACATCACGGCTTTCGCATTGGCATCTGTCGGCAGGGCAATCTCAAGATCAATCTGAAACGCAATATGCCGCTCGCCTGTTTCGCCGAATTGGCCGCGATCCCGGGCGCTCGCTTGATCAGCTTGATGAAGGATTCCACGCCGGATTTCGCCACGGACTTTCCCGTCGAAACGCTCGGCGCAGATTTCGATGCCGGGCCCGATGCCTTCCTCGATACCGCTGCGGTGATGGCAAATTGCGATCTGATCGTCACGTCGGATACGTCGATCGCACATCTCGCCGGCGCCCTCGGGCGTCCAGTGTTTCTCGCACTTCGCCACGCGCCGGATTGGCGCTGGCTTGCTGCTGGCACGCAATCGCCCTGGTATCCGACGATGCGGCTGTTCCGCCAGACGGAGCGCGGCAATTGGGGACCCGTCTTTGCCCAGATCGCCAAAGCGACGCGCGCGCGCGTATCGCCGCTACCCAGGGCTAGACTGCTTACGAGTGGGCGTAGCGCCGCGCGGGAGTCAAAGTGGTTGTGATCTTTTCCGAAAGTTCGGCACGCGTGAACGGTTTCGGCAAAACCTGAATGCCGTAGACGAAGCGGCAACGTTCGATCGTCGAGTCCTGAACATAGCCGGTGGTCAGCAAGACTTTCAGATTGGGCCGCAGTTTTATGGCTTCTTCGGCGAGTTCAGCACCAGTGACGCCCGGCAGACCGACGTCGCTGAACAAGAGCGCGAGCTCGATGCTGCTGCGCAGGATCGCCATGGCTTCCGCGGCGTTCTTCGCCTCCCGCACGTCGAAGCCGAGGTCACGAAGAATTTCGGCTGAATAGACGCGCACCTCTGCATCGTCCTCGACGACAAGCACAGTGCCCGCCCGCGCTTGCGGTGACGCCTCTGTGGCCGGCGCTTCGATTGTCGGCTCCTCATTCTGCGCACGCGGCAGATAAAGCCGAACAATCGTGCCCTGCATCAGCACGCTTTCGATGCGGACATGGCCGCCGATTTGTTTGATGAAGCCGTAGACCTGGCTGAGGCCCAAACCCGTCCCCTGTCCCGTTGGCTTCGTCGAAAAGAACGGTTCGAAGACGCGATCCAGAACCTCTTTTTCAATTCCCTTGCCGGTATCGGCAATCGCCAGCAACACATACTCGCCATGCGCGATTTCGGGCTCGTCGGTTTGCCCTTCCGCGAATTGGCAATTGCTGGCGTTAATGCTCAGGCGGCCGCGCCCATCCATTGCGTCACGTGCATTGATCGCGATATTGAGAATCGCATTGTCGAGCTGGTTGAGATCGGCAAAGGCCGGCCAGAGACCGGGCTCCGTCGTTGTGACGATCTCGATGTTTTCCCCCAGCGTCCGTCGCAGCAGGTCCGACATCGAGCCGAGGACGCTCTCGATCTTCGCGCCGCGCGGCTCAAGCGGCTGCCGCCGCGAAAACACGAGCAGTCGCTGGGTGAGAACGGCGCCCCGCTTGGCTGCATCGAACGCATTATTCGCCCAACGATTGAGCCGTGCATCGCCTTTCTCCGTGTGGCGCTTCAGCATTTCAAGATTGCCGAGCACCGCGGTCAGGAGATTGTTGAAGTCGTGCGCGATGCCGCCCGTTAACTGGCCGATCGATTCGAGTTTCTGCGCCTGGCGCAATTGCGCCTCGGCCCGTTCGCGCTCCGCAATTGCCTTGCTGCGCTCGCGGTCAGCGGCCGTCAACGCATCGTAAGTGTTGAAATGGCGAACGAGCAGCCAGAGTACGCAGCAAAGAGCAATGCCGAACAGGAAAGTTCCGACAGCGATGAGAAGCCGCGCCTGGCGCCAATCCGCCAGAACATGGCTCTTCAGCCGCGAAATATTGACGACAAGCGGAAATTCGTCGACCGCCATCGTCGCGACGATCCGCTCCGGCCTGTCGATCGTGTCTGTCGCTTCAAAAGTGACCGGCGTTCCCGGCTGCAAAATTCCTTCAAAGGATTTGATCTTGTAGATCTGCCCGATCGAGCCCGACGCAGGGTAGCGCGCCAGCAGCGTACCGTCGCTGCGCCATAGGCTCACCGCACCATAATCGCCGATCTGCAGCGTCTTGTAGAGATTTTCGAGATAGGTCAGATCGATGGCCGTGGCGACGACACCGATGAAGTGTCCCGAGGCATCATCGACGCGACGCGCGAGATAGATCGACCAGGTCTTTGTGCTCGCATTATATTCCGGCTGGCTGAGATAAGACCCGCTGATCGGTGTATCGCGCAGAACAAGAAAATAATCGCGATCCGAAAAGTCTAGGTTCGGCGCTGGATAGGTTTTTGTTGTGCAGATCAGCTTGCCGTCCGGACCTATGAGGCTGGCCTCGCGGATTTGCGGAATGCCGACGATGCGCGATTTCAGCAGAAGAAACATCTCGACGCTGGCGCGCTTGCGGATGATGTCTTGCGGCTTGGTGATACCGCCCAGCGTCAGATCGTCCTGAAGGCTCGACAGAACGAGATCGACGCTCTGCATCGTGCGCTGCGTTTCTTGCGAGAACAAAAGATCGAGCGCCATCAATTCGCGCCGCGCCTCCGCAACGTCGCGGATGCGAAATTCACGCACCGACAAAATAGCACCGAACGTCGCCAGCAGGATCAGCAGAATGCCAAACCCGACGATCATAGGTTTTGGTTTTAGCAGCGGAGGGCGCGAACCATCCGCACGGGCGCCATCTAACGGCAAGGCATTTCCCGTCATGCATTGTGCTCAGCCTACGGACCCCCCGAGGCCAGCATCGGCACAATCGACGGCTCAGGTTAACAGGACCAGACGAGAAAGGAACCCATACCACGATGGTAAAAAGGTGATCAAAAATGACAATATTTTTCAGTAAGTTATGTCTACTACCAGCGGACGAGCGCGCTGCCCCATGCCATCCCGGCGCCAATCGCCATCATCGCCACGAGATCGCCAGGCCGCAAACGCCCGGCGCGATTCGCTTCATCAAGCGAGATAGGCAACGACGCGCTCGACGTATTGCCGTAGCGATCGATATTCAGCCAGCATTTTTCGCGCGGAATGCCGAGCCGGTCGACGACCGATTCAACGATGCGGATATTCGCCTGATGCGTGACGACATGATCGATTGCACCCGGCTTGAGGCCATTGGCGGCGAGCGCCTCAAGAATGACTTCGGGCAACGCGCGGGTCGCGTATTTGTAGACTTCCCGGCCATTCATCGAAATCTTATTGAGTTTTTTTGCCAGCACGTCCTCGGATTGTGGATGTTTGCTGCCGCCCCCCGGAATCGAGAGCATGCCAGCCGCGGTGCCATCGGAATGGAGATGCGTCGAAATCAGACCGCGCCCCGGGTCCGGCGACGGACCAAGCACCATCGCGCCAGCCGCGTCACCAAAGAGAACGCAGCTGCTCCGGTCCTCCCAATCGACGAGGCGGCTCAAAAGCTCCGCGCCTATGACGAGGACGCGGCGCGCGCTGCCCGTGCGGATGAATTGATCGGCAATCGCCATGCCATAGAGCGAGCCTGCACACGCGGCAGAAAGATCGAACGCAAAAGCCCGCGTCGCACCAAGTTTCGCCTGAACGAAGACGGCACAGGATGGCATCGGCATATCGGGCGAGATCGTCCCGACAATGATCATGTCGAGATCGGCTGGATCGGTTTCTGCCATTTCCAGGGCCTTGCGCGCTGCCGCGACCGCCATATCCGACGTCACCTCGCCGTCGGCCGCGATGCGACGCTCCTTGATCCCCGTACGTTCGGTGATCCACGCATCCGAAGTATTAATGATCTTTTCAAGATCGTGATTGGTGAGGATGCGCGACGGTGCGTAAGATCCCGTCCCCAAAATATGGGTATGCGTCACTGGATATCTTGTCCTTCAACACCGCACGCGCGGCTCAGTTCAACGCATAGGCTGAAAAGCAGGATACCGCAATCTTGGAAGACCCAATGACTCGGGCCTATTTACCGTGAGAACTCTCGCCCTCGGCATCGCTGACGCGGAGTTGATAGGAACGGCAGAGTTCGCTGATCACATCGCGGGCGCCGCGGAGCGCCGCATTGTCGACGCGCGGCCGAAATCCCGCCAGCGTCCAATTCGTGCCGCCGGCGGAGGCATCGCGTGGTTGAATGAGAATATCGTCGACGTTTTCAAAGCCTTCACGCCCGCGCAATGCGTCGAGACAAATTTCCCGCAATTCAGCTTGTGAACGAAATTCACGCGGCATGTCTAAACCTCTTGTCCAAACCTCTTGGATTCAAAAATCGTCAGCGTACGACTGCGTGATGATGTCTATTAAACGCTGCAACCTGCTATATGTTCCCCTCGAGGCTTGGACATGACCGGCGCGTGCCTGGACGACCTGCAAACACGCCTGCTTTACCGCGACGCCTTGATGCTCGTGCTGAACAAGCCCGCCGGCATCGCGGTGCATCGCGGCCCCAAGGGCGGCATCTCGCTTGAGGCCGGTTTTTCGACTTTACGCTTCGGCCTGCCGCGCGACCCGGCGCTGGCGCACCGGCTCGATCGGGATACCGCTGGTTGCCTCGTGCTTGGCCGGCATCACAAGGCGCTCGAAAAGCTTGGACTTCTGTTCAAGCAGGGGAAGATCGGCAAAACCTATTGGGCGGTGGTGGAAGGCGGCCCGCACGATGACGACGGCATGATCGATCAGCCGCTCGGACGGCTCGATGCGACGCGCGGCTGGTGGATGAAAGTCGATCCGCTTGGCCAGACGGCGCAGACGCGATGGCGGGTTCTCGCGCGTGGACTTGAGAAGACGCTGCTCGCGCTCACACCGCTGACTGGCCGCACGCACCAATTGCGGGTCCATTGCGCGGCAAACGGTTTCCCCATCCTCGGCGATCCGATTTATGGTCATGGCGAGCGGGACTCGCGCCTGCATCTGCTCGCGCGGGCAATCGAAATCCCACTTTACAAGAATAAACCGCCGATCAGGGCGGAGGCGCCCGTGCCGCCACACATGCAGGCCGAAGTTTCGGCGCTGCTCGACGGCACTTTAACCGGCAGCGCGCAATCGCCAGACGTCGCGTAGACGCCCGCGTTATTCTGCGGGCGCCGGACGGGGACCAAAATCGACCGCGGCGATCTCTTTCCGGCGCGTCGAGTTTGCTTCCGCGCGATGATCCTTTGCCAGCACCGTATAGACCGCGGGCAGAACGAAGAGCGTAAACATCGTGCCGATCGACATGCCGCTGACGACGACGAGACCGATCGAGAAGCGGCTCGCGGCGCCAGCACCAGAGGCGACGACGAGCGGAATGAGGCCGGTTACCATCGCCGCGGTGGTCATAAGGATCGGCCGCAGACGGACGCGAGCGGCTTTCTTGATCGCCTCGACGCGATCAAGATTCTCATGAATCTGCAGTTCGCGTGCAAACTCGACCATCAGAATGCCGTGCTTGCTGATGAGGCCGATGAGCGTCACGAGGCCAACCTGCGTATAGATGTTGATCGTCGCCACGCCGAAGAAAAGCGGTACGAGCGCACCACTGATGGCCATCGGCACGCTGATCATGATGACGAGCGGATCGCGCAAGCTTTCGAATTGCGCCGCGAGCACCAGGAAGATGATGATGAGCGCGAAGAAGAAGGTGACCGCAAGCTGATTGCCTTCCTGCACGAATTGACGCGAATCCGCGAGATAATCGTGGTTGAAGCCCGCCGGCAGATTTTTCGCCTCGCCCTCAAGGAAGTTAACGACGGTGCCCATCGTGACACCCGGCATCGCCACGGCCTGGAAGGTCGCGGAATTGAGCTGGTTATAATGTGTCAGAGCATTCGGATCGGTGCCGGTCGAAATCGATACGACGGTCGAAAGCGGAATCTGCGCCCCCGTCAGTGACGGCACATAGTACGTCGATAGAAGCTTGGGCGTCAGGCGGAAGCTGCGTGGCACCTCCGGGATCACCTCGTAGGAACGGCCCTGGAGGTTGAACCAGTTGACGTAATTACCGCCCATCATCAGCGCGAGCGTGTCGCCGATCTGCTGCATCGTCAGCCCGAGGTCGCTCGCCTTGCTGCGGTCGATCTTGATGCGGACGACGGGCTGATTGAACTGAAGATCGCTGTCCGTGACGATGAAGAGCCCGCTTTTACGCGCGTCCGCTTTGATCTTCTCCATCTCGGTATAAATGTTGGAGAAGCCGCTTGTTGAATTAATGACCATCTGGATCGGCAAGCCGCCGGGGCCGCCAGGCAGCGCCGGCAGATTGAAGGCAAAGGCATTGACGCCCGGAATTTCCGACAGTTTCGCTTGCACCAGCGGCTTGATCGCCATGGCCGAGCGTTTGCGCTCGTCCCAAGGCTTCAACAACATGCCGGAAATGCCCTGGTTCGGCGACGGTGTGCCATTGAGAACGAAGCGCAGATCCGTCTCGGGGAACGTCGCGAAAGCCTTGTCGAGCTCCGCGCCGTAATAATCGGCGTAATCGATATTGCCGTATTGCGGCGTCTTGGTCAGAGCAAAGACGATGCCCTGATCTTCTTCCGGCGCGAGTTCGGAACTCGAATGCATGTAGAGGAAGACGACGAGGCCGAGAATCGTCGCCGCGAAAAGGCCGGTCGCCGCGCGATAGTTGAGCGAACGGTCGAGGCGGCGTCCATACCAGCCCGTCACCGCGCTGAAAACCTTGTCGACGATCTGCGCGAAGCGGCTCGGCTCGCCTTGCTTGAGCAGCACCGAACACATCATCGGCGACAACGTCAGCGCAATGATACCCGAAACCACGACCGAGCCGGCGAGCGTGAAGGCGAATTCACGGAACAGGATGCCGGTCAACCCACCGAGGAATCCGATTGGCGCGTAAACCGCGGCAAGCGTGATGGTCATGGCGATGACGGGCCCGACGATTTCACGCGCGCCGATCAGCGCCGCCTGCACTGGCGTCTTGCCCTCTTCGACGTGGCGGTAAATATTTTCGACGACGACGATGGCATCGTCAACGACGAGGCCGATCGCCAGCACCATCGCCAGCAGCGTCAGCAAATTGAGGCTGAACCCCATGATCATCATCATCGCGCAGGCGCCGACCAGCGACAGCGGAATGGTGACGACCGGGATCAGCACGGAGCGGAACGAGCCGAGGAACAGGAAGATAACCACGACGACGATCAGCACCGCCTCGATCAGCGTGTGCTCCACCTCGTCGATCGAAGACTGAATGAACTTGGTCGAATCGTAGGCGACCTTCATCTGCAGCGAGGGCGGCAGATTGCGTTCGATGGTCGGGAACAGTGCGCGCACGCCCTTCACGATCGTCAGCGGATTGCCTTCCGGCGTTGCCTGCACGCCAATGAAGATCGCGTGTTCGCCGTTGAACGCGACGCTCGAATCCTCGCTCTGCGCGCCGAGATCGACCTTAGCGATATCCTCGATGCGGACGAGGCCGCCGTCCTTAGACTTTACGATCATCCGCTTGAACTGATCGATATCGGTCAGGTCCGAATTGGTTGTGACGTTCGAGACGGTGTAATAGCCCTTCGTCTGGCCGGAAGCCGCCTGATAATTATTGGCCTGGATTGCGGCGACAACCTCCGCCGCGGAGACGCCGCGGCCAGCCATGCGGATCGGATCGAGCCACAAGCGCATCGCAAAGGTCTGGCCGCCGAGAATGTCAGCCGAGGCAACGCCGTCGACCGTCGACATCAACGGCTGGATGACGCGGGTGAGGTAATCCGAGATCGCCGAGCCGGAAAGTTCGGTGCTCGAGAAGCCGATATACATGACGGCCGTGGTCTGGCCGGTCGATTTGATGATGATCGGGTCGTTGGCGGCTTTCGGGATCTGATATTTGACCTGATTGACCTTCGCCATCACGTCGGTCAGCGCCTGATTGGGATCGGCGTTGAGCTTCATGTAGACGGAGATCGTGCTTGTCCCCTGCACCGACTGCGACGTCATGTAGTCGATGCCTTCGGCCGAGGCGACCGCCTGCTCGATTGGCGTCGTGATGAAGCCCTGCATCAGGTCAGGCGAAGCGCCGGGATAGCTCGTCGTCACGGTGATCACCGTGTTCGACAATTTCGGATATTGGCGCACTGGCAAATGCAGGCCGGCGTTGATGCCGATCAGCAGGATGAGCAGGCTGACGACAAGCGACAGAATCGGCCGCTTGATGAAAATATCAGTAAAAGCCATCTCGGACTCCGCCGCTCAATAGGGGCTGGATTCGGCCGGAATCTTCGGCGGCGGATCACTTGAAATCGCGACCGGCACGCCCGACTGCAGCTTGATCTGGCCAACGGCGACGACTTGATCGCCAGGCTTGATGTCTTTGCTCGCGATCACCACGCGGCCGTCGATGCGCTCACCCGTTTTCACAAAGGTGCGCTCGGCCGTCAGTGCCGGCTTGCCGTCGGCACCTTGCGATTTCTTGATGAGGAAGACGGAATCGCCATAGAGCGAATAGTCCGCAGCCGTTTCCGGCACCGTCATGACAGGCGCCTCCGAAGGCAACACGATCGTCGCGGTGGCGAACATGCCCGGCTTCAGCGCATGGTCGGGATTCTCGAACGTCGCCTGGACCTCGATGTTGCGTGTGTCCGTGCTGACTTGCGGCTCGACCGTGGTGATCTTGCCGGTAAAGACGCGGCCTGGATAAGAATCAACGCTGATATTGACGGTCTGTCCGAGTTTAAGTTGAGCGCTGTTCTTTTCCGTCACGGTGAAATTCACCCAGATTACCGACAGATCGGTGAGGGTGACGATCTGCGTGCCAGCATTGAGGAACTGACCAACTTCGATGTGACGCAAGCCGAGCTCGCCGTCGAACGGTGCAAGGATCAGCTTCTGCGAGATGATCGCCTTGGTCTTGGAGATGCCCGCCATGGCCTGATCGTAGGTTGCTTGCTGATCGTCGACTGTCGCTTGCGGGCCGAACTGGCGCAACGCGAGTGCCTTGGCGCGGTCGAGCGAGAGTTTTGCGCCCACGGCCTGCGCCTGGAAGCTGGCGAGATCACCCTGTTCCGGCTCGTCAAACAATTGGACGAGCGGCTGGCCTTTTTTCACATGCGTGCCGGGCTCGAACATGATTTTCACGACGCGGCCGGAAACTTCGCTCGTCACATTGACCTGATGCACCGCGACGACATCGCCGATGCCGGTCAGGAGATTGGGCAGAACCTCGCTTTTGACATCCGCGACACTGACCGTCGCCGGTGGCATTTTCATATTCGCGAAGAATTGCGCAATCATATGATTGCGAAACTGGTTGAAGCCCCAGAACACCCCGACGAGCAGCGCCATCAGCACCACCATGATCGAGAACCAGAGCTTGGTGCGCACCGGCTTGTCGGTCTTGGGCTTGCGATAGGCCGTTCTGGCGGAGACTTCGGTTTCGGCAGAGAGCGTCATCTGGCAAATTCCAATACGGAGGCTTCGAAACTTCCAAAGGGGATATCGAGAGCGGCATGCATCTCAATCGCGGCATCGGTGAGGCCGATCCCGCGCAGGATGTAGATGCAGACTTCGCGTTCCAGCTCGACAGGCGGCGGATAGTCGAGCGAGGGCAGCAGCGGCATTTGCGTCGCCGCCAGCGTGCAGAGCGTGTGATGCGCAAACCAGAAGAGATTGCGCGAATTGGCGCCGCCGCGCGTGGCGTCGCCGACTGCGATGGCATGATCGAGCGAATTGATGAAAATCGGCGCGATGACCTGTTCGACCTTGTCGAACAATATTTTGGCGAATTCACCATCCTCGAGATAGCTCGAGAAGGTCAGCCGCAGCTTCTGATTGCCTTCGGCATCCGAACCATCCGCAGCGGAGATGAAATAATGCGTCATGCCACGCACGATCAGCGCCAGCGTGCGCGTCGAGGGCGGCTCGGCCCGCAGCCGGGCAAGACCTGGATCGGCGGTACAGATGTCCGCCAGAATAGCTGCATAGATCGCCGATTTAGTCGGGAAGTGCTTGAAAAGCAGCGCTTCCGAAATCCCCGCGGCATCGGCAATCCGCCGGGTGGTCGTCCCGCCAAAGCCGTGACGGGCGAAGAGCGGCAGTGCGCACTCGAGGATCTGCTGGCGACGATCGTCGCGCGAAAGCCGGGTCGGTTGCATGGTCGTAAGTGACCACTCACTTACCGATCTGTCAAGCTGAGCCGTAGATTTTTCTCCCCTCCGCGGCCGCGGCGCGAACCGAATTTTCCCGGTGCCCGACGCTCCGGGCAATAAAAGCGCGGGCGGCCCGGCGGGATGGCCCCAAAATGTTGCCGGGACAATCCCCGCGATCGTGCAACGCACGCCTTTCTTTCGCGTGGGGCGCCTGCTATCCCGCGACGCATGACCAAGCTCGAAAATATCCGCAATTTCTCCATCGTCGCGCATATCGATCACGGCAAATCGACCCTGGCGGACCGGCTGATCCAGACGACCGGCACGGTGGCCGCACGGGATATGGTGGAACAAGTCCTGGACTCGATGGATATCGAGCGCGAGCGCGGCATCACCATCAAGGCACAGACGGTGCGCCTCCAATACAATGCCAAGGATGGCGAGACCTACATTCTCAATCTGATGGACACGCCCGGCCACGTCGATTTCGCCTACGAAGTCTCGCGCTCGCTGGCGGCCTGCGAAGGCTCGCTGCTCGTCGTCGATGCGAGCCAGGGCGTCGAGGCACAGACGCTCGCCAACGTCTATCACGCGCTCGACGCCGGGCACGAGATCGTCCCGGTTCTGAACAAGATCGATCTGCCGGCGGCGGAGCCCGAGCGCATCAAGCAGCAGATCGAGGATGTCATCGGCCTCGATGCCTCCGACGCCGTGCTCATCTCGGCCAAGACCGGCCTCGGTATCGAGGACGTGCTGGAGGCCATCGTGAAGCGCCTGCCGCCGCCGAAGGGCGATGCCAAGGCGCCGTTGAAAGCACTGCTCGTCGATTCCTGGTACGACGCTTATCTTGGCGTGGTCGTGCTGGTGCGCGTTTTCGACGGCGTGATGAAGAAGCACCAGAAGATCAAGATGATGGGCACCGACGCCCATTATGTGATCGACCGCATCGGCGTCTTCCGGCCGAAGATGCAGGATGTCGAGGAACTCGGCCCCGGCGAGATCGGCTTCATCACCGCGCAGATCAAGCAGGTCGCCGACACGCGCGTCGGCGATACGATTACCGACGAACGACATTCTGTTGCCGAGGCCCTGCCCGGCTTTAAACCGGCGCAGCCCGTCGTCTTCTGCGGCCTGTTTCCGGTGGACGCGGCGGATTTTGAGGATTTGCGCTCGGCGATGGGCAGGCTGCGCCTCAACGACGCGAGCTTTTCCTATGAAATGGAGAGCTCGGCGGCGCTCGGCTTCGGCTTCCGCTGCGGCTTCCTCGGCCTGCTGCATCTCGAAATCATTCAGGAACGGCTGGAGCGCGAGTTCAACCTCGACCTGATCGCGACCGCCCCGTCTGTCGTCTATCAGCTCGTGATGCGCTCGGGCGAGACGATCTCGCTGCACAATCCCGCCGATATGCCCGACCCGTCTAGGATCGAGCGCATCGAGGAGCCGTGGATCCGCGCGACGATCCTGACGCCGGACGATTATCTCGGCGCGGTCCTGAAGCTCTGTCAGGAGCGGCGCGGCGTCCAGGTCGATCTCAACTATGTCGGGGCACGGGCGATGGCGGTCTATGATCTGCCGCTGAACGAAGTCGTCTTCGATTTCTACGATCGCCTCAAATCGATCTCGAAAGGCTACGCCAGCTTCGACTACAACATCACCGATTACCGCGAGGGCGATCTCGTCAAAATGTCGATCCTGGTCAATGCCGAACCGGTCGATGCGCTCTCCATGCTGGTCCATCGCGACCGGGCGGAAATGCGCGGCCGCGTCATGGTGGAAAAGCTGAAAGAGCTGATCCCGCCGCATATGTTCCAGATTCCGATCCAGGCGGCGATCGGCGGCAAGATCATTGCGCGCGAGACGGTGCGCGCCTTGCGCAAGGACGTGACGGCGAAATGCTACGGCGGCGACGCCACCCGCAAGCGCAAGCTTCTCGAAAAGCAGAAGGCCGGCAAGAAGAAGATGCGCCAGTTCGGGAAAGTGGAAATCCCGCAGGAAGCGTTTATCGCCGCGCTGAAAATGGATTCGTGAGGACGCTATGGACGAGATGAAAAGCCCGCGTGAAGCCGCACGCCCTTTCACACCGAAACTCACGGCACTCGTCGAAAGTCCCCTCTACGATAAGGTTTGGGAAGATCCCGAACTTTCCAAACGCGACCGAAGCCCTGTGACTGTCGCCTCGCTCATTGCCCTTGGCAGCACCGATGAGCTACCGGCCCATTTGCGCCGCGCCCTCGACAACGGCGTCACAAAAACAGAACTCAGCGCGCTGATCACCCATCTCGCGTTTTATGTGGGATTTCCGGCTGCGATCACGGCGTCGCATATTGCGCATAAAGTGCTGGGACCAATCTAAGCGGACACCGCCATCGACGAAAATCGCTTCGTGACAAACGCAGCCACGGCGATAAACTGCCTGTTGTTCGACGCGTTTTCTCCACGCGAAGCGGTTCGCGCTTCGCTCGAAAACGCTTTGAATTGGATGCGCTGCGGATCGAGGCGCCATGTACATCATCGCCCGCAACATCAAAGGCCCTGCCAAAAGCCGGAACCTCCGCTGCGAGGCGCTGATGGTCGACAAGGCAAGCTTCACGGTTTGGCCGCCCTCCAGCGAGGACGGCTGGCGCCGCGCCTATAAATTCCGCGACAAGCTGATGGCCGAAGTTGTGCGCCTCGAACTCGACCCGATGGGCGAAAAGCTGAAGGTAATCGAGGCGGTTTACATCCCCTAGAAAGCGGCGTGGAGGCCGGGCGATCCCCGGATCGAGCCGGGGATGCCGTGACAGCCTATTCCGGGTGGAAATTCATCGCCACGCCATTGATGCAATAGCGCAGGTGCGTCGGCGGCGGCCCGTCGGGGAAGACATGCCCGAGATGGCTGCCGCAGCGGCTGCAATGCGCTTCGACGCGCTCCATGCCGTAGCTGTTGTCCACGCTGGTCTCGACCGAGCCGGGCACCGGATCGTTGAAGCTCGGCCAGCCCGTGCCGCTCTCAAACTTCGTCTTCGAGACGAACAGTGGCTGGTCGCATCCAGCGCAGGTGAAGCTTCCAGCCCGCTTTTCGAAGTTGAGCGCGCAGGAGCCGGGCCGCTCCGTCCCGTGGCCGCGCATGACCTGATATTGCTCCGGCGTCAGCAGCTTGCGCCATTCAGCCTCGGAATGCGTGACGGGATAGTCTTTGACGTCCATGATATTCACTCCCTCGCGCGGCTTGGGCTCCGCGCTTTCCAGCATTATTACGCCAATTCCGCGGATTTGTTACAAGACAGAGACGGCAGCGCTTCGGCCACGCGCCAACGCGATTGTGACGTCTTGGACCCAGGAAAATCGGCCATAAGCAAGAAAGTCGGAGCCACCGAGAGCGATTGTTAAGCCTCGCTGGCTAATAATTTCGCCCCTCTCAGGCGGGTAGGACGCAGGCGTCTGCATGGCCGATAACGGCGCACACATTTCATCCTCAACAAGCGCTGACCTCGCCTCCATTGACGCCGCGATACGGTCCAGAAACTGGCTGTTGCGCTTCCCCGGCAAATTGGAAGCGGTCTTTGAGCGCGACACGGGCGAGGAAAGATCTCGCGACCTTATCGTCCGCGCCTATATCGGCATCGTCGTTTATGACCTTTTCGCGATTGCGGATTATTGGGCGACGCCAAAGCTTTTCTGGACCGCCTTCTGGGTCCGGGCGGCATTTTTCACGCCCGTAGCCCTCGTCATCACGGCGATACTGCACACGCATCCTCGCGCCTTCATCCGCGAAAGCCTTATCTGTATCGGCGGCGGCGCCATCGCCGTCGCGACGATCATCTTTCTCATGGCGGAGAGCGGCGGCGCGCCGCAAGCGACCCTGCATGAATCGATGATCCTCGTCGTTCTTTTTCTCTCCGTCGTGCAAAGAACGCGATTTTCGTTCCTGGCGCCGACGTGCCTCGCCATCATCGTGGTGCATGTCCTCGCGGTCGCGTATTTTTATCATTATGCGATGGGACAGCAGGTCGCGATCAACATGGTGTTCAGCGCAGCGGTGATTTTCGCGCTCATCGCCGCCTATACGATGGAGCGCGATCTGCGCCTGCATTACCTGCTGTCGCAGCGCGGCCTGGCGCAAAATTCAGAACTCGACAAAATGACCCGTCGCGACTCGTTGACCGGTCTCGGCAACCGTCGCGCGCTTGAAGAAACTCTCGCCGCCTGCGAGCAATTCGACTTCGCGGTCGAGCTCTCGATTGTCCTGCTCGATATTGACCATTTCAAACTCTTCAACGATTCTGCGGGACATCAGGCTGGTGATCTCTGCCTCAAACGCGTGGCCGGCATCATCCAGGCGGAATTGCGCGGGCAGGCCGATCACGCGTTCCGCTTCGGCGGCGAAGAGTTCATCGTCGTCCTTCCCCAGACAACAATGGCGAAAGCGCTTGTTGTCGCCGAACGGATGCGCCGAGCTATCGAAAGCGCCGGCATTCCCCATCCGGCGCTCGAGTCTGCAGCCTATGTGACGGCGAGCTTCGGCGTCGCATCGGGCCAGCCTGCGTTCGATCTCACCGCCAACGGGATCGTCGCTAATGCCGATGAATGCCTTTATGCCGCCAAGCGCAATGGCCGCAATCAGGTTTGGCCCGGGAGCCCGGCCGGCATCGGCCCGGATACTGGCACATCCACATCATTGAAAGCATAAACCGCCCGCTCGCCGATTTTCCGGATACCCTCCTATTACCGCGTGTTTCTCGCCGAGACTTTAGATGAGCTCCATGATCGAGAGTGGTCAGCGCCTGACCAGGAGGACGAAAACCATCGCATTGGTCTTCGTTGTCGTGTTCATAGCCGCTGCGATTTATTACTCTCGGGATCGGCCTAAACGCGATGAAGTCCTCATACCTTGCGGTGGTTGGCAGCATGATGCGGGCAGCACAAACCCGCCGAGGGCCCCGGTCACACCCAACGGAACGCCGTTGATCGGGTCGTTATCGAGCAACCAGTTGCGTCCGAGGTGTTAGGGCCCACAGCGCGCTGCACTCAATGGCGATGCGCGGCGAGATATTCGACAAGCGCGAGAGCGTTGTTATGCAATTCGTCGTGCGCCGCGTAAACAAGCGTCGTGTGGCCGTGCTTGATGACGTCGAGCAATTGAGTCACGGCCTCGTCGCTTTTCGCGAGCTCGGCCCAGTAACGCGTCCGAAATTCCGGCCAACGCTCCGGATCATGGCCAAACCATTTGCGTAGGTCGGTGCTCGGCGCGATGTCCTTCAGCCACAATTTGACGTCGGCATGTGCCTTACTCAATCCACGCGGCCAAATACGATCGACAAGCACGCGGGCGCCGTCGGCGGCGGACGCAGGCTCATAGACTCTCTTGATTTGGACCCGAGAGGATTTTTCAGCCACTGCAAGCCCTCCACAAGGTCACGGACCGCGCCACCTTACGATGTTGGCGCTGCCGCGAATGTCGGGAAATCTATATAGCCTTTCGCGCCACCGCCGTAAAAAGTCTCCTGCGGGGCGGTCGCGAGCGGTTCATCGCGTTGCAGACGCTCGACCAGATCGGGATTTCCGATGAAGGGCCGCCCGAACGCCACCATGTCTGCCAGTCCGTTCGCGATCGTCGTCATGGCCAGTTCGCGATCATAACCGTTGTTGGCGATATAGGCGCCGCCAAAAGCCCGATGCAAAGCCTGGAAATCGAATTCGGCCTTCGCATTGTCGCCGCGCGTCTGGCCTTCAATGCAATGCAGATAGGCAAGGTTAAGCGTGCCAAGTCTCTCGGCCAGAAATCCGTAGGTCGTCTGCGGATCGCTATCGAGCGGCGTATCGCCTGCGGATTTCGTCAGTGGCGATAGGCGCACGCCGACGCGTTCGGGTCCCCAGATTTCTGCGACGGCGCGTGCGACTTCGAACGTCAGTCGCGTGCGGTTTTCGACCGATCGGCCATAGGCGTCGTCGCGTTTATTGGTGCTGTCGCGGATGAATTCTTCAAGCAGGTAGCAATTGGCCGAGTGAACTTCGACACCGTCAAATCCGGCGTCCTTCGATTTGCGCGCGGCGTTGCGATAATCGTCGATGATACCGGGAATTTCGTCGGTGCGGAGCGCCCGCGGCATGGATGGCCGCTCGAAGCCCGTTTCGATATAAGTCAATCCACCGGCTTGGATTGCCGAGGGCGCAACCGGCGGCTGGCCGCCTTCCTGCAAGCTGTCGTGGGAAATACGTCCGACATGCCAGAGTTGTAAAACTATGTGGCCGCCGGCTTCGTGGACGGCCTCGGTCACAGGCCGCCATGCGCGCACATGCGCATCCGTATAAATCCCCGGCGTGAACGCGTAGCCCCGGCCCTGCCGCGAGATGTTCGTCGCTTCGCTGATGATGAGGCCGGCGGACGCGCGTTGACGATAATATTCGATCGCAAGCGGCGTATGAACGCCTTCCATATCAGCGCGGGCGCGGGTGAGCGGCGCCATCGCGACGCGGTTGGACACGGGAATAGCGCCGATTTTGCCCGGCGAAAACAAGTCAGCCATCGATCAATCCTTCCAGATGTATTGGTGAGGCGAGTTGAATTTTAATGGAGACCCAATCTCCCCTTTCCACATTGTTTAAGGTCAACGCGGGCGCATCGTCCATATATGGCAGCGATCAGTGAAGCGCATCGCCTTACAAGCTTCATTGACATAGGCTTTATTGACGCCTCCGCTCATTGATCGACCGAGGAGATTTCCATGAAAATTCTGATGGTCCTGACCTCCCACGACAAGCTCGGCAACACTGGACGAAAAACCGGCTTCTGGCTTGAGGAGCTTGCCGCGCCTTACTACGTCTTCAAGGACGCCGGCGCGGACATCACCCTTGTCTCGCCGAAAGGCGGCCAGCCACCGCTCGACCCCAAGAGCAACGAACCGAATTTTCAAACGGACCTCACGCGGCGCTTTGAGGCAGATGCCGATGCCAAGGCACAGCTCGCCGCGACGCTGCGCCTCGACAGCGTCAAATCCGACGATTTCAACACCGTGTTCTATCCCGGCGGCCACGGCCCGATGTGGGACCTCGCTGAGGATCCGAATTCCATCAAGCTGATTGAATCGTTCCTTGCGGCCGGCAAGCCTGTTGCGCTTGTCTGCCATGCGCCGGGCGCGTTGCGTCATGTGAAGACACCAGAGGGCCGACCTCTCGTTGAAGGCAAGCAGGTTACCGGCTTCACCGATACCGAGGAAGAAGCCGTTGGTCTCACAAAGGTTGTGCCTTTCCTCGTCGAAGACGAGTTAAAGGCGAAAGGCGGTATTTTCTCCAAGACGCAGGATTGGGGCGTGCATGTTGTCAGCGATGGTCTGCTGACCACAGGTCAAAACCCTGCCTCGTCAGGCCCTGCGGCAAAAGTACTGCTTGAGAAGCTCGCCGCAACGGCCAAGTAAGGCCCATCGACCGTTCAGGAGGCGCGCACGCGTCTCCTGAATCGGCGCGAAGGGCACCATGGATAAAATCGTCACGCATCCAACGCCGCTCGGACCGAGGACTTCCGAAGTCAGCGTCTGGCGGGCGACTCTCTCGGCCTTCTGCACGAGCCTTGTGGGCATTGGCCTCGCGCGCTTCGCCTACGCGCCGCTGCTGCCAGCGATCATCAATGCGCATTGGTTTGCGCCATCGGCCGCGGCCTATCTCGGGGCCGCCAACCTCGCCGGCTATCTCGGCGGCGCGCTGCTCGGCCGACAACTTGCCGCGCGGATGCGCGTTGCGATGGCGCTACGGCTGATGATGGTCTTGGCAACTGCCGCGTTCTTCGCCTGCGCGTTCCCGCTCTCGTTCCTTTGGTTCTTCGCCTGGCGGTTTGTCGCGGGTCTTTCCGGTGGCGTGTTGATGGTGCTCGCGGCCCCAACGGTCCTTGCGCATGTCCCTGCCCGGCGGCGGGGCCTCGCCGGCGGAATTATTTTCATGGGCGTCGGCATCGGTGTGATCGCGTCCGGCACGCTCGTTCCATTTTTGCTTCACCAAAGTCTGACTGAAACGTGGCTCGGGCTCGGCTTGCTCTCGCTTGCGTTGACGATCGTCGCGTGGGGCGGCTGGCCGGCCGAGGCTCCGAAGACCGCCCATATCGAGCCGCGCCAGCAGCCGCATCATCGCGGCACGCTCAGGGCGCTTTACGTGGAATATGCGCTGAATGCGGCGGGGCTTGTGCCGCATATGATCTTCCTTGTCGATTATGTCGCGCGTGGCCTCGGCCAGGGCCTGCAAACCGGCGCGGAATATTGGGTGCTGTTCGGATTGGGCGCGACGGCCGGACCTTTGCTGACCGGGCATCTTGCGGACCGCGCCGGCTTCGGCCCCGCCTTACGTCTTGCTTACTTGCTGCAAGCTGCGGCCGTCGTGTTGCCGGCGCTCGGCCTCGGGCCGGTGTCATTGATCATATCGAGTGTGGTCGTCGGCGCCTTCACGCCCGGCATCGTGCCGTTGGTGCTGGGGCGGGTGCATGAATTGCTCGCGCATCATCCCGCTGAACAAAAGGGCGCCTGGAGCGCGGCGACCATCAGTTTCGCGATGTTGCAGGCGACGGCTGCCTATGGGCTTTCATTCATCTTTGCGGAAAGCGGCGGCAATTACCGATTGCTTTTTGTGATCGGCACAATGGCCCTGTTGGCTGCGCTAGCGATCGATCTTGTTGCAGCCGTGCTCGCCCGCCGCAGAGTAGTCTAGTTCAATTGCTTGGATCCGTGGCAGCCTGTTTGGCGAGCCAGCGATGGATCGCATGCACGACGACGGAACCTTCTCCAACGCCGGACGCGACCCGCTTGACCGAATTGGCACGCACATCGCCGACGGCAAAGATGCCCGGGACGCTCGTGGCGTAAGGCGTCGTCAGCGACTCACCCTCTTTTATACGGCCGGTTTCTACAAACCCTTTCGGATCAAGATCAACGCAGCCGTTGAGCCAATCGGTATTCGGCACGGCACCAATCATGAGGAAAAGATTCGACGTTGAAACTTGCGTTTCGGCACCCTCTTTGTCGCGCCATCGCACGGCTTCGAGGTATTTGTCGCCGATCAGAGCGGTGATGTCGCATCGCGTGTGAAGCGTGATCTGCGCAGATTCCTCGATACGCCTGACGAGATAATCAGACATCGTTGCCGCGAGCCCATCACCGCGAACAAGAATATGAACGTGTCTTGCTTTGCGTGAGAGATAGACGGCGGCCTGACCGGCCGAATTTCCGCCGCCGACGACAATGATCTCCGCGCCGGCGCAAAGATCGCCCTCGATCGGGGTGGCCGCATAATGCACGCCCTGGCCCTCGAACCGCGCCAAGTCTTCGACATCGAGCCGCCGGTAACGCGCGCCGGAGGCCACGACGACAGCGCGAGTCGTCACCGCGGTTCCACCTTCCATGTGAACGCGAAACGGAAAACCGCAATCGAGACCTATCGCGGCGCGTGCGACGGCAAGCCGGGCGCCAAACTTCTGGGCCTGCACCTGCGCGCGTCCGGACAGCGCCTGCCCTGAAATCCCGGTTGGAAAGCCGAGATAATTCTCGATTCGCGAACTGCTGCCGGCCTGCCCTCCCGGCGCCATCGATTCGATGACAACCGTGTCGAGACCTTCGGACGCCGCATAGACGGCTGCGGCCAAACCAGCCGGCCCGGCGCCGACCACGACGACATCGTAAATGCGGTCTGGATCGAGATGTTCGGTGACGCCGAGCGCGTCCGCGAGTTCGCTGTTTGTCGGCTTCTGTAACACCTCACGCGCATTGATGATCACAACCGGCTGAGCGTTGCCCTCAAGGTGAAAGTATTTCAATGCAATAGCAGCATCGGGGTCCACATCCGTATCAAGAAACCGATGCGGACAGGCATTGCGGGTGAGGAAGCTTTGAATGCGCAGCGTGTCGCTTAAACGCTGACTGCCCACGAGGATCGTACCGCCCTCGGCATGCTGGATAAGTCCGACGCGGCGCAAAATGAAAGCGCGTAGGATGATCTCGCCAATATCGGGTTCAGAACTCGCCAATTTTCGAAACGATGCGGACGAAATCCGCACGACCTTCGTCGGCCGCGCCGCGCGGGCGCAGACGAACACAGCCCGGCCGCTGAGATGATCCAGTTCGCCCGTGAATTCGCTCGCTTCATGTGTGACGACGAGAACGTGACCGCCGTGGCCATCGCTCTCCAGAATGTCGACGGCACCTTCGAGGATGAGAAAGAAATCAACGTCGCGATCACCGACGTGATAGAGATACGCGCCGCCGTCGAAGCTGTCCGGCTGCCCGTATTTCTTGATTCTCTCCACCATCTCTGGCGGCAATTTCGGGAAGGTCTGCGCCGGCCGATCATACGGGTCCGTCGGCATCGCGCCGTCGTAGCCCGAAACGGATTTGGAAGGACGCGAGGGGCTCATCAAATGTAACGCGGGATCGGGCCGAGCTGCGGCGTTTGATCGGGAAGGTCCACGAAGATCTCCTCGACATAACACCAGCCCCATCCCTCCGGCGGATCATAGCCTTCGATGATCGGATGGCTTGTCGCATGGAAATGCGCGGTGGCGTGCTTGTTGGGAGAATCGTCGCAACATCCGACGTGGCCGCAGGTGCGGCAAATGCGCAGATGAACCCACCGATCTCCCATCTTGAGACATTCCTCGCAGCCCCGCGCGCTGGGCGTAACGTCGCGGATCGAATGCAAATGGTGGCAATGTTCGGACATAGAATCCTCGGCCGCGGTTGCGTCTCAGACGACACGGCCGAGGATATCGGGTCTTCGGGGAAGACTCCACTCTTATGGGACGAGCGTCTCATTCTCACAATCCTTGGACACTTCAAGTCGAGGGCAGGTCCTTCGCCACCGCGCGGCGCAAGGCACTATATGCTTCGACCAGCTGATCCAGACTGAACCCGCGGTTAAGCCCGCTTGGGTTTGGTACGACCCAAACTGCCGCGCCGCCGAACCGCGCCGGTTGCGGGCCCCAGGTCACATCACGTTGCGTCATGATCGCGGCGAAGGCCGCCTTGCCAAGAAAGGCGATAGTTCGGGGCGCGTAATGCTCGATCTTCGCTCTAAGTGCAGCGGCGCCAGCGAACATCTCCTCGCGCGTAATCTCCTCAGCTTTTCGGGTCGGCCGTGCGACCGCAACAGTCAGGCCACACCCATATTTGACAAAAGTCTGGTCTTCTTCGGCAGAAAGTTCGGTCGGGGTAAAACCGGCCAGATAGACCGCCCGCCAGAACCGGTTGCTGCGGCCGACAAAGTTGTGGCCGGTGGCCGCAGCCTGCGCGCCAGGGTTGATCCCGCAGAAGACGACCACCAACCCGGGCGCGAGGACATCGGGCAAACCATCGCTCATCCGCACCTCATGGCCTGTCATTGAACTCGAAACGCGCCGGAGTATTTATATACACGTAACGAAGTTGGCATTCTCCGCGTACACGCAGGTGAAGATGCTGAAAATGGAGGAGATTAACATGGCCGAGACCGAACGCGCCGTTCTTGCAGGCGGCTGTTTCTGGGGCATGCAGGACCTCATCCGGCGCCGGCCGGGCGTTCTATCGACCCGCGTCGGCTATACCGGCGGAGATGTGAAGAACGCGACGTATCGCAATCATGGCACGCACGCCGAAGCGATCGAAATTGTATTCGATCCCACCCGGACGACGTTTCGCGACATTCTGGAGTTCTTTTTCCAGATCCATGATCCGACGACATTGAACCGGCAAGGGAACGATGTCGGCGCGAGCTATCGTTCCGCGATCTTCTATACGAATGAAACGCAGAAGCACGTCGCCGAAGAGACGATCGCCGATGTCAATGCCTCCGGCCTCTGGCCTGGCAAGGTGGTGACGAAAGTCGAACCTGTCGGCGATTTCTGGGAGGCCGAACCTGAACACCAGGACTATTTGGTCCGGTTGCCCAGCGGCTATACCTGCCATTTCCCGAGGCCGAACTGGAAACTTCCGCACCGTGCATCAGCGGCGGCGAAGTGAGCGCCGAATCATCCACTCTGATCGGGGAGCGCATTATCATTGGCCGGGGTGGCTGACGCGAGTCAGTGATGCAAACCTGGTTCGCTCAATGTCTCGTAAAGGCTGCTCGCAGGATAACGCAGCGTGTGAGGGATTCTTCGGTCGGCTGAAAACGGAACTATTTTACCCCCGCGATTGGAATGCCATCACAATCGATCAGTTCGTCAAAGACGTTGATGCCTACATCCGATGGTACAACGAGAAGCGGATCAAAATATCCCTTGGCTCTCTCAGCCCCATCGAATATCGAGAAAGTCTGGGATTTTACACATAAATCAGTCCAACTTTTTATCCGCATCCCCTATCCCTCCGCGCCGGGTCAGCTTTCAGTGCAAATCAACAGTCGAGACGGCCGCGCGCGGCGAATTCATCACCGCCGAAGCCGGCGATCACCAGATTTTCCGCGATCATCGGCGCGTTGGTCTGCGTCTCACCGTGTTCCGGGTAAGAGTGCTTGACGACCCAGATTTGCTTGCCGGTCTTGGCATCGAGCGCGATGACGAAACCGTCGAGCGTACCGAATACAACCTTTCCCTCGGCATAGGAAAGACCGCGGTTCACGGTATCGCAGCAGGCATGTGGGACAGCCGATTCATCTCGATCGGTCTTCTTCAGATAGTTCCAGATTTCCTTCGGATTGTCGGGATCCGAAAGATCGAGCGCCTGGACGATGTTTGGCCATGCGCTGACCATATACATCATCGGCTTGCCGTCGACCTCCACGACCAGCGGTTGGCCCTCGTGACCGCGCAGCGCGCCGCTCGATTGCGACCAGGCCATCTGGAGCCGGTCGACGTTGTCTTTATTGATGTCGCTGAGCGTGCTGTGCCGTTGCAGCGCGTAATTGCCGCCCGTCACCGGCCACAGATTGGGGTTTTTTTCGCGCTGAACAATATCCTCATTGGCGAAGCTGGGGCCAGCCATAGCGACAAGCCCCACCACAGCTCCTGCCAATAGCAAAAGCTTCCCTCTATATGTCATGACATTTCCTCTTCGGTAAGATTGTGCTCTGCGGGGATTCCCCGCCGATCGGAACGCTGGCGTCATGGCACGCGGAGATCTATCGTCGGATAAGCGGCGCAGTCTGCATCGACGCCGTATTCGCCGCGCGTTCTTGGCGCGCGGACTCTTTCCGTGCCATTTTCCAAAGCTGTCAGGAATAATGGGAGCGTACTAGAGGTCGCTTACCTAAAGTGGTCAGGAGTTTATCCTAGGGACCTAAATGGGAAAAACTAGCAAGCGATAAGCACGGCCGCGAACATCGGCAAACGACAATCTGGTATGACTCAGTGGGACTGGGCGCACAATAATAGAGCATAGATTGCAAGGTCTCCCGCCATCGCCATGCATATAATGTCAGTGATTGCGAGACGGGTGGATTATGACTGCGTCGTTGCTGTTGGGGTTTGGCTTGCGCGAGGCCGACCGAGCGCGACAAGTCGCAGAGCAACCGCAATCTGCTATGAGTGACTCGCTAAGAGCCGTCCGCATAGGGAAATCGCTGCTCGAGACCGACATGAGTGCATTTGATGTGTCCAGTGAAACGCAGTCACGGCGACGTCTCACGTGATGCAGAGCGCGGCTCACCGCCGAAATGCGACTGTCGAGCGGTTTGACTCTTAGATTAAAGAAGAAGAAAGACGTGCTTTTGGCGGCTACAGTGCGGCAGGAATCGCGCAGTATGGGACGCCGTTACTAGACGCAACCAAGAAATGGCTGCTAATGGTCCATAATCTCCCCGAGCCGCGCGCATTTGCGCAAATTCTTGCGTGCCATCGCGAGTCAAGTAACGCACGCGGTATGTTCGAGCTAACGATCACGGCGATACCATTTGTCGTCATTTGGGCTCTGATATGGCTAGCTCTCGACAACGGATATTGGATAGGCCTCTTGCTAGCGATACCGGCAGCCGGTTTCCTCGTCCGCCTCTTCATGATCCAGCATGATTGCGGCCATGGATCCTTCTTCGTCGGGCGTTTGACGAACGATTGGGTCGGCCGAATCATTGGTGTCGTGACGCTGACTCCATACGATTTTTGGCGCGGGACCCATGCGCTCCATCACGCGGGTTCAGGAAATCTCGATCGCCGCGGCATCGGTGATATTAGCACGCTGACTGTACGCGAGTTTCGCGCGCTACCGTTCTGGCGTCAGCTTTTCTATCGTCTCTACCGGCACCCGGCCGTGATGTTTGGCGCGGGTCCTACATATCTATTCTTCTTGCAATATCGTCTTCCGATCGGAATGATGCGTAGCGGCTGGATGCCCTGGGCAAGTACAATGGGCACAAACATCGCCATCGGGAGCCTGATTGTGGTGATGATCCGATTGATCGGAGTCGGGCCCTTTCTGCTTATTCACGTACCGATCATGATTCTGGCAGCGTCGATAGGCGTCTGGCTCTTTTATGTGCAGCATCAGTTCGAAGCCACTTTCTGGGCCCCAGACGACGCCTGGAGTTTCCATGAAGCCGCGCTGCATGGCAGTTCCTACTACGACCTGCCGGGTGTTCTACGCTGGTTCACAGCCAACATCGGAGTTCACCACGTTCATCACCTATGCAGCCGAATACCTTGCTATCGATTGATGGATGCGCTGAGAGATTATCCGCAACTTACCGGGATTGGACGAATTACACTCATTGAAAGTTTGCGATGCGTGCGAAAGACCTTATGGGACGAGAAACGGCGGCGACTCATTTCATTTGAAGAGGCGAAGCGTGTAGCTAGTCTCTAATTCGCGGTGATACAGTCATTCTCTCTACCCCCATACTATGCATTCGCGCTCCGACGTTGACACGGTCTCAGCATTGGCGCGGCCTCATCTCATTGGATGTGGCTGTGACCCGCCACTTGGCGGTGGTAGTGACTCGGCGCTCACGACCGTCGCGACGGCCGGCGGAGGAAGCGTGCCTCAACCGAGATGACGTGAACGAGCCGAAAGCAGCCGATCCGCTTTCGGATCGACGAGGCACGAGGCAGACATTGAGCTTTCGGGTATTCAGAATGTTTTTGTGGTGCGCTACCTCGCGGTTTTCTTTAAGAGACCTGGGTCAGACCTGCCCCTTAGTAACTCGGTGAGGTCGGTTATACGCCTTGGGTTCAGTGAGACTGGAGACAGCGGGGAAACGTTCGTGAGTAGGCGGCCCAGAAACGCATGGAACAATCTCGCGGGGCTGCCATCGAGATGGTCGCCCGATATTCAACCTGGCGGCCCAAATCGCCGCGAGTACGAAGGCTTTATCAAGCTCCGGCTCGCGCATAGCGAAGGCCGGAGTTATCTCATTCCCGATGTATTGATTGCCATCGACGGCCTCCGCTTCTTTCTGCCGAATTTTTTCTCGCCGCCCTTCATCGCCTTCGATGTCGAACCAGGTAAACATTGGGCGAATTTCAGTCTGGACGTCGGCGGGCCGCGCGCAACTCAACTCGAACGGCTTTTCGTCCGCGTCGGATCGGAGGATCGGCTACTCTCTTATGAGGATGGAGCCCAACTTTATAGATGTATATTTGATGGTCCGCGCAGGATCGCCAGTTTCGCAAAAGGTCAATGTCGCCGGCAATCTTCAGGTGACTTTTTGCTTAGAGTCTACCACCACACGACGCCGCCAAACGCCCTTAACATAAATGGCGGGGGCGAACTCTGGTCTTCAACTTGGAACCTAGCAGGCACGCGACGGCTGACCAATGTTGCGTATGGATATTTTACAACGCTCGCGAGCATAAAGAGTGAGGAGGATTTGCGACTTATAGCGATGGCTTCCAACGGGAAAATCCAATTTCAGACCACTGTTCGCCGTCAGCACCCCTGAGACAAATTGAGGGTCTTCACGAAGGGAGGATTTCTGGTTCATCGTAGCCGTAAGGAGCGAAGATGAAGCAGAAATCCGGACCGGGCAAAGCGCCGGCAGAACAAGTACTGAAGGACATCCGGCGCCAGACGCGTCGGCAATACTCTGCGGAAGAGAAGATCCGCATCGTGCTGGAGGGACTGCGTGGCGAAGAGAACATCTCCGAGCTGTGCCGGCGGGAAGGCATTGCGGCCTCGATGTATTACGGCTGGTCGAAAGAGTTCCTCGAAGCCGGTAAGCGCCGGCTGGCGGGCGACACAGCTCGTGCCGCGACGTCCGGCGAGGTGAAGGATCTCCGTCGCGAAGCCACCGCATTGAAGGAGGTCGTGGCCGATCTGACCCTGGAGAACCGCCTGCTCAAAAAAAGCATGAACGGGGATGGGGAGGACGAGGCATGAGATATCCTGCATCCGAGAAGGCCGAGATCATCGAGTTGGTTGAGCAGTCGCATCTGCCTGCCAAGCGCACGCTGGAAAAGCTCGGCATTCCCCGCGCTACCTTCTACCGATGGTACGATCGCTATCGTGCGGGAGGGCCTGAGGCGTTGGCCGATCATCGCTCACGACCGGATCGCGTCTGGAACCGTATCCCGGACGACGTCCGCAGCCAGATCATCGATCTGGCGCTGGAGGTCCCTGAGCTATCGCCGCGAGAGCTGGCCGTGCGATTCACCGACGAGAGAAAGTACTTTGTCTCCGAGGCCTCGGTCTATCGGTTGTTGAAGGCACACGACCTCATCACCAGCCCGGCCTACGTGGTGATCAAGGCGGCGAACGAGTTCAAGGACAAGACCACCACTATCAACCAGCTCTGGCAGACCGACTTCACCTACCTTAAGATCACTGGCTGGGGCTGGTACTACCTCTCCACGGTGCTGGATGACTTCTCGCGCTACATCGTGGCCTGGAGGCTTGGTCCCACAATGTGCGCTTCCGACGTCACGGCCACGCTCGACCAGGCACTGGCGGCATCGGGCCTTGATCACATCACCGTTGTACACCGGCCGAGGCTTCTCAGCGACAATGGGGCGAGTTACGTGGCAGACGACCTGGCCAGGTGGCTCGAAGGCAAGGGCATGCAACATGTGCGCGGCGCACCATATCATCCTCAAACCCAGGGCAAGATCGAGCGCTGGCACCAAACCTTGAAGAACCGCATTCTACTCGACAATTATTATCTACCCGGCGATCTCGAGCGGCAGATCGGCGCCTTCGTCGAGCACTACAATCACGTCCGTTATCATGAGAGCATCGAAAACGTCACACCGGCCGACGTCTACTTCGGCAGAGCAGAGACGATCATCGCAGAACGCAAACGCATCAAGCTTGCTACCATCGCAAACCGCCGCTTGCAGCACCGACTGCAGGCCGCTTAAACTCTAACCCCTGATGAGCCAGCGCCTCTCTTCTCGAAACGCCTGATCAGTCTCAAATTATCTGACGACGGACACACGCCTACCTCAAAGATCTCGCAAATATCGCTATAAAGCTGGATCTCGTTATAACTCACAATTTCGACAACGCGCTGGAAGTCGCGCTGACAACGACCGATAGCGATAAACCTCAAAACCGTCGATCCAACTCGTTCTGGAAGCCGGATCCATTTCTTCATCCAACAATGCTAAATATATATCATCCTAATGGCTACATTCCGAGCGAGGGACTCAAGGGCAGCGATAGCATTGTTCTGACAGAGGCGAATTTCGCCGACCATCTTGCAAACACGAACAATGTGGAAGCCAATTTTCTCCTAGGCCATTTATCAAGCAAGACTTGGCTGTTGATAGGACATTCGTTGGCAGACGGAACGCTAAAGAATGCTCTTAGATCGCATGCGGCCAGGAGGCCGGGGCACGTTAGTTATTTCGTGCATTTTGCGAAAGACGGAGAAGCGTCCTTGAGCGAAGAGCAACGCGAAGCAATTCGCGAGGCAAACTTTACGACTTATAATCTATACACGTTTTTCTTGAATTCGGAGGAAATTGGAGCGCTACTTCGATTGATCAAGATGGAGGCGAGGGACCTCAAAGATGAAATAACGGCGCGCGGTCTAGAGCCCCGATTTGTTTATTATATTTGTGGTGCTGTTTCCTCGGGGAAATCGACAATTCTCAGTCATCTTCGCAGCATCGCGACGGTCGAAGAGTGGCCTAATCGCATGCCTTCGGCAATGAATAAATTATCGGTCAACACCACTCCTGGAGAGAGAACCGAGATCGATGAAGGTCTCGATGGCGCAATCTGGAAAAAGAACGAAGAAATAAATGAGACCGACGTGGGGCTTGTTGCAGTCGATCGAGCACCTCTAGATTTTATTGCATTCCCAGGCGAGGACAATGAGACGCCCGAAACAACTGCTCGAAGTCGATACAGAAAAGTTCTCAACCGATTTGTGAGAGACGAGTTCAGGAATCTTTGCCCTGGCCAGGTAATAGTCATCCAGGCCGACCCCAAGATGCTGGTAAGGCGGCAGATTCAACGAGGAAGACCTCCCTCTGAGAACGACCCGACATCGGAGAAGGCGCGCGCAACTTTGGAGCGGCAGCAAGATATAATGTTGAATATCTACGCCTCTGCAATCGCAACGGGAAGCACTGCGCGAGGTGATTGCTGCTCCATTGCAGAGTGTGTGCAAGACGTTGTTCGGATCATCTACTTTGGCGAATATCGCCCATTCGATTTCAACGGGCGCCTGACGCACTTCATAACGGAGGACCCAGATGAGTGATGTACTTATCTACATTGCTGGCCCTCTTTTTTGCGACGCAGAAAAGACCGCAAATGAGGCGATGTGTGCAACTATTGAAAGATATTGCAACGTGTTCCTGCCCCAACGCGACGGCCATTTGATTCCGGATTTGATCAAGTGTGGCATGACCATTGAGAGCGCTTACTCCTATGTCTTCAATCGCGACGTTGACGCGGTTCGAAGAGCCGACGCGTTAATCATAAATCTCGACGGGCGAACGATTGATGAAGGCGCCGCGTTTGAGCTTGGTCTTGCGTTCGCTTGCAACAAGGTTTGCGTAGGATACAGAACTGACGTGCGGACGCTTCTACAGTGGGGATTAAATCCGATGATCACCGCCCCACTATCTGAAATATTGCGTAACCCCGAAGAGCTGGAAGCCTGGTGTGCGGATTACGTCGGGGGGAGCCTTGAGCGCCGCGTGGTGAGATAGCTCAAGATGCGTTTTGATCTAGCGTCCCCTCCAAAATTGCTCAGGTAGAATTGATATGATTCGATCTGGCCGACAGAACCCCGCGATGCTTGCGTAACTGCAACACCTCGTTTCTTCTGGCCTGCCCAATCAACAGCTGACTTTGTTAGAAGGTTCGTCTCAACCAGTATTCATGGTTCGGTCCATGGCTTGTTGATGTAATTGATAACTTCCGTGCGCAAGGGCGAAAGGCGGGTTAGGCGAACTGGACTATCATAGCAGGATCACCGAATGTCCCGACCCGGCGGCCGGAAGCCGGATTTGACGCGGAAAGACGGCCTTCCTTTTCGAGCGCCTTCAATATGCCTTTGTAGTGACTTTCGCGGAACGCGGTTTCGATAAGCACGAATTTTTCGACATTGGCGACCGTTACCTGCTTTCCCGAAAACTCAGCGACGATCCGAGCCTGGAGGGTGAGCAGGACGGGAGCGTTCTCAAACAGGACCAACTGATTCGGATCGGTGGCGTCGGAAAACCGGAATTCGCCGCTTTCATCCGCCTTCCACATGGCCTCCTTCATCTTCTTAAGGCCGAGCAGTTCGTTGCTTGCATAGAATAAGTAATAGTCCGTCACGTCGCGCGCGTTGGACATCTCGAAGGAGCGGACGTATGCCGCGCCGGTGTGCAATTGCCGTAGATAAAGATCATGGAGGCACCTGTTTCTTACGCGGGGCTCGGTCGCGCTAGCACAGTGTTTCCATTCTTCCGTCCCAAAGAAGCTGTTGAAATTTGTACCCTGATCTGGATGGCCGATGAATCGGTTGATCTCCTCATACATGAAGTTTACGAACACCTCGCAGCTGCGATTGGAAAGGATTTGTTTTACGAGACTGAAGGGCGCGCCCGTCCACCCGAACGGATCAATGAAGGCAAAGGTGGGAAGCAGGCGTCCCTGCCGCACGTAACCAGAGTAGCGATTTGTGAACGCCGTCTCGAAGGTAACACCGCCCTCGACAACCACACTGAAATTGGAAGGCAATGTTCGCAGCGCGACCTGCTTGCGCAGGTGATCGGCGCGGTCATTACGTTCTTCGACAAAAAGAAAATGGACTTTGGTGGTGAGCGGTGGCTGAAATCCGAGCGCCGTATCAAGCGCGATGATGGGAGAACCGGCCTCCCCGCCCTCATACTGACCGGGTCCCGCAAACCCATCAATATACAGAATCTCGGGAAAGCGCCTTGGCTCAGAATTACCATCCAAGCCTGCAGGTAACGCTTCAGAATTTCATGCTTTGCCCGAGTATGAGGCTCAAGCGGCCATATGGTCTTCTTAGGCGCGGCCATTGTTACCCCCCAAACTTGAAGTTCGATTTGGATATTGCTCCCTACGCGGCAATTAAGTATCGGGTATCGCCGCTTCCAGTTTGGCAACGTGGCCTTCACTGGTCAAAGACTCGCCAAGTTCGCGGATGAGCTTCTCGCGCGATACCAGCGCAGCTTGCCTTGTATCTGCAAATGCATGAAACCAAATCCACAACGAGCCAGTCATAGCGGCAAAATTGTCGAGTTTAAACTCTACGGGCTTCAGGACGAAGTAGGCTTTCCATTCATGGTCAAGTGACTTTGCCTTCAGCGTTTCCGCGATAGCCTGGGCGAACCTTGCATAATCTTCTGGTGTCCGCTTAGCATATGCTACATTCATGATTTGAATATTGTCCGGCGTCAGCACCAATGAGACAGAACTGGGCTATTTGAGAGGGGAGGATTTCTGGTTCATCGTAACCTTTCAAGGGAATGACGATGAGACGGAAAATGGAAGCGACGAAGCCGTCGGCGGAGAAGGTCATCAAGGACATCCGCCGGATCACCCGCAAGCAGTATGGCGCGGAGGAGAAGATCCGCATCGTGCTGGACGGATTGCGTGGTGAAGAATCGATCGCGGCGCCGTGCCGGCGCGAAGGGATCGCCGAGAGCCTTTATTACAACTGGTCGAAGGAATTCCTCGAAGCCGGCAAGAAGCGGCTGGCGGGTGACACGGCGCGTGCCGCCACCACCGACGAGGTCAAGGTGCTTCGCAAGGAAGCCCGCGATCTGAAGGAGGTCGTTGCCGAACAGGCTCTGGAATTGCGATTGCTTAAAAAGAGCATGATCGCGGATGGGGGCGACGACGAATGAGATACCCCACCTCGGAGAAGCTCGAGATCATCCGATTGGTCGAGCGATCACACCTGCCGGCACAGCGCACGCTGGAACAACTCGGCATCCCACGCGCCACTTTCCACCGCTGGTATGATCGGTTCCTGACCGGCGGCGTCGAAGCGCTCGAGGATCGTAGTCCAAGGCCTTGCCGGGTGTGGAACCGCATTCCCGAGCCCGTGCGGGAACGGATCGTCGATCTTGCCTTGGACAAGCCCGAGCTGTCGCCACGGGAACTCGCGGTGACCTTCACCGACACAGAAGACTATTTTGTCTCGGAAGCTTCGGTCTATCGTCTGCTCAAGGCGAATGACCTGATCACCAGCCCAGCCTTCATCATCATCAAGGCCGCCGACGAGTTCAAGGACAAGACGACGGCGCCCAACCAGCTCTGGCAGACCGACTTCACCTATTTGAAGGTCATCGGGTGTCAATCGGCGTTGAACTTTGACCCCCGATCGGCGCGCAAAAGTCACCCCGTTCATTTGCGCGTTGTGACGGAATGAGGGCGTAGCCCGACTGGAGTTACAACGCGCTTGGCTACCTGATCAGGCGCGGTTCTTGAAGCGCCAGCTTTCGTTGCCGGTCTCGACGATGTCGCAGTGATGGGTGAGACGATCGAGCAGCGCGGTGGTCATCTTCGGATCGCCGAAGACACTCGGCCATTCGCCGAAGGCGAGATTGGTCGTCACCAGGATCGAGGTACGCTCATAGAGCCTGCTGATCAGATGGAAGAGAAGCTGGCCGCCGGCCTGGGCGAAGGGCAGATAGCCAAGTTCATCGAGGATAATGAAGTCGAGGCGCGTCAGATAATCGGCAAGGCGCCCCTGGCGGCCGGCGCGTCCCTCGGCCTCGAGGCGGTTGACGAGATCGACGACGTTGAAGAACCGGCCGCGTGACCCGCCGCGGATGCAGGCGCGTGCAATGGCAATGGCGAGATGTGTCTTACCGGTTCCGGTACCGCCGACGAGAACGACGTTACGCTGTTCGACGATGAAGTTACCGCCGGCGAGATCGCGCACCAGGCTCTCGTTGATGGGTGTGTCGGCGAACAGGAAGTCATCGATATCCTTGGCGAGCGGCAGCTTGGCGACCGTCAGCTGGTATTTGATGGATCGGGCGTGCTTCTCGTTGATCTCGGCCTTGAGAAGATCGCCGACGAAGTGCTGCGGCTCATGCTGACGTTTGACAGCTGTTGCAAGGGTCTCGTCGTAGGCATTCCTCATGCCAAAGAGCTTGAGGTTGCTCATCATGTCGAGAACTTCGGTACGTTCCATGATCATGTGATCCTGAGCTGATCGTATCTGGCACAATCGGCGGCAGGCGCATGCCGCAACCTAAGCGCCTCCGGGGTAAGGATGATGGGCGAGGGACCGGGATCGCGGCGCCGCGCGAGGATATTGAGGATGACGTCAGCGCTATAAACACCCTCGGCCAGGGCCTCCGCGCAGGCGGCTTCGACCGCCGGCAAGCCGTCTGTCAGCACAGCCGCGAGAACTTTGACCATCTGCCGATCGCCATCATTGGACCCGGTGAGCTTGCGCCGGACACGCTCCAGGGCAGCTGGCAGCACCCAGTCCTTGAACGGGGCGCCATTGCGCAAGGCGCCGGGCTTGCGGGCGAGGATCGGGACATAATGCCAGGGATCGTAGATCGTCTCGCCGCGCCCATAGCAGCGCGCGTGTTCTGCAACGACGCGGCCCTCCTGACGGATCACGACCCGGTCGGCGTAGGCGAAGATCTCGACGGGCCGCCCGATGGCCGCGGCATTGACCGAGTATTTATTGTTGTCGAAGCGGACCAGGCAGGTCTTCGACACCGACGCCGGGAGCGCGTGGAATCCGTCGAACCGGCCGCGATAAGCAACAAGCTGCGGCCGCTCCTCTTCGAACATCTCCCAGATCGTACGCTCGGGACGTTCCGGGTGCGGATGCATCTTGGCATAGGCAATGATCTTGTCGGTCAGCCAAGCGTTCAACTCGTCATAGGTCTTGAACTTCAGCCGTGGCGTGAAGAAGCGCTCACGCACGAGACCAACCTGGTTCTCGACCTGACCCTTCTCCCAGCCGGACGCCGGCGTGCAAGCAACGGGCTCGACCAGATGATGTGCACACATCTGCAGGAAGCGGCGATTATATTGGCGGTCCTTGCCGAGGAAGATTGTCTCTACCGCCGTCTTCATATTGTCGTAGATGCCACGCGTGCAGGCACCCTTGAAGAAGGCAAAGGCCCGCTCATGCGCGTCGAACACCATCTCCTGCGTCTCACGCGGATAGGCTCGGACGAACATCATGCGGCTATGGCAGAGACGGACGTGCGCGACCTTCACGGTCGTCGTCACGCCATTGATCACCACGACATCGTGGCTCCAGTCGAACTGGTAGGCCTCGCCCGGCGCAAATGACAAAGGCACATAGGCCTCAGCCGTGACGCTTATTTGCTCCCGGCTCCAACTGCGGGCATAGCGCCTGACGGCATCATAGCCACCATCATAGCCTTTGGCTTGCAGCTCTTCGAAAAGCCGGATCAACGTCAACCGCTCGCGGGCCGGTTTGCCGACATTCCCCGTAAGCATCAAATCGAGCGCGGCTTTCCAGCGCCCCAGCTTCGGACGCGGCTGAACCTCCCGCTCATAAGAAAACGATGTCTCTTCCGACCGCAGCACCTTGCGGACGGTGTTGCGAGAGATCTTCAACTCGCGCGCGATCTCCTTGATCGACTTACCCTTGACTAGATGCTCCCGCCGTATCCGGCCAATCGTCTCCACAACCAGCATCCCCCACCGCCCGCTCAATCCAAAGCGGGCACACTGCAAACACTTCTCAGGGGGTCAATATTCCACGCCGATCCCCCTATCTACGGGGGTCAATATTCCACGCCGGATCACATATTGTCGTTGTTGATTGCGTTCTGTAGCTCGAGCCTGAAGCGGTCTTTATCGCAAGGACGCATCGCCGCGGCGAGTTCAATGCTGATATTGTCGTCGTCGGGATAGGATACCAGGGTCCCTAGCTGCTCGTCGCCCGACATGTGCGGAAACGCAATCAGGAGGGCATGCTGAGTGCTTATCCATATTTGCTTGTGCTCGTCCCCCGTTGAAAGAGCCTCTGCGGTGAGTGTTGCGGCTTTCGAGGCAAATTGTATAGCGTTGGAGTCGTCCAGCGCGGCAGTATGATCTTCAAGAGAAAAAACGCCGTACCGGAAACTCGTTCCGTCTCGAGTCAAGACATCAGCGGAGAACCTGTGGAGCGCGCCGGCAACTGCTTCCGGCTCAAAGCGGGCCAGCCCGACCATAGCCATTTGAAAAAAGGTTTGTTCAGGTCCCGGGCCAGCGGCGCTGGAAACTCTGCTGAAATCGAGAGTACGGTATTTCTGGATGGTTCCGTCAATGTTGGATGGTCGTTCTGAACAAGGATCGCAGGGGTCCGAAGCGCAGTAATTTTCGATGAGCCGCCATCCGGGAAATTTGGGTCGATCTCGGGTCAGTTTTTCAATGAGCTCGTCCGCTTCTTTCGCATCTTCCAATCCACCAGTCGCCCGCATGAGCGCGGCGCGGGTCCATTGGCCAACGTCAGAGACTTCGATCCCCTTAAGATCATCCATCTCTTTCAAGAGAGCCGCGCGCGTCTCGGTCCAATCGACACGGTTGAAAGCTAGAAGGTTCGGAAGCTCTGTGTAGATGAAGCTGCCGTTTAGTTGATCCGCAAACTCCCAGTTTCGAAGAGAACGAGCAAAAGGCGCAAGTGGCTTTCCCGCGAGTAGATGGAAAGCAATAGTACTTAAATCGGCATAATCACCGCGTTCCTCTCGCCTGAGCTCTTCCAGGATGCTACGCTCGGCCTCAGAGAGCCCAGCAAGGCTCTTTTGGATCAGCGCCTCCTTCTTCTCAATCTCAAACGTGTATTGTTCGGATGTGAGACCGAAGCGCGTGACGCGCCGCGTTGGTGAATCAGAGAAAAAGTTCAGCCAACGATGTAGAAAGCTATCTACCACAGGCCGGCAAGAAGGTGCCTCTCGGAGTTCTGAGGCAGCCTTCGTTAGCCATGAGAAATTTGGGGCCAGCGCCTGTCTTAGAGAGGTTAACTCAAGCGCCATCAAAAACGGCGCGGGGCGATTTCGCGCAAGCGCATAAAACTCCGGATAGCAGCCTGAATTGACGTTTTGTAGGCCGACAAATGCCCGAATGAGCGCGGCTGCCACGTCATCCGACGATTCTGAGTCAAGAACGGCAGCCACGATGGCGGCATGTAAGACGTCTGATGTCTTGTCTAGCGCCGCGATAGGGTCGAGAATTCGCGAAAGCTCTTCGTCCAGATCGCGCTCGTTTCGCTCAGCCTTTTGCGCCGCACCCCGCAAGGCCAAGCCTAACGCGAGTGGCAGGCCGTCGTCTTTAAGTCGGTAAAGCGTTGGGTCGCTGCCAAGCGGTTCAAAGAAACGGCCGGCTGAAGCGGCGTCGAATTGCTGATTCCAATCGGAACCTAGCTCATTGTCGAATCTCATTGGGTCGAAGACTGTGAGATCGTCGATGCACTGCTTCTGTAGGCGCTTAAGAATAAGATCCGCATGTTCTCGCACGCCACGTACGAAGCGTGCCGGTGAAGGAACGTCGACACCAGGATTTGCCGAACGTAAATGCTCAAACAAAAGTCGGCTGACACTAAGCTCGCTTATTTGTTCGATTTGACGGGTACTGAGCAATCGCGACGCGACCGCAAATATGCGCGGGTTCCTGAGAGAGTCAGCAACGGTCTGGGTAAGTTTATTGTAATCGATGCCCAGTGCAGACAAGAGACCGGTCAATTCGGCTTGCGACCACTCAGGAACTTCAATCGGTTCGACAATACTAATCAGCCGCCGATCCAGACGTTCGCGATAAAAAGCCGTACGGCAGCTCATCGCGAGCTTGCCTTTTATGTCGCCCAGCAAGCCATTGAGCGTGTCTAGGATTCGGTCCCAAGGAAGATTGCTACGTTCGTTTAGCCCATCGACATAAACGAGTAATGTCGGGCGACTCGGGGTGCCTAGGTGTTGCCATCGCTTGAAATATCTACGCCAGCGCGCCTTGACGGTTTCTGTGCCCGACTCGCCTGTCTGTGCGATGCATTTTAAGACCAGAAGATCTTCAAGAGCGTCCTTTGTTAACGCAGTGGTGAAATCGCCCGGCACCAGAACAAGCGTCAAAACCTTCTCGGGTTGCGCGAGCCAAGCCTGCGCAAAAAGCCACGACTTGCCCGATCCATCAACTCCCAGAAGGGCAACGATCGCGCTGTCGGGCGCCGCGGAGAGTTTTTTGGCGCACTCCTCTCGGATCTCGGTCCGGTCCACTGCTCGCGCGATCGTGCTGTCATCTGGAGCAAGAGCCTGTCCAAATACCTGCCGGGCACGATTAGCGCTCTCGAAGGCGGCCCGAAGCCACCCTTCATTCGCATTTCTTGCATAGGCCGGAGCTAGACTGGGCTCGTGGAGAATGATCTTCAGTTCTTCTGATCTATCGGCAAATTGCGGGTGGGCTTCGATAGCAGCGATTGCCGCCCGAATGGTAGAGTCATCCTCGCCTAACTTCTGATTTAGAAATTCAGCCGTTATATTCGGCGCCAAGGCCAAAAGAGTGGGGAGGCTCGGCAACCCGATGGACGACCAATCGAAAACTAAAACGCCGATGCCCATGTTGCGGCCGACATTTCTCGCGAGCTGAACATCCTGCGCCGCCACTGGCCCGGTTGAGCAAAGAACCCAAAGGTCCGTTTGACCTTGCTCGTTCGCCGAAATCTCGGCGAGTTTGCTCAGGAACTGGTCTTTTTCAACCTTGCCTTTGTAGAGCTTAGCTTCGAACTTGATTGCTTGATCGCTGAGTGCGGAATCACCGTCGCGTCCGGCTTGGGAGCCGGACTTTGCCAAGGTAAAATGCGCCTTGAGAACATCGCTAAGGACGGCTGCGAGCAATCCCTCGAAGCCATTGGGCCCAGATGGTTCAAGCCTGAGGATGAATTCACGCAGCTTCTCAGTTTCAGCGTCCGCGCGGGGCATTTTAATGACCCGCGATATAGTGCGGGTCGGGTTGCAAAGGCGCGCAGCTGGGATCGATGGGAATTGTGGAATCGATTACGTGCAAATAAGTTTGCATCGAATGCCAGCAAATCAGGTCTGCATGAACTTCGAACCAAGAGTTAATCGGATAGGCCTGATTTACGTGCTTGAATTCGAGGCGGTCCGGCAAATGCGGCACGCGATCCCAGAAGTTTGCGATACGCCACGTTTCGATGCCAAGCGCGTTGTAAGACGCAGCAAATTCTGCATCGCCGACAAATGGCGATGCAAAAGTGTAGACCCGAGAAATGCGTAGCTGTTGATCGCTTGCATTCTTCGCCACGTATAGCGTCGCTAACGCAGAACCCAGGCTATGGCCGGTCACTTCTATGGCTATGCGACCCTGAGCTGAGAGCCGCTCCTGACGGCCCTTGGTCACTCGGTCGCCTAACAATTTCCTAGTGACGGCTGCCGCGACTTGCTGGACAAAACCTTGCCCGAATTCGGTCGTGGGACTGCCGGTGGAATCCAGCACTTCCATGGATCCGAAGATCGTCCCAAACCCATCGCCAACCTTGCCGGCAAACCCACCCATTGCTTTGGGAACTATCGCTGTAAAATCATCCCACCATTCAGTCACATTCTCGGTTCCACGAATCGCGAGTATGAAGGTGTTTGGGTCGGCCTTCCGTTGGACGATGATGCCGTAAAATTGCGGGACGGCCTTACCTTGAGGGGTGAAATCGTTCATCCGCACCCATGCTGCAAAATCATATTGATCCGGCAAGCCGTCATACGAAGGCGTCCAGTCTGTGGCGGAAGTCGCACGACCGTACATCGTGTATGCGAAGTTGACCAAATTGCCATATTCGACAGCCGCTTTCGGATCGAACTGGTAAACCATCGCACCCTCCCGCCAACATTCGTTGTGACGTTGACAACAAAATAAAGCACCGCTTACGCTTTGAAGACAAGCTGGCGAGAACGAAAGATGGGCTATCGCACGCAAAACAATTTCGACGATGCCGAACGAGACGCCTGGAAAGGACGTCCCTTTCGGGATCGATATAATTGGCGTTTTCTCGTGTGGGCCCGTGGTCCTCGCAGCTTTCGCAGCGGGGCGCATGGCGCGTCTCTATTTGTGATCAACGGCGCCGCCGGAGGTAAAAGGCAAACAAAAGCGAGCTAGCTAGCCGTTCTACGCAGGCCGTTGCCTATGCCACACAATTCGGTTGTTATGAGGACGACAAAAGGATGGCGCCGGCAGCCGACTGCCAGGATAGGGGCGGCCCCGACAAGTTCGAGCTCGTCTCGAATTTCCCGTCTGAGTCCGGCTAGCTCCCGAAGAGTCCGGCTGACTTCTGCGTTTATCACCTGCCTTACGGCACTCGCTCGGCCTCGAACAGGCCCCGCCGGCAATCTCCGCCTATGACGCGATCCGGCGCGTTAGCGACTCGGCCAGCCAAAGGGGTCGAAGAGGCCACCCGCTTCCCACAAGATTCTCATTTCTTTGCGGAAGATCCTCGCCTTTGATTTCCGATTCTCACGATCTGGTTGCTTGCCCATCTCGAAAGGTGGCTAATTGCCTCTGCTCTAATCCAAAAATGGGGCTAATTGCCTCTGCCGAAGTGCTTATTTGCCTCTCTGGAGTGGTTATTTGCCTCTCTCCAGATGAGTTACGCGACAATCCTAGACGTCGAGATTAGCGACGTTCAGTGCATTTTCCTGGATGAACTCGCGGCGTGGTTCGACGACATCTCCCATCAGCTTGACGAAAATATCGTCGGCCTCGTCACCTTCCTTGATCTTCACTTGCAGCAAAGAGCGCGCATTGCGGTCGAGGGTCGTCTCCCACAATTGCTCGGCGTTCATTTCGCCCAGGCCTTTGTAACGCTGGATGTGCGAAATGCCCTTCTGCCCCGCCGCCATGATCAGATCGACCAGTTGCGACGGGCCGCCCACCTGCTTTTCCTCGCCGCGGCGGATCAGTTTCGCCGGCCGGCTGTAAATATCGCGCAAGCCCTGCGCATGTTCGTTCAGCCGCCGCGCCTCGCCCGAGGCCAGCAGCGCGCCGTCAAGCATCGAAGCATGGCGCACGCCGCGCAATTCGCGCGATAGGACATAGGTACCGTTTTCCACGCCGCCTTGCCAACCACGCTCCAGCTCGTCAGCAAAACGATCAAGCCGTTCGGCAATCTCACGCGCATGATCCAACGCCGCAGGATCATCGTCAGAGGCGATGGCCTGCAACGCCCCCGCAATGGCCGCCTGCTCGACGATGCTGCGGTCGTAGCGCGAATGCAGGCCCGTGAGCACCTGCCGCACGACGCGCGCCTCGTCAACGACAGCACGCAAATCCTGCCCCGCGCGTTCCTCGCCATTGTCGAGCCGCAGCACCGCGCCGTCGAGCCCGTTGTCGATGAGGTAATCCTCGCGCGCGCGCTCGTCCTTCAGATATTGTTCGGAACCGCTGCGCTTGACCTTGTAGAGCGGCGGCTGGGCGATGAAGATATGGCCACGTTCGATCAATTCCCGCATCTGGCGGAAGAAGAAAGTCAGCAACAGGGTGCGGATATGCGAGCCATCGACATCCGCGTCCGTCATGATGATGATCTTGTGGTAGCGCAGCTTGTCGGGATTGAAATCCTCGCGGCCGATGCCGGTGCCAAGCGCGGTGATCAGCGTGCCGATTTCCTGCGATGACAGCATCTTGTCGAAGCGCGCGCGTTCGACATTGAGGATTTTACCGCGCAGTGGGAGAACCGCCTGAAACTCGCGATCGCGACCCTGTTTCGCCGAGCCGCCGGCGGAATCGCCCTCGACCAGAAAGAGCTCCGACTTCGCCGGATCGCGTTCCTGACAATCGGCGAGTTTGCCGGGCAGATTGGCGACATCGAGAGCGCCTTTGCGGCGGGTGAGTTCGCGCGCCTTGCGCGCCGCTTCGCGCGCCAGCCCCGCCTCGATCACCTTGCCAACCACGATCTTGGCATCTTGCGGATGCTCTTCGAACCAGGAGCTGAGCATTTCGTTGACGATGCCTTCGACCGCCGGTCGCACTTCCGACGAAACGAGCTTGTCCTTCGTCTGTGACGAGAATTTCGGATCCGGCACTTTGACCGAAAGCACGCACGTCAAACCCTCACGGCAATCGTCGCCGGTGAGATCGACCTTCTCGCGCTTGGTGAGCCCGGAGCGTTCGGCATAGCCCGTCACCTGGCGCGTCAACGCCGCGCGCAGGCCCGCGAGATGCGTACCGCCATCGCGCTGCGGGATGTTATTGGTGAAGGCAAGCACGTTCTCGTGGTAGGAATCGTTCCACCACAAGGCGACTTCAACCGTCATCCGGTCGCGGTCGCCCTTGATCAGAATTGGCTTGCCGATCAGCGGCGATTTCGCGCGGTCGAGATAGCGCACGAAGGCCTCAAGGCCACCTTCGTAATAAAGCTCTTCGTGCTTGGTCTCCGCGGTGCGCAGATCGGTGAGTTCGATCCGTACGCCGGAATTGAGGAAGGCCAATTCGCGCAGCCGATGCTCGATCGTGGCGAAATCGAAGTCGGTCATCGTAAAGGTCGCGGTCGAAGGCAGGAAGGTCACTTCGGTCCCGCGCTTAGCCTTGCCGTCGACGACGGGCGCCGGCCCAACAACCTTGAGCGGTGAGACCGTTTCGCCATCGGCAAACTCGACGACATGCTCCTGACCGTTGCGCCAGATGCGCAGCTTGAGAAACACTGAGAGCGCGTTGACGACTGAGACGCCGACGCCATGCAGGCCGCCGGACACCTTGTAGGAGTTCTGGTCGAATTTACCGCCCGCGTGAAGCTGGGTCATGATGACCTCGGCCGCGGAGACGCCTTCCTCGGAGTGAATGTCGGTCGGGATGCCGCGCCCGTCATCGGTGACGGTAACCGAACCGTCGGCGTTGAGCGTTACGGTGACCCGCGTCGCATGGCCGGCCAGCGCCTCGTCGATCGCATTATCGACGACCTCGTAGACCATATGATGCAGCCCCGACCCGTCGTCGGTGTCGCCGATATACATGCCCGGCCGCTTGCGCACGGCATCAAGCCCGCGGAGAACCTTGATCGAATCGGCGCCGTAAGCATCACGGTCCGGGCCGGGCAAATCCTGCGCATTTTCGGGCATAGGATTCGGGTTGGCGGGCGCGGATTGGGACATGCTTTTCTGGCGCTTTCTGGCTTGCGAATTGGGCGGGAGAATCGTGGTTCAATACCACCCCAATTATATAGGGCGAAACGCCGCCAAATGCATGTCCCGAAATGCAGTTTTCCCGTCTTTGGCCCTGTTTCAGGGCCCCGCGACGCTCTAGCGCGGCGGCTGTTCTCAGACCCGAAATAAAGCTGAAAAATTGCCCGGAAATCAGCCCTCATCGCGGGGCCGACGAAGCAATCCGACACGGGGGCGGGATTGCTTCGTCATCAGTGCCGCGCCAAGCGCGGGCGAGCCCGGTCTAGGCGACTTTAGTGCTGCCTTTGCCGCCGGACTTCGGCGGCTCGACCTCGCCGAAGATGAGACCCTCGGGGCCACCGCCGACCTTCACCACCTCGCCGTCGAGGATCTTGCCCGCGAGGATTTTCTCGGCGAGCGGATCCTGCAACGCCTTCTGGATCACGCGCTTCAGCGGGCGCGCCCCATAAGCCGGGTCGTAACCCTTGTCAGCGAGCCATTCCCGCGCCGTCTCGGCCATTTCCAAGGTGATCTTGCGATCATCGAGCAGACTCGAAAGCCGGCCCATCTGGATGTCGACGATCGCCGCCATGTCCTGCCGCCGCAGGCGATGGAACATGATGATCTCGTCGATCCGGTTGAGGAATTCCGGCCGGAAATGCGCCCGCACGATCTGCATCACGTCGTCGCGGATCGCCGCCGTATCCTGTCCCTCCGGCTGCATGACCAGAAGCTCGGCGCCGAGGTTCGAGGTCATGATGATCAGCACATTGCGGAAATCGACCGTGCGGCCCTGCCCGTCGGTCAGACGGCCATCGTCGAGCACTTGCAGCAGGACGTTGAAGACATCCGGATGCGCCTTCTCGATCTCGTCGAAGAGCACGACCTGATAGGGCCGCCGCCGGACTGCTTCCGTAAGCGCCCCACCCTCCTCGTAGCCGACGTAGCCGGGGGGCGCGCCGATGAGCCGCGCGACCGAGTGCTTTTCCATATATTCCGACATGTCGATGCGGATCAGCGCCGTCTCGTCGTCGAACAGGAATTCCGCAAGCGCCTTGGTGAGCTCAGTCTTGCCGACGCCGGTCGGCCCAAGGAACATGAACGAGCCGATCGGCCGGTTCGGGTCCTGCAAGCCCGCGCGGGCCCGACGCACAGCGGTAGCGACGGCGGCGACCGCCTCCGCCTGGCCGACGACGCGCCGGGCGAGTTCGTCCTCCATGCGCAAGAGTTTGCCGCGCTCGCCTTCGAGCATTTTATCGACAGGAACGCCGGTCCAGCGCGAGACGACGCCCGCGATCATATCGGGCGTCACCGCCTCATCGACCAGCACTTCGCTGCTCTTCGATTCGACGTCGGCGAGTTTCTTTTCAAGATCGGGGATGACGCCATAGGTCAGCTCACCGGCACGCTGATATTCGCCGCGCCGCTGCGCCTGCAGAAGCTCGGTACGCGCCGCCTCAAGCTGCTCCTTGATCTTCTGCGCCGAACCAAGTTTGTCCTTCTCGGCGCGCCAACGTGTGGTCAAAGCGGCGGACTTCTCCTCCGCCTCGGCCAGCTCGTGCTCGAGCCGTTGAAGCCGGTCTTTGGAGGCCGTGTCGGTCTCCTTCTTCAGCGCTTCCTGCTCGATCTTCAATTGCACGACGCGGCGGTCGATCTCGTCCAGTTCCTCGGGCTTGGAATCGACCTGCATCCGAAGCCGCGAGGCGGCCTCGTCGACAAGATCGATCGCCTTATCCGGCAGGAAACGGTCGGCGATATAGCGATTGGACAGTGTGGCCGCGGCGACGATGGCGGAATCGGTGATCCGCACGCCGTGGTGCAACTCGTATTTCTCTTTCAGGCCGCGCAGGATCGAGATCGTATCCTCGACGTTCGGCTCATTGACGAAGACGGGCTGGAAGCGCCGCGCCAACGCCGCATCTTTCTCGACATGCTTGCGATATTCGTCGAGCGTGGTGGCGCCGATGCAGTGCAATTCACCGCGCGCCAGGGCCGGCTTCAAAAGGTTCGAGGCGTCCATGGCGCCATCTGCCTTGCCCGCGCCGACGAGCGTGTGCATCTCGTCGATGAACAGGATGATGCCGCCCTGCGCCGATGTCACTTCGTTGAGGATGGCTTTGAGCCGTTCCTCGAACTCGCCGCGATATTTGGCGCCGGCGATGAGAGCGCCAAGATCGAGCGCCAGCAGACTTTTGTCGCGCAGGCTTTCCGGCACATCGCCATTGACGATGCGCAGCGCCAAACCTTCGACGATCGCCGTCTTGCCGACGCCCGGCTCTCCGATGAGCACGGGATTATTTTTCGTGCGCCGCGACAAAACCTGAATCGTGCGGCGGATTTCTTCGTCGCGGCCGATAACCGGATCGAGCTTGCCCGCGCGCGCCGCCTCGGTGAGGTCGCGGGCGTATTTCTTCAGTGCGTCGTAAGCGTTTTCAGCCGTCGCATTATCGGCCGTGCGGCCCTTGCGCAAATCCTCGATCGCCGCGTTCAGCACCTGTGGCGTGACACCGGCGCGTTGCAGGATTTTTGCGGCCTCGGTGCCCTTTTCGAGGGCGAGTGCCAGCAAAAGCCGCTCGACCGTGACGTAGGAATCACCCGCCTTCTGCGCGATCTGCTCGGCATTGTCGAAAAGCCGCGCCGTGGCGGGGGCGATGTAGAGCTGGCCGGCGCCGGAGCCCTGCACTTTCGGCAGTTTCGCCAGCGCAAGCTCTGTTTGGGTAAGCGCTTCTTTCGCGTTGCCGCCGGCTTTATTGATCAACCCGCTCGCGAGCCCTTCGGGATCGTCGAGCAGCACCTTGAGTAGATGCTCAGGCATGAATTGCTGGTTGCCTTCGCGAGTCGCCAGCGATTGCGCGCTTTGGACAAACCCGCGCGCGCGTTCGGTGTATTTTTCGAAATTCATTCTCTCCAGACCTCCCAATGGCAAGGCTGTTCATGCGTTCTAGGGCATTTTCGAGCGAAGTGGATACCGGTTCGCGTGAAGAAAATGCGTCAAGACAAGCATGACGATTCCGCCTCGGCACGGCCGACAACGGACCTTGAGGGGAACTTAGGAAAGTGAATCCACGATTGGTAGAGGTACCGCACTGACTTTGCGCAAATCGATGCAGCAAAACAGTGCGGCTTCCCCAATTATTCCTCGAGCGACGCCTTGGTCTCCGCCACGTCGAATTCCGACTTGGCGCGACGACGGCGACGCGGACGCAGAGCGAAATTGTTCTCCTCAGCCTCGGCCTCCGGCCGCGCGAGAACCTCGGTGCCTACCGATTCGTCACTGACCGGAAGTTCCGGCTCAGGCTGGACACGGACAGGCACCGGCGCCGTGATGAAGGCCGGGAGCGCTGCGGCAGTCGCTTCTTCGCTCACATTGCGCGGCTCATGCCGCTCAGAGCGCGGGGCGTTGTCATAGCGCGGCGCGCCGTCACCGCGGTATGGCTGCCGGGGACGCCCATTGCCGCCCTCGCGGTTGTCGCGGGGACCATTCTGTCCGTTGCGCTCGCCATAAGCAGGACGTTCCTGATTGCGGTCCTGATTATTGCGATCCTGATTCCGGTCTTGATTCCGATCCTGGAAATTGCGCGGGCCACGTTCGCCACGCGGCTCATATTGCGGCCGCTCTTGATAAGTCGGCTGGGCGTTGTAGTTCGGCTGGCCCTGGCCGTTCGGCACCGTCGGCTGCGCCACATAGGGTTGCGGCTGCTGCGGAGGCGGCGTGACACTGGGAGCCACTGGCGACGCGAAACGATCCGGAAGCCCGCTGAAGTCGTCCTCGTCCTCGAGCTCCTCGTTGTCCGTCTCGGTTCCCGGACGATTATAGCCCGCGAATTGCGCCTGCTGCGCCTGTTGGGCGGTGGCGATGATGCGGAAATAATGTTCGGCGTGCTGCAGATAGCTTTCGGCCATCACGGGGTCGCCGGACGATTGTGCGTCGCGGGCGAGCTGCAGATATTTTTCGCCGATGTGGTGCGCGGTGCCCCTGATCTTAACGTCGGGACCATTCGACTCATAGGAACGCGATAATGGATTTGGGCCCTTACGATTGCTGCTATTGTTGTTGTTATTGTTCCGGCCGCGCATGCGCTTGTTATTCTGATTTGGTCTCATCGATCATCCTTGGATGTTTCTTATAACCCATCCACTCCGACGCCCGGGAACACCCCGAGTCGGCACGACACCACTGGCCCTAAGGCACAAAGGATAGGCTGGCTTCCGTTCTCCAGCTGCTAACGCTAAGCCTCCGGTTTAGCACCGCATGAGGCCGATCCCGCAGCTCTCGGGATCTCAGACGTTGGGGACAATCGCCTCAATCGCGCGAGCACTAAAGGCTCTTGAGTGGCGGAAATCATTCCATCCGGATGTCCGGTGTGGGGATCTCGACGCTGCCTCAATTAACATTCGCGAAAAGCGATCTTTGCGCCGGAACGTAATCGTTTTCCCCCGCTGCGCCAAGCACTTTTGCAAAAATTTTCCGGGCCTCTTGCGTATGTTGCCGATATGCAACGTATTTCGATCAGTCAGCGTACGAGACGAACCGCAGTCACAACTCGGACATGCCCGCCGAGGTCGCGCAAAAAATCTCGTGGCTCCAGCATACCGGTAGCACCAAGCAGGTCCGCCACCGATTCAGCCTGAGTCGCCCCAACCTCGAAAGCGACAATCCCGCCCGGCCTGAGAAGTTGCGGCACGGCCGCTGCCAAAATACGGTAGGCCGCGAGACCGTCAGCACCGCCGTCAAGCGCACCACGCGGATCATGCGCGCGCACCTCCGCCGCGAGGCCAGCGATCTCCCCTGTCGCTATATAGGGCGGGTTCGAAACAATGGCGTCAAAGGCGCCGCGTAACGAATTCGTCCAGTCGGCGCAAACGACAGCGCTGCGCCCGGCAAATCCAAGCGCTGCGAGATTGTTGCGCGCCACGCGGCACGCCGGCTCCGAACGATCGACGCCGACGCCGAATGCCGCTGGCAATTGCGACAGCAGGGCCGCGAGAATGGCCCCGGAACCCACTCCAAGATCGAGCAGGCGCAGCGGCTCGGCGCGTCGCGCTTCCAATGCAACCAATGCCGCATCGACGAGAATCTCCGTGTCCGGCCGCGGATCGAGCACTGCCAGCGTGAGTGCGAAATCGAGCCCGTAAAACTCGCGCCGTCCAATAATCCGCGCGACCGGCTCACCGGCTAGCCGGCGCAGCGCCGCAGCTTCGATCTCACCCGCTGTGGCGCCGATCTGCCGATCCGGCTCGCGCAGCAGATCGAGATGGCCGATCCCGAGCGACGCGCAGAGAAGCAGTCGGGCATCGAGCGCCGGCGTTTCGATCTTCGCCGCGGCGAATATCTGCGTCAGCAGGCGCTGTGCGTCAGTGCGCGAAAGATCAGGGTCGAAGCCGATGCCCGACGCGATCATTCCTTCGCTGCGGGCGCCGTGACGGCCTTGGTCAACACGCGCGTAAGTCTGGCGGCAAAATCCGCGGCATTTGCCGGTTTCTCACCGTCAAGCAGACGGGCCTCGTCAAAAACGAGCCAGACGATATCGGCAAGCGCCGCCGGGTCGGCATGACCGACTTGCGCCGCGAGCGCCGCAATCAGCGGATGCGTTGGGTTGATTTCAAGGATCGGCTTGGCGACATCCTTCAACTGACCGTGCTCGGCGAGGATGCGTTCAAGCCGCCGATCGAAACCGTGTTCCGGCGCAATCAGGCAGGCCGGACTTTCGGACAATCGATCCGAGGCGCGCACGTCGGCCGCCACCCCTTCCAGTTCTTGCTTCATCAGCGCGAAGAGCGAGGCGAGCGCCGCTGACGGCGGCTCGGCCACCTTTTCCTCGTTGCCATCCAGCAGGGGGACGGCCTTGATATCGGCGGCGCCTTGCGAGACCGATTTGAACGGCTTGCCATCAAAACCCACCGCCGACGACACCCAGAAGGCATCGACCGGATCGCTGAGCAGCAGAACCTCGATCCCGCGGGCGCGGAAACCTTCGAGCTGCGGGCTCGCCGCCAGCGCCTTCAGATCGACGCCGTTGAGATAATAGATGGCGGTCTGGTTCGGACGCAGCGCGCCGACATAGGCAGCCAACGTGCGTTTGCCGTCGAGATCATTGGTCGAGGCGAAGCGCGCAAGCTTGAAGAGTGCGTCGCGCCGCTCGGAGTCTTCGTAAAGGCCCTCTTTCAGCACGGCGCCGAAATTCGTCCAGACCTTTGCGTAAGCGTCGGGGTCGCTCTCTTCGAGCTTCGTTAGTTCCTGCATCACGCGATTGGCGACAGCCTTCTTGATCGCGGCGAAGACGGGGCTCTGCTGGATCAACTCGCGCGACATATTGAGCGGCAGATCGGCGGAATCGACGACAATCCGCACGAAGCGCAGCCAGCTCGGCAACAGATCCGCGTCGGCTGCGATGAGCACGTGGCGGACATAGAGTTTGCCGTGGCCCTTGCGCGAACTATCGAAGAGATCGAAGGGGCGCGAGCCGGGCACGAAGGCAAGCACCGTATATTCGTGACGGCCCTCGGCGCGCCAATGCAGCGTCAACGCGGGTTCGTCGAACTGGCCGGAAAGGTCGCGATAGAATTCGGTATATTCCAGCTCGGTCACCGCGCTTTTCGGCTTCGTCCAAAGCGCAGAACCTTCGGTGAGCCGGCGCGGCTCCTGGCCTGGCGCTTCGACAAGCGCGATCGGCACCGTGATCGCGCTCGAATGTTCGCGCAGGATATGCTCGACCTTATGCGGATCGAGATATTCGGCGGCCTCTTCCTTCAGGTGTAGGATTACGCGCGTCCCGCGTGCCGGAGCTTCGTCGAGCGGCAGCGGCGCGATCGTGAAAGCGCCCTTACCGTCGGAACTCCAAAGAAAGGCGTCGCCCGCACCCGCCTTGCGCGTTTCGACATCGATGCGGCCGGCAACCATGAAGGCGGAATAAAAGCCAATGCCGAACTGGCCGATGAGGTCGCGCCCCGCCACGACCGTGTCCTTGGCCTGATCTTCCGGCGTCTCGGATTTCAGCCGGTCGAGAAAGGCACGCGTGCCGGAGCGGGCAATCGTCCCCAGCGATTGGGTCAGATCCTCTTCCGACATCCCGATCCCGTTGTCGGCAACGGTCAGAATCTTCGCGTCCTTGTCGAGGGTGACGGTAATAAGGAAATTGCCATCATCACCGGTCAGCGCCGGATTCGCGAGCGCCTCGTAGCGCAGCTTCTCGCAGGCATCGGCGCCGTTCGAGACGAGTTCGCGCAGGAAAATGTCGCGCTCGGAATAGACCGAGTGGACCATGAGATCGAGCAGACGCGAGACATCGGCCTGAAATGCATGGGATTGGCTTTCCGCCGCCGCCATTGTGCAACCTCCAAAATTCAGCTTGAGCGGGTTTGGCCGCACATATCGCCGCTCGGCAAGTCGAATTCAAGGTGAACCTAGGAGACCTGTGCGCGGGCAGCCTTTATTATTGAATTAGCTGACTTTTGGCGTGGTTATCGTTGTTCCGCTTTTCGACCGCCGGACTGTTGTCCCGCTACAGCCGTTGAGCCTCGATTGAGGATGGTTTCTTGTGATCAAGCCTTTGATTCAAGCCTTTGATTCAAGCCTTGGCGGCGATCGTGAGCGTGCGTTTCATATTGTAGGCGATGGCGGTGAAATGGATTTGCACAGCAGCTTTGGCAAGTCCTCGCCATCGCATGCGTCAAAGACCGTAGCTGCGTTTCCAGGTCCCGAAGATCTTCTCGATCCGCCCGCGGATGCGGTGAATGGGCCGGTTCCAGGCATGAAGGCGTGCCGATGTTTCGGCTTCGTCACGGCCCCACATGCCGGTGGCGACGATACGAGGCGTCCCGCCCTTCGCACGCACGGCCGCCGCGAAATGGCTTCCTCGATAAGCACTGTCGGCAAACACCTCGCCGGGATTGGCCGGCAGAGCATCGGGGCCAGCCCTGCCATCGTTGACATTGGCAGGCGTGACGGCAAGTTCCTCGACAAGGGCAGTATCGGCATCGGCGCCGACATGGGCCTTGAAACCATGAACCGCCGGTCTGCCCTTGTGTTTGACCCAATGCGCTTCGCCGTCACCCTCGCTGGTCGAGGCAATGATCGTCGCATCGACAAGCGTGCCGGTCTTCACACGGACCGCCTTTGCCTTGAGCTGACGAGTGATTTCCTCGAACAGGATCCTGTCCAAGCCATGGCCAACAAGGGCCTTTCGGAAACGCACAAAAGCCGTGCGCTCGGGTGTCGGCTCCGAAACCGAAAATCCGCAGAAGCGTCGGAACGAGCCTCTGTCATCCAGCGCCTCGGCAAGCTTGACGTCTGACAAGTCGTACCAGATTGAAAGCAGCATCGCCTTGAACAACGACAGTGGCGGCCAGGCCGGCTCTCCCTTGGCAGCACAGGAAATCACACGCAGGGCACAATCGATCGGCGTCCAGTCGATCAGTTCGACAAGATCATCCAGCGAGGAGCGTTGGTCGCGATCAGTGGCAAAACCAAATCTCTCCTGACCAATGCGCCGACGTGCCATCGCATTCCTCAATCCATTGTTCAGACCAATGGAATCATAAATGCCAACCCTCGTCCAGCGACCCGCGCACAGGTCTCCTAGAGCATCCGGCCGAGCCTTCAGGCAAGTCCACATCGCGGATAAAAAAGAGCCGGCTGAAGCGCTGCTCCAGGCCGGCTCAATATGTCGCCGCATCTCGAACGAGCAAGGGCCCTTACGCAATCCCAACGGGGGGCTGGGGGGGCTGACGAGTCCGCCGGAACAACACCGGGCCCTGGGCGACACAAGGAAGTCTCGGCCCGCATGGCGGCGGTGGCTGGGCTGCAAAAGGGCGAAACTGTGATTGAACAGGTCTCTCCGCGCCCCTAAGGTTGATCAACAATATGCAACGTGTTCAATGACTTGCATTACACGCGGCGAATGAACGACTTACCGCCGCAAGAAAAGTTGAGCACTGAGCTTAAGCGGCGCTTACGTCGTTACTCTCCTAGAACTTGCCGCCCTCGACGCTTTCCGCAATCATGGGGCGCGGAGGATTTGCATGAGCATGGAGCCAACGGACGAAAATTACTTTGCGGCTCAAGTCGTGCCTCTCAGACGCAACGACACCGCCGCTAGTCCCCGCCCTGCCCCACCGCCCGCGCAGGTCACTTTCAACCGGCAGGAACTGCGCGAAATTTTCGATCTTTACGGCCGTATGGTCGCGGCCGGGGAATGGCGCGATTACGCGCTGGATTTCACTATCCAGAAAGCGGTTTTCTCGATCTATCGGCGGGCCGCCGAATTTCCGCTCTATCGAATCGAGAAAAACCCAAAAACGGCGCGCAAGCAGGGTGCCTATAGCGTCGTCACTGCGACCGGCCTGATCCTCAAGCGCGGGCACGAATTAAAGCCCGTCATCAATGTGCTTGAGAAGAAGTTGAACCTCGTTTCAGGATGAAAAAAGCCCCGCCGGAGCGGGGCTTTCTATTAGGTCCTGTCCGCCGGACGCTTAGTTGTTGCGCGACCCGGTGAGCTGAAGCAACGCGGTGAAGATATTGATGAAGTCGAGATAGAGACGCAGCGCGCCATTGACCGACTTCTTCGCCATCGTCTCGGAATCGTCAGCGGTGTAATACATTTCCTTGATCGACTGCGTGTCATACGCCGTGAGGCCGGCGAAAATGATCACTGTCAGAATGCTCAGCGCGAACTGAAGGCCCGTGCTGTGCAGGAAGATGTTGACCACGCTTGCGATGATAAGGCCAAACAGACCCATCATCATGAACGAGCCCATCGCCGAGAGCGAGCGCGGCGTCGTGTAGCCGTAGAGGCTCAACGCGCCGAACGAAGCTGCGGTGATGAAGAACGCGCGGGCAATCGAGTTACCTGTGTAGACCAGCACGAGGGTCGAAAGCGACAGGCCCATCGCTGCCGAGAACACGAAGAACAGCGCGCGCGCGGCCGAGGCCGCCATGCGGTTCAGCTGGAACGAGAAGAAGAATACCAGCGCGAGCGGCGCGAAGATGACGAGCCATTTCAGCGGGCTGAAATAGAGCGCCTGGCCAATCGACGTGAGATAGATATGGCCGAAGCGCGCGACCGCCTGCGACGGATCGTTCGTCACCGCGAGCATGTTGGCGCCATAGGCGATGAGGCCCGTGATGGCGAGGCCAATCACCATGTTGTTGTAAACACCGAGCATATAGGAGCGAAGGCCCTGGTCGATCTGGGCACGGCCGGCCTGTGGGACAGTCTGTCCCCAGCGGGCAGTGTTGCGGTCGAAGTCGGACATTGTTTCCTCGTAAGTTAGGAGGTTGGATCACCTCCGGCCGCGGGCAAGGCCCAGCGGGAACATCGCCGATAATATGGCCCAGCGCGCGAACCCGTACAAGGCCAGCGGCGCGCTTTCGACCATGCCGAAACCTATAAATTTCGTAAGAATTGGGCGGGTTTACGCCCCAAAATGCGCCATGTGCCAAGAACCCCGAAAGCAATCGCTGCAATAAGCGCGATAGCGGCAGCCTCGAAGGCACGCGGCCAAAGCCAGGCGAAATCCAGCTTCATGACGAAATGAACAATGGCAAACGCGGCGGCGCTGCCGGCGATGAGGCCGAAAAGCGCCGTCGCCGCGCCGATGATTCCAAATTCGCAGATCAGTGCGACGAGAAGCCGCCACCGCGTCGCGCCGAGGACTTTCAACACCACGACGTCGTAGAGCCGCGCGTGCTGCCCCGCCGCCAAAGCGCCGGCGAGAACCAGCGTCGCGGCCAGTAACGCGATCGCCGCCGCGCCGCGCACGGCCGCGGCCAATTCGTCGGCCACTTGCCGGACGGCGTCGAGCGCGTCTTTGACGCGCAGGCTGACGATATCCGGATAGGCCTTCGCAACGTCGCGCACGAGGCGCATAATCTGTGCGTCCGATGGCGGCGCGGCGAAGGTCAGCGTCGCGAGATTTGAATAGGGCGCGCCGGCGAATGCGCTGGGCGTGAAGACCAGGACAAAATTGATGCCGAGGTTTGTCCAATCGACTTTTCGCAAATTCGTAATCCGCGCCGCGATCTCCCGCCCAAGGACATTGACGCTGATCTCGTCGCCGATCTTGAGGCCGAGGCCTGCGGCAATATCCGACGCCATCGAAACCTCTGCCGGCCCGGCGTAATCTTTCGGCCACCAGGAACCCGCGACGAGTTTCGACCCCTCGGGCAGCGCAGCCGAAAACGTGATGCCGCGATCGCCCAGAAGTGCCCAGGCGCTCTCGCTGCTGACTTTCGCGTTTTCGGCGGCCACGCCGTTGAGCCGGACGATACGGCCGCGCAACATCGGCACGAGTTCAAGTCTTCCCTGCGGCGCATGAGCTTCGACGAAGCCTCGGAAGTCGGGCGTTTGCGCCTTCTCGACGCCGAGAAAGAAGAAGTCAGGCGTCGCACCTGTCCGGCCGTGGCTGAAGAGCGTTTGCAGATTGCCATTGATGAGGGCGAGCGCCACGACCAATGTGAGCCCTAACCCGAGCGAGAGAACGATGATCGGCGTCAGCGCGCCGGGGCGATGCAGATTGGCCAGCGCCAGCCGCAATTCGACATCCCGCGCGCGGATATGCCTCGCGCCAAACATGACAAGAGCCGCCGCGCCGCGCAGCAAGGCGAAAGCACCGAGTGACGCGATAATGAAGATCAGCGCCAGTTTGCGGTCGGGTGAGAAAATCACGACCGACAACGCGAGGCCGCCCGCCGCGAGGGCGAAAGCAAGAAGATAAAATCGCTTGAGCCGTGGTCTTTGTGGCGCGATCTCGTCGCGAAACAAGGCTGAAACCGGAAGATCATGTACCCGGCCAAGTGGCAGCATTGCGAATGTCAAAACCGTCAACACGCCGTAGAGAAAACCCGCTCCGATTTCCAGCGGAAAGACCGCCGGCGCAAACGGAAATGGCAGCAAAGTCCCGAAGGCCGCCGCCAACACAAACGGCAATGCCGCACCGGCCGCAATGCCGAGCACCATTCCAAGGCTGGCCATCGCCATCACCTCGGCCAGCATCATAGAGAAGACGAAGACGCCCGAGGCGCCCAATGCTTTCAGCGTCGCGATGGTCGGCGTTTTGTGGTCAACGAAACTCGCGACCGCATTGGCAATACCGATGCCGCCGATCAGCAGCGCGCTAAGGCCGACGAGGATCAGGAATTGGCTAAAATGGTCGAGGTCGCGCGAAAATTCCGGCGCGACATTTTTCCACGTCCGTATCTCAAAGCCGGCGGTTGGAAGCGCCTTGTTGACTTCGGCCTTCACATCGTTTGGCACTTCGCCGGGCCGCAACGACAGCCGGTAAAGCCAACGGACCAATGCGCCGGGCTGCAAAAGCTGCGTAGCCCGCAATGCAGCCTGTGACATCAGCACGCGTGGACCGAATACGATGCCCGCGGCGAGCTTATCCGGCTCGTTTGTCAAAATGGCGCGCACAGTGAAAGTCGCGGCGCCGATTGAAATTCGGTCGCCTAATTTGAGGTCAAGACGCGCCAGCAAGGTCGCGTCGGCGGCGACGCCATAGGCTCCATCGCGCAACTCGAAGGCGTCGGCAAGATTTTGCGCCGGGCGCAGGCCCAAAGTGCCACCGGTCGGATAGGCCTGATCGACAGCCTTGATCTCGACGAGCGCACTGTCGCCATCGGCACGCCGGGCCATCGCCCTTACCAGCGCGACGGACGCGACGTGCCCGTGCGAAGCCAAGACGCGAAGTTCGTCGCCCGTCGCCTCGCGCTGGACGAGATCGAAGGACATATCGCCGCCGAGAATGATACGGCCCTTTTCGACCAAGCCTTGCGCCAACGAGCGCGTGATCGACCCCACGCCGACGATGGTCATCAGCCCAAGCGCGAGGTACGCCAGCAGAATGAGAAAGCCAGAGCGCGCGCCGCGTAAATCCCGCAACGCCAGGCGAAGGGCGAGCGACCAAGGGTATGCGGCAGAGACGGACATGCCATCTGCCGTGCCATCTCTTTGTGGCGAAGTGGGGGTCAGCCGAAGGTCAGATGCTCGTGCAATTCGTCGAGCAATTCGTCGAACTCGACGGTGAAGCCACTTTCGAAGCTGCGTACCACGGTTCCCGCATAGGCGATCGCGCGGCCAAGGATCAGACGAGTCCCGGAGCGCTGAATTTGCGCCGTGCGCAGCGTCGCGACCTTATGCGAAAGCAACGCAATCTTTGCGTGGTACAAGCCAGTATCAGCATCGATCAGCTGATAGATGCAGGCCGGATTGCGCAAGGTAATGCGCGCCATCAGGCGATCAAGATTGCTCCGTTCCTCGTCCAGCGAACCAGCGGGCGTATAAAGCTCAGCCAGCTTGGCAACGAGCATTTCGTGATAAATGAGATCCGGCGCCATCGCGAAACCGGTCGCGGAGGCTGTGCTGACTGTGCCGCGGACGAAACCGAAGAAATCGAGATCGAGGCCGACTTTCGTATTCGGCGTCAGGCTCGCGTCGGCCTCATTCCCCTCGTTATAAGCGACTTCGATCCGCTCCGGCTCGACGCGCTTCGTTTCGCAGGAAAGCTTCGCGCCGTTCGGGAGCGTACATTTTCCGGCGAAGGGACGCAGGCTCGGCCGAACGAGTCTGCCAACGGGCCGCCGCCGGTGATCGGCCAATACCCGCGCCGCCGGAGTCGTCTCACCAGACGTCGAGATCGGCACAGGCGCGTGAACTCGTTCCGGAGCGCGCGCTTGCGGCGTCGCGCCGGGGCTCACAAGACTCCAGATACTGAATTTGTGCGCAGACTTGGCGAACGAATCCATTGCTTTTTAGCGCCGGCGAGAACATAACAATGCGCGCTTATGCACCCCAAGGCGTAATTTTTCGGTTAGTTTTTAGGTAAAGATGCATTTACCGATCGTTTACTACGTTTGGGATGTGGCCTTTTCGAATTCCGGCCCGGCCGCCATTACGCGGCCCGACCTTAAACGCACGACGCGATCGCAGCGTTTGGCCAGACTTTGGTCATGCGTGACAAGAACGAGCGTCGCGCCACGCGCGCGTTGCAGGGCGAACAAAAGGTCTACGACGAGCGTCCCGTTCTCTTCGTCGAGATTGCCGGTCGGCTCATCGGCAATGAGGATCGACGGGTTGGGCGCCAGGGCACGCGCTAGCGCGACGCGCTGCTGTTCGCCGCCAGAGAGTTCGGCCGGATAATGATCAAAGCGCGCGGCGAGCCCCACCGCCGCGAGTTCATCACGGGCGCGCACCTGGGCTCGCGCCTCTCCGGCGAGTTCGAGCGGCACGGCGACATTCTCCAGCGCGGTCATTGTCGGGATCAGATGAAAAGACTGGAACACAATGCCGATCCGCGCGCCACGAAACCGTGCCAGCGCATCCTCGCTAAGTCCATCCAGAGTCACCCCATCGACAATCACGCTGCCGGAATCCGGGCGCTCAAGCCCGGCCATCGCCATCAGCAGCGTGGATTTGCCTGAACCGGACGGCCCTATAAGGCCCACGGCTTCGCCGCGCGCGATGGTCAAGGAGATGCTTTTCAGGATATGGACACGCGCCGCGCCGCGGCCGAGGCTCAAATCGACATTATCGAATATGATCGCCGCATTATCATCTTTCATCATCACATCCAGATTGCGCGTGCCGTTCCTGATGGGACTTGCACTTTCGATTCCGGCGGTTTTCGGGCTTGGCCTCGCGCCGGCCGCCGCCAAGACGATCAAGCTCGTCGCCTTTGGCGACAGTCTCACGGCCGGGTATTTGTTGCCAGCCGATGCGGCTTTCCCCGTGGTGCTCGAAAAAGCGCTGCGCGGCGCGGGCTATGATGTCCGCATCGCGAATGCCGGGGTTTCCGGCGATACGGCCGAGGATGGCCTCGCGCGGCTTGATTGGGCGCTGCAGGCCGGCGCCGATGGTGTCATCCTCGAACTCGGCGCCAATGACATGTTGCGCGGTCTTGACCCTGCCCGCACGCGCGCGACGCTCGATACGATCCTCGCCAGGCTCGCCGCCCGGCACATCAAAGTGCTGATGGCCGGCATGTTGGCCTCGCCCAGCCTTGGCGCCGAATATGGGCGCACGTTCGATGCCATCTATCCGTCGCTCGCGGCAAAATACAAAGTGCCGCTCTATCCGTTCTTCTTGCAGGGCGTTACGGGCAATAAAAGCCTGCAACTGAATGACGGGCTTCATCCGAACCACGACGGCGTCCGGAAGATTGTTGCGCAAATGCTGCCACTCACCGAGAATTTTGTGCGCGCGATTGCGGCGCAATAAATTTCGCAGGCTCGATCTTTCTCAAAAAGGGATTCCGGTCCACAATAAATGGGCGAGATCGATTCGGGCTTCGTCCTCAAGACGTTGCGCAGGCCGTCTCGCAAGATGATCAGACCATCTCGCGCCTTGCGCGCTTGGGTCGTCACGAGAGGAGGATCCCATGCCCCGTTTGTTCACGGGCCTCGAGATTCCTTCTGACCTTGCCAGCGATCTCGGGATGCTGCGCGGAGGTATATCCGGCGCCCGTTGGATCGATACCGAATTTTATCATCTGACATTGCGCTTCATCGGCGACATCGATTATGCGACCGCGCGCGACGTCTGCGGCACGCTCGAGCAAATCCGCCGGCCTTCTTTCACGGTGACTCTCGAAAGCCTCGATTCCTTTGGCGGCGGCAAACCCCGCGCCATTGTTGCCAAGGCAAAGCCGGCCGCGCCGCTTGTCGAACTCCAGGCCGAACAAGAGCGTTTAATGCGGCGCCTCGGCATCCCGCCCGAGCCGCGCAAGTTCACCCCGCATGTCACACTCGCGCGGCTGCGCGATGCGTCCTCGACCGCGGTCGCCGCGTACCTTGCGACGCGCGGCTTCTTTTCCCGCCGCTTCGAGGCGACACGGTTTGTTCTATTCTCCGCACGGGCGTCGACCGGCGGCGGCCCTTATCTTGTCGAGGCTGAGTATCCTCTCGGGTAACTGGCGAACGCCAGAAAGCGTCTTATCTAATCTGCGGGAGCCGCGACATGAGTGCGGGACGCAAGACAGTTTTGGGCAAGTCACCTTTAGGCAAGACACCTTCCGAAATCGCCCGCCGGCTCGGCAAGCGGCCTAAGCGCGAGTCACCCGGCGCTTGGCGGCGCGAGACCTTCACGCTGCCTCGTGTCGAAGCGCGCGACAAAGCCCGCGAATGGTTCAGCGCCTTTCCGAAAGCCGCCTACATGACCGAAATCGAGTTCTGGCGCGAACTTGACGACGGAAAGATCGAATTCACCATCCGCCGCCTGCCCAGCGCAGATTAGCTTCAGCGTCCCTATGCTTCCGGAATATCCGGCGTCTGCCAGGCGAGATGCTGGCCCGAATCGACCGCAATCATCTGGCCGGTCACGCTTTGCGCTTCGACAAGGTAGAGCACGGCATCGGCGATTTCCGCCGGCGCTACGGCGCGTTTGAGCAACACGCCAGCGACCTCTTTCTCGAAACTGGCATCGCCTTGCGGAATATTCGGCAACACCGGCCCCGGCCCGATCGCGTTGACGCGGATATGGCGTGGCGCAAAGGCCTGCGCCATCGTCTGCGTCGCCCACCAAAGCCCGGCCTTGGTGACGCTATAGGAGAAAAACTGCGGCGTGGGCCGCCAAACCCGCTGATCGACGAGATTGACGATCACCGCCGCTGCGCCGTCCGGCACCTGATCGGCGAAATGCTGCGCCAGCAGCAAGGGCGCGCGCAGATTCACCGCCATGAGCTTGTCGAACAGAGCGACGTCGATCGCGTCGGCGGAATCATGCTCGAAGATCGAGGCATTGTTGATGAGAACGCTAAGCGGACCGAGCGCGGCCTTGGCCGTTTCGATGATGCGTGCCGGCTGTGCCGGATCGCTCAATTCAGCAGCGATGACGACGGCCTTATGCCCCTGCGCCTGCAAACGCGCGGCCGCTTCGTCGGCCTCCGGCCGCGTCGCGTCGCTGGCATGGATGGCGAGATCATAGCCCGCACCCGCAAGACGTTCGGCAATCGCAAGTCCAATTCTGCGGGCAGCGCCCGTTACGAGAGCAGCCTTGCGCGCCATGATACGTCCTCGATTTGATGCCCGCGCCTGTTTAGGCAATTTCGGCGCGCGAGACGAGAGGTTCCGACGCAAACGTCTTAATTCCCGTTAATCATAAGTATTCATGGACATTTATAGGCATGGTTAATGAGTTATTATTCAAATATTTTTGTTTTTTACGAAGTCTTTATTTAAGTTTTAGGTAACCAGCCCATCCTAATCCTCTTCGCCAAGAGTTATTGTGTGAAGAGGTGAGAGATGAGACGGCTGCTTCTGGCGAGCGCATTTTTGGTGGCTGGCTTTCCGGCGCTGGCTGCCGATCTGCCTCCCTATTCGCCGGCGCCTTATTATGAGCCGGCACCGATCTTCACCTGGACGGGCGCCTATGTCGGTGCCAGTGCGGCCTTCGGCTTCGGCCGATTCACGCATGATGGCGGCCCCTATTTCGGCGATGCATCCGGTGGTCTCTTCGGCATTCAGGCGGGTTACAACTACCAATCCGGCCCGCTCGTCGCCGGTATCGAAGGCGACATCAATTTTGGCGGCGTCAGCGGCACGAACAATCCCTTCCCCGGCGCCACCGCGAACGGCAACATCAACGCCGAAGGCTCGATCCGCGCCCGCTTCGGCTATGCCTTCAACCACACGATGGTCTACATCACTGGCGGTTATACCGGCGCAAACCTCAAGAGCTCGCTCACCGATTTTGGTATCTCACCGAATATCTATGCCAATGAATCGACCTATTTGAACGGCTGGACGATCGGCGCTGGTGTGGAATACGCCATAACGCGGAATGTCTCCGTCAAGGCCGAATACCTCTACAGCGATTACGGCACTGGCACGCTGTTCAGCGGAACGCCCGATTTCGCGCGTCCCGGCCTCAGCCTTTCAACGCTGCGCGCCGGTGTGAACTATCACTTCTAGCAGGCTGCTGAAAAATTGCGGTGCTTCAGGCGCGGAGAGAGTTGCTGCTGACTTTCCGAGAATGGCTTTGTCGATGATGACGGTCGGCGGATGTGGCTGTGATGAGCGACGCCTTAGGTGGCATCATGGTGTCATCTCCTCAATCAATTTCGGTAGTCTGACGAGGTTGTAGGCTGCGGCGGCGAAGGCGAAGGCGAAGGCCCAGCCCACGCGATCGACGCCGCGAAACTTCGTCTTGCGCTGCCCGGCGATGGTCTTCATCCAACCAAAGGCCTCCTCGATCCGTTTACGAATGCGCTGGCTCGCCGAATAGGCCTGATGGCGCGTTGTTCGCCGGTCGATGGTTGAACGCCGGCCGCTGATATTTTGCGCGATGTGCGGACGCACATTCATGGTTCGCAGTTCATTGACGAAATCGGCCGCGTCATAACCCTTGTCGGCGCCGAGCGTGATGGCTTTTGGCCGATCGGCGCGCGGCTCGATCATGGCCAGCGCCGCGATGCGTTCGCCATGGCCGTTGGCGGGCGTGAGACAGGCATCGACGATGAGGCCGCAACGGTTCTCCATCAAGGCGTGGCCGAGGAAAGCGAGTTTTGCTTCCATGCCCGGCCCCTTGCGATAAAGTCGGGCCTCGGGGTCAGTGGTCGAGGCATGTGTCTCGTTCGAGCGCTTCTCACCCTTGAAATCCGCCTCGGCGTTGCGGCCAGGACCTGACGGCGGCTGATCCCCTGAATCGTCCTTCGGCTTGAAGCTTTTCATCGAGGCCCAAGCCTCGATCAGCGTGCCATCGACGGAGAAATGATCCGACGAGATCAGCCTTTTGACGCGCGGCTGGGCCAGCACGGCGGCGAGGAACTTCGCGGCGATCGCCCCATCGAGCAGACGATCGCGGTTCTTGGAAAACACCGTCGCATCCCACACCGGATCGTCGATGGTGAGCCCGACAAACCAACGAAACAGCAAGTCAGTATCGAGCCGCTCCATCAACTGGCGTTCCGAGCGAACTGAATAGAAAGCCTGCAACAGCATCGCCCGCAGCAGCCGTTCCGGCGGGATCGACGGACGGCCGACCTTCGAATAGAGCGCCGCGAAATCCGCCGCCAGGGCTCCGAGCGCCTCGTTGGCGATCGCGCGGATCACTCGCAACGGATGATCACGGCGCACCCGCGCCTCCAGATCAACATAACTGAAAAGCTGTCCCGAACCTTCGTCACTGCCGCGCATGCTGCTGTCTCCCAACGAAATGGAATCACGATCAGCCCCGCAAAGGAAGAGGGTTTTTCAGCAGCCTGCTAGTCTTTGAGACGTGTCGCCTCGAAGGCTGGCACGTCCGCCGCGAAAGCATCGAGCCACGCGACAAGCGCCGGGTATTCGCCGCGCCAGGCACCCGCGAAGCGCAGATCGAGATAACCGAGCGCGCAGGCAAGACCGATGTGAGAAATGTCACGAATGCCGGCGGGCGGCGCGGCAGCAAAGACCGCCAGCGCGCGGGTAATCTTTTGCGCCTGACGCTCCATCCAAGCTTGCGACCAAAGCTCGGCCGGCCGGAACCGCTTTTCGTAGATGATCAGCAGTGCCGCGTCGTTCATACCATCAGCGAGCGCCGCAGCGCTCAGGACGCGCCAGCGTGCCGCCGACGCGGATGGAATGAGCCGGCCGCCGCCGGCGAGCGCATCGAGATATTCGACGATGACGCGGCTATCGTAGAGCTTGCTGCCGTCGTCGAGGATCAGCACGGGAATCTTGCCGAGCGGATTTTGCGTCGGCAGCGAATCGTTCGGATCGTTGGTATCGGCGAAAACAACCTCGATCGCATCGTGCAGGCCTAGCAGATCGGCGGCAATCTTCGCCTTCCGTCCGAACGGCGAAGCCGGCGCCGAACGCAAAATCATCATCGGTCCACTTCCTTTAATGCCCCTAAAACGCGCAACGGGATACATGCCGGCATGGCACATACCCCGGGGTTAACGTCTAATAAAGGTTAGACCGCGATGTCCCGCCGCTCTCGCAAGCGGCGGTGCAAAGGGCTGGCGCGCTAGACGACGTGCAGGTCGACGGCTTTGGGGCCTTTGCCCTTCTTGTCCGGCTCGGTCTCAAAACTTACCCGCTGCCCTTCGTTGAGATTCGACAGGCCGGCGCGTTCCACTGCGGTGATATGAAGGAAAATATCAGGGCCGCCGCCGTCCGGGGTGATGAAGCCAAAGCCCTTGTTCGCATTGAAGAATTTCACAGTTCCCTGCTGCGGCATATTTCTCTCCCTGACTTCCACGTCGATGCTTTGACCGACGATTATTTCTTCGCAGCGCCGCAAAAGCCTATTCCCGCACAGTCCGCAAGCCAGCCTTTCGGTCAGTGCTTGAGCCATGCGACTTCGGCGTCGCCCCGATCCATGTTGGCCATGGTTTTGGCAAGATACGGCAAAATCTGCTGCGCTTCTACGGCAAGTGTGAAGGGGGGATTGAGAATTATCAGACCGCTGGACACGAGCGGTCCATCCGACCGTGGCACGTCAACCGCGAGCTTCAGATACAGGGCACTCCGAACGCCAAGACTCGCCAACGCCGCTTCGAGGCCTGACCTGAATCGGGCGACGGCGCCAAGATCTTTGACCGGAAACCAGACGAGATATGTTCCTGTTGGCCACTTCGGCACCCCAAGCGTGAGCGCGGCTTTGAGATCATCGAATTCCGTTTTTGCTTCGAATGGCGGATCGATCACAACGACGCCGCGGCGCTCGCGCGGTGGAATGAAAGCATTGAGCGCCTGATAGCCATCGATCTCGACGATCTTAACCCGGGGGTCGCGGCTGAACGCACGCTGTGTCCTCAAAGACGCAATCACCTCGGGATGTGCGTCGCAAAAAATCATCCGGTCCTGCGGCCGTAAAAGTTTCAGAGCGAGCGCGGGCGATCCGACATAATGCGGCGGCACATCGGCGAGCAAGGGTGTAGCAATCGCAAGATAGGGCGCAAGAAGCGCCGCGATGTCGGACGGTGGTGTCGCCTCGAGCAGCCGGCCGATTCCGCCGCGCCATTCCGCCGTCTTCGCCGCGCGCTCATCGGAAAGATCGTAAAAGCCTTCGCCCGCGTGCGTGTCGACGACGCGAAACGGCGTCTCTTTCAGCGCGAGATAAACCAGAATGCGCGTCAGGATGACGTGCTTAAAGACGTCGGCGAAATTGCCGGCGTGAAAGGCGTGGCGGTAGTTCATCCGTGGTCGCCTACCGCATCGGCGCGACAGAGATATCCTGCGCCCGACAGGACTGACGCACGACCTCCGGACACGGCACGAAGTTGCGCACGTCCTTCGACAGGCAGAAGCGAACCTCCGACAATTCGCCGTTGACGCATTCGATCGACATCATCCCTGGCCGCAGGCGTGGATTGGCGGTGAAGAACGCGCGTTGAATATCGAGCGGCGCAATTTCCTGCTCGCTCTGCTCATTCTGAAACACGGGCGGGATGACGATCAGATCGTGCGCGCGGCGCACATCAGCGAAATAAGCCGTCGGACTTTTGCCGGAACAGGTGCCGTGCTTGCGCCATTCGTAGCGGGCAAGCCCGACGTCGGGATAAAGACCCTGTATCGATTGCAGCACGAGCCAGGATGGCGTGACGCCACCGCAATCGGAGGGGAAACCCTGATTGTATTGCGGCCATAAGCCGTGAACGACAAAGCCGAGATTGACGCCGTCGTGACATTGGTCGGGCGACTTTTCAGCGCCGCCCAGCGCGCAAAAACCCGGCGACCAGGAAAACGACAGGACATAGAAATCGAAATCGCCGGGCGTGCTCGCACCGCTCGGCTGCGGCGCATTGGGGCTCCAGCCGCCGCTGCTGCCACTGCTGTCCGCATTCGTTGCGGGCGTTTCAGGCGCGGGAGCTTGCGGGGACGGCGCCTCGGGCGCGGGAGCTTGTGGAGATATCTGAGGCGGCGGCAACGGTTTCTTGTCGGCGCAATTGTCGAGAATGCAGCCGGAGTCCTGCGCGACGCACGCGGAGGATAACAATGCGCAGGTGCCAGCGACGAAGATCGCCGCGAGAAACTGGCCAACGCGCATGCTATCGAAGATCACGGCTGCGCGTCGCGGCAATTACCGCCATATGCGTCGTCGCGATCAAATCCGCCGACGCACCATTCGACGTCGTAGCTAAAACCAATAAAGCCCGCGTCCTCGACGATCGAATAGGAAACGGGACGCACGGACTGATTGTTCAAATAGACCTGCGCCTCACAATAGCGCCGCGGAATATGGTCGAGTCCATCGGGCCGGAAGCCGGTTTCGCGAACATTGCCGAGGTTCTGGATTTCGAGGCCGGATTTCCAAAATTCAGTCTCACGATCATGAAACAGCGAGCGGATGCGCTCGACAACGCCGGGGTCTGCGCAAGTCGGCAAGACGCCCGCATAGGCATCATAGCGCCGCTCGGCCGGAATGATCGGCCGCGCGGAAGCCGTAAAAGGCGCCACACAGGACGACGCCGCAACAAGCGTGGCCGCGACGCCGAACAGCGCGCGGCGCGCGCGGACGGAAACTTGGATTGCAGCCATTTCGACCTCCGGAACTGAGCCGGCGGACGATGCTTTGCCGCGTCCGGGGCGTCAAGCGGGCGGGCCCGTCACTTTCGCGGTGTTACCAAAAAACAACGATAAGCTTAAACGTTACATTAAAAGCACGCGATGTGCATTTCTGCACGCTTTACGCGTGCCCCGGTATGCGAGTTGCGGCATTCGGCTTGACTCGCCCCCCATCGGCGCCAATGCGTCGCGCCTTGGGTCACCCGCGTGTCGTTTTGAGACGCACCCGTGCCACACTTCGGAACCGCCTGAATGTTTCGCGGCAAGACAGAGCCAGGGCCGCGCGCCTATGCGAGTTGGGCGCAAGCGTTGCCACGCCGCCGCAGCACGCATTTGCTGCGGGGCGGCTTTGCGTTGTTCGCCGCCGCGGCTGATTTCGCAGCCATCGCAATCTGCGCCTATCTCGCACATCTCGCACTCAACGGCGCATCGTTCAGCTTGCCGCCCGGTACCTACGCCCGCCTCGGCCTTCTGACAGCGACCTTTTTCGTCTCCGTCGCCGCGATCCGGGGCGATTACGGCGTGATGAAATATTTGACGTTCGACCGTCTGCTGCAGCGCGCGATCATCCCTTGGGCCGTCGCCATCCTGTGCACGCTGATGCTTTTGGTTTCGCGGCGTCCGCTTTCAAACGCGAATACGCTCGCCCTCTTTATCTTGTTTGCCGGCGGCTTCATCGCGGTCAACGCCGTCCGACTCCTCATCACGATCCACACCCGCGCACGCGCACGCCAAGGCGGGGTTGCCGCGCACCGCATTTTCCTGCTCGGACATGAGAAGGAGATCGAAGCCTTCACGAAGCGTTTCGAGCCCTGGATCTATGGCGTTCATATCGTGGCGGCCGCCGTTCTGCGGGGTTCGGACAGTCTTGAAGAAGACCTCACCCTGGCCCGGGCCTCGGCCCGGATGCTGAAGCCCGACGATGTTTTCATCCTCATCCCCTGGGACGACAAGGCGTCGATCGATGCCGCCGTGCAGGCTTTTCTGCACGTGCCGACTTCGATCCACCTCGGCCCCGAGCGCGTGCTCGATCGTTTTACCGATGCACGCGTCACCAAGATCGGGCCGGTGTCGAGCCTCAATATCGTCCGCGACCCGCTGAATTTGCCGGAACGCATTGCCAAGCGCACATTCGACGTCGTCCTTTCCGCACTTGGTCTGTTCTTGCTCTCGCCCTTGTTTTGCATGATCGCGCTTGCGATCAAACTCGATAGCCGCGGTCCCGTAATATTCCGGCAGCGGCGTTACGGCTTCAATCAGCAGCCCTTTCGTATCTACAAATTCCGCTCGATGAGCACGCTTGAGGACAGCGCCGATCTTACGCTTGTCAAGAAAGGCGATGCTCGCGTGACGCGTGTCGGCGACTTCATCCGCCGGCACAATATCGACGAACTGCCGCAGCTCTTTAACGTGCTGCTCGGCGATATGTCGCTCGTCGGCCCCCGCCCGCACGCGCTTGTCATCGATCAGATGTTCGAGCGACGCATCGCTCTCTATGCGCGCCGGCACAACATGAAGCCTGGCATCACCGGCTGGGCACAAATCAACGGCTATCGCGGCGGCATGAGCGACGACCGGATGCGCGCCCGTGTCGAGCACGATCTCTTCTACATCGACAATTGGTCGATGTGGCTCGACATCGAAATTCTCTGGCTGACGCTGACGAGCAAGCGCGGTTACACCAACGCCTTCTGACGGCCCTTGCCGGTTTCGGACTTCTGATAATCCTTGATATCGGCGAATGTAACCTGCGGCCATTTCTCCTGCTCGTAGCGCAAGTCCCACGCGGAGGCGGCGAGATAGACTGGCGCGCCGTCGAGATCGACCGCCATCGATGATGGATAGGCCCGGGCGAATTTCTCGAGTTCCGCTGGGTCCTCAGAAGTTACCCAGCGCGCAAGCTCAAAGCGAGACGTCTCAAGCGACACCTGAAGCCCGTATTCAGCCGCGAGCCGTTCGACGAGAACGTCGAGCTGCAAAGCGCCGACGACGCCGACCATCGCATTCGAGCCGTCGTTTGGCAGGAAGAGTTGCACGACGCCCTCCTCCGCCATCTGCTGCAAGGCTTCGCGCAATTTCTTGGCGCGCATGGCGTCGGAGATTTTGACCCGGCGCAGGATTTCCGGCGCGAAGCTCGGCACACCACGGAACACGAGGTCCTCGCCTTCCGTCAGCGTATCGCCGATGCGCAATGTGCCGTGGTTTGGAATGCCGACCACGTCACCGGGGTAGGCTTCGTCGGCAAGCTGACGATCCTGCGCAAAGAAGAATTGCGGCGCGTTGAGCGCCATGTTCTTGCCGGTGCGCACGAGCTTCGCTTTCATTCCCCGCACGAGCTTGCCGGAGCAGACCCGCATGAAAGCGATCCGGTCGCGATGGTTCGGGTCCATATTCGCCTGAATCTTGAAGACGAAGCCGCTCATTTTCGGCTCGCGCGGATCGACATGGCGGCTCGCCGCCTCAAGCCCGCGCGGCGGCGGTGCGAATTCGGCGAGCGCATCGATGAGATCGGCGACGCCGAACGTGCGCAATGCGCTGCCGAAGAGAACCGGCGTCAAATGGCCTTCGAGGAAAGCCTGTTTATCGAATGGCTTGAGCGCGCCGCGCGCAAGTTCGAGCTGATCGCGGATCGCCTCGGCCTCAAGCGGCGGAAGAATCGCCATCAACGCGGGATCGTCATGTCCCGTGACGCTCAGCGGCTGATCCGCCGCATCCAACCGGCGCACGACATTCTTGCGAAGATCGTAGACGCCGGCGAAATCGCGGCCCGAGCCCAGCGGCCAGGTGATCGGCGCAGCATCGAGCGCCAGGGTCTTTTCGATCTCATCGAGAAGATCGAACGGATCGCGGCTTTCGCGGTCGAGCTTGTTGATGAAGGTGACGATCGGAATGTCGCGCAGCCGGCAGACTTCGAAGAGCTTGCGCGTGCGGGCCTCGATGCCCTTGGCGGCGTCGATCACCATGATCGCCGAATCGACGGCAGTCAGCGTGCGATATGTGTCTTCGGAAAAGTCCTCGTGGCCCGGCGTGTCGAGCAGGTTGAAGACGCGGCCGCCATATTCAAACGTCATCACTGACGTGACGACGGAGATGCCGCGTTCACGCTCGATGCCCATCCAGTCGGACCGCGTCTGGCGGCGGTTGGCCTTGGCGCGCACTTCACCGGCCAACGCAATGGCGCCGCCGAAGAGCAGCAGCTTTTCGGTGAGCGTGGTCTTGCCGGCGTCGGGGTGCGAGATGATCGCAAAGGTGCGCCGGCGCGAGACGGGATCAGGGACAGTCGATTGGGTCATGGCGTGAGGAGCCGCAGGATGCTGGTTATGTCAAGCGGCGCAGATGCCGGAAAACGATGATGCGCGAGACGAACCCGGTGATGACCGCGACCGCGCCCGCAATGAGCGCGATCAAGGCATAACCCTTCAGCGAGAGCGAAAAGCTGCCGAACATGGCTTCGATCTGGTCGCCGCCCGCGGTCGCACGCATCAACGCCGATATGGAGCTCGACAGCAGGAAAACCAAGAGCGCCGCGCCGCCGCCGATCAGACCGCCGCGTAAGCCCAGACGAAAGAAATGCCGCTGAAACTGCCGCGAGATATAGCCGTCGGCGGCGCCGACGAGATGCAGAACTTCGATGATTTCGCGATTGCCCGCCATCGCACCGCGCGTCGCGAATCCTACGGCCAGAACCATCGCCAGCATCACCAGCGCGAAAATGACGAAGGCGATGACGACCACGGTCCCCGCCATCACCGAGAGGCGCTGGAGCCACAGCCGGTGATCGTCGATCGTCGCATTCGGCACTTTGTCCATCACCGCCTTGCGCAGGGCCTCGACATCGAGCGTGGCCTTCGGGTCGAGCTTCACCACGATGAGCCGCGGCACCGGCAATTCGGAGAGATCGAGGCCCGTACCGAGCCAGGGCGCGAGCAAAGCCTCCGATTGCGCCTTGCTATAGGCGTAGACATCGGCAATGCCCGCCGCAGTACGCGCGGCGGCAACCGCCGCGGTCGTATCGGCATCGAGATCGCGCCCGTCAACGGGACGGACCTGAATCGTCATTTCGCGCGCCACCTGCCCGCGCCAATCGTCGGCGGAATGCGCGATCAGCATCGCCGCACCCGCCGTCAGTCCGGCGAGAAAGGTCATGATGGCGACGACAGTGACCAGCGCCCGCCCGGCAATCGAGGTCGCCGGCACCAGCGGTACGTCCTTGCGCATGCCCGCAGCAGCGTCATCCGCAAAACGCCCGAGTCTGTGTCCCTCTTCGGATTGCACATAGATCATGCGCGCTTACTCATAGATATGCAGCCGGCCGTCGCCGAGCACGAGGCGGCGCGCGGTCTCGAACTGATCCATCAAAGCCAGATCATGCGTGGCGATGACGACGGCCGTGCCGGACTTGTGCAACTCGGCAAACAGCCGCAAAAGCCGCCGCGCCAAAGTCGGATCGACATTGCCCGTCGGCTCGTCGGCAAGCAACAGTTCCGGCCGGACGATGAGCGCGCGCGCAATCGCCGCGCGCTGCTTTTCACCGCCCGAGAGCACCGGCGGCAGAACATGCATGTGATCGCCGAGGCCGACCCAGCGCAGCAGTTCCACGACTTCGGCGCGATACGCGGATTCGTCGCGGCCCTGCACGCGCAAAGGCAGCGCGACATTCTCATAGGTCGTCAGATGGTCGAGCAGCCGGAAATCCTGAAACACGACACCAACGCGGCGACGCAGATCGGTGATCTGATCCTTGCTGAGCTGGGCGGAATCCCGGTTGAAGAGCGAGATCAATCCACGCGTCGGCTTCAGCGACAGCAGGATGAGGCGCATCAATGTCGTCTTGCCGGCGCCAGAGGGCCCGGTCAGGAATTGAAACGAATGCGGCTCGATCTCGAAGCTGATGTCCTTCAAGATTTCATTGCCCATCCCATAACGCAGGCCGACGTTCTCAAAACGGACCAAGACAAACTCCCGCGGGCGATGGCCGCGCCGAATCACCAGTTTTAACCATCACTGGCTTTAACTGCGGGTTAACCATACCAGCCGACGATTGGATCATCAGGCGGGAAATGACTCGTTCCGCCGTTCTTCAACCGGTTTGAGCCGAACGTGCTGATCGACTGTCCCGGCTGCGCTGCGTCCTACCACATCACCAAGGCGGCGCTGGGCCCGAACGGGCGGCGCGTAGCCTGCCCACGCTGTGAGACCGTCTGGCTGGCCGCACCCTGCCTGCCGGAGGCAGCGGGCTTCATTAAGGCCGCACCGCATTTTTCGCCAGAAGAAGAGCCGCCACCGAAGCAGCCAGACTATGTCCGCACCATTGCGGCCCCGTTGCCGCGGGCGCTCCGGCCGCGCGGAGGCGGGTTTGCTGGCAAATTCCTGGCCGGCACCGCCGCGCTCGCCCTAGCTATGGGCCTCATCGCATCACGCGACGCAATCGCTCGCGCATGGCCCGAAGCCGGCCGACTTTATGCCGATATCGGAATCCCGATTAGCCAGCAAAGCTTGGCGATCCGCGACCTCCACACCGTGCTCACGCGCATGAATGGCGAGGTTTTTCTCGGCGTCGAAGGAATCATCTTCAATCAACGCCAGGAAGAAGCCGCTGTGCCGCCCATCCGGCTGGCCGTTCTCGATGCTGCCGGGCATGAGCTTTACACGTGGCAGGTTGCGCCCGCGCGCCATGTGCTCCAGGGCGGTGACAGTCTGCCCTTCCGCGCCCGGCTTGCCGAGCCGCCGTCGGACGGCCGCGACGTCGTCGCCCATTTTGCCACGCCGGATGAGATCATCGCCGATCGCTGATGTGGGGCGCCTCCGCCGCGCAGCTCAATGGCAAAAACAGCCCATACGCGCTAAAGCTTGACCGTTCTCGACTGGGCTCGCCTGCCCAAATGAGGAGGTTGAGCGATGAAAAATTTGCCAAAATTGATCAGCACCACCGCGCTTTTTCTCGCGGTGAGCTTGGGCGCCGCCGGAGTGGCGTTTGCCGATTCAGCCTATGAATTGACGTTGATACGGCCAGGCCTCAATGAGGCTCCGACGGTCTTTCGCACCAATGTCGCAAGCGGTCAGGTCAACTATCTGTTCGGCGGCGGAGCGAATTTCCTGACAGTGGCGGACCCTAAGCCTGTGCCGCTCGGGAATTATCACGTGTATGGCGTGACCAGCGAAGACAAAAAGGGAAGCTATTGGCTTTACAGGATCGATCAGCAATCCGGCCGTACTTGGTATATTTCCAACAATACCTGGTATGAGGTAGCGCCGCCGAAATGACCCTTCGAGCGATTGGCGTTGCCAAGCGGCGGCGCCTTTTCCGGCAAATTCCCGCTTTGTATCGGCTGCGCCCGCAGCCATATAGAAAGCGGCCCGAACAACAAACCTAGGTGCATATTGGCGGACGCGGATAAACCGGGAGCGGCACAGCCGAAGCGCTCCCTTCTCGACCGGCTGCGCGGCCGCAAGGAACCGGCTGCACAGGCTCAGGCCGAGGCGGAGACGGTGCCTCGCGACGGCGAGATCGAGGCGCCGACGGCACCCATATCTATGGCGCTTGAAACCGCGCCCGAAGCCGAACCTGCGCCGCCCGTTTTGGAGCCGCCACCAAAGCTCTCCTGGTGGAAGCGGCTGCGCGAAGGTCTATCGCGCTCGTCGCAGGCCATTGGCGGCGGCATCAATGATATTTTCTCGAAGCGGAAGCTCGACGCGGACACTCTGCAAGAGCTTGAGGATGTGCTGATCCGCGCCGATCTCGGCGCCGCGGCGTCGCTGCGGATCACCGAGGCGGTCGCCAAAGGCCGCTACGACAAAAACGTCAGCCCCGACGAAGTGAAGAACATTCTCGCGACGGAAATCGAGACCGTGCTCGACCCGCTCGCCCAGCCGCTCGAAATCGACAAAAGCAAACGACCCTTCGTCATCCTGGTCATCGGCGTCAACGGCTCGGGCAAGACGACGACGATTGGTAAGCTCGCGGCCAAATTTTCCCGCGACGACGGGTTGAAGGTGGTGTTGGCGGCCGGCGACACATTTCGCGCCGCGGCGATCGAGCAATTGCGCATCTGGGGAGCGCGTCTCAATTGCGATGTCATCGCGCGAGAGAGCGGCGGCGACGCAGCGGGCCTCGGCTTCGACGCCTTGAAGGCTGCGCGAGAACAGAATGCCGATCTGCTCATCATGGACACCGCCGGGCGCTTGCAGAACCGCACCGAATTGATGGCCGAGCTCGAAAAGATCATCCGCGTGATGAAGAAGTTCGACCCCGAGGCACCACATGCCGTGCTGCTCGTGCTGGATGCCACGGTGGGCCAGAACGCGCTGAACCAGGTCGAGATTTTCAGCCGCGTCGCCGGTGTCACCGGCCTCGTGATGACCAAGCTCGACGGCACCGCGCGTGGCGGCATTCTTGTCGCGATCGCCGAAAAGTTCAAACTGCCGATCCATTTCATCGGCGTCGGCGAAAGTGCCGACGATCTCGAATCCTTCACGGCCCGCGATTTTGCCCGCGCCATCGCCGGGCTCGACGAATGAGCATCAACACATGAGCGAAACTGCCGAAAAGCCACTCACCAAAAAACCGGGGCCACCGCCGTGGCTCAAGATGACGCTCGAACTGGGCCCGCTGCTGCTCTTTTTCTTCGCCAACTCACGGCCGAAGCTCTTTGCGCCCTTCGCACATCTTGTCCTGCCCGCGCATCTGCTTGTGGGTGAAAATGCCGGCCTCTTCACCGCGACCGTGGTGCTGATCCCGGCCGTGCTCATCGCGCTCGTCGTGTCTTACATGCAATTGCGCCGCCTGCCGGTGATGCCGCTCGTCACCGCGATCCTCGTCGTGATCTTCGGCGCGTTGACGCTCTATTTTCAAGACCCGCGCTTCATCAAGATGAAGCCGACGTTCCTCTATGCGATCTTCGGTCTGGCGCTGCTCGGCGGCCTTTATCTGAAGAAGCCGATCCTCGAAATCGTCCTCGACAATGCCATGCCATTGACCGAGGAAGGCTGGCGCATTCTCACCTTGCGCTGGGGCGTGTTCTTTCTGGGGCTTGCGATCCTCAACGAGATCATCTGGCGCACGCAATCCAACAATGTCTGGGTCGCATTCAAATTCCCCGGCGTCGTGATCGTCATCTTCCTGTTTACCATCGCGCAGGTGCCGCTGATGATGAAGCATGAGTTGAAGGACGCGAACGCCGCGGATTGACCATCACACGAAAAATATCAGCGTCACTAAAACAAACACCGGCACCAAACTCACGCTCGACCAGAGCAGATAGCCGAAGAAGCTCGGCATCGGCACGCGGGCGCGGCGCGCCAGCGCATAGACCATGAAATTCGGCGCATTGCCGATATAGGTCAGCGCGCCCATGAAGACCGCGCCGAGCGAGATCGCCGCGAGCGTGCGAGCCAGCTCGCCTGAAAGCACCGTTGCGTCGCCGCCGGCGAGCCCGAAGAAGACGAGATAAGTCGGCGCATTATCGAGTATCGATGACAACAACCCGGTCGTCCAGAAATAGGCCGCATCGTGCGGCGCGCCGTCAGGGCGAGACAGGAATGCGATCACCGGCGCAAACGGCCCGTGCGTCTTCGCCGTCAGCATCGCCATCACCGGAATGATGCAGATGAAGATTGCCGCGAAGAGTTTGGCGACCTCTTCTAACGGCTCCCAGGAAAAATGATTGGCCTCGTGATCGGCCTGCGGTGTCAGCGTAATCGAAACGAGACCGATGGCAAGCAAGGCAATGCCGCGCAAAAGATCCTGCAGGGCAATGTGCGTACCCAGAATTTCAAAGTCGATACCCGGACGCCAGATTGCGCTGCCGATGATCGTGAGAACCGCAGCGGCGATAAGCGCGACATTTGGCAGTCCGCGAATTTCGAGCAAAGTCCGTTCCGGCGTGATCTTCGGCTCTTTCGCGTGAAAATAAGTGTCGAGAACAAAGAACAAAGCCAGCAGCAGACCTGCGACGAGCGCAAACTGCGGCCACAAATGGCGCGCCGGCCAGAAGAAATCGACGCCTCGCAAAAAGCCGAAGAACAGCGGTGGATCGCCAAGCGGGCTCAGCGCACCACCAACGTTTGCGACGAGAAAAATGAAGAAGATGATGACGTGAACTTTATGTCGGCGCTGGGCATTTGCCTGCAGCACTGGCCGGATGAAAATCATTGCCGCACCGGTCGTGCCGACAAGGCTCGCCGCCAATGTCCCTGTCGCCAAAAGCAGCGTATTGACGCGCGGTGTCGCCGGCGCAAGGTCGGAAACGACAATGCCGCCTGCGGTCGTGTAAAGCGCGAACAGCATGAGGATAAAGGGCAGATAGTCCGCGAGCAACGTGTGGGCGAGCGATGCGAGAGTCGGCGTCAAACCTTGCGTTGCGAACAGCGAAACAAGCGCCAGCGCGGCCCAGACGGCGGCAGCCTTGCCGTAATGCACATGCCATATACGCCGCGCCAGGATCGGCCCGAGCGCGATGGAGAGCAAAAGCCCCGCGAACGGCAGCGCGAGCCACAAGGGCGGCGGCGCTATGGCGTCACTCAATGCGCCTCGTCCCAGTTCTGCGCCGCCTTGGCCTCGACTTGCAGAGGCACCGAGAGTTGCACCGCCGGATGCGGCGCGTCCACCATCACTTTGCGCACCAGCGCGATCGTTGCCTCGACCTCGGCATCCGGCACTTCGAAGACGAGTTCATCATGCACCTGCAGAAGCATTTGCGCCGAGAGCCCTGCCCTATCCAGCGCACCCTCCATCCGCACCATGGCGCGGCGGATGATGTCGGCGGCTGACCCCTGAATCGGCGCATTGATCGACGCGCGCTCGTTGAAGGCGCGCTCCGACGGGTTCGACGCATTGATGCGCGGATAATGGCATTTGCGGCCGAAGAGCGTCGTCACATAGCCTTGCGCACGGGCGGTTGCCTTCGTCGCGTCAATGTAAGCGCGGATGCCGGGAAAGCGCTCAAAATATTGCCTGATGTAAGCGCCGGCCTCGTCGCGCGGAATGCCGAGCTGGTTGGCGAGACCGAACGCGGAAATGCCGTAGATGATGCCGAAATTGATCGCCTTGGCGCGGCGGCGCACCTCCGATGGCATGCCTTCGATGGGCACGCTGAACATTTCCGAGGCCGTCATCGCGTGAATGTCGAGGCCGTCCGCGAACGCCTGACGCAATTGCGGAATGTCGGCGATATGCGCGAGAAGCCGCAATTCGATCTGCGAATAATCCGCCGAGATGAGTTTGTGCCCAGGCGTCGCGATGAACGCACGACGGATTTTTCGCCCTGCCTCGGTGCGGATCGGAATGTTCTGCAAATTCGGCTCGGACGACGAAAGTCGACCTGTCGTCGTCGCGGCGAGCGCATAGGAGGTATGAACGCGATGCGTACGCGGATTGACGTAGCCTGGCAGCGCGTCGGTGTAAGTTGATTTCAGCTTTGAGAGTTGCCGCCAGTCGAGAATACGGCCAGCGAAGTGATTGCCTTCCTCGGCCAAATCTTCGAGCACGCCCGCCGCCGTCGACCAGGCACCCGTCGCCGTCTTTCGCGCGCCGGAGAGGCCCATCTTACCGAAGAGAATGTCGCCCAATTGTTTCGGCGAGCCAAGGTTGAAGCTCTCGCCCGCGAGTTCGAATATCTCGGCCTCTAGCCGCGCCATGTCCTGCGCAAATTCGCCGGACAGACGCGAGAGAATCGTCCGGTCGATGGAAATGCCGCGCGCTTCCATTCGCGCAAGCACCTCGACCATCGGCCGCTCCAGCGCCTCATAGACACTAGTCATGCGCTCGGCCGGCAGGCGCGGCTTCAGCACATTCCACAGCCGCAGAGTGACGTCGGCGTCTTCCGCCGCATATTCGGTCGCTTTATCGATGGGCACACGCGCGAAACCGATGAATGTACGGCCTGAGCCCGCGACCTCGCCGAACGCCAGCGGCTTATGGTGGAAGAATTTCTCGCTCAGCACATCCATGCCGTGATCGGTCAGGCCGGCGTCGAGTACGTACGAGAGCAGCAATGTATCGTCGATGGGCCGCATCGCAATGCCGTGCTGCCTGAACACAAGCGTATCGAATTTGGAATTATGCGCGATCTTCAAGACGCTTTCGGATTCGAGCAGCGGCTTCAGCCGCGCAAGCACATCGCCGTCGGGCAACTGACCCCGCAGCAGCGCGTCGCCGCCAAACAGATCGCCCGCGCCCTCGCCGCGATGGCGCAGCGGCACGTAGACGCCCTGCCCTTCCACAACGCAGAGCGAGACACCGATAAGCTCGGCCTGCATCGGATCGAGCGACGAGGTCTCGGTGTCGATGGCGACGAATCCGGCGTCGAAAGCTGCGGCAATGATCGTATCGAGCGCAGCGAAGTCTGAGATCGTCTTGTAGGTACTGCGGTCAAAGGATGAGGCGAGCGCTAGCGCCGCGCGTGCGGCGGCAAGCTCCGCCGGTCCGGATGGCGCGATCTGGCGCTGCGGTGCTTCGCCATAGCGCGCATTCCTGCGCGGTCCTGACGGTGCGGGTTTGGCTTCCTCGATCTTCTCTTCGGCTTCTTCGATCGCCTCAACGGTTTCGATGATGTCGCCATTGCGGCCACGCCAGCCAGCGGCGCCAACAAAAGCACTGTCAGCGTCGATGGCTTCCGCCACAACGCCATACGTTTCGGCGGCGCGTTTGGTGATCGACGTGAATTCCATCGCCTTGAGGAAGCCGACGAGTGTCCTGCCCTCAGGTTGCTCCAGACCGAGATCGTCGAGCGGCACGTCGAGTGCGACATCGCGGACGAGTGTGACGAGCTGCTTCGAAACCTTGATCAGTTCGACGCTCTCGGGCGCAGTAAGAATTTCGCGGCGCTTGGGCTGTTTGATCTCGCCGGCGCGCGCCAGCAATGTATCGAGATCGCCATATTCATTGATGAGTTGCGCCGCGGTCTTGACGCCGATGCCGCGCGCGCCCGGTACGTTGTCGGTCGAGTCGCCGGCCAGCGCCTGCACATCGATCACCTTTTCCGGCGGCACGCCGAAATAATCCTGCACTTCGGCGAGGCCGATACGCCGCTCCTCGCGCGCACCTTTGGCCCCCGCTTCGCCCGACGCCGGATCGTACATGGCGACGCCGTCGCGGATGAGCTGCATCAAATCCTTGTCCGCCGATATAATTAGTACATCGGCGCCGCGCGCGCGCGCCTGGCATGCATAGGTCGCGATGAGATCGTCGGCTTCGTAACGGTCCTGTTCGATCGGCAGAAGGCCGAAGGCGCGGACAGCCGCCCGCATCAGCGGAAATTGCGGAATCAAATCTTCCGGCGGCTCGGAGCGATTGCCCTTGTAGGGCGGGTAGATTTCGCGGCGGAACGAATTTTCCGATTTGTCGAAAATAATACCGAGGTGCGTCGGCATGATCCCCGCCGCGCCCTCGCGGACGAACTGGAAAAGCTTGTTGCAGAACAAACGCACGGCGCCGGTCGGCAGATTGTCCGACCGATAATTGTATTTCGCATCCTGCCGAATCGATTGGAAATAGGCGCGGAAAATGAACGACGAGCCGTCGACGAGGAAGACATGGTCTCCGGTTTTCACCGGGCGATTGTGCAGCGACATGATGTGAGAAGGGCTCAAAAAGGGTCCGCGTGTGGCTAACATAAGCGGCAATTCGAAGCGATGCCACGCTGCGCGCCGCGCCAAATTTAACTAAACCGCGTCGATTTCAAAGGCTTATGTTGCATTGCACTGACATGTGACGGATTTGGACCCATTCGTCACACTGTGCGTTTCATAACACTATGGGATTTCCACATAAATCCGTCTCCTGTGCGCCATTCGCAATCCATATTGCAATGCACTATATCAGAGCCCAACATCGCTGGTGACGCCTGACGCCGGCGGGAAATTTTGGAGTGCGGAATGAACTTATTGGAGAGCGTCGAACAGACGCTGGGCACGGCGCTCGGCCGCGGCAGCGCCGTTTGGCCGCCATCACACTTGTCGCTGGCTTTGCAGGGCGGCGGCTCGTTCGGTGCCTTCACCTGGGGCGTGCTCGATCGCCTGCTCGAATCGGGTGATGTGGATTTCGATACCGTCAGCGGCACGTCGGCCGGTGCGGTGAACGCCGTGCTGCTGGCCGATGGCCTCGCGGCGGGTGGCCGCGATGGCGCGCGCGAGAAGCTCACACATTTCTGGGAGCGGCTGAGTCGCAATGCCGCCTTCGGCCCCTTCGGATCGACGGCGCATTTCGCGCCCGGTGGCGCCGCGGGCACCTTCTCGGCCTGGGCGCGGCTGCTCTCGCCCTATCAATACAATCCGCTCGACGTGAATCCGCTGCGCACGCTCCTCAACGAGGAGATCGATTTTGAGCGACTGAAAGTTTCGTCGCCAATCCGCCTGCTGATTGCGGCGACGCGCGTCTCGGACGGGCGCGCGCGCATTTTCGCCAATGCCGAGATCAACGCGGATGTCGTGCTCGCCTCGTCCTGTCTACCGCTCTTCCACCATGCGGTGACAATCGACGATATCGCGTATTGGGACGGCGGTTATTCCGCCAATCCGCCGCTTGTCGATCTCGTTTCTGCGAGCCAGGCGACAGATCTGCTGGTCGTGCGCATTACGCCCATGCTCAGCGCCGAAACGCCGACGAGCTCGCGCGAAATCCTGCGCCGGCTTGATCAGATCACGTTCAACGCCTCGCTGCAGACCGAGTTGGAAACGCTGGAGCGGCAAATCGACCGCAGTCAGAAGCTTTCCGGCCTGCTGTCGAGCGAAAGCCGCAAATTGCGCCGTCTTGCGATCCATCAGATCTCGGCGGAGGAAGCCTTCGACGGCCTTGCCGACGCAAACGCGACCAATCTCGACTGGAATTTCCTGACGACGTTGCGCGATCATGGCCGGGCTGCCGCGGCCGCATGGCTCGCCGGAAAAAAATCCAATAACGTCGTGCCGCACGCCGCCGCGCCCCTCGAGGCCTCCTACGCGCCGTGACGATTTAGACCAAGCGAAACGCCATCGCCCGCACTATATGAAGAACGCATGAAACCGGCGGCCTTTACCGCCGTGGCGAAAGATGGCTGTGGACGTTTCTCTCTTTATCGACGGCGCATGGCGCCCGGGTGCGAGCGGTCGAACGCTCGACGTGATCAATCCGGCAACGGAAGACGTGATCGGCACGGTCGCGCGTGCCGAGATCGCCGATCTCGACGCAGCGCTGGCGGCAGCCCAAAAAGGCTTTGCCGTGTGGCGTGCCATGTCGGCCTTCGAGCGCGGCAAAATCCTGCGTCGCGCGGCGGCACTCTTGCGCGAGCGGAGCGAAAAGATCGCGCTCATCATGACGCGCGAACAAGGCAAGCCAGTCAAGGAAGCCAAGGTCGAAATTAGCGTCGCCGCCGACACGCTCGATTGGTTTGCCGAAGAGGCGCGGCGCGCCTATGGCCGCGTCGTCCCGGCGCGTGCGCCAAACATCACCAATCTGGTTCTGAAAGAGCCTGTCGGCCCGGTCGCCGCGTTCACGCCGTGGAATTTTCCGATCAACCAGATCGCGCGCAAGCTCGCCGCGGCGCTCGCGGCGGGCTGTTCGATCATCGTCAAAGCGCCGGAAGAAGCGCCGGGTTCTCCGGCTGAATTCATCCGCGCCCTCGCCGATGCCGGTGTGCCGGCTGGCGTCGTCAACCTCGTCTTCGGCGTACCGGCGGAAATTTCCGCGCATCTCATTCCGCATCCTTTGATCCGCAAGATTTCCTTCACCGGCTCCACGGCCGTCGGCAAGGAATTGGCGGCTCTCGCCGGCGCGCATATGAAACGCGCGACGATGGAACTTGGCGGCCACGCGCCCGCGATTGTCTTCAACGATGCCGACATCGATGTCGCGTTGCGCGTTCTCGTGGCGCGCAAGTTCCGCAATGCCGGGCAGGCCTGCACGGCGCCGACACGCTTCCTTGTTCAACGCGACGTCTACCAAAATTTTCTGACGCGTTTCGTGGCGGCGACCAAGGCGCTGAAAATCGGCGACGGTCTCGATTCTGCGACCGATGTCGGCCCGCTCGCCAATCCGCGCCGCATTGCGGCGCTTGAAAGCTTCGTTGCCGATGCGGTCAAGAAGGGCGCCAAGCTCATCATTGGTGGGACGCGCCAGGGCCACAAGGGCTATTTCTTCGCGCCGACAATCCTCGCGCATGTCCCAACCAATGCGCGGGCGATGAACGAGGAGCCGTTCGGCCCGATCGCACTCGTCAATTCGTTCGAGAGCTTCGACGAAGCAGTCACGGAAGCGAACCGGCTCGCCTACGGCCTGGCCTCCTATGCCTTCACCTCATCGGCAGCGACGGCCGACGCGCTGGCGCGCCAGATCGAGGCCGGCATGGTGGCGATCAACGATTCGCATCTGAGTTCGCCCGAATTGCCCATCGGCGGCGTCAAGGACAGCGGCTACGGCAGCGAGGGCGGCCCCGAGGCGATGGACGCCTATCTCGTCACCAAGCTTGTGACGCAGGCAGCGGGCTAAGCCCCGTCATTACGAGGCGCGCAAAGGCCTCGGCGTCATGGCCGGGCCTTGTCCCGGCAATCCACGCGGGTGACTCTGCCGCGTCACTGCAATCGTTATAGCAACGTCTCGGCATGGATGCCCGGCACAAGGCCGGCATGACGTGCTCTGAACCGAACAGATCCTCCCGATGACGCTCAATAGCCTAACAGCTTGCACGAATGATCGAGCAGATTGGCGGCGTGTGCGAACCGCAGCTTGGCGATGTCCGCACGCCCGGCGAGCAGAACAAATCCCTTTTCGCCGCCACCAAAATCGGCACCAATCAGCGCCAATGTCTGGTCGCGCATGTCCTGCGCTGCGCCTGGTACGCCGGTCGCAAGCAGCTTGAACGGGTCTTCGGCCGCAAGATCCGTCGCCACGATGCGACGTGCAAGATAGGGCACACCGTGCAGTGGCACGGGAAATCTCGCCCAGATCGCGCCGACGTTGCCGATATATTTGACGAGCGCCGCATGCACATCGGGCTGAATGCAATCGATATGAATGTGCAATTGATCCTGACTGCGCGTGACCGCTGAATTGATGGCGAGCCCGATGTCATCCCAGGGAATTGCGCGCCACGCGGCTTTCTCGACATAGGCGCGCGCCTGCCAGGCCGACGCCCAGTAATTCGGCGCGCCCGGCAGCAGGAGACTCGGATCATCGATGCCGGAAATCTTGCGCGTCGGGATCAGCAGAAATTGCGTCTTGCCGACCTGGTCCTTGTAGATGACGAAGCCACGCGCGATTCCCTGACCGAGCGCGACGAACGCGCAGGGCGCGGGATCGCCGTACGCTTGCTGGGACGGCACGCATTCGTCATTGACATGATGCCAGAGATCATCGCGATGGTTGATCCGGTGCAGCCACCAGCACATGCCGCCACCTATCACGATGAGCAGGATGGCTCCCGCGACGAGCGCGGCGCACCGCATCGGTTACTCGCTATGGCGGAAATCGAGAACAGCGCTGGTATAATGCTCCTCGACCTCAGAAACCGGCTGGCCGTCGGCAGCGAACACAATCGCGTGATGCTCGAACAAAACCGGCGGAATCGCCAGGCTGGCGCTCGAATGATCGGCTGGCGGATTGACCTCCCAGCCGTCCGGCAACGGGCGCCACAAAAGATCGACGCCAATGGTCTGACGGCGCGGATGCAGGGGCATTATGGCGCGACCGAAGGGAATGTCGCTGGTTTCCAGCGCCTTTTCCATCGCCGGCTGTAAACGGCTCGGCACATACCAATTATCGGCCTGCGACAGGACGTGATCGCCGCAAACGAGATCGACACGGCGATAGACCACAGGCTCGTTTGCCCCGATGTTGAGACGCTTGCGCTGCTCGGCCGTGATGGGCTTCTGGACGTCGCGGCGCAGTCGCGCATGGAGAACCGCGTCGGTGGCCATGTGATGCGTGCCGCACCAGGATTCGAGCGTTTTGGTCGCGCTGTTCGAAGCGAGCAAGGTCGCGTTCAGCGTTTCCATGAGCGCCCAAGCTTCGAGCCGACCACGGAACGTGTCAGGCCACGCCTCCGACGCTTGCGCCGGTTTGCCCAGGGCGACGAGACCCAGAGCAGCAAAAATCGAAGCCTTCGCCTTCATGACCCGCAATTATTCCAATGTCTGGACATCACGCAAGGTGGGGAATAGCCGCATCCAAAGCAAGGCAATGCCGATCGAGGCGATTCCGCCCAGCAGAACCGCCGGCATCGCCCCGAGGAGCGCCGCCAAGGTGCCGCTCTCGAACTCGCCCAATTGATTCGAAGTGCCGATGAAAAGGTAGTTAACCGCGCCGACGCGGCCACGCATCGCATCCGGTGTCGCAAGCTGGACCAGCGACACGCGGATCACCACGCTCACCATATCGGCTGCGCCTGCCACCGCGAGCGCGATCAGCGAGAGCCAGAGCAGGTGTGACAGCGCAAAGACGATCGTCGCGAGGCCAAAACCGATGACCGCCTGAAACATGCGCAGCCCGGCCCGGCGCTTCAACGGATGATGCGCAAGATAGGTGGCCATGAGCAGCGCGCCGATGGCGGGCGCCGCGCGCAACACGCCGAGGCCCCACGGCCCCGTGTGCAGAATGTCCTTCGCATAGACCGGCAAAAGCGCGGTGGCGCCACCGAACAGAACGGTGAAAAGATCGAGCGAAATCGTCCCAAGGATCGCCGGATTGTCACGCACGAATTTGACGCCGTCGAAAAGGCCTTCGAGCGGCGCAGATGCCTTCGTCAGAATAGGCCGCTCAAGCTTGATCGCGCCGTTTGCGAGCGTCGCCAGAAGCCAAAGCACCGCTGCAACAGCGTAGGGCGCGCCGGGCGCCAGCGCATAGATGAAGCCGCCCAGCGCGGGCGCCCCGATCGAGGCCATCTGCATCGCGCCGCTCGACAGCGCAGCGCCCTTCTGCAGCGTGCCCTCGGGGACAACCGCCGGCAGGAGCGCGCCTTTCACCGGGCTTTCGAAGGCGTCAAAGATGCCGATGAGCACGACGGCGGCGAAAATCTCCGGCACTGTAAGCCACCCGCCAAAGCTGCCGACAGCAAGAAAGATCGCGATAAGGCCAGCACAGAATTGGCAAAGCTGGAGCACGCGCCGGCGGTCGTAGCGGTCGGCAGCATGGCCGGCCAAGAGCGTCAACAAAAGCACAGGTACGAATTGCGCGAGTCCGATAAGGCCGAGAGCGAGCGCGCTGCCGGTCAGTGTGTAGACCTGCCAACCGACAGCGACGGCGGCGATCTGCGAGGCGGATTCCGTGAAACCCCGACCCAAAAAATAAAACAGAAAGGGCCGATGGCGCAGCAGGCCACCGGCCGTATCGGATGCAATCGAAGACATGGCGCCTTATAGCGAGTGAAGGACAAGCGGCAAGTCCCGGATCAAGACCCGCCGGTCAGCGATCCTGACGAAAGTAAGGGAGGCCGCGAATTCTGATCATGACGATCGGATAGGTCATGAGGAGTGCGCCAAGGCCGAAGCTGACGATCACCGTACCAACATCGAGTAACCCTTGCGCAGCGGCGCGGGCGAAGCAGGCGATCCCGATGGGATAGAACAAGATGATCGCGGTGAAGAGGCCCGGCGAAAATCGTCCCTTCGTCAGGATGACCGGCAGGACATGGAATAACGTCGCATTGATCAGCATGAGCGCCGGAAAGGCCAAAGCCAGTGCCGGCGACGCAACGGCGAGATTTGGGGCAACGATGCCAAGAACGACAACAACCGCGTTGGTGACATAGAAATCACCCCACTCGACTGGCAGGCCGATGACATGACGCGCCCAATCGCGCCAATTGAGCTGATATTCCTCCAAAATGTGCGCGGCATAGCAGCCCGTTGCGAGCCATAGCCAGGATGTGAGAGTCATGCCTTTTCCTCAGGCGATGATCTCGACCTCGCCGCTCGCCAGCCTGTAGATACCGCCGACGATAGCGAGCTTCTTGTCCGCGACTGCGGCATCAAGAACCGGGCTGGCCGATTTCAACGCGGCCACGTTGCGGCGAACATTTTCTTCCGTCGCGTTCTCGAGAAGATCGCCGGTCCTGTCGAGAACCAGACGCACGGCTGGCGAGAGACTGGTGGTCAGATCTTGAATATGGCCGGGAAACGTCGCTTTGTCTTTGACCGCGGCGATCGCCGCCTTCACGGCGCCGCAAGCCTCATGGCCAAGAACCAAGATCAGCGGCGTGTTCAACACCGCGACGGCATATTCGAAACTCGCCAGATTATCGACATTGACGAAATTGCCGGCAACGCGAACGACGAAGAGATCACCGCGTGACGTGTCGAAGGCATATTCCGGCGCGATGCGCGAGTCGGCGCAAGAGAGAATTCCCGCGAATGGATTTTGGCCGCCGACAAGTGCTTCGCGTTCGGCGACGAAATCGTGCCGCTTTGCGACGCCACCGACATAACGTTTGTTGCCGGCCTCAAGCCGCGCGAGAGCTTCGTCCGGCGTAAGAACATTTTGCGGTTTCGGCGGCGGCGTGTCTTCGGCGGCAAGTGCCGGCACCGCGAAAGCGGCGCTGAAGGCGGCGCCAAGCGCGAGCACATCGCGGCGCGCGAAACTCAAATGTTGGTGTGTGAGAAAGCCGCAAGTTGCGCACATGGTTCAATCTCCGGCCGCCACTGCAACTTTAGCATTGGCAATCCAAGTGCCGTCAAGGTCAGATCAGATCATCATCAGTGCTCAGTTCTCCAGCCACACATAGCGTTTCCGGTATTCGGCGGGCGTCACGCCGACGTGCCGCGAAAAGGCGCGACGCAACGTATCGGCATCCGCGAAGCCGCATTTTGCTGCGACCTGCTTCGGCGCCACGCGACCGGATTCAAGCATTTGCCGCGCTGCATCAACGCGTATGCTTTCAACCCACGCCGCCGGCGTGACACCAACCTCGCTGTGGAACAAACGCGCGAAATGGCGCGGACTGAGATCCGCCCGCTTCGCGAGAGCAGCGACATTATGATCCTTGGCGAGATTGGCGATAACCCAACGCTGAAGCTCCTGTAAGGCCGAACGGCCCGCGGGAGCAGCTTCGCCTTTGCGGCTGAATTGACGCTGGCCGCCAGGTCGCTTGAAAAACATGACGAGCTGGCTCGCGACTTTCATTGCAATGTCGCGGCCCAGATCTTCCTCCACCAGAGCCAAGGCCAGATCGAGCCCCGCCGTCACACCGGCGGCGGTGCGCAAACGTCCGTCACGCAAATAGATCGCATCCTCATCCACGATGACCGACGGATAACGCGCCGCCAATCGGCCCGCCACAGCCCAATGTGTCGTGACGCGGCGCCCATCGAGCAGACCGGCGGCGGCAAGCAGAAAAGCCCCGCTGCACACGGAACCGTAGCGACGCGCGCCGGCCGTCACATCACGCAGCCAGGCGATCATCGCCGGATCGGCTGGCCTATCGGCGATATCCGGGCAACCCGCGACAAGCAAAGTGTGAATCTTTTCGTCGTGCCGCGCACCCATGACAGCATCCGGCATCAATCGAACGCCGGAGGAACTGCGGATTGGAGCTGCCTCAATGCCGACGACGAGCGGCCGATAGATAATCTTGCCCGTCTGGACATTGGCCTCAGCGAAAACGTCGAGCGGCCCGGAAACGTCCAGTAATTGGACCCCCGGCGGGGCAAGAATCGCGACGGTTCTGATGGCTGCCATGGATGTCAGTTTCAGTCGGGTTTTGGCAGAAATCGACGTGATACGTCAATTGCAGCCACGGTAGGCGCCTTTTATTTTGCTGGCAAGGCAAGTTAAAGGAGAGACGCTATGACGCTCGATATCTCAGGCGTGCGCATACCCGACAGCAAATTGGCACGCGAAGTCACTGAACTGGTGCGGGATACCGCCTCGCCGCTTTTGTTTAATCACTCAAGCCGGGTCTATTATTTCGGCGCGCTCGCCGGCACACATCGCGGTCTCAGCTTCGACCCCGAGTTGCTTTATACAGGCGCCATGTTCCACGATATGGGGCTGACGGCGCAGCATAGCAGCGACCACGACCGTTTCGAAGTCGACGGCGCCAACGCTGCGCGGGATTTTCTAAAGCGCCATGGGCTCGCGCAAAGCGACATCGATACAGTCTGGACGGCCATCGCGCTGCATACGACGCCCGGCATCCCGCAATATATGCACCCCATCGTCGCGCTCGTGACGGCCGGTGTCGAAATGGATGTGCTCGGCCTGACCTATCCCGAATACAGCGACGTCGAGCGCGAAGCCGTCGTCCACGCGCATCGGCGCACCCCGCATTTCAAGGAAGACATCATCCAGGCCTTCTACGAAGGCATCAAGCACAAGCCGGAGACGACATTCGGCAATGTGAAAGCCGATGTGCTGGCGGACAAAGATCCGCATTTTCATCGCGGCAATTTCTGCAGCGTGATCCGCAATTCGCCCTGGAAAGGGTGAGCCGCAGGGGCGCTTTAATTCGCAAACCTGAAATGCAGCACGTCACTGCTTGACGTAAATTATATATTTCGATATTCGTCGAAGTATGGAATTAAATGATGCCGTTGCGACGCTTGCCGCCCTTGCGCAGGAAAGTCGTCTCGATGCGTTCCGCTTGCTGGTGCAGGCGGGGCCGGAGGGGATGCAAGCCGGGCAGATTGCGGCGGCGCTTGGCGTTCCGCCCAATACGCTCACCTTTCATTTCGATCGGTTGCGCATGGCGGGCCTGGTCAGCGTTCGGCGCGAAGGCCGCGCGATGATCTACACGGCGCATTTCACGACGATAAACGCGTTACTCGCTTATCTCACCGAGAATTGCTGCGGGGGCGTGCCTTGCACGCCGGCGCAAGTCTGCAAGCCCGCATCCGGCAAACGTCACAAATCCCCCGCGTAACCAGAGATCGAGCTTCACGATGTCAGACCGGATATTCAACGTCCTGTTTCTCTGCACCGGAAATTCGGCGCGCTCGATCATCGCCGAAGCAATTCTCAACGACATTGGCGCTGGAAAATTTCGCGCCTTCAGCGCGGGTTCTCATCCCAAGGGCGACATCAATCCGAACACCTTGACGCTCCTGAAAAACCTCGGCCACGACGTTTCGTCATTGTGCCCAAAATCATGGGATGAGTTCGCTTTGCCCGGCGGTCCCATTTTCGATTTCATCTTCACGGTCTGCGATAATGCTGCGGGCGAAGCCTGCCCGGTCTGGCTCGGACATCCGGTCACCGCGCATTGGGGCGTGCCCGACCCGGCGGAGGCAAAAGGAACGCCCGCCGAGATCGCCCAAGCCTTTAACGAAGCCTATCGGATGTTGCACCGGCGCGTCGAACTTTTCGCCTTGCTGCCTTTTCGTGCGCTCGACGAGTCCAGTCTGCAAGCGAAGTTAAAAGAGATCGGCCAGACGACCGACACTAAAGAAGCCGCCGGGTAAAACTGATGCGGCTTTCGCAGCGCCTGGCTGCCGAATGGCTGGGGACAGCCTTTCTGCTTACAGCGATCATCGGCTCGGGCATCATGGCCGAGCGTTTAGCTCACGGCGACGGCGCACTCGCCTTGCTCTGCAATAGCCTTGCAACAGGTACTATGCTGGCCGTCCTGATATTGATCTTTGGCCCAATCTCCGGCGCGCACTTCAACCCGCTCGTCAGCCTCGCCCTTTTCATGCGCGGCGAACTGACCGTCGCAACAGCGGCAAGCTATGTCGTCGCACAGCTTGCCGGCGCCTTTGCTGGCGTCCTCGCGGCGCATGCCATGTTCGCCCTGCCGCTCATGCAAGTGTCGATGCATGCACGGTCCGGCCCCGGCCAATGTCTGAGCGAAGCGATTGCCACCTTCGGTCTTTTGATGACGATCTTCGGATGCGCGGCGCGAAACCCGGACGCGACGCCTTACGCGATCGGCGCCTATATCGTCGCGGCCTTTTGGTTCACCGCCTCGACATCCTTCGCCAATCCCGCAGTTACGCTCGCCCGCGCTTATTCAGACACGTTTGCGGGGATCGCGCCGTCCAATGTCCCCGGATTCGTGCTCGCACAATGCGCCGGCACACTCGCCGCAATCGCACTGGCGCCTTGGCTCTGGGAAACAGTGCTCGCGAAGCCGGCTAATTCGCAAACCTGAAATGCAGCACGTCGCCGTCGGCGACGACATAATCTTTGCCTTCGAGGCGGAACTTGCCCGCCTCGCGCGCGCCGGCCTCGCCGTTTGCGGCGACGTAATCCGCATAGGCAATCGTTTCAGCGCGGATGAAGCCCTTCTCGAAATCCGTATGAATCACGGCCGCGGCCTGCGGTGCTTTGGTGCCGACTTCGATCGTCCAGGCGCGGGTTTCTTTGGGGCCGACCGTGAAATAGGTGATGAGATGCAGGAGCGCATAGCCGGCGCGGATGACGCGATTGAGCCCCGGCTCTTCCAGCCCGACAGCTTCGAGATAATCCTTCTGCTCCGCCATCGGCAATAATGCGATCTCGCTTTCGATCGCCGCAGAGACGGTAACAGCGCCCGCGCCTTCTTGCGCCGCGCGGACTTTCACCTGCTCGGAATAGGCATTGCCCTTGTCGGCCGACGCTTCCTCGACATTGCAGACATAGAGAACCGGCTTGGCGCTCAGGAGGCCGAGCATGTTGAAAGCTTTCTGCTCCTCCGGCTTGATCGCGGCGAGACGCGCCGGTTTGCCCTCGCGCAGCAGGACAAGGCAGCGGCTGACGATATCGAAGGTCTCCTTGGCCTCTTTGTCGCCGCCCTTGGCTTTCTTCTCCAAAGCGGGCGCGCGCTTTTCGAGGCTGTCGAGATCGGCCAGCATCAGCTCAGTTTCGATTGTCTCGATATCGTCGAGCGGCGAAATCTTGCCTTCAACATGCGTGATGTCATCGTCCTCGAAACAGCGCACGACATGCGCAATGGCGTCGCATTCGCGGATATTGGCGAGGAATTGATTGCCGAGACCTTCGCCCTTCGAGGCGCCGCGCACGAGACCGGCAATATCAACGAAAGTCAGCCGTGTCGGGATGATCTCTTTTGAGCCGGCGATCTTCGCCAGAACTTCGAGCCGCGGATCAGGCACGGCAACATCACCGACATTCGGCTCGATGGTGCAGAAAGGATAATTGGCCGCCTGCGCCGCCGCCGTCTGCGTCTGCGCGTTGAAAAGCGTCGATTTGCCGACATTCGGCAGACCGACGATGCCGCATTTAAAGCCCATGAAAGTCTCTTCTCGGAAGGAATGGCGCGAGCTTTAGCAAGCTTCGCCCGTTATTGCGAGACGTCTCACTCCGCCGCGGCGCTGCGGCTGCCGTTGAGCGCCAGCGCGCCGGTCTCGAACTGCATCTTGGCGAGCTTGGCGTATAGGCCGTCCTTGGCGACGAGCGATTGATGCGTGCCTTCCTCGACGATGCGCCCCGCCTCCAGCACGAGAATACGATCGGCGGACAGCACCGTCGCAAGCCGATGTGCAATCACGAGGGTCGTGCGGCCCTGTTTCAACTCTTCGAGCGCGTGCTGGACGAGACCTTCGCTCGCCGCGTCGAGCGCCGAGGTTGCTTCATCGAGCAGCAGCACCGGCGCCTCGCGCAAGATCGCCCGGGCGATGGCAAGGCGCTGACGTTCGCCGCCAGACAGCGTGACGCCGCGCTCGCCAATATTCGTCGCATAGCCTTGCGACGTGGCGCCAATAAAATCCTGCGCCGCGGCTTTTTTCGCGGCAGCTTCGACCGCGGCTTCGGAGGCTTGCGGCGCGCCATAGCGGATGTTGTCGGCGAAGCTCGACGCGAAGATCACCGGCTCCTGCGGCACCAGGCTGATGCGACGGCGCAGTTCGGCCGGATCGACAGTCTTGATATCGACGCCGTCGAGATCGATCACGCCCGAGAGCGGATCGTAGAAACGCAGCAGAAGCTGGAAAATGGTCGATTTGCCAGCGCCGCTCGGCCCGACGATCGCGACCGTCTCGCCCGGCGCGACCCGGAACGAAAGATCGTGCAGCGCCGGGGCGTCCCGCCGGGTCGGATAGGCGAAATTGACATGATCGAAGACGATCTCGCCCTTCCCGGGCGAGGGCAATAGCGCGGTGGGCACCGGCGCAATGATTTTCGGCTTGATCGCCAGGATTTCGCCGATACGGCCAGCCGAGCCGGCGGCCGCCGAAATCTCATTCCAGACCTGGCTCAATTCACCCAGCGCACCGGCGCCAAGCACGGCGTAAAGCACGAATTGGGAGAGCAGGCCGCCGGTCATGCGTCCGGCGAGCACGTCATGCGCGCCGAGCCAGAGCACCACGACGACACTCGCGAAGGCCAGGAAAATGGCGATTGCCGTGACAATGCCGCGCGCCAGTGTCGAAAGCCGTGCGGCATTATATGAGTTCTCGACCGCGGCAGTGAAGCGCGCATTGGTCGCCGCTTCGGCGCCAAACGCCTGCATCACACGCACGGCGCCAAGATTTTCCGCCGCATAGGCGCTGGCATCGGCGAGCGTATCTTGCGCGGCGCGTGAGCGTTTTCTGACGGCGCGCCCGGCGGCATAGAGCGGCAGGACGATGACCGGGATCGCAACGAGCACATAGGCCGAGAGTCGCGGACTGCTGTAGACCATCAGCGCAACCGCGCCGATGAACATGAAAAAATTGCGCAACGCGACAGAGGCCGAGGCGCCAAAGGCCGCCTTCAATTGCGTCGTATCGGCGGTGAGACGCGACAGCAGTTCGCCGATTCGCGCGCTGTCGAAGAAACTCGCGTCGAGACCGGAGAGATGTCTGAAGACAGCGCTGCGCAGATCGGCGACGACGCGTTCACCCAGCGTATTGACGAGGTAATAGCGGGCACCCGAGGCCAGGGAGAGCACGCCGACGACGCCGATCATCGCGCCGAAATAGCTGTTGATCGTTCCGGTGCTTTGAACCGAAAAGCCGGCATCGATCATCCGCCGCACCGCGACCGGCACGACGAGCGTTGCCGCGGCGGCGACGGTCAGGGCCGCAAAAGCGGCAAGGACACGGCCCTTGTAGCGTTTGACGTAGGGCAGAAGCGCCAGAAGGGCTTTCGGTGAGGGCCGCGGCTTGGCGCTGGCGGCATCATCCCCGGCCGGGAGGGTATCGGATGACATTGGAACGCCTTTAGACTGGATCGCCGCCAATGGCCAGAAAATCGTGCCGCCTTGGCGGCGCGGCGGCGTAACACGCTCACCTTGTCGCGATTCCTCGGGATTCCCGATTATCCCTAACAGCCGCAAGGTTGCTCCCGGCGCGTACGGAATGCTAAGCCGCAACGCCTCCAGATGGGTAAGGACGGATAGCGTGGCGGGCGACAAAATCCTTGTAACGGGGGCGTCAGGCTTCGTCGGTGCGGCAGTCGCGCGCGCGGCTCTCGCCTCCGGCTATGCGGTGCGTGCCCTGGTCCGGGCCGCCAGCGCGCGGACCAATCTCGCCGATTTGAACGTCGAATTGGTCGAGGGCGACATGCGCGACCCCGAAGCCGTCGCACGCGCCATGTCCGGCGTGAACTTCCTCTTCCATGTCGCGGCCGATTACCGCCTCTGGGCGCCCGACCCGGACGAAATCCTGCGCACCAATTGCGACGGCACACGTATTTTGATGCAGGCGGCGCAAAAAGCCGGCGTGCAACGCATCGTCTATACGAGCAGCGTCGCGACCCTCACGATCCCGCCGGACGGCACGCCGGGCGATGAGACCCGCTCACTCCCGCTGGACAAGGCGATCGGCGCCTATAAGCGCAGCAAAGTCGCGGCGGAAATCATCGTGAAGGATATGATCGCCCGGCAGGGCTTGCCGGCCGTCATCGTACATCCCTCGACGCCAATCGGCCAACGCGACGTCAGGCCGACGCCCACGGGCCGAATCATCGTCGAGGCAGCGCAAGGCCGTATGCCCGGCTATGTCGACACGGGGCTCAATCTCGTTCATGTCGACGATGTTGCGGCGGGACACCTCGCCGCGCTCGAACGGGGCAAGATCGGCGAACATTACATTCTCGGTGGCGAGAATGTGCGGCTCGCCCAGATGCTCTGCGAAATCGCTGCCTTGACCGGCCGCCGCCCGCCCAAGATAAAGGTGCCGCGGTGGCTCCTCTATCCGCTCGCCGCCGTCGTCGAGGCGAAGGCCCGGTCCAGCTGCCGGGAACCTTTTTTGACACTCGACGGGCTGCGCATGGCCAAATATTTGATGTTTTTCTCGTCCGCGAAAGCGGAACGTGAACTCGCCTACCGGCCACAACCCTATAAAAAGGGCCTCGAAGACGCCCTCGCCTGGTTCGGCACACACGGATATTTGAGATGAGCGACGTGATCGAACAGCCGGCAACGAAAACGCATCGCGATGAGAATTTCCCTGTCGCCTCAGTCCTGATCGCGCGCGAGCATCGGCCGGCCGTGCTCGCCTTCTACAATTTCGTTCGCGCCGCCGACGATATCGCCGACAGCCCGGATCTGACGCCGGACCAGAAGATCGCCGGGCTTGACCGTTTCGAGGCGGGGCTGCTTGGCAAGGACGATAGCATCGAGGTCGCCAAGCCGCTGCGTGCCGTGCTTGCCGCGCGCAAACTGCCGGCGCGCCATGCGCTCGACCTGCTCTATGCCTTCCGCATGGACGCGACGAAAACCCGCTACGCCAATTTCGACGAGCTGATGCATTACTGCGCCTATTCTGCGGCCCCGGTCGGCCGCTATGTTCTCGACGTGCATGGCGAGAGCGAAGCCACATGGCCAGCGAACGACGCGCTCTGCTCGGCCTTGCAGATCATCAATCACACACAGGATTGTGGCGCCGATTATCGCAATCTCGATCGCGTCTATATTCCGCAAGATGCGATGGCGCGCCACGGCACGGATGTGACGGCGCTGGCCGCACCGGCTGCATCGCCCAACCTTCTCGCCTGCCTGCATGAATTGTCGGCGCAAACCGCGAAGCTCGTCACGCTCGGGCGCACGTTGTCGCAGCAAGTGAAAGATCTGCGCCTCGCGCTTGAAACCGCGGTCATCGGCCGCTTGGCGCAGACACTCGTGACCCTGCTGCAGACGCGCGATCCGCTGAGCCAGAAAGTTCATCTCAACAAGCCCGAAATGATTGGCTGGACGCTGCTCGGCGTCGGCGACGGTTTCATCGGCCGGGTCAAAGGAGCGCCGCAGGCCGGGGCGGCGCAGACGAGGCGCGCATGAGCGTCGCCGAGGCCGAAGCGGCACCGAGTGCGCAGACGCGCGCCAGCGGCAGTTCGTTCTATGCCGCGATGCGCATCCTGCCCCGCGCGCAGCGCGACGGCATGTTCGAAATCTATTCCTTCTGTCGCCTTGTTGACGACATCGCTGACGATGGCGGCCCGCAAGCGCCGCGGTTTACACAACTGGAGCAATGGCGCCAGGATATTAATGCGCTTTGCGCGGGCAAGCTTCCCTCGCCGCAATTCGCTGGCCTCTTCGCTGCGATCAAAAAATTCAATCTTCAAAAAGACGATTTCTTCGCCGTCATCGACGGTATGGAAATGGATGTGCGCGAAGACATCCAGGCGCCGGACTGGCAGAAACTCGATCTTTATTGCGACCGGGTGGCGAGCGCGGTGGGACGGCTTTCGGTCCGCGTCTTCGGGACGCCTGAAAAAGAAGGCGCAGCTCTCGCGTACCATCTCGGCCGCGCGCTGCAACTCACCAACATCTTGCGCGATATTGACGAGGACGCCGGCATCAACCGGCTCTATCTGCCGCGCGAGGCGCTTGTCGCCGCGGGCATTACGAGCACCAATCCGCAGGATGTCATTGCGAGCCCGCATCTTGCCGCCGCCTGCGCGCCGGTGATCACTCGCGCCAAAGAGCATTTCGCCGAAGCGGCCGCGATCATGAAGCGCTGCCCGCGCGCGAGCGTGAAATCACCGCGGCTCATGTATGAGGCCTATCAAATCATTCTCGGCACTTTATTGGCACGCGGCTTCACGCCACCGCGTCAAAAGATCAAGCTGCCAAAGCATCAACTGCTGTTCGTTGTGCTGCGTCACGGCCTGTTCTGATGGCTCGCATTCATATCGTCGGCGCCGGGCTGGCCGGCCTCGCCGCAGCGTTGCGACTGGCGGACGGAAAACGGTCTATCATTATTCACGAGTCCGCGACGCAGGCGGGTGGCCGCTGCCGTTCCTATTTCGATACGACGCTCGGGATGGAGATCGACAACGGCAACCATCTGTTGCTCTCCGGCAATTACGCGGCCCAGGAATTTTTGCGCAAAGTCGGCAGCGAGGATCAGCTTGTCGGCCCGGATCATGCGGACTTCGCTTTCATCGATCTGAAGACCCGCGAGCGCTGGCTTTTGCAGCCGAGCGACGGCGCCATTCCGTGGTGGATTTTTCAGAAAGATCGTCGTGTGCCCGGCACCGGGCCGCTCGACTATTTCGGCGTCGCGCCGCTGCTAACCGCGGCGAAAGGGGCCACACTCAAGCAAGCGATGAAATGCGAGGGTGTGCTCTGGGAGCGATTGTGGCAGCCGTTTTTCCTCGCGGCACTCAACACCCAGCCTGAGGAAGGCGCGGCCTCGCTCGCCGCCCGGCTCATGCGAGAGACGTTCGCCAAGGGCGGCCGCGCCTGCCGCCCACTGGTGGCGGCGCAGGGCCTTTCGACAGCCTTCATCACCCCGGCGCTGCGGTATCTTGAGGCAAAGGGCGTCGATATTCGCTTCGAGCGGCGGCTGTCGGCCATCGCTGCGGACGGGGGTAACGTCAAAGCCCTCTCCTTTGGCGACGAAACGATTGCCCTTGAGCCTGGCGATGCTCTCGTTCTGGCGGTCCCGGCACCGATTGCTGCCTCGCTTTTGCCAGCTTTGCCTACGCCGCAGTCTTTTCGCGCCATCGTGAACGCACATTACAAAATCGCGCCCCCGCCCGGCCAGCCGCCGATCCTCGGGATCATCAACGGCACGATGGAATGGCTCTTCGCTTTCCCCGGCCGGCTGTCGGTTACGATCAGCGGCGCGGACCGTTTGATCGCGACGCCACGAGAAGAGGTCGCCGCCAAAATCTGGTCTGAAATTCAATTGGTTACGAAGATCGATTCGCCTCTACCCGCATGGCAGATCATAAAAGAGAAACGCGCCACCTTCGCCGCCACACCAGCAGAAGAGGTTCGGCGGCCTAAGACCCGCAGTGCATGGCCCAATCTCCTCCTGGCTGGAGATTGGACGGACACGGGGCTGCCCGCGACAATCGAAGGCGCCATTCGCTCAGGTTTCGCGGCGGCGGATGCCGCTTTGGCTGACGAATGAATCCGGGGGCATTGCCCGATTTAGCTGGGGAATGGGGCAGCCACCCGGCCGAAGGCACGGTCGGTCGGCTGTGCTTTTCTGGATGTCTGTGACTATTATCGGACGCTCAAATTGTTTAGCCTCGATTGGATCGGGGATAGGCAAAGCAAGAACGTCGGCTGCGGCGCGTTCCATACGGATGACACGCATTCCTTCCGGAATGCCGCCGTGTGCGCAAAATCAATTCAAGATGAAGACGGCGGCTTGAGTGAAGATGGTTCGAGCCGCAGGCTCGAGTACAATGGCTGCGGAAAGGCGCAAGCGCTGGCCGCGAACGGCATGGGCGTTGCTTGATCTGAAGGCAGTTGGCAGAGTCGACGATCCCGCACTAGCATAAGGGATCCGCTATCTGGTGGCTGCGCAAGAGGGGGATAGGTCTTGGCAGGAAGAGCATTTTACCGGCAAAGTTTTCGCGCGCTTGTTCTACCTGCGTTGCCTCGTTTCAAGTCTCAGCAATCTGAAGTGCATGAATCGCAATATGGTTCCGACCGGCATTCAGACGGCCGCGTGGTTCTTGCTATCACCGGGATGAAGGCCGAGGCGCGAATTGCGGCCGGCGCCGCCGTTTCCGTGATCGCCAGCGGCGGCAACAGAACCATTCTCGAAACTGCGCTCGACAATGTCTTTGAGGCCAATATCGGCGCGGTGCTGAGTTTCGGAATTGCCGGCGGTCTGGCGCCGGGCTTACCGGCCGGCACGGCACTCGTCGCGCGCAAGATCGTTTCCGACGATGGCGAATATGAATGCGACCGCGCCTGGTCGCAACGGCTTGCCACTGCGCTCGGCGGCGCGCCGATCGTTGACATGGCCGGCATCGACGAGGCCGTGGCGACACCTGCCGACAAACGCGCCTTGCATATTGCTACTCGCGCCGCCGCTGCCGATATGGAATCGCATATCGCCGCACGCTTCGCGGCCGAACGCAACCTGCCGTTCGCGGCGTTTCGTGTGGTTGCAGATCCTGCCGAGCGTCACGTGCCGCCAGCGGCGCTTGCGGGCATCGGCAAGACGGGCCGCGTTACTGTCGGGCCGGTGCTGCGTTCATTGGCGCGGGCACCGGGTCAGTTCCCGCATCTGGTGAAAACGGCGCTCGATGCGAACGCCGCGTTCATGACCTTATTCCGCAGCCGACAGATGGCTGCTGGTGGCGGTTTCGGCTTCTTTGATTTCAGCGAGCTTGTTCTGGACATGCCGCGAGAAGACGTAATCGGCGGGTCTCTGCCCGTCTAACGGGACATCCTTCGCCATTGCGCCGTCGGTGCGGATACCGCCGATGGCGACTTTCAGAATTTCCCATGGCTTGGAAAAAGCTTCGTTGACGGACGTCGCTTCGAAGCCGCAATGGACCATGCAGTCGGCGCACTTCTCATATTTGCCGACGCCATACGAATCCCAATTGGTTGTTTCCATCAGCTCGGCATAGGTCTTGGTGTAACCTTCGCCCAGCAGATAGCACGGGCGCTGCCAGCCGAAGACAGTCCGCGTCGGGTTGCCCCATGGTGTGCATTCGTACGTGCGGTTACCCGCGAGAAAGTCGAGGAACAGGCCCGACTGGAAGAACGGCCATTTCTTGCCGCCATTGCCGCGCTTGAAGATATCGCGGAACAATTGCTTCGTCTTCGCGCGGTTGAGGAAGTGCTGCTGATCGGGCGCACGCTCGTAAGCATAGCCCGGCGAGACCGTGACGCCTTCGATGCCGAGTTCCTTCATGTCATCGAAGAAACTGGCGACGCGCTCCGGATCGGCATCGTTGAACAACGTGCAGTTGATCGTCACACGGAAGCCCTTCGACTTGGCGAGCTTCAGGGCCGAGACGGCACGATCGTAGACACCTTTTTGGCAGACAGATTTGTCATGCATCTCCTGGTCGCCATCGAGATGGATCGACCAGTTGAAACGCCGATGCGGCTTGAACCGGTCGATCTGCTTCTCCAGCAACAAGGCATTGGTGCAGACAGTCATGTATCTGCCCTGCGCAAGACCGCCCTCGACGATCTTCGGCAATTCCTTATGCAGCAGCGGCTCGCCGCCGGCGATCACGACGACAGGCGCGCCGCATTCTTCCATTGAATGCAGGGCTTCATCGAGCGGCAAGCGCTGGTTCAGGATCGGATCGGGATAGTCGATCTTGCCGCAACCCGCGCAAGCAAGATTGCAACGGAACAAAGGTTCCATCATGAGAACGAGCGGGAATCTTTTGTTGCCCTTGAGCTTCTGGCCCAGGACGTAACCGCCGATTTGCAGCGCCTGCAGTAACGGAATACCCATCTAATGCCGGCTCCTATATGAGTGGCTCAATTGTTCAAGCTGACGTCGCAAGGAATTCAAAAGGCAGCCGGAATTCGACATTCTCCTGAACGCCGGGCAGAAGCACGACGTCCAGCGGCCCCAACCCTCGCAAAGCTTCGATTACCCCTTCGACCAGAGCCTCCGGTGCCGAAGCGCCAGCGGTCAGGCCAATTGTGTTTGCCCCACGCACAAGACCAAGGTCAAGTTCCGCCCTGTCGGCAATCAAATAGCTCGGCACCCCAGCGCGCGCGGCGATTTCGCGTAAACGATTGGAATTAGAGCTATTTTTGGCCCCTACAACGAGAACCACGTCAACCAGCCGGCTTAAAGCCCGCACCGCCGCCTGACGATTTTGTGTCGCGTAGCAGATATCCTTCGTGTCCGGTCCGATGATGTCCCAAAACCGCTCTTTCAACGCCGCGATGATCGATTTCGTGTCATCAACGCTGAGCGTTGTTTGGGTCACATAGGCGACCGGCGTGCTATCGGCAAGCATGAGCGCGGCCACATCCTCCAAACTTTGCACGAGATGGACCGGCGCTGCCACGCGCCCGATCGTCGCCTCGACCTCGGGATGACCGGCATGGCCGATGAGAATCAGGGCGCGGCGTTCCTCAACATAAGAGGTGGCGTGCGTATGAACCTTGGCCACGAGCGGACAGGTCGCATCAAAAACTGCAAGATTGCGGCGCTTGGCCTGCCGCTCGACCGCGCGGGACACGCCGTGAGCGCTGAAAACCGTCGCAGATCCCCGCGGCACCTCGGCCAGACTTTCAACGAATTGCGCGCCCCGCGCCTTCAATTCGTCGACCACATGGCCATTATGGACGATTTCATGGTGAACGTAGACGGGTGCGCCATACTTTTCGAGCGCCCCCTCGACGATATCGATGGCCCGAACCACGCCAGCACAAAATCCTCGCGGTTGGGCCAAAATCACCTTCATTCCGAGTCTAACCCCAATATTAGCCCGCGCGGGCATAACGGCGGACACTAGAGCTTGCTTTTTTTGCACCGCGCGCTTTTAAGAAAGTCCCGGCAAGGCCTCCCTTTGCCGAACTAAACTCCAAACGTTTCAGTTAAGGCAGCATCGCCCGAATACGCCATCGTGAAATGGGCCTGACGGCCGAAATCACGTTGCCCTTGCAAAGATGCCACACATTTCGATCGTTGATGTTGGAGATCATGGATAGTCAACTGAACGGCGCCGCGCCGGCGAAAGCCCCCCAAATCGGGCTCATTGGCCGCGCGATTGTCGCGCTCGTCGATACATGCTCGCGTTCGCCCTGGACGGTAATTGTCGCTGCGCTGCTCATCGCGGGCGCCAGTGCCTGGTACGCGGGCGCGCATTTCGCCATCAACACCAACACCAACGACTTTCTGTCGGCGAAACTGCCCTGGCGGCAGCGGCTCGCCGAGCTCGACAAGGCCTTCCCCCAACGGCAGGACGACATCATCGTCGTCATCGACGGCAGGACGCCAGAGCTTGCCGAGGGCGCAGCGCAGAAGCTTTTTGCGCGGCTGACGACACGCCCCGATCTGTATCGGAGTGTGACCCGGCCGGACGGGGGCCCCTACTTCGATCGCGTCGGCCTGATGTTTCAGCCGGTTTCGCTGGTTCAGCGTAACGTCGGCGGCCTGCTGAAGACCGAGCCCTTCCTGGCTGCGCTCAGCTCAGATCCGTCGCTGCGCGGCGTGATGGATGCGTTCGCCTTTATCAACCGCGGCGTGCGGGTGCAGGCCGGGACGTTCGATGATTTCTCACGCCCCATATTCGCCCTGAGCGGTGCGCTCGAGAATGTACTGGCTGGCCGGCAACAATTCTTCTCCTGGCAGGCACTCTTCAGCGGGCAGCCGCCAGAGCAAAGGCAATTACGCCACTTCCTCTCGGTCCAGCCGCATCTCGACTACGCGGCGCTGCAGCCGGGTATCATCCCCTCCAATTTCATCCATCAAAGTGCAAAAGACCTCGGCCTGACGCCAGCAGACGGCGTCACGGTGCGCCTCACGGGAACGGTGCCACTCGCGGACGAGGAATTCTCGACGATCAAAGAAGGCTCGGGCCTGAATGGCCTGCTCACCGCACTCATCGTCATCGGTATCATCTGGTGGGCTTTGCGCTCGGTCCGCATCGTGTTCGCCGTGGCGTTCAGCGTCGCTGTCGGCCTTTGCGTGACGGCGGCCGTCGGCCTTTTGATGGTCGGGGCGCTCAACCTGATTTCGATCGCCTTCGCTGTGCTTTTCGTCGGCATCGGCGTCGATTTCGGCATCCAGTTCAGTGTCCGCTATCGCCAGGAACGCTTCACGCATCCCGATTTCTACACCGCGCTACGTGCTGCCGCGGTGCGCGCCGGGCGCCCGTTGGCGCTCGCCGCCGCGGCGACGACCTGTGGTTTCTATTCATTCCTGCCGACCGATTATCGCGGCGTCTCCGAGCTTGGCCTGATTGCCGGCACGGGCATGATCATCGCATTTTTCGCCGCTGTCACCATTCTGCCGGCGTTGTTGACTCTGCTGAAGCCGCCGGCGGAACAAGACAGCGTCGGCTTCAAGTTCCTCGCGCCGGTCGATGATTTCCTCGCCAATCATCGCTATCTCGTCGTCATCGGAACACTCGGCGTCGCCCTCGCCGGCACGCCGCTGCTCGCGCACCTCCGCTTCGATTTCAATCCGTTGAACTTGCGCGCCAAGAATACGGAAGCGGTTGCGACGCTGAACGATCTGACGCACAGCCAGGATCCGGAAGCGAACGCCATCGACATTCTTGAGCCCAATCTCGCCGCGACGCAGCCAGTCGTCACGAAATTGCAGAAGTTGCCACAGGTTTCAGCCATCCTGACCCTCAATAGCCTCGTCCCCACGGACCAGGACCAGAAGCTGCCGATCATCGAGCATGCGGCCAAATATCTGCTGCCACTCTTCGATCCGTCGCGCCGGATCGATCCGCCGACCGATGCCGACGACATTGCCGCGATGAACGCTGCCGCGGCGCAATTCGATAATGCGGCGAAAGGCTTGAAAGGCACTGGTGCCGACGCCGCGCGCCACCTCGCCGATCTCATGCGCCAGTTGGCACTCGCTCCGGCGGAAAAGCGCGCCACGGCCCGGGCGCTGCTGCTGCCGCCGCTGAACACGATGCTCGATCTCCTCCACCTTTCGTTGCAGGCCAAGAAGACGACTGTCGCCGATATTCCGGAGAGCTTGAAACGCGACTGGATCGCCGCCGATGGCCAGGCTTTGATTTCGGTCTCGCCGGCCGGCAATCAGGACGACAACGACGTCATGAAGCGCTTTGCTAGTGCCGTGAAAGCTATCGCGCCCAACGCGACGGGCGAGCCGATCGCCATTCAGGAATCAGGCGATACGGTCATCCGCGCCTTTATCGAGGCCGGCATCTGGGCCCTCATCTCGATCAGCATTCTGCTGTTTATCGTGCTGCGCCGGGTGAGCGACGTGTTGCTCACGCTTGTGCCGCTGCTGCTCGCCGGGCTCGTGACGCTCGAACTCACGGTTCTGTTTAATATGCCGCTGAACTTCGCCAATATCATCGCGCTGCCGTTATTGCTCGGCCTTGGCGTGGCGTTTAAAATTTATTTCGTGATGGCCTGGCGTGCCGGCACGACGCACCTGTTGCAATCGAGCCTGACACGCGCTGTCTTCTTCAGCGCTATGACGACGGCCACGGCTTTCGGGAGCCTGTGGCTTTCGCACCATCCGGGTACGTCGAGCATGGGCAAGTTGTTGGCGATGTCGCTGGTGACGACACTCTGCGCGGCGATCCTTTTCCAGCCCGCACTCATGGGGCCGCCGCGCAAGAAACATGGCGAAGTTGCAAACTGAGGCGATGCCTCAGTCCTCGTGCAATTCGCCGATATGCTTTTGTGAATAAAGCTGGACGCCGACCTGTCGGATCAATTCCTGCTGGGTCTCCAGAAAGTCGATATGCTCCTCCTCGTCCTTGAGGAGATGGTCGAAAAGCTCTTTCGAGACATAGTCGCGAACGGAGAAGCAATAATCGGCGGCTTCGGTATAGAGCCGGTGCGCGTCCTTTTCGGTGGCGAGATCGGCAGCGATGATCTCCTCGACCGTCTGGCCGATCCGCAGCGGATCGAGCACCTGGAGATTGGGAAAGCCATCAAGAAAGATGATGCGCGTCACGAGACGATCTGCGTGCTCCATCTCCTCGATCGATTCCTTGCGCCACGTCTTGGCGAGCTCCTTGTAGCCCCAATTGTCGAGCACGCGGTAATGCAGCCAATATTGGTTGATCGCGGTGAGTTCGCTCCGAAGGCCGCGATTCAAATATTCGATGACGCGCGCGTCGCCCTGCATTTTAGAATCTCTCTATTCTAGGATTGACCGGCGGGACCCTAGGGCAGCCAGCATGGACAGGCAATAGCCCGAGCGATGGCATAAAGATGGAGGTCAGGGCAGATCAGGAACGGAATCGGCTATGGCCGCGAGAGAATGCCGGTCGGATATTCAGGCGGCGCAGCTTGCGCAATCCTGGCCGCAAGCGCCTTGCGCATGCCCATCCCGGTTGGTGTCGAGAAGCGCCATGGCCGCGCTGGCCGCGGCCCCAGCCTCGGTGGAGGCGGCACCCGACTGGCTCAACGTTTCATCGATGATTGCACGAACCGTGGCAAAGCAACGTCCGCAGCAGGGGCGGCAGCCGAGGCAGCGATAGACCGCGCCGGGCGTGCGCGGGGAATTTTCGCCGGTGAGAGAAGCCCTTACGCTTTGATCCGAAATCGCATTGCATGAACAAATGATCATCGGTTTGATTCAGCTCAAGGGTCGCGGCGGGCTTCCAAGCGACAACGTGTATCCTCTCAAGGTAATGGCGGCGAACCGGCTTCGGCGCAAGAGAAGGAGACGAACTTTATAGTCGTTAAAAAGAGCGAAGACGGCTAGTTTAAAACAAGTATAAACTGGCCTGAGCAAACAACTCGTCTCACAGAAAAACGAAACTGAAATGCAGCCCCCGTAGCTTGGCTCGGGTCTGCACCCAAGACCGTAAGCCTATTGCCTCACCCCGGCATACGGCGCGATAATGAAGGCAACAAAAGACACTAGATAGGGAGATCCAGATATGCTCGCGCAAAGCCTTCAGGAACTGAAGCAGCAGGTCGCTCTTCGCGAACGCTATGACAATTTCATCGGCGGCAAATGGGTCCCGCCTGTCAAAGGCCAATACTTCGACAACATAAGCCCGATCACCGGCAAGCCTTTCTGCCAGGTGGCACGCTCGACGGCTGAAGACATCGAACTGGCGCTGGACGCCGCGCACGCCGCCCGCGAGGCCTGGGGCAATACCGCTCCGTCGCAGCGCGCCCGCCTCCTGAACAAGATCGCTGACCGGCTCGAAGGCAAGCTCAACCTGCTCGCGCTCGCCGAAACGATCGACAACGGCAAGCCGATCCGCGAGACGACTGCTGCCGACGTGCCACTCGTCATCGATCATTTCCGCTATTTCGCCGGCTGTATCCTCGCGCAGGAGGGTGGCCTCTCTGAACTCGACCACACCACGGTCGCCTATCATTTCCATGAGCCGCTCGGCGTCGTTGGACAGATCATCCCATGGAACTTCCCGCTGCTCATGGCGGCCTGGAAGCTTGCCCCGGCTCTCGCCGCCGGCAATTGCGTTGTGATGAAACCGGCAGAGCAGACCCCGACAAGCATCATGGTGCTCGCTGACATCATCGCCGACATCCTGCCGCCCGGCGTGCTCAACATCGTCAACGGTTTCGGTGTCGAAGCTGGAAAGCCGCTGGCGCAGAACAAGCGCATCGCCAAGATCGCCTTCACCGGCGAGACGACGACGGGCCGGCTTATCATGCAATACGCGTCGGAAAACATCATTCCGGTGACGCTGGAACTCGGCGGCAAATCGCCGAACATTTTCTTCGCCGATGTCATGTCTGAAGATGACGATTTCTTCGACAAGTCGCTCGAAGGTTTCGCCATGTTCGCGCTGAACCAGGGCGAAGTCTGTACCTGCCCCAGCCGCGCGCTCGTGCAAGAGTCGATCTATGATAAGTTCATGGAAAAGGCGATCAAGCGCGTCGAGAAAATCAAGACCGGCCACCCGCTCGATCCTTCGACAATGATTGGCGCGCAGGCGTCGAACGATCAATTGGAGAAGATCCTCTCCTACATCGACATCGGCAAGAAGGAAGGCGCGAAAGTGCTGACCGGCGGCGAGCGTAACGTTCTCGGCGGCGAACTCAGCGAGGGCTATTACGTCAAGCCAACGATCCTGCAAGGCAACAACAAGATGCGTGTCTTCCAGGAGGAGATATTCGGCCCGGTTCTTTCCGTCACGACCTTCAAGACCGAAGCCGAAGCGCTCGAAATCGCCAACGACACGATCTTCGGCCTCGGCGCCGGCCTGTGGACGCGCGATATCAACCGCGCCTATCGCATGGGGCGCGGCATCCAGGCGGGCCGCGTCTGGACGAACTGCTACCACCTCTATCCATCGCATGCGGCCTTCGGTGGTTACAAGAAATCCGGCATCGGCCGCGAAAACCACAAGATGATGCTCGACCATTATCAGCAGACGAAAAATCTGCTGGTGAGCTACAGCCCCAAGGCGCTCGGCTTCTTCTGATCGTTTACGGCTTGACGCCGGACCTCGGTGTCTCAATGTTCTTGAGAGCGGCCATTGGCCGCTCTCAACGCATCCGGAAAGGGGAACAGCTTTGACTGAACGTGTCGATGCTACACCTGAGGCTCTTGCCCTCATCGCCAAACTCAAGAATGCCCACGGGCCGTTGATGTTTCATCAATCGGGCGGCTGCTGCGACGGCTCGGCGCCGATGTGCTATCCGCGCGGCGATTTTCGCGTCGGCAAAAGCGATGTGAAACTTGGCAGCATCGGCGATGCGCCCTTCTACATGAGCGAATCGCAATTCGAATATTGGCAGCACACGCATCTGACGATCGACGTCGTGCCCGGCCGCGGCTCAGGCTTCTCGCTGGAATCGCCCGAGAACGTCCGCTTCCTTACCCGTAGCCGCCTCTTTACGGACGAAGAGCTGACGCAGCTGTCACCCGTCGAAAGCGGCGAAGACACACGCCACTAGGCGTGCGCTAATCGGCAAAATTGCGATCTTCAAAATCCGCGTCGGCCTCTGGCGCATAAGAACCGGGCTCCGCGAGCCTCACCGGCGGCCGGGTGGCACGCGGTAGCGCCTTGCACATCAGCGCGAGCGCAATGGCGTCGAGGCCATTCAGGGATATCCACCAGACCTGCGTCGTTTCCGCGCCCCAGACGGCGATCACGAGCCCGGCAACGAGGCCGGCGAGCAAGGCGGGCGCGATGTAATCAGGCATGCGGGCGGCGGCGTTGAAAACGCAGACGGCGAGAACAGCAAACGCGAGCGCGCCAAGCAAGCCGAGTTCGTACCAGATTTCAAAGAGGATGCTGCGCGGAGCATCCGGCGGAAGCACGCCGGTGTCGATGGCGGATGTCACGAAACCGAGGCCATGCCCGGTGATGAACCGCGGCCATTGCCGCAGGAGAAGTTCAGCAAAGACAAAACCGGGGCCGCCCTGGGCCATATGTGCGAGATTCGTAATAGCAAATGTCGCCAGCGCCGCGACCGGCGCAAGCAGCATCAAGGCGGCAAGCCCGAAGCCGAGGATTTGCCCGACTTTTTGCGCTTCGCTGACCGCAATCGCATAAACCACGGCGGCCAAAGCCAAACCCACGAGCGCAACCTGGATGAAAGTCGCGAGCGCCGCCGTCGTGACGATTGCCGCCAGCGCAATCGCGAGAAGCCATTTTTCCCGCAGCGCCAATGCACCAAGTGCCGGCCACAGCAAAACCATCAGCGACATCACGCTGCGCTGCGCCAATGTCGCGTCAGGGTGTTCGCCCTGCCAGAATATCTGCGGCTCGAAGAAGGTGAATATGATCGCCGCACAGGCAGCGATCACGAGGCCGATGGGGAGCAAATAGAGATTTGTCGCCCGTGTTTTCGACGGCAGCGAGATGATCGCCAGGAAAACCACTACCGCGGTACCGAGTGCTTTGAAGAAACGCGTCGCGGCCTCATCGGGAAACGGGGTCCAGATGATCGACAGGCCCGCCCAGAAAAATAGGAATACGGCCGCCCACGTGATCGGCGAGCGCAGAAGCCTGCGAAAATTCGGTCGATCTTCGCGCGCCTGGGCAACGCGACCTGCAACAATCAGGATGCAGGCGCCGACCGGCAACAGGACATAAAGCGGCCCATGGAAGAAAACCTCCGCGACCGGCGTCAGAATCATCAGCAGGATGAGCGCCAGATCGAAGAGAAGCTGCGCCGCCGCGGCAGCGGGGTCCGCAAAAGGTCTCGAGGCGGCAACCATCATGACATCCTGAACAACATGCCAGCTTGGGCAAAACGAAGACTGTCGATTAGCGCCGACGTCCCGTCCCGGCAATGCGACGCTAGCACGGCCTCGGGGCCTATCGCTCGTGTTCTTGAATTGTTCTTGCCGTTATCCGGGGGTTATAACCTTGACAAAGCAAACACGATAGTAGTGCTGTGGATAAAATAGCAAACTCAAATGAAGCAAGGATCAGTTCGGAAGGCCGCGATCCGACGCGCGGATACGATCCAAAAATTCCTGTAAGACCAGAACGGAATTGCGCGCGGCTTGAGACGCTGATCTTCTCGCAACGCGATATCCATCGGGAAAAATTCCAGATTGCCCGCACTTTCTCGATCAATGCGGGAATTCGGGAACTGTTGGTACTCGTTTCAGGTTGCTCGATACCCATCTTTTTCTATATGTTCCCGTCATTCTTGCACTGCACAATAATTCATGGAGGTTGAAGACATGTCCCAACCCGTTCGTCACATTGCAATGCTGGTCGGCGCCCTCAGCCTTGTCGTCGCCCCGTTGGCGGTCCCAGCCTTAACTCAAGCTTCGGCTGCGACGGCGCTCACCGCCGCCGACACCGACAAGGACGGCACGCTCGATCTCAACGAGGTGAAAGCCGCCGCTGCGTTGGAATTCGATAAGCTCGACAAGGATAAGGACGGCACGCTGGACCTGAAGGAAGCGGCCCATCACGTCAGCAAGAAGAACTTCATCGCGGCCGATCCTGACAAGGACAAGACCCTGAGCAAAGACGAATATATCGCCTTGGCCGTGGCCCTGTTCAAAGCCGCCAATCCCGATGGCGACGCCACAATCGATTCGAAAGAATTGCATTCGACCGCTGGAATCGAACTCGATCGCGTGATCCGTTAAGCTGACGGTTCAAGCGGCATTGGTTCCGCTTGCCGCTTAGGACTTCGCAGCAAAAGCGCTCTTTCGGCGCAACACAATCGCAAGGCTTCGCGCACTACAATAATGTATGCGCGAAGCCTTTTTATCATCCGCGTCTGAGTCCACGCCAAGCCCCGCAGCGTCTGCCGTCGAGCACGATACGACGGATGGGGCCTTTGCGCGTAAGGAGGCGGAAGACGCGCGCGACCGCGCCGAGGCCGCGAGCGAAGCGAAATCGCGCCTGCTCGCAACAATGAGCCACGAAATCCGCACCCCTCTCAACGGCATTATGGGCTTCGCCGATCTTCTGGCGGCAACCGAGCTTGAGCCTGAGCAGCGCGCTTATATCGAGGCCATCCGGAGTTCGGGCAAAAGCCTCGTGGCACTCGTCAACGAAATCCTCGACCTCTCAAAACTCGAAGCCGGCAAGATCACGCTCAATGAAGCGCCATTTGATATCGCGCTGCTCGTCGAAGGCGTGATTGAGATTCTTGCGCCGCGCGCGCATGCTAAAGGTCTCGACATCGCAAGCTTCATGGGCGCCGACGTGCCTGCCACTGTCATCGGCGATGCAGCGCGCTTGCGCCAGGTTCTGCTCAATCTCGCCGGCAATGCCGTCAAATTCACCGAACACGGCGGCCTTGGCCTGCGCGTAACCTGCGCTCACGATTCCATTAAATTCGCCGTCACCGACACCGGCCCTGGCATCGCCGCGGAGGATGCCGAACTCATCTTCGAAGAATTCACGCAGACCACGCCACCCGAAGCCAGCGGCGCCGGCCTCGGGCTATCGATCTCGCGGCGTCTTGCCGAGCGCATGGGTGGCAAGCTCGAACTCGAGACCACATTGGCGCATGGCGCAACCTTTGCGCTGACATTGCCGCTCGCAGCCGTAAATGGGCCGCCAGCATCAACTCGAATTGAGCGTCGGCTTCTCGTTGTCTCACCGTCCCCATTCGAGGCCCCTTATCTCGTCGAGAAACTGGTCGAGCTTGGCGCTGAAGCCCTGCGCGCGCCGACATTGAAATCTGGCCTTGCCGCTATCGATCAGGCTGTTCTTGCCGAAATGCCGCCGGACACGCTCATCATCGATTGCGTGCTTGGCAGCGAGGCGATCGCACAACTTCAGACCGCGGCGGATGCTGCGGGCATCGCGCAGAAACTCGTGCTGTTCACCGCGGCCGAGCGCCGCGGATTCGGGCCGCAGGCGATGCGCGTATTCGATGGATGGCTCGTCAAGCCGCTGCGCCTGCGCTCGCTTCTGGCGCGGATTGGCACGGACGCGCCGCACAGCGCGCCGCCACAGGAAAGTCCGACGCCCGCCGATTTGTCCGGCTCTCGAATCCTGCTTGCCGAAGACAATGACATCAATGCCTTGATCCTGCAGAAGCACCTGGAAAAATGCGGCGCGACTCTCTCGCGCGTCAGCGATGGACTGGCCGCGTTAGCCTGCGTGCAAGATGCGCTCGCCGCGACACCATTCGAGGCTATCATCCTCGATCTGCGCATGCCCGGCCTCGACGGCCTTACGCTAGCGCGCGAGATTCGCCATCTCGAAGCTGCGGCCCTCGCGACACCCACCCGGCTTATTGCCGTATCGGCCGACGCATTCGCGGAAACCAAGCGCGTTGCGCTCGCCGCCGGGGTCGATGCGTTTCTGACAAAGCCCGTCGATTTCGTCGCGCTCGACGCGGCGCTGACGACGCCGCGCAAAATCAGCCGCTGAGCTTGGCCATCAGCGCGTCGGAAATCTCGAAGTTCGCGTAGACGTTCTGCACATCATCATTGTCTTCAAGAGAATCGATGAGGCGGAGAATTTTCTCGCCGGTTTCATCATCGACCGCGATCATAGTCTGCGGTTTCCAGATGAAGCCGACTTTGCTCGGCTCGCCGAACTTCGTTTCGAGGTTTTGCGCGACATCGCGCATCGCCTCAAGCGTCGTCGTGACCTGATGATTTTCTTCGGTCGTGACGACATCTTCGGCGCCAGCATCGATAGCAGCTTCGAGCATCGCGTCTTCGGATGCAACCTTCTTCGGAAATTCGACCACGCCCACATGATCGAACATGAAGGAGACCGCGCCGGTTTCCGCCAGAGAGCCCCCCGCCTTGCTGAAATAGGAGCGGACTTCGCCCGCCGTGCGATTGCGGTTGTCGGTCAGTGCCTCAACGATGACGGCGATGCCACCCGGCGCATAGCCCTCGTAACGCACTTCGTCATAGTTCTCGGCGTCAGCGGCGGAGGCCTTTTTGATGGCCCGTTCGATATTGTCCTTCGGCATGTTTTCCGCGCGGGCCTCGATCACGGCCGCACGAAGCCGGGCATTCATCGCGGGATCCGGCAGGCCGAGCTTGGCGGCGACAGTGATTTCGCGCGCGAGCTTCGAGAAGAGCTTGGAGCGGATTGCGTCCTGCTTGCCCTTCTTGTGCATGATATTCTTGAACTGACTATGCCCTGCCATGCGGCCCTCAAGTCCTGCCTAAATCCGGGTTTCGCTACGGCCGAACGGCCGTTTCGGCGGTCTATAAGCCGCCTTCGGCCGAAAATAAAGGAAGAGGCGCTAGTCGTCGTCCGCCAGCGCCGCGCCGTGCTCCCGCCGGGCCGTCTGCCAGATTTCCTTGGCCGCATCGGCATTGAGCACGGCGATGCCCAGGCCGACGACGATATCCGGCCAGATGCTCGGCCGCAGCGCCGTGACGCCTGCCGCCACCACGATGGCGATATTGGCGACCATGTCGTTCCGGGCCGACAAAAAGGCCGCTCGTGTCAGGCTGCCCGCAGCATTGCGCACGCGCGCCAGCAGCAGCGCGCAACTCCCGTTGACGGCAAGCGCGGCGAGCCCGGTCAATGCAAAGGGCGCCGGCTCGGGCGCTTGCGGCACGTCCACAAAAAATTTGTGCCCAAGCGTTACAAGGAAAGCGAGCACCGGCAGCAGCAGCACGCCGGCAAGCGCGAAGCCTATCCGCGCCCGCGTCAGCGGCGAGAGCCGCATGGCGGCGAGCACCAGCAGACTCATCGCGGTATCTTCGAGAAAATCGACGCTGTCTGCGAAGAGCGAGACGGCACCTATTTTCGCTGCGACGATGAATTCGACGATGAAGAAAACAAGGTTCAGCGCGATGACAAGCCGCAACGTCGGTTGCAGCCGCAGACTCGCGCTGGGACCTGTCTCGCTCATTTGGCCGCAGACTGGAGGTTTAGAGCCTTGCGCAATTCTTCTTGCGCCGCACCGCGCGCGGCTTGAAAATGCGGGTCTTCAATGAGGATCGGAAACAAGGCATAGGCAAGCAGCTTTCCGGCAGCAAGATCGCTTGGATGATGTACGCCGCAGACGAGTCGGTTCTCGGCATAATCGCTCGCGCGCGCGAGGATCGCGTCTTTTTCCTGCGGCAGGATTGAAGCCAAAGTCAGAGCCTCGAGATAGCCGCTCATCGTATGGCCGCTCGGATAGGAATCATCGGTCTTTTTGACCGGGCAGACGGGATGCAAATCTTTGTCGACTGCGAAGGGGCGTAAGCGCGGAACCAGTTTTTTGACCGGCTCGATATCCGCCTTTTCGTCCGCTTCGACGAGATTCGACAGCGCAGCAGTCGCCGGCAAATCCTTGGCATTGAATTTCGCGCCAAAGATGGACGCGAAGAGAAAGATATTCCGATTCGCGGCATCAGCCTGCGCACGCGCAATATCGCTCGGGCTGCGATGATTCTGGATGTTCATCAGAATCACGAGCTCGTCTTTTTCGAATACGCTGCCGGGCGTCGGCGGCGATGGCAGCATGGCAGCGAAATCATGCACGGATGGCACGATGACCGCCTGTTCGGCACGCGCCGCCCCTGCGAACATCGCGCAAACGAAAGTGGCTGCAAGAAATTGACGTCTCATTTCGTCTCCCAAAAATCCGGACGTGCCTGCGACAACCGGCCACCAACGCGCACCGGCGCAACCTTGATTGCATGGCCGTATGTATTTGTCTCGACAGCAAGGCCGCAAAGCGTCGCCGCGCCGGCCGCGGGCTCCAGCCTGTTGCCCGGCACTTTAGTGATGAACCGGCGCACAGGCTCTTCCTTTTCCATTCCGATGACCGAGTCGTAATCGCCGGTCATGCCCGCATCGGTCTGGTAGGCCGTGCCTTGCGGCAGAATTTGATGATCGGCTGTCGGCACATGCGTATGAGTGCCGACGACGAGTGAGACGCGGCCGTCCATGAGATGCGCGAAGGCCTGCTTTTCGCTTGTGGCCTCGGCGTGAAAATCGACGATCGCCGCATCGCACGCCTCGCCGAGCGGACAGGCTGCGATCTCGCGCGCGCCCACCGCGAATGGATCGTCGAGCGCATCCATGAAAAGGCGGCCCATAAGATTGACCACGAGGACGCGTGCGCCTGCCTTTGTCTCAATGAGCGTCGCGCCAGCGCCGGGCGTCCCGGGCGGAAAGTTCGCCGGGCGGATCAGGCGCGGCTGATGCGCGATGAAGCTCAACGCCTCGCGCTGATCGAAAGAATGATTGCCGAGCGTCACGCAATCGGCGCCGGCCGCGAGAAAATCGCCGAGGATTGCCTCGGTGATCCCGAACCCGCCCGCCGCGTTCTCGCCATTTACGATGACGCAATCGAGCGACCAGTCCCGGCGCAGGCCGGGCAGAGTTTCGGTCAGGGCAAGTCGGCCGGCCCGGCCGACGACATCGCCTATAAAAAGAAGCCGCATTCAGAAATCCTGCTCTGGCGGAAACATATTAGCCGAAACGCCAGCCGTCGAACGGGCCTTTGAAGACGAAGAACGCGCCGAGCGCAATGAAGGCGAAGCCGATCAGATGATTGAGCGTCAAGCGCTGATCGAGATAGAGCACCGAGAAGACCGCAAAAACTGCGAGCGTGATGACTTCCTGCATCGCCTTCAATTCGGCGCCGTCGTAAACCGCACTGCCGTAGCGGTTGGCGGGCACGGCGAAGCAATATTCGGCCAGCGCGATCATCCAGCTCAGGATGATGACGAGCCAGAGCGGCTTGTCCTTGAATTTGAGATGTCCATACCAGGCGAAGGTCATGAAGATATTGGAGCAGATCAGCAACAGGATCGGCAGCAGACGCGGCGGGATGCTCAGCATGAAGGGCCTTTCGTTCGACGGCTAGGAACCGCAGACGATCCACTCGCGATCCGTCAGTACGTAATCAAGCTTTTCATCGGTCGCTTCGGTCGGGATCGTCGGGAACTCTTGCATGGCATAGCCAACGCCGACGGCGGCAATCTGTTGCTTTGCCCGCAGTCGCGCCAACGTCCGATCGTAAAAGCCGGCGCCATAGCCGAGCCGGTTTCCGGCGCGGTCAAATGCGGCCAGCGGGACGAAGACGAGATCGGGGAAGACTTCCGGCGCTTCCGGCGGCTCCATGATGCCCCATTTGGCCTCGTTCAAAGCGGCGCCCGGCGCCCATGCACGAAACTCAAGCGGCTTGCCGAAGCCGCGCATCACCGGCAAAGCGATGGTGATCCCCAGCGCCGCGAGACCTTCGAGAAGCGGCAGGGTCGCGACTTCGTCGTTGATGGCCCAGAAGACGGACGCGATCTTGGCGCCGCGGTCAGCCGCGAACGCGCCGCCGGCCTCGCCCAGATGCACGGCGAAGGCCTTGGCCTCGGCCTCCGTCACCCGGCTCCGCCGCGCGAGAGCCTCGGCGCGCAGCGCAGCTTTGGAGGACGCGTCGGTCAAGGCAGACTTTAGGACATTCGAGATTGGGAAAAGCGCGGGGCCACGATGGCCGTGGGATTCGATCCCGGGTACCTACAAAGTAGGTGGGCGCCGTGTACCCTAGCCCACGGGCTAAGACAGGGACAGCTCCCGTCGAGATCGATAAGGCCCCGGGGAATTAGATCCTCACGCACCCCGCAGCTCCGCCAAACCAATCTAGGACCGGCGGAGGCTGAATACCAGAGGCAAATTTAAGCGTGGATCAGGCCTGCGCCGGCAGCGCGGCCTTGACGGCTTCGACGATCGCCTTGAACGCCACCGGCTCGGTGATCGCAAGCTCCGACAGAACCTTCCGGTCCATCTCGATGCCAGCCAGCGACAGGCCGTTGATGAAGCGCGAATAGGTCAGGCCGAACTCACGCACCGCGGCGTTGAGGCGCTGAATCCACAAAGCGCGGAATTCGCGCTTGCGGACTTTGCGGTCGCGCGTCGCATATTGCATCGAGCGATCGACAGCGGCCTTGGCGGCGCGGATCGTATTCTTACGGCGGCCATAGAAACCTTTGGCGGCCTTCAGGGTCTTCTTATGTTTGGCGTGCGAGGTGACGCCGCGTTTGACGCGAGCCATGAAACATCTCCGGAATTCACGAAATCAAGGATTATGACGACAGGCCGAATGTCTTCCGCACATCATCTTGTCCGAAAAGTCTGCAACTTTTCGAGATGATGCGTTAGGCGTTCGGCAGGAAGTACTTCTTCACGTTGTCGCCGTCGCTCTTGAACAGCACATTGGTGCCGCGCAGATTGCGGATCTGCTTGTTGGTGCGCTTGATCATGCCGTGGCGCTTGCCGCGATGGGCATAGACCACCTTGCCGGTGCCGGTCAGCTTGAAGCGCTTTTTGGCGCCGGACTTCGTCTTCAACTTGGGCATTTGCTCGTCTCCATAGGCGATATGCGCCGAGCGCAGCCGCCAAATTATTGTTTGAGCAGGAAAATCCCGCTCCCGTTCGTTGCCGAACGAGCGAATGAACCGCCACGGCAGCCCTTATCAGCCGGGCGGTTCAGAGAAGCGGAGCTTATAAACGCAAAGCGGCGCGAATGGCAACCCGCAGGCGGCTATTTCGGCGCCAGGACCATCACCATCTGGCGGCCTTCCATCGAGGGCTCGGCCTCGACCTTGGCGAAGGCCAGCGTCTCGCTGCGAACCCGCTCAAGCAGCCTGTAACCCAGTTCCTGATGCGCCATCTCGCGGCCGCGGAAGCGCAAAGTGACCTTTACCTTGTCGCCTTCCTCGAAGAAACGCATGACCGACTTCATCTTGACCCCGTAATCGTGGTCATCAATGCCCGGACGCAGCTTGATCTCCTTGATCTCGACGATCTTCTGCTTCTTACGCGCCTCGGCGGCCTTCTTCTGTTCAAGAAAGCGGAATTTGCCGTAGTCGAGAATTTTGCAGACCGGCGGATTGGCCGTCGGCACGATCTCCACGAGATCCAATCCTGCGTCGTCGGCTAATTTCTGCGCCTCCAAAATCTCGACGATCCCGCGGTTTTGACCTTCGGCATCGATAAGCTGGACTTCGCGGACGCGAATTTCACGGTTAATGCGGGGCCCGTCCTTCTGCGGGGCCTGGGTGCTCTTCATTGGGCGGCGAATGGGGTCAGCTCCTCATGTTAATGATCGAACCCGGCGCTTGTGGCAAGAACCGCAGTTTTGCGGCGCCTCAACCATCACAAACGTACCGGGCCCAAGGTGAAAATCGGCGCAATAGGGCGCGAAGTCAATGCGGCGCGCGTAATAACAAGTAAAACGATGCCGCCGCGCTGCCCATGACACGGCAATTTGGCCACAGCCGAATCAGGCTCCCGTCAATGCTGAATAGGCCGCCAGGGTTTCGGCCTGCATCCGTGTGATCGAAAATCGGGCAAGGCCCCGGGACCGGGCACGCTGCGACAAGCCCTCTCGGGCGCTCGCCCCCAAGGTCAGAACATCGTAGAGGGCGGCGGCCAATGCGCGTGCATCGCCCGGCGGCACACACCAGCCGGTGCGAGCGGCCAGCTCGACGTCCGGTGGCGCCGCGATGATGTCGCCCAGCGCGCCGATATCCGAAACGACGACGGGCGTTCCCATCGCCTGCGCCTCCGCCGCAACCCGGCCCAAAGCCTCCGGCTCGGTGGACGGCACCGCGACCACCGCCGCGGCGAGCAGGGCCGCCGGCATGTCATCGCAATGGCCGGTGCGCACGACGAGGCTGCCGAGTCCCGCCTTGGCGATCGCCGCGTCGATCTCTTTGACATAGGCGCCGCGGCCTTGCTCCTCGCCCGCAAGGATGAATTTGACCCCTATGAGCCCGGCCGCCGTGAGCAGTCGCGCCGCTTCGATGAGCACGAGATGTCCCTTGCGGGGCGAAAGCCGTGCCGGCAGCAGCACGATCCGTTCCTCGGTCGTGACGTTCCATGCACGCCGCAGGCTCAGCACGCGGCCCGAATCGACCATCGACGGATTGAACTGGTTAAGCGCGATGCCGGGCTCGACGATGCGGATTCGCGCCGCGGCGGCCGGATAAAGCTCGGCGATATGGCGGGCCGTGAACGCCGAATTGGCGATCACGATGTCGCCCTTTGCCATCACCGCATTGTAATTGCGTTTGAACGCACCGAGGCCAGACTCGACGCCCAGAAATGTCGTGACGAATGGCGTGCGGGTGCGCCGTGTCGCGCCATAGGCGACCCAGGCTGGGGCGCGCGAACGGGCATGGACGAGCGCGACGCCCTCGCGCCAGATGAGTTCCGCCAGTTTTCTCTGGTTGAGCGCCATTGCCAGCGGGTTTTTTGTCTGTGCCGGAAATGGCAGCCAGACGCCGCCCTTGGCTTGCAGCTCAGGGACGAGCCGGCCGCCCGCGCAGGCCACCGCCGCCCGCGCGCCGACACTCGCGAGCGCCTCGGCAATCTCGATCGTCGCGCTTCCACCGCCCCCCCTATCGAGGTGCGGCACGATTTGCAGAATCGTTCGGCCTGCCAGCGGATGCGGACCACGCCCCGACCACGCCGTATTCACGCGATCTGTCATCACGCTCGACATGGTCTCCGTCCTTGCGGAGTCCTTCCGGATGTTGCTCTTCCAGACTGCATCGGATTTATCCGAAAACCGCATCGCACTTTTCGGCCCGATGTTCTAAGCGGGCGATTCATGTCGCGAGGATAGAGGCAGAGGCGATGCAGAACCAAACCGAGACCGATGCCGCCGGGCTTCGTCCACAGGTCCTTGAGGTCGGCACCCCGTCAGCGCCGCGCCGAATCGCCTTTCTGCGCCGCGCGGGTGCCAATTCCGCCCTGCCCGGCCTCGTCTGGCTCGGCGGCTTCCTGTCGAACATGCGCGCAACCAAGGCGAGTTTCCTGGATGATTATGCCGCGAAGGCCAGGCGCGCCTATCTGCGCTTCGACTATTCCGGGCATGGCGAATCCGACGGCGAATTCGAGACCGGCACAATCGGCGCGTGGCTCGAAGAATCCCTAGCAATCATCCGCGCGGAAAGCGATGGACCGCAAATCCTCGTCGGCTCCTCGATGGGCGGTTGGCTGGCGCTGCTCTGTGCACAGGCGCTGGCAGCGAGCGGCGATGCCAAGCGCCTCGCAGGCCTGGTGCTCATCGCGCCGGCAGCCGACATGACCGAACGCTTGATCTGGGATCATCTCCCGCCGGATTTGCGCGAGGAGATCGAAAAGAAAGGGCGCTGCTTCCTGCCGTCGTCTTATTCGGATTGGACCTATCCGATCACGCGCGAATTGATCGAGGAAGGCCGCAAGCATCTCGTTCTTGGCGGGACCATTCGCACCCATTGCCCCGTGCACATTTTGCAAGGGATGAAGGATGTCGATGTCCCGTGGACCCATGCGTCGCTGCTGGTTGAACACCTCGCCGGCGATCCGGTGGTGCTGACTTTGGTCAAGGATGCCGACCATCGTTTCTCACGCCCGTCCGACCTGACGCTGCTCGCGCAAGCAATCGATTCCGTCGCCGGAATTCCCCCGCAAGGAGAATTGAAGCTCGAATAGTATCGTCATTGCGAGGCGCGAAAGCGGCGAAGCAATCCAGAAATTCAGGCTGGATTGCTTCGCTTCGCTCGCAATGACGTGGAACTTATTTCGGCGGCGGAAAGGTGATGTCTGCGGCAAAGACTTTTTGCGCACCATTCGGCGGCTTCGGAAACGGCGCCGCGCGCTGCACGAGCGCGAGGCTTTCGACGTCAAGCGCCGCATCACCGCTCGATTTCAGCAACTTCTCGTTCTTTACGCTGCCGTCGTCGTTCAGTTCGAAATAGATCTGCGCCGTACCAAAGACGCCGCGCCGTTTCGCGTCTTCGGGAAATTCCTTTTTCAATTCCAGCATCCCGAAGACGAGCGTCTGATAGCTCACAATGTCATCGCCATCGTCGGACGGCTGCGGCACGGCGACGGCGCGGGAATTATCCTGCATCAGGCCTTGCGGCTGCCCTTCGGGCGTTCCGACCGGACCTGTCGGTGCATGCGGTGGTTTAGCCGCGGGCGTGGTTGGTTGGGGAGGCGTCGCAGGTGGTGTCACGGGCACAGGTATGGGTGTCGGCGGTTTGGGCGCAGGTTGTGGCGGCGGCTTTGCGGCCTCTGGAGCCGGAGGTGGCGGCGGCTTCGGTGCAACTGGCTTCGGCGCCGGCGGTAGCTTTTGCGCGGCTGGGGGCGATGCCGGCTTAGGTTCCGGTGGCTTGGGGGCCAGCGGTTTGGGCGCAGATTCTGGAGGTTTAGCTGCTGGCGCTGGCGGTTTGGGGGCCGCAGGTTTTGCAGCCTCAGGTTTCGGGGCCTGGGGCTTGGATGGCGCGGCAGGTTTCGGCACGGGTTTGCCCGCTGGCCCCGGTTTGACCTCGACGGGGCCGCCAGGCGGCTTGGCTTTGCCTTTCGTCGCGCTGGATGCGTCTTTCGAAGGGTCGGTGACCAGTTCGACTGGGATTTCCTGTTGCGTGTTCGGCTTGAGCGGGGGGGCGTGTTCGGTCCAGATCAGCGCCGCAAGCACGGCGAGATGCAGGGCAAGACTGCCTGCCAGAAAAGCCGGAAAGCGCGCGCGATTTTGGGTGAGACGCAGCCCCACCGGCACGCCATCGGCCAGCCGGTGTCCGGCATCGAAACTTTCACCTTGCTGTCCAAACGAGATCAGCACGGGCTCGGATATGGCGCGCGAATTCTCGGCCAAGCCCCAACTCTCGGATCATATTACCCGGTCAAGCCTAGCCCAAGAGCGTAGCCGGACAAAATCCCTTATCCGTACGCCGTTTAGCGCACGAAGCCGACGATGTCCTTGACCGCGGTGATAACCGGCGCCGCAATCGCCCGCGCCCGCGCCGAGCCGTCGGCAAGAACGCCATCGATGAACGTTTCATCTTTGGAGAGGCGCGCCATTTCAGCACCGATCGGGGCGAGCTTGGCGACGAGCAGATCAACCAGCGCCGATTTGAACGTCGAGAAATTCGCGCCGCCAAAGGTCTGCAGCACCTGCCCCTTGGTCTCGTCGTTCACGGCGGCGAAAATGCCGACGAGATTGTCGAGCTCCGGGCGCCCGGCGAGACCGCCCGTTTCGCTCGGCAGCGCCTCGGGGTCGGTCTTGGCCTTGCGAACTTTCTGCGCGATCAGATCGGCATCGTCGTCGAGATTGATGCGCGAATAATCCGACGGATCGGACTTCGACATCTTCTTGGTGCCATCGCGCAGGCTCATCACCCTGGTTGCCGGACCCTGGATCAGCGGCTCCGGCAGCGGAAAAAACGCGTCGTTATGCCCATGCGCGGCAATCGACTCGGCAAAATCGAGATTGAACTTCTGCGCGATGTCGCGCGCCAGTTCCAAATGCTGTTTCTGGTCCTCGCCGACCGGAACATGCGTCGCCTGATAGGCGAGAATATCGGCCGCCATCAGCACCGGATAATCATAGAGCCCGACTGAGACGTTCTCGCGATCCTTGCCGGCCTTCTCCTTGAACTGGGTCATGCGGTTGAGCCAGCCGAGGCGGGCCACGCAATTCAAAATCCAGGCGAGTTCGGCATGCGCGGCGACCTGGCTCTGGTTGAAGACGATCTGCTGCTTGGCGTCGATGCCCGCGGCCAGATAGGCAGCCGTAACCTTGCGGATGCTGGCTTTCAGCTCAGCCGGGTCCTGCGGCAAGGTGATCGCGTGCAGATCGACCACGCAATAGAGGCATTGATGCGTTTTCTGCAGGGCGACGAATTTGGTGATCGCGCCGAGATAATTGCCGAGGTGCAAATTGCCGGTCGGCTGCACACCGGAGAAAACGCGTTCGGGGAAGTTTGCCATGTTTCTTGGGGTCCGCGAGGGCCAGTCTGGTTCTTTGAGGCGCCGGTGATAGCGCCCCGCGCCCGGTAAAGCAAAGCCGGGATTTCGGCCTCGGAACCGAGGATTTCAGAGAATAAAGCGGCTCAGATCGCTGTTGCGGGCGAGATCGCCGATGTTCTTCTCGACAAAATCCCCGTTGATCTCGATCCGCTCGCCGGAGCGGTCCGGCGCCGAATAACTGACTTCGTCGAGCACCCGCTCCATCACCGTTTGCAGCCGCCGGGCGCCGATATTCTCGACGCTCGAATTCACCTGCACGGCGATCTTGGCGATCGCATTGACGCCGTCCGGCGTGAAAACCAGCTCGACACCTTCCGTCTTCAGCAAAGCCTCATATTGCTTGATGAGGCTCACCTCGGTCTCAACCAGGATGCGGCGGAAATCCTCCTCGTCGAGCGGCGAGAGTTCGACGCGGATCGGCAGGCGGCCCTGCAATTCCGGCAAAAGGTCCGAAGGCTTGGCGATGTGGAACGCGCCCGAGGCGATGAAGAGCACATGATCGGTCTTGACCGCGCCGTGCTTGGTCGAAACGGTCGTGCCTTCGATCAGCGGCAGCAGATCGCGCTGCACACCCTCGCGCGACACATCGGCACCGCCGCGCCCTTCCCGCGCGCAAATCTTGTCGATCTCATCGAGGAAGACGATGCCGTTGTTCTCGACCTCGCGGATCGCGTCCTGGACGATCTGGTCCTGATCCATCATCTTGTCGCTCTCCTCGTTGATGAGCGGCTCAAAAGCATCGTTGACCAAAAGGCGGCGCGGCTTCGATGGTTTGCTTTTGCCGAAAATATCGCCGATCGAAATCGCGCCGATCGAGGCGCCCGGCATGTTCGGCAGTTCGAACATCGGCATATTGGACGACGGCTGCGAAAGTTCGAGTTCGACTTCCTTCTCGCCTAATTCGCCATCGCGCAATTTCTTGCGGAAGGAATCGCGCGTCGCTGGCGAAGCGTGTGCGCCCACGAGCGCGTCGAGCAGCCGCTCTTCCGCGGCGAGATGGGCACGCGCCTGCAGGGACTTGCGCTTGCCCTGTTTCACCTGTGCGATGGCGATTTCGAGCAGGTCGCGGATGATCTGCTCGACATCGCGGCCGACATAACCGACTTCAGTGAATTTCGTCGCCTCGACCTTGAGGAAAGGCGCATTGGCGAGCTTGGCCAGTCGGCGCGAGATTTCCGTCTTGCCGCAGCCGGTCGGCCCGATCATCAAAATGTTCTTAGGCATCACCTCGTCGCGCATCGTGCCTTCGAGATGCAGCCGCCGCCAGCGATTGCGCAGAGCAATCGCGACAGCACGCTTTGCCTGTTTCTGGCCGACGATGAAGCGGTCGAGTTCGGAAACGATTTCGCGGGGAGAAAAGTCGGTCATGTGAGCCGTGTGCATGGATGAGGGAGGCGCTGTGTCAGGGTCGAAGGGAGAAGCCGCAGGATCGCATTGCGCAGCGGCTGCCAGCCGGCGCTGAGCAGCAGGATGAAGAGGCCAAGGGCGAGCAGCGTCGCGCTTGTCAATCCGGCGATGCCGGCAAACCCGGTTTCGCGAAGCAGCGCGCTGAGCGCGATACCCGCATAGGCGAGGCCGGAGACAAGCAAGGCGCGCCGGTCGATCACCAGCGAGATGATGCCGAAGACAAGGAAAATGCCAAGAACAATCAGTGACGTCTGCGTATCCAGAACCGCACCCTGCCGGAACGCAGCGATCAGCGGATGAACGATCAGCGGCGCGGCGAGAAGATGCAGCCAAAAGGCGATATCCGTGCGCCGTGTCTGCCGGGTCGGGTCGGACATATCGAAATACATGGCGAGCGCGAAAACGCCGATCCCGCAAAGCAGCAGCAGACCATTATAGATATTCAATTCGAGCGCCGGATCGATCCAATGGACCGACGCAACGAATGCGATGCAGAGCGCGGCTGCACCGGCGGCAATCGTGATCGGAACGCGGAACCGCCAATAATGAAGCGCCGCGAACGCCGCCGTCGCCAATCCGGCGATCAGCGCGGAGCGCGCGTCGATATTGGCCCAGCCCTCGAAATGTTCGAAGCGGCGGACGAGATAGGATCCGGCATCGTCCGGCGTCACAAGCCCGAGAACGAATTTGAAGACGGCGACGGTAAAGAGCAGCAGCAGAACGATGCTCGGCAACGCCATGCGACGTCGCCGCGTGAAGAATTCCGCCAGCCCCCATGCGAGCACGGCGACAACGCCCCATTTCGCCGTGTCGCCGGCATAATGCGCTGTGATGTCCGCCGCCGCCCAACAGAACAGCGCGATACCGAGCGTCACGAATATATCCGCGAAGCTTGTGATGAAACGCAGGCTCTCGTCGTCCACGGCATTCGCGTCGGGGGCTGCAGCGGCCACTGATACCGTTATTGGCGGAGGCATCGGCGGTGGCGGCGGCAGAGCGACGCGGGCGGCCTCGGCGCGGGCGAGCGTGCGCAATTCTTCCGCCTGCGCGGCGCTCAGCACGTCGCGTTGAACGGCAAGATCGAGCGCCGTCTCAGAGATCACGGCAGGCTCTCGATGACGACATTCCGATTGGTATAGACGCAGATGTCGGCGGCAATATCGAGCGCCCGGCGGGCAATCGTCTCTGCATCGGTCTCCGTCGAGAGCAGCGCGCGGCCGGCGGCAAGCGCATAATTGCCGCCCGAGCCAATGCCCATGACGCTGCCGTCCAGCGTCGCCTCGGGCTCCAGCACGTCGCCATTGCCGGTCAGAACCAGACCCGCCGTCTTGTCGGCGACCAGCATCATGGCTTCGAGCCGGCGCAGATAACGGTCGGTCCGCCAATCCTTGGCCAGTTCGACGCAGGCGCGCACCAATTGGCCGGGATATTGTTCGAGCTTGGCCTCAAGCCGTTCGAACAGGGTGAACGCGTCAGCCGTTGCGCCGGCGAAGCCGCCGATCACCTCGCCCTTGGCGAGGCGGCGGACCTTCTTGGCATTGCCCTTGATGATCGTCTGGCCGATCGTGACTTGCCCATCGCCGCCGATGACGGTCTGGCCGCCCTTGCGCACCATGATGATGGTCGTACCGTGCCAGGATTCATTGCGGGGAGATCGTTCGGACATCGTCTCTTTCAAAAAGCTGGCGCGGCGCGTGGCAAAGCTCGCACCCATCTATGAATTTGCCGCGCGGCTGGCAAGGGCGCGGCCGGCACGCCGGGCACGCATTCAAGCCAAAAAATAAAGCATATCAGGGGCTTCCGCCTCGCCGGCGCGGCTTTGGTTTTCTCTTTGCCTAAATATGTTCTATTGTCCGGCGCCGCATTCCCTGGACAGAAGACCCGAATTTCCCATGCGCAAAGCTGCGATTGCCCGGAAGACCAAGGAAACCGCCCTCGAAGTCCGCGTCGATCTCGACGGGACGGGCCATGCCAATATCTCGACCGGCGTGGGCTTTTTCGACCACATGCTCGAACAGGTGGCCCGCCATTCCCTGATCGATATCGATGTTGCGGCGCAGGGCGATCTGCATATCGACCAGCACCACACGGTCGAGGATACCGGGATCGCGCTCGGCCAGGCGATCCGTCAGGCGCTCGGTGACGCACGCGGCATCATCCGCTTCGGTGAGGCGCTCCAGCCGATGGACGAGACGTTGACGCGGGTCGCGATCGATCTCTCCGGGCGTCCATACCTTGTTTTCAAGACAACGTTCTCGCGTCAGAAGATCGGCGAGTTCGATACGGAGCTTGTGCGCGAATTCTTTCAGGCGCTGGCGACCAACGCCGGGATGAATCTCCACGTCGAAACCCTATATGGCGAGAATAACCACCATATCGCCGAGTCCGCCTTCAAAGGGCTGGCGCGGGCGCTGCGGGCGGCAGTCGCGATCGACCCGCGCCGTAGCCGTGAAATCCCCTCGACCAAAGGGTCGCTGGCGGGCTAGAGCATCGGACCGAAAAGAACGAAGCGGTTTTCGGATCAATCCGCTGCGATTGAAAAGAGACAATTGCGCTGTTCGCTTCGCGCGGAATGACGGCGAGACAACGGATAGGAATCACAGAGGAAATGGCCGTCTACACGGTTTACGTTCCCGATTTCGGCCGACGGGCACTCCAGTCCGACGCCGAGAAATACGCGGCTTTGCCGGACGCGGTCTTCGTCCGCGAGGGGTTTTCGCACGCGGCGTTTTTCCTTGGGCCGTTCTGGCTCGCCTGGAATAGACTCTGGATCGCTCTGGTCGCGTGGTTCGCGATCTATTTTCTGCTGACGATCGAAGCACCGAAGGTGCTCAGCGGTGGATCGATCTTCTGGATAGGACTGCTGCTCGAATTTCTGCTCGGGCTTGAGGGCAACAGCCTGCGGCGCTGGGAACTCGCGCGGCGCGGCTTCCGCCTCACCGATATTGCCGCCGGCCTTCGGCGCAGCGATGCCGAGCGCAGCTATTTCGGCCGCGCCTTGCGCGCGATTCCGCCACCGGTGCCAACGCCGAAAATCAGCGATGCGGCACCGGCGTTCGCGCCACCACCTCATGAAGTCGTTGGCTTGTTTCCGCATCCGGAGGATGCGCGATGAATGTCGCGATCATCGATTATGGCTCCGGCAATCTGCACTCGGCGCACAAGGCGTTTGAACGCGCCGCGCGCGAAGCGGGCCTGAATGCTGAGATCAAAGTCACGGGCGATCCTGAGGATGTGCGCCGCGCCGACCATATCGTCCTGCCGGGCGTCGGCGCTTTCGCCGATTGCCGACGTGGGCTCGACGCGGTCCCCGGCATGATCGAGGCGCTCGACGAACGCGTGCGCAAGGACGGGCAGCCGTTCCTCGGCATTTGCGTCGGCATGCAATTGATGGCCACGCGAGGCCTCGAATACGAAACTACGGACGGCCTCGGCTGGATCTGCGGCGATGTCGCCGCGATCGAACCGTCTGATGCGAACCTCAAAATCCCGCACATGGGCTGGAACACGCTCGCGGCGGAAAAAGCGCATCCCCTACTTGCCAATATTCCCACCGGGCCGGACGGGCTGCACGCTTATTTCGTCCACTCGTTTGCCTTTACGAATGTGCCGAAGGACGAGATCGTCGCTTCGACCGATTACGGCGGCCCTGTCGTCGCGATCGTCGGGCGCGACAATATTGTCGGCACGCAATTTCATCCTGAGAAAAGCCAGAAGCTGGGCCTCGCCTTGATCGCCAATTTCCTCCGGTGGCAGCCGTGATCCTGTTTCCCGCAATCGATCTTAAGAACGGCGAATGCGTCCGTCTGCTTTATGGCGACATGGACAAGGCGACGGTGTTCAACGAAGACCCTGCGGCGCAGGCCGAGGCCTTCGAGCGGCAGGGCTTCATCTATCTGCATGTCGTCGATCTCGACGGTGCCTTTGCCGGCAAGCCTATGAATGCGAGCGCTGTGGATTCCATTCTCGCCCGCGTGAAAATGCCGGTGCAGCTCGGCGGCGGCATCCGCGATCTGCGCACGGTCGAGGGTTGGCTCAGCAAAGGCATTGCCCGCGTCATCATCGGCACGGCGGCCGTGCGCGATCCGGATTTCGTGCGGGACGCGGCGCGCCGCTTCCCCGGCCAGATCGCTGTCGGCATCGATGCGCGCGACGGCAAGGTCGCGGTCGCGGGTTGGGCGGAAGCGACGGAAATGGATGTGATCGAACTCGGCCGCCGCTTCGAAGATGCCGGTGTCGCAGCGATCATCTATACGGATATTTCGCGTGATGGAGCCTTGAAGGGTTTGAACGTGGAATCGACGCTCGCGCTCGCCGATGCAATCTCGATCCCGCTCATCGCGTCTGGTGGCCTTGCCTCGCTGGCGGATGTCGAACGCTTGCTGGAGCCTGATTGCGCCAAGCTCGAAGGCGCGATTACAGGCCGCGCGCTGTATGACGGGCGGCTCGATCCGCGAGAGGCGCTGGCGCTGGTTCGTGGCTCGGAGAAGAGCCTTGCTTAAAGCCCGCCTCATCCCCTGCCTCGATGTGAAGGACGGCCGCGTCGTCAAGGGCGTCAATTTCGTCGATCTGCGTGACGCGGGCGATCCTGTCGCCTGTGCCATCGCCTATGATGCGGCCGGCGCCGACGAACTCTGCTTCCTCGACATCACTGCAAGCCACGAGAACCGCGGCACGCTGCTCGATGTCGTCCGGCGCACAGCGGAAGCCTGCTTCATGCCGCTGACCGTCGGCGGCGGCGTGCGCGCGGTCGAGGATATCCGCAACCTCCTGCTCGCCGGCGCCGATAAGGTCGCGATCAATACCGCCGCGGTGCAGAACCGCGAATTTGTACGCGCTGGCGCGGAGAAATTCGGCAGCCAGTGCATCGTCGTCGCAATTGATGCAAAACAAGTTTCGCCGGGGCGCTGGGAAATCTTCACGCATGGCGGCCGCAAGCCGACCGGCCTCGACGCGATCGATTATGCGCGCGAGGTCGTAAGCCTCGGCGCCGGTGAAATCCTGCTCACCTCGATGGACCGCGACGGCACCAAATCCGGCTTCGATGTCGCTCTGACACGCACTGTCGTCGATGCTGTGAATGTGCCGGTCATTGCCTCTGGCGGCGTCGGTGCGCTCAGCCATCTCGTCGAAGGGATACGCGACGGGGGCGCCAGCGCGGCGCTTGCCGCCTCGATTTTCCATTTCGGCGAATTCAGCATCGCGGAAGCCAAAAGCTATATGGCGAAACACGGCGTCGCGGTTCGCCTCGACGGCGTCGACGTGGCCGCAGCGGCGTGAGGACAGAATGAGCCAGTTCACCCTCGCCGACCTCGCCGCGATCATCGCCCAGCGTGCGAATGCGGATGCAAAAGACTCCTATACCAAGTCGCTGCTGCAGGCGGGCCCTGCCCGCGCGGCGAAAAAGCTTGGTGAGGAAGCCGTCGAGACCGTGATCGCCGCTGTCGAGGGCGAGCCGAAGGCGCTCGTCAATGAAAGCGCTGATCTGCTCTACCACCTGCTCGTTGTCCTGCAGACGCGCGGCGTAGCGCTGGACGACGTTGTGGCGGAGCTCGAACGTCGCACCCGCCAATCGGGGCACGAGGAAAAAGCCGCGCGGAAAGACTGAAATAGGCCGAATCAATTGCCCTTTTGGCCGGTTTAAAAAAATAATTTGTCGTCTAATATGCTCGAAGCCTCGCACGGGGGCCCGGCATGGCCGGGAGATTTATGGACGAGCGCGTCACGCAGCCGCCGGCAATTCTTTCCCCCTATCACCGCTTCACGCGAAGCGAGTGGGCTTCGTTGCGCGCCGATACGCCGCTGACGCTGACGGTCGAGGACCTGAACAGGCTGCGCTCGCTCAGCGAACCGCTCTCGCTCGAAGAAGTTATCGAAATCTACCTGCCGCTCTCCCGCCTGCTGGCGCTTTATGTCGCCGCGACCCAGGGGCTTTATAAAGCGACGCAGCGCTTTCTTGGCTCTGACGGCGGCAAGGTGCCTTACATTATCGGCGTCGCGGGCTCCGTCGCCGCCGGCAAATCGACGCTCGCGCGCGTCATGCAGGCGCTTCTGTCGCGCTGGCCGAACACGCCCAAGGTTCAGCTCGTTACAACCGACGGTTTCCTCTACCCAAACGCCGTTCTCGCGGCGGAAGGCCTGATGGACAAGAAGGGCTTTCCCGAAAGCTACGACGGGATGGCGCTGCTCAACTTTTTGTCTGACGTGAAGGCCGGCACCAGCAATGTCCACGCCCCCGTCTATTCGCATCTGACCTACGACATCATGCCGGACGAATTCGTGACGGTTGACCGGCCCGATATTTTGATCGTCGAAGGTCTCAACGTCTTGCAGCCGGGACGGCCGCCGAAAGACGGACGCGGCACGGCCTTCGTCTCGGATTATTTCGATTTCTCCGTCTATCTCGACGCCGATGAAGATGTTCTCGAGCAATGGTACGTCGAGCGCTTCCAACGGCTGCGGCAGACCGCGTTTCGCGATCCGCGGTCATATTTCCGCAAATATGCCGATCAGACGAACGCCGAGGCGGAAGCGATGGCGCGCGATATCTGGACGCGCATCAATCTGCGCAATCTGCACGAAAACATCCTGCCGACGCGCGCCCGCGCCAGCCTCGTGCTCACCAAAGACGCCAGCCATTCGATCCAGACGGTGGAACTCAGGAAGCTTTAATCCAGCAAACCGTTCTCCGTCGCGAGCACTTTGAGATCGGCCTGCGGCCTGGCGCCATAATGCTGGATCACTTCCGCCGCCGCGAGCGCGCCAAGCCGGGCGCAATCGGCGAGCGTTTGCTCCCGCGACAGACCGACAAGGAAGCCCGCCGCGAAAAGATCGCCGGCGCCGGTCGTATCGACGAGATTTTCGATCGGAAATGCATTGACCGACTGCGTCTCTTCCCGCGTGACGACGAGAGCGCCCTTTTCGCTGCGCGTTACCGCCGCCAGAATGTCTTCCTCGCGCAATTGTGCCACCGCGGTCTTGAAGTCCGCCGTCTGATAGAGCGAATGCAACTCGCTCTCATTGGCGAAGAGAATGTCGATGGCGCGCGAGCGGATCAAATGCAGGAATTCGTCGCGGTAACGATCGACGCAAAACGAATCCGACAGGCTGAGCGCGACTTTGCGCCCAGCGCCATGCGCGATCTCCGCGGCTTTCGCAAAGGCCGTCTTTGCCGCCGGTGGATCCCAGAGATAGCCTTCAAGATAGGTAATCTGGGCCGCCGCGACCTGGGCGGGATCGATATCGGCTTCGCTCAAGGCCTGGCAAGCGCCGAGGAAGGTGTTCATCGTGCGCTGGCCGTCGGGCGTCACCAAGATAAGGCAACGGGCGCTGGCGGCGCCGTCGGTTGCGGACTTCGTCCCGAAGGCGACTTTCGCGGCGCGGATGTCGTGCGCGAACATCTGGCCGAGCGAATCCTGCTTCACTTTGCCAATGAAGCCCGCGCGGGCGCCGAGCGCTGCCGCGCCGATGATCGTATTGGCCGCTGACCCGCCGGAGACGACGATGGTCTGGCCCATCGCGTCGTAGAGTTTTTCCGCCGTCGCCTCATCGATCAACGTCATACCGCCTTTGTTGAGGCTGTGCGCGGCAAGAAAAGAATCATCGCAGGGCGCGATGACATCGACGATGGCATTGCCGATGCCGAGAATATCGAGGCTGGGTTCGGTCATTGGAAGGATGAGACTCTCGCGATAGCGTTTTCAAGCGAAGTGGAACCGGTTCGCGTGAAGAAAACGCGTCAAAGCAAAAACTAGAGCCCGGTCTAATTCATCAGACCGGGCTCTAGATGCGAGCGTTTCGCATCGCCGCGCCGAAAGATCAAGCCGCGGCAAGCGCGGCTTGAGTCTCACGCGAAAATCTGAGCCTCACAGCCCGTCGAATAGAGCCGTCGAAAGATAGCGTTCGGCGAAGGACGGAATGATGATGACGATGTTCTTGCCGGCGAATTCGCTGCGCGCCCCAACTTCGACGGCGGCGGCCACCGCCGCGCCGGACGAGATGCCGACCGGAATGCCCTCCAGCCGCGCGACGAGACGCGCGGTGTCGAACGATGTCTGATTGCCGACTGTCACGACTTCATCGATCAGCTTGCGATCGAGGATCGGCGGCACAAACCCGGCACCGATGCCCTGAATTTTGTGCGGGCCGGGCTGGCCGCCCGAGAGCACAGCGGAATCCTCGGGCTCGACCGCGACGATACGCACGCTGGGTTTGCGGGCCTTCAGGACTTCCGCAACGCCGGTGAGCGTGCCGCCGGTGCCGACCGCGGAAACGAAAACGTCAACTTCGCCATGTGTGTCATTCCAGATTTCCTCAGCCGTCGTGCGGCGATGAATGTCCGGATTGGCGGGATTTTCGAATTGCTGCGGCGTGAAGGCGCCGGGCGTGGCGTTGGAAATTTCCTGCGCCTTGGCGATCGCGCCTTTCATGCCTTGCGGCGCCGGCGTCAGCACGAGTTCAGCCCCTAGCAGGGCGAGCATCTTGCGGCGCTCGATCGACATCGATTCCGGCATGACGAGGATCAGCCGATAGCCCTTCGCAGCGGCGACGAACGCGAGCGCGATGCCGGTGTTGCCGGAGGTCGGCTCGACAATGACGGAGCGCTCCGGCGAAATCTTGCCTTCGGCCTCGGCGGCCGCGATCATCGCGACGCCAATCCTGTCCTTGACGCTGCTGATCGGATTGAAGAATTCGAGTTTCGCCAGAAGATTGGCCTTGATGCCTTTTTCCTTGGCAATCTTATCGAGACGCACGAGCGGCGTGTCGCCGACGGTCTCGACGATCGAATCATAAATGCGGCCGCGTCCCGGCGTATGCGCTACGCCCGCGGCTTCCTTCACTGCGGCTTGCGCCATGGTTTTACTCCTTGCCCGAACATCGGGGCTGCCGAAACAGATATCAAATTCATCTGAAAGCGAGAACATCCGCGTTGTTGCGGCGGACCGGCCGCTATTTCAGGTCTGCGGCGCCGGAACAATCCTCAGATAGGGACGTGGAGCCTTCCAGCCGCCGGGATATTTCTTCTTCGCGTCTTCGTCGGAAACTGCGGGAACGATAATCACATCCTCGCCAGCTTTCCAGTTCACGGGCGTCGCAACCTGATGCTTGGCGGTCAGTTGCAGCGAATCGATCACCCGCAGGATTTCATCGAAGTTGCGGCCGGTGCTGGCCGGATAGGTCAGACTCAATTTGATCTTCTTGTCCGGGCCGATCACGAAGACGGAGCGAACGGTGAGCGTATCGCTCGCGTTGGGATGAATCATCCCATAGATGTTGGCGACCTTACGCTCGGGATCGGCGATCAGCGGGAAATTCAGAGCGTAGCCCTGCGTCTCTCTGATGTCGTCGGCCCATTTCGCGTGGTCCTTCAAAGGATCAACGCTCAGGCCGATTACCTTGACGCCGCGCTTATCGAATTCAGGCTTCAGTTTCGCCGTATAGCCAAGTTCAGTCGTGCAGATCGGCGTGAAATTCTTCGGATGCGAGAACAAAACAGCCCAGGAGCCATCGATATAGTCATGGAACTTGATCGGGCCTTCGGTCGTCTCCGCCTCGAAGTCAGGAGCGATGTCGCCAAGCTGCAGGGCCATAAGCTACTTCTCCAAAAACGCTGTCCGCCGCCCATCCGGCTGGCGGATTAGGTTGTCTCGGCCGAGAAATAACACCAATCCCGCAGCGCCGGAAGTACATAAAAATTATATACTAAACTAGATTGTAAAATCCGATTTCGCGGCCTGTTCGGCGCTCGTCTTCGTCTCGGCCACCTGCCCGCAAATGTCGTCGATCGTGACCTGCTCCAGAGCCGTCAAAAAGGCCTCGCCGGCGCGGGTGACGACCGGCGAGATGATATTTTGGATGAAAGTGTTTTCCGGTTTCTCATCGTCCTCGGCTTCGCTTTGAACCGCGCGGACAATTTCCGCCGCCGTGATGCGGCGGCGCTCGCGCGCAAGTTCGTAGCCGCCGCGCGGCCCCCGCACCCCTTTGAGGATGTCGGCGCGCACGAGAGTTTGCAGCAATGTTTCGAGATGGCGCGGCGGCAGATCGAGCCGCCCGGCAAGCTGCTTCGCCGCCACCGGCTGCGGGCGTGCATGAATCGCGATATCGACGACCGCGGCAAGCGCCAGGACACTGCGCCGGTCCAGAAGCATCATGAATTGTCTCCCGGCGCGCCAAGCCCGGTCGAACCGTAGCCGCCGGCGCCGCGCGCCGTCGCGGTCAGATCCACCGCTTCGACAAAGGCCACGCGCGTCACCGGGGCGACGACAAGCTGGGCGATGCGCGCGCCGCGTATAATTTCGAAAGGCTCGGAACCAAGATTTATTAGAAGCACGCTGACTTCGCCGCGATAATCCGAATCGATCGTGCCCGGCGAATTCAGGACCGTGACGCCACGATGCAGCGCGACGCCGGAGCGCGGCCGCACCTGGCCTTCGTAGCCCTCCGGCAATTGCAAGACGAGACCCGTCGGGACGAGATGGCGCGTCCCGGGCTCGATAATGATTCTCTCGTCCTCTGCGATCGCCGCGCAGAGATCGGCGCCCGCCGCACCGGCGCTGTGATAGGCCGGCAGCGGCAGGCCTTCGCCGTGCGGCAACAATCGGATTGCGACGCGGGGCGCTTTTTCGTCAACCATCGCGGCCTGCCTTCAGTATGTTTGCCAGATGCCGGATGAGTTTAGCGGCGATTTCGTCCTTGCGCATTTTCGGCCATGGCTCGGTCTCGGCGGCAGAGACGAGCGTCACCTCATTTTCATCCTTGCCCATCGCGCCATCCGCGCCGACATCGTTGGCGACGATGAGATCGCACTTCTTGCGCTGCAATTTCTCACGCGCATGAACGAGCAGGTTTTCGGTCTCGGCGGCAAAGCCGACAACGACACGTGGACGCACGGATTTACGCTGCGCGACGATCGCCAGAATGTCGGGATTTTCGGTGAAGACGAATTGCGGCGGGGCGGCGGACTTCTTCACCTTCTGCGGCGCGGCTTCGGCACGCCAATCGGCGACCGCCGCCGTGGCGATGAAAATATCGGCTGGGAGTGCCGTCTCAACGGCAGCCAGCATCTGCGCCGCCGTCTCGACGTGCGCGGTGATGACGCCCGGCGGATCGGGCAGCGCGACGGGGCCGCTGACCAGCAACACTTCGGCGCCTGCCCTCGCGGCAGCCGCGGCAATGGCATGGCCCTGCTTGCCGGACGAACGGTTGCCGATATAGCGGACCGGATCGATTGGCTCCTGCGTCGGCCCGGATGTGACAACGACGCGGCGCCCGGCCAGCGGCTTTTCTTGCGCCAACCGTCCGATGCCCGGCGGCAAGGGAATTTGCGTCTCGCCATTCAGCACAGTGGTGATCGCCGCGAGAATCGCTGCCGGCTCGCTCATCCGCCCGGGGCCATATTCGCCGCAGGCCATATCGCCGTCGTCGGGGCCGACGAACAGCACGCCGTCCTGGCGCAGAATGGCGATATTGCGTTGGGTCGCGGGATGCAGCCACATGCGGACATTCATCGCGGGCGCGACGAGAATTTTCTTATCGGTCGCCAGCAGCAGCGTCGATGCGAGATCGTCGGCCAGACCCTGTGCCATCTTGGCGAGAAGATCGGCCGTCGCAGGGGCGACGACGACGAGATCGGCGGCGCGGGAAAGCTGGATATGGCCGATTTCGGTCTCGTCGGTCAGCGAAAACAGATCGTCGAAGACCTTGCCTCCAGAAAGGCTTGCGACCGAAAGCGGCGTGACGAACTCTTTGGCGGCTTTGGTCATGACGACGTGCAAGTCTGCGCCCCGCTCGCGCAGACGGCGGATCAATTCCAGGACTTTATAGGCGGCGATACCGCCGCCGATGACGAGCAGGACCCGCTTGCCGTCGAGCACGCCTTTGTCTCCAAACCGTCAATGATGCCAGCCGAAACGTAGCAGAAAGACACCCAATATAATCACCAGAGCCCAAAGCGCGATATGGCCGAGCCGCGCACCGCGCGCCTGCGCTTCGCCGATCTTGGCGAGCACGCCCTCCGAAAGTTCAAACCCCTCTTCGGACATGCTCTCGATCTGGGTGATGATCTTCTCGGTCTGCAGCAAAACCGCGGGCAGATTGGCGGCGAATTGCGCCAGCGCGTCGATGCCGCGTTTTGCGTCCCCGATCCGGCCGATGGGTCCGAGATTTTCGCGCAGCCAGCCGCCGACGACGGGCTCCGCCGTCGACCACATATCAAGCTTCGGATCGAGCCGCCGCGCCACGCCCTCGACGACGACCATCGTCTTCTGCAACATCACGAGTTCGGTCCGCGTCGTCATGTCGAACAGCGCGGTGATCTCGAACAGCAGCGTCAGCACCCGCGCCATCGAAATCTCATCGGCGGTGCGGGCATGGATCGGTTCGCCGATGGCGCGGATCGCCTGGGCGAAATCCTCGACCCTGTGATAGCCCGGCACATAGCCCGCTTCGAAATGTACTTCCGCGACGCGCTGATAATTGCGGGTGATGAAGCCGTAGATGATCTCGGCAAGGAAGCGGCGTTCCTTAAGGCCGAGCCGGCCCATAATGCCGAAATCAACCGCAGTGAGGCGGCCCTCGCGATCGACGAAGAGATTGCCCTGATGCATGTCGGCGTGGAAGAAACCGTCACGCACGGCATGGCGCAGGAACGACTGGATGACTGTGCGGCCGAGATCGGTCAAATCGAAGCCGGACGCCGCGAGCGCCTCCGTATCCGACAGCGAAATGCCATCGATCCATTCCGCGGTGAGAACTTCTTTCTCCGTGCGGTCCCAATCGACGCGCGGGACGCGGAAGTCGTTTTCCTTCTCGGTATTCTCGGCGAATTCCGATGCCGCGGCGGCCTCGAGACGGAAGTCCATTTCCATCTTCACGGTGCGGGCAAGAATATCGACGACTTCGACCGACTTCAGCCGTTTGGTATCGGGAAACCAATGTTCGCCGATCCGCGCCGCGTAATACATGTCGGACAGATCACGGCGAAATCGCCGCTCGATTCCGGGGCGGATGACTTTGACCGCAACATCGCGCTCGCCGCGCTTGTCGCGCACGCGCGCGCGATGCACCTGCGCGATCGAAGCTGCGGCGACGGGGGGACCAAAGGCGATGAAAATCTCGTCGATCTTGCGGTTGAACGCACCCTCGATAACCTTGACCGCTTCCTCTTGGCCAAACGGCGCCATATGGTCTTGCAGGGCTTCGAGCCGACGCGCGACCTCAACGCCGACAACGTCCGGCCGGGTCGCAAGAAACTGCCCGAGCTTGACGTAAGACGGTCCGAGCCGGCTGATCGCCGCCGGCAGAAGGTCCGGTCCGGTCGCGCGTTTGGCGAGCGATTTGGCGAGGCCGAACGGCAACCGGGCAGCGGGCGGCAGCGCCGCAATATCGACATCGCGAAACAGGCCCGCCCGCGAGAGCACGAAACCGGCCCGGGCGATACGCAGAGGATGCCCGATGGAAAAGATCAAAGCTTCCAGCCTGAATGGATGGCGACAATGCCGCCGCTGAGCTTCGTGAAGCTGGCGCGGGCGAACCCGGCCTGCTCGATCATCGTGCGGAAATCCTCAGCCGACGGAAACTTGCGGATCGACTCGACGAGATAGCGGTAGGCTTCGGAATCGCCCGTCACAAGCTTGCCGATCGCCGGAATGGCGCGGAATGAATAGGCCTCGTAGACCCGGTCGAGCGCCTCGATATCGACCTGCGAAAATTCGAGGCAGAGAAAATGGCCGCCCCGGCGCAGCACGCGATAAGCCTCTTTGAGCGCAACATCGATGCGCGGCACGTTGCGGATGCCGAAAGCGATCGTATAGGCGTCGAAATCATCGTCTGGAAACGGCAGCGATTCCGCATTGGCCTCGACGAAGGTAAGCCTGTCGGCGAAGCTCTTCTTCTCGGCGCGCGCCCGGCCGACTGCGAGCATGTCGGGGTTGATGTCGAGCAGCGTCACCTGCGTTTGCGAGCCGCCGGCCTTGGCGATCCGGAAGCCGATATCGCCGGTACCGCCCGCAACGTCGAGATGGCGGAACGGCCGCGTCTTCGACGGGTGTACCTGGGCGGCGAGCTGATCCTTCCACAACCGGTGCAGGCCCGCCGACATCAGATCGTTCATCAGATCGTAACGCGCCGCGACGTTGTGAAACACCTCATCGACGTGCCGCTGCTTGTCCGGCAGCGGCACGGTCGAAAAGCCGAAATGGGTATTTTCCAAATTGTCCTCGGCCATCGCTCACATTTCGGTCAGATCGCCGCCCTGAGCCCCGCTGAAGCTGGCGAAGGCGAAGGCGCGCGCCTATCTGTGCGTCGCGCCTCTATTGCCCGGTTTCGCCTGCCGCCGTCAAACTTGAGCGGAGGCATGCTTAATTTCCCCGGCGAGGCGTGAGGGAGATCCACATGAGCCGTTTCTTCACGCGTGTCACGCGTCATCGCAATCTCTTCGTCACGGCCGCCGCTGTGACGTTGCTCGGCCTTTCGCCGGCTTGGGCCGAGACTTACAATTTGATCGCGAGCCTCAGTGGGGCCAGCGAGGTGCCGTCCAATTCGACGAAAGGCACCGGCAGTGTGACTGCGACATATGACACGACGACCAAAAAGCTGGCATGGACCGTGACCTATTCGGGCCTTACAGGCACTGCCGTCGCCGCGCATTTCCACGGACCTGCGGCTCCGGGGAAGGACGCACCGGTCGAAGTCCCCGTCACGATCGGCCCGAGCCCGCTGCAAGGCTCAGCCACGCTGACGCCGGCGCAGGAAAAAGATCTGCTCGACGGCAACGTCTATTTCAACATCCACACCCAGGCCAATCCGAAGGGTGAAATCCGCGGCCAGGTCTCGAAGGCCGAACCGGGCTAGCATTTTCTTTATCTTCTACCGTCGGGAGACGGCATAAAGGACTCATGCCTGAACTTCCGGAAGTCGAAACTGTCCGCCGGGGCCTCGCCCCGGCCCTCGTCGGCGCGCACTTTGATCTTGTCGAGCAAAGACGCGCCGATTTGCGCTTTCCCTTTCCACCGGACTTTGCCGGCCGCCTGACGGGCCGCCGTGTGACGGCGCTGCGGCGGCGCGCCAAATATCTCCTCGCCGATCTCGATGACGGCGAGGCGCTTGTCATGCATCTCGGCATGTCCGGCTCGTTTCGTATCGCTGACAGTGCGGACGAAAGCACGCCGGGGCTTTTCCACAATTCGCGCGGCAAGGACGACGCACACGATCACGTCGTCTTCCATCTCTCGAACGGCAAGCGGATCACCTACAACGATCCACGCCGTTTTGGTTTCATGCTGCTGATCAAGAGCGATCTCGTTGCTGCGCATCCGCTTTTCCGCGACGTCGGCATCGAGCCTTTGGGCGATGATCTCGATGGCGCCACGCTGGCACGTCTTTTCGCGGGCAAAAAGGCGCCGCTGAAAGCCGCGCTGCTCGATCAGAGTCTGGTCGCCGGCCTGGGCAATATCTATGTCAGCGAGGCGCTGCATCGCGCCGGGCTTTCGCCGCGCCGTGCCGCAGGCACATTGACGCGCAAGAACGGCACACCAACCGCAAGCGCCGATCTTCTGGCGAAAGCCATTCACGAAGTTTTGGACGAAGCGATTGCGGCCGGCGGCTCGTCGCTGCGCGATCATCGCCAGGCCAATGGCGACCTCGGCTATTTCCAGCATAGTTTCCGCGTCTATGATCGCGCAGCAGCGCCCTGCCCGCGCCCCGGTTGCGGCGGCACGATCAAGCGCATCGTTCAATCCGGCCGCGCCAGCTTCTATTGCAATACCTGCCAGAAGTAGCCGTTATTGCGAGGAGCAAGGCGACGAAGCAATCCAGAAAGCGGTCCATCTACTGGATTGCATCGCTTCGCTCGAGGTGACGCTCAAGCCTCCACGTGCCCCGGTGTTACCCGCAAAAATTGCGCGCGATCTTCAAGCCCGGCAAAAGCGGCGCGATCCGCGCCGGTCATGAACACTTGCGATCCAAGTGCGACGAGCCTGTCATAAAGCGCCGCGCGGCGCGACGCATCGAGATGCGCGGCGATTTCATCAAGCAGGACGATGGGACGGATGCCGCTGAGCACTGCAACGAGCCGCGCGTGGGCGAGAACAATGCCGACCAGCAGTGCTTTCTGCTCACCGGTCGAGGAGCGTGCCGCATCCGCCTGTTTCGGGCCGTGGACGACGAGCAGGTCGGCCGCATGCGGGCCAATGAGCGTGCGCCCTGCGGCGGCGTCGCGCGCACGATTCTGGCGCAGCACGTCGCGGTAAATATCTTCGGCCTCGATCGCCGGCCGTGTCGCGACAAGATCCTCGACATCGCCTTTCAACGTCAATTCGGCGAAGGGAAAAGGCGAATCCGTATCCTTGTCCTGCAGGATCACCTGCATGAGGTGCGCAACCGTCTCGACCCGCGCTGCCGCGACCGCAACGGCAAGTTCGGCGACCTCACGCTCCGCCGCATCCAGCCATTGCCAGTCGCGCGATCCATTTTCGAGCAGGCGATTGCGATTGCGTAATGCGCGTTCGAGCGCACTGACGCGGCCGCCGTGTTCACCATCGAGCGCCAGAACAAGGCGATCCAGAAATCGACGCCGTTCGCCGGCCGACCCGGAAAACAGACCGTCCATCGCCGGCGTTAGCCAGACGATGCGAATATAATCGGCAAAAGATCGGATCGACGTCACCGGCTCGCGGTTCAGCCGGTAGCGGCGCACAATTCCACCATCGGGCTGAATCTCGGTTCCCGTCCCGAGTTGAAGCTTATCCTCGTCGCGCGTCGTAATTTCCACCGATACGGCAAAGGTACCGTTCCCCCCGGCGCGGGCGCATTCGCCAAGTTCCGCCCGGCGCAAACCACGGCCCGGAGACAGCAGCGAAATCGCCTCCATCAAATTGGTTTTTCCGGCACCGTTTTCGCCTGTCAGCACGACAAGGCCCGGCGTCAGATGAAGATCGAGCGCCGGATAGGAGCGAAAATCGGCGAGCACGAGCCTGGTCGCGGCAGGCCGGGCGGACGGCTCCTTAACGATTGCTCGGGCGTCGTTCATGTACATTCATCTAAAGCAGATGCGGAGCCTTGGAAGCGCAGGTTGTGACAGTGAGCCACAAGAATTCAAGCGAGGCGCAGGATTATCGGCTCGGGCCGCGCGGCACTGATCTCGCGCCGCTCGCCGATCTCTGGGTCGCCGCTTGGCTGGCGGTCATGCCGCAAATCGATTTTCCCGCGCGGCGCGCCTGGCTCGTGACCTGCGTCAAGGATATCGAGGCGCACGGCGGAACGACAATCTGCGCCTATGACGCGGAAAGCACCCTCGCCGGTTTTTGCCTGCTCGATCTCGACCGCGCCTATCTCGAACAGATCGCTATCGCGCCGCCTTTATTCGGCACCGGCGTCGGCCGGCTTTTGATCGGCGAAGCGCAGCGTCTGTGCCCAGACGGTTTGGCGCTCGACGTCAATGCCGACAATCTGCGCGCCTTGCGATTTTACGAAAATGCCGGATTTCTGCGCGGCGAACCCGGGGCTAATCCAGTATCCGGGCTTGCCACCTGGCGCATGCACTGGCCAGGCCTCGCGTGAAGCGACCTAGAGCGTTTCCACGCGAAGTGGATACCGGTTCGCGTTATGAAAACGCTCCACTTCAAATATTAGACCGCTTTCGGGCGGAAAACCGGTGTCCACTTTTCCTGAAAGCGGTCTAGTGATGGTGCCGATGCCCGCGATGGGAATGCCAATGCGTCCAATGTCTGTGCGTATGCGCAACAGGCGCGGAACTGGCGGGGGCATCAAGCTCCATATAAACACGGCCATTATGGCTGCCACTGGCCCGATGCCCATGATGCCGGACGGGCGCCTCGCCGGTTTCACCACCCGCATCGCCGCCCTCGTCGCCGCCAGCATCAGGTCCCGATGACATCCCGTGCATATGGGCGACCGGTCCGAAAGAGGCGAGGCATTGGTTATAGGCGTCAGCGGCCTGAATTTTCTCGCAATCGTTGATGGTACGGGGCGCAGCGGCGAGCGGCGCAGCGGACAAACCGAAACTCAGCAAGCCGAGAATCGGCGCAGCGCGTCGAAAAATCTTCATCCTCTGAGCGTCGCTCCGGTTTTATTTTGAACTTCAGCGATGATCCTGCTGGCGACGGCGTCGATCTCGGCATCCGTTAAGGTCTTATCGCGCGGCTGCAGAGTGACCGCAATAGCGACGGACTTTTTCCCGGGCGGAATCTCGGCGCCCTCGTAGATATCGAACAAAGTGACGCCGGTAATAAGATTGCGATCCGCCGATTGTATGGCCCGTACGAAATCGGCCGCCTTAATATGACGCTCGGCTAAAAAGGCGAAATCCCGCTCGACCGGCATAAGATCCGACAGCTCAAGCTTCGGCTTGGTTTTCGTTGCCTTGGCCTTGGGCAAGGGAATCTCGTCGAGTTCGATTTCAAAACCGACAAGGGTTGCATCGACATCGAGCGCTTCGAGCACGCGCGGATGCAGCTGGCCGAAAGAGCCGACGATATTTTTGGGCCCGAATTGCAATGTGCCCGACCGGCCTGGGTGAAACCAAGGCGGCGCATTCGTACCGATCTGCAAACCACCTTGCGGAACGCCAAGCGCGGCGAGCAAAGCCAGAGCATCGGTCTTCGCGTCGAAAATATCGGCATCCGACGCGCCATCAGCCCAGTGCCGTCCGCGCCCTGCAACGCGCGCGCGACCGCGCCGCAGACCGGCGACCATAGTCTTTTGATCCTCGGGCGCCGTGCCTCTGAAGATAGGGCCGACTTCAAACAAAGCCACATCGCCGAAGCCACGCGCCGCGTTACGCTTCGACGCCGCGATGAGGCCCGGCAAAAGACTCGGCCGCATGTCGGAAAGATCGGCGGCGATCGGATTGGCGAGCACAAGAGATTCGTCGCCCCCGCCGAACGCTCGTGCCGCCTCGTGTCCGATGAAGGACCAGTTGATCGCCTCGGTCAGCCCATTAGCAGCAAGCGCGCGTTTGACGCTACGCACGCGTTTTTGCAACGGCGTCAAAATCGCAGATGAAATATGCTCGTCCTCGCGCGCCAAGGGTTGCGCAGCGATTCTGTCGAGGCCTGCGATGCGCAGGATTTCCTCGACGATATCGGCCTTGCCTTCAATGTCAGGTCGCCACGACGGAACGTCGATGATGACGAGATCGCTGTTGCCGGGCAGGCTCGCGGGACGAAACCCGAGATGTTCGAGGATCGACGCCATCTCCGACGGCGACAGATCAACCCCAGCGAGACGGCGCACTTCGCTCCAGGGAAACGTCACGCGTTTTTGCGCGTCTGGAATTTGTCCGGCCAGAACGATGTCGGACGCTTCGCCACCGCAAAATTCGAGCACGAATTGCGTCGCGCGGTCGAGCCCTGGCAGCACGGACGCCGGATCGACGCCACGCTCGAAACGATAGCGCGCGTCCGAATTGATGGCGAGGCGGCGGCCGGTGCGGGCAATGTTGACCGGGTCCCACAGCGCGGATTCGATCAGAACGTCGGTCGTCGCCTCGGTACAGCCCGTCGCTTCGCCACCCATGATGCCGGCGAGCGATTCGACGCCGTTGGCATCGGCGATGACGATCGCGTTTTCATCAAGGTTATAGGTTTTGCCGTCGAGCGCGAGGAAGCTCTCGCCCGTTTTGGCGCGGCGTACATGCAAATCGCCCGCGACTTTTGACGCGTCGAAGACATGCAGCGGCCGCGCCCTGTCGATCGTCAGAAAGTTGGTGATGTCGACAAGCGCGTTGATCGGCCGAAGCCCGATGGCGCGCAATTGCTTTTGCAGCCAATCGGGGCTGGGGCCGTTCTTGACGCCCCGCACAAGCCGCAACGCGAAGGCCGGTGCGAGATGATGATCGGCTTCGGCAAGATCGAGGCTGACCTTCACAGGGCAGGGAAAGCTGCCAGCAATCGGTTCGACGGGCGGCATTTGCAATTGGCCGATCCCGGCTGCATCGAGATCGCGCGCGATGCCGAGCACGCCTGCGGCGTCTGGTCTGTTGGGCGTCAGATTGATCTCGATCAGTGGATTATCAAGCCCCGCCCATTTGGCGTAGGTGGTGCCGACAGGCGCATCCGCCGGGAGATCGAGAATGCCTTCCTGATCGGTCGAGACTTCGAGCTCGGCCCCCGAACACAGCATGCCGGCAGATTCGACGCCGCGGATCACGCCTTTGCTGAGCGTGATGCCTTTGGCCGGAATATAGGCACCGGGCGGCGCGAAGACCGTCTTCATGCCAGCACGCGCATTGGGCGCGCCGCAGACGACCTGCACCGGCTTGCCGCTGCCAATCTCGACGAAGCACAGGCGCAGCCGATCCGCGTTCGGATGCGGATGCGCTTCCAGAACTTCGGCGATGACGAAATCCTTCAGTGCCGCGGCTGGATCGTGGACATGTTCGACCTCAAGGCCGACTTTGGTCAAAGTGTCGACGATAGTCGCGAGATCGGCGTTGGTATCGAGGTGCTGCTTGAGCCAGCTTAAGGTGAATTTCATTGAGAGTCCGGTTGCGGGCACCCGCGGGCCACGCCTTCGGCGCCCACGGCGTCGCCGGTATAGAGACAGAAGGCGGCGAATTCCAGCCTTCGAGCACGACGCGACGCTTCGCATCTGCTCCAAATAAAAATTCAGGGCGTTTTCAACCGAATCGGACGCCGGTTCGCGCAAAGAAAACGCGCTGAAACAATGTCTTAGCCGAAGGCATCGTTGGTGCCGAACTGGCCGGTCTTGCGATAGCGCGTGAGATAGGTCGGCACCAGCGCCTCGTAGGATTCGGCGGCGATGCCGAGGCCGTTCAAGGTCCGCCGCTCGGCCGCGGCCGTTGCCGAGACCACATTGTCCTGCTGCAGCAATTCGACCTGATCCGTCGTCAGCACAAAGTCTTCGGGCATCAGGCCCAATGTCAATTTCGCCACCAACTCACTTATGCCGCCGAAGCCGCGCGCCGGACCAAAAGGCAGCGGCATAAGGAAACGCTTGCGCTCGGTCTCGGCGAGGATGAATTCGATGATCTCGCGCAGCGTGCGCACTTCGGGGCCGCCGAGTTCGTAAATGGTCCCCGCCGCCGCACTACCCTTGACGCCGGCGGCCACCGCCTTGGCGACATCGCCGGCATAGACCGGCTGCAGCTTGGTGACGCCGCCGCCGATCAGCGGCATGACGGGCGAGAGACGTGCGAGCGCCGCGAAACGATTGAAGAAATGATCTTCCGGCCCGAACACGACGGACGGCCGCAAGATAATCGCGCCGGGCAGCGCCGCCTGCACCGCCGCTTCGCCGGCCGCTTTGCTGCGGCCATAAGCCGACGCGGAACTCGGGTCGGCGCCGAGCGCAGATACGTGGACGAAATGTTCAATACCTGCATCGCGAACCGCAGCGGCGATATTGGCTGCGCCCTCGCGGTGGATCGCATCGAACGTCTGGCGCCCCTGCTCGCGCAGAATGCCGACGAGATTGACCGCCGCATCGGCATTGCGCAGGGCGGCTGCAATCGAGTCGGGATAACACAGATTGGCCTGGACTGCGGTGATCTGGCCAACGTTGCCGGAGGGCTGAAGATGGAAGGCCAGGTCCGGCCGGCGCACCGCGACGCGAACGAGCCAGCCATCTTTGGCCAAGGCACGGACGACATGCCGGCCCAAGAATCCGGCACCGCCAAAGACCGTCACCAGCCGGTCGGCACGTCGCAAAGCTTCGTTCATCGCTGAGACCCTCGTGGCGCTTGCTGGCCGCATTTTTAATCCAGCCGGGGCAAATCTGTATAGGGCGCAGGAGTCTGGAAATCGCCTTTTTCGCACTTGCGGCGGGGCGCCGATTGACAAGGGGCCGAACTGGCCCCTATGGGATGGGACCGCATGCCCTGGTGGCGGAATTGGTAGACGCGCTGGTTTCAGGTACCAGTGGTGAAAGCCGTGGAGGTTCGAGTCCTCTCCAGGGCACCAGCTTCTAAGCTGTTGTAATATATAGCAGAGATTGCTTTCGGTATCTCACCGGCAAAAAACAAGGCGATCTTCCTTGAATTCCCGGTCCCAATTAGGCTTCCTGTGGAAGATTTAGGCGTCACCGCTTTTCGCAATTGCATTTACGAGGCGCTCATCGGGCGGCGCGATTTCGGTCACAAGATCGCGCAGATGCTGTTTCGTCGGAAGCGGCTTCAGGATCATGTCGCACGGCTTAAGGCGCGCGGTACAAGCGTATGCAACCTTGCCGTCGATAACGATCATACATTCCTTGCACGTATTCGCATTCGTACATGAATAGCGGATCGCCAATGTCGGATCGAGGTAGGTACGGATATAGCGGAGTCCGTCGAGTACGGATTGCCCGTGCGTATAAGGGACCTCGTAGGTGCTGACCGACCCCTCTGTCCCCGCTCCGCCACGCTCGACAATGAGTTTCGCAGTTTCCATCATACTATCTCCACAAGGGCTTCGGCATGGACCGGTGCCCGGCCGAGAATAAGACCGTCGTGCCCCAGCGCGACCGTCTGATGAAAAGCCCAGCGTTCATCCATGCCGGGAAAATCTTCACGCTGGTGACCGCCGCGACTTTCTTCGCGCGACAGTGCCGTACGGATGATCGCCTCAGCGACACTCAGCATCGAGCGCAGGTCGAACCAGTCGAGCCGCGCCGAATTGTAGGGCTTGGAATGACCGGGCGGCTGATCGCCCGATGCGTCTTTCAGCTCGGCGACCTTTTCGAGCGCGACCTCGAGACCCTGTCGCGTGCGGAACGGCCCGACAAGATCGGCCATGACGTCCTGCAAATCGGCAATGGCGTGCGTTGCGTTGAAATCTGTTTCGCCGGATACGGCTTCTACAAGTTCAAGCGCTGCGCTGGCCGCCGCGGGATGCCAGACGGTTCTGGCTTCCGACAATGCCCGCTGCGCGGCGCCCTGCCCCGCGATTTCGCCAAACACCAGCGCTTCGGTGATCGCATTGCCCGACAGACGATTGGCGCCGTTCGCGCCGGCGACCAGTTCGCCTGCAGCAAACAAGTTGCCGACGCGTGTCTCCAACGCTTCATCCACGCGCACACCGCCCATGTGATAATGCGCGATCGGCGCGACCTCGACCGGCATTTTGGTGAGATCGATACCGTTGTCAGCCAGCCGGTCAATGACGGGGCCAAAGGCCTCTCGCAATTTCTCTTCCGGGATATGCTGAAAGCTGAGATAGGCGCCCCCGGCGGGCGTGCCGCGTCCTGCTTCCACTTCCTTGAGAATTGCGTAAGTCGCCTTATCGCGCGTCACGACGTAGCGGCCGTTCTCCTGCGCATCGTCGTAATGGCTCATGAATTCCTTCATCTCGCCGTTCAGCAACTGGCCGCCGAGTTTGTAACGGAACGGGTCCCACATGATCGGGTCCATCCCGACGAGCCGTGGCGCGAGATGGCCGATCGGAAAAAACTGCACGAACTCCATGTCCATCAGTTCCACGCCCGCGCGCAGCGCGAGGGCATGACCATCACCGCCCATATTGGCGGAGGCGCTGTTGCGGCGATAAATCCGTGTGACCCCGCCGGTCGCCAGAACAATGGCCGCGGCAGCGATCGAAACGGCACGGCCATCAGCCATCGAAAAAGCAACCGCGCCGCTGACAGCGCCGTCGGTCTGAATAAGGTCCGTAATACAGAGATCGCCCACGCGAACAATCTGCGAATTTTTCAGAACCTGAGCGCGCAACGTCTTTGCAACCGCCGGCCCTGTCGAAAGGAAATCTACATACACACAGCGCGGCCGATCGTGACCGGGCGCCTGCGTCTGGCGCAGATGCCCGTCCGCTCCGCGCGCCCAGCCGACATTCCAGGCATCGAGCTGACGGATGGCTGCCGGCCCGCGCTCGCAAACCAGCCGCGCCAGATTAGCATCGCACAGGCCGCGGCCGGCCTTCATTGTATCCGCAAAATGCGCTTCCCAATCGTCGGGTGTTTCCTCGCCAAGCGCCACGGCCACAGTCATCTGCGCCATGATTGTCGCACCGCTACGGCCAATGAGGCTGCGATCGGCCAGCAGAACGCGCGCGCCTTCGCGAGACGCGGCAAGCGCTGCCGCCATGCCGGCCGCGCCCGAACCGATCACAAGGACATCGGTGGCGAGGTGGGTGGCCGCCTTCGGCAAACTCATTTTGAAACTCCTTGAATTTCGGCGCTCGCACTCACGACACGCCGCGCGGCAATCAGACCGTCGCCGCCGATCGCGCCGCCTGATCGTAATAGCCAGAGAGCGCGCGAAGCTTCTCGCCCAAATCCGACAGCACGTCTTCCGACGGACCGGACGACCGCAGCGGCTTCACCAGCAATTGCTCGCGAACCGCCCCGTAACGGCTACAAACCTCGATGCCTTGACGCGTCACCGAGACCAGCTTTTCCTTGCCGTCGCGCTTGGTCGCAACAAGCTTTGCAGTTTCAAGCTTGCGCACTGCATAAGCGACGACATGCGTTTCTTCGATATCCAGAATGCGGGCAATATCCGAGAAACGTTTGGGCCGGTCGCGATGCCGAACGAAATGTAAGATCAAAACTTCGATCTTCGAGAGATTTGGGACGCCTGAGGCCGCCATGCAGCCCACGATCCAACGCTCGAAGGCGTGGACGGCCAGAATCAAGCCGAATTCGAATTCCGATAGCGCGGGCGACGCGCCGGCAGCCAGATGGGCGGAGGACACGATCGGCTGATTGAGCTTCTCGCGCAGCATTTCATTGCGGTCATCGGTCATGCGGCGGTTCCGTTTCCAGCAACGTCATATTTTGCTGATAATTTTTCAAGAAGAAATATATTCTATGTTGACAAAACATCGGTAACTCATTCTTCATGCGAGATCGTTTTGAGGGATAAGGTAGGCGATGCGGGCCGGCTGGCAATTCTGGGTCGATCGCGGCGGCACCTTTACAGACATCGTCGCCCGTAGGCCTGACGGAACGCTCGTCACCCATAAGCTTCTCAGCGAAGACCCTGCACGCTATTCCGATGCCGCCGTGGCGGGTATCAAACAATTGCTCGGTCTTGCTCTCGGCGACAGCATTCCCGACGGACTGATTGAGACCGTCAAGATTGGCACCACGGTCGCGACCAATGCCCTCCTCGAGCGTAAGGGCGAGCCGACGCTGCTCCTCGTCAATCGTGGTTTCAAGGATGCGCTGGCGATCGGCGACCAGACAAGGCCGCGTTTGTTCGATCTCAATGTTGTTCGGCCGTCGGTTCTTTACAAGACGGTGATCGAGATCGCTGGCCGCGTTGATCGCGATGGCGCCGAAATCGAACCGCTCGATGAAGCTTCTGCCTTGAGCGCGTTGCGCGCGGCGCGCGCAGAAGGCTTTTCCGCCTGCGCGATCGTCTTTCTGCACGCGTGGAAATATCCCGATCACGAACGCCGGATCGCAGCGCTGGCGCGCTTGGCTGGATTTACGCAGGTCTCGGCGAGCCATGAGGTCAGCCCATTGCTGCGCCTTATCCCGCGCGGCGATACAACTGTCGTCGATGCCTATCTCTCGCCTGTCTTGCGCCGCTATGTCGATAGCGTTGCGGCCGAACTTGGCAATGTAAAGCTCTACTTCATTCAATCGAATGGCGGCCTGATCGACGCGTCGCGTTTTCAGGGCAAGGATGCCGTGCTGTCCGGGCCGGCTGGCGGCATTGTCGGCGCCGCGCGGACAGCGGCCACAGCCGGTCTCAAGAACATCATCGGTTTCGATATGGGCGGTACGTCGACCGATGTCGCGCTTTATGCCGACGCGTTTCAACGCACGTTCGACACACAGGTCGCGGGCGTCCGTATTCGCGCGCCGATGATGGCGATCCATACTGTCGCAGCGGGCGGCGGCTCGATCCTCCATTTCGATGGCGCGCGTTTCCGTGTCGGGCCGGATTCCGCGGGCGCCAATCCGGGACCGGCGAGCTACCGGCGCGGCGGCCCTTTGACCATCACGGACGCGAACATCTGCCTGGGCAAGATACAGCCAAAATATTTCCCCGCGATTTTCGGCCCAGACGGAGACGAGCCGCTCGATGCGAACATCGTGCGCATCGGCTTCGACGAACTTGCCGAACACGTCAGCGCGTCGACGGGTGTCCGGCGCGATCCGCGCGATGTAGCAGAAGGCTTCGTGCGGATCGCCGTCGCCAATATGGCCAATGCCATCAAACATATTTCCGTTGAAAAAGGCCACGACGTCGGCCGCTTCGCGCTGCATTGCTTCGGCGGCGCGGGTGGCCAGCACGCTTGTCTCGTTGCCGACGAGCTCGGCATCGATAAAGTCTTCATCCACCCGTTCGCGGGTGTTTTATCGGCCTACGGAATAGGTCTCGCCGATCAGACCGTGATGCGGGAACAATCGGTCGAACTGACCTTGACGCCGACCAGCATTGCAACGCTTGCGGAGCGCGCCGGTGCGTTGGAGCAGGCTGCGATCAGGGAACTCGCCGAGCAGGATGTCGATGTCGGCAAGGTCCTTGTCGCCCGCAAGCTGCATGTGAAGTATCAGGGCACCGACGCGGCGTTGCTTGTGCCGCTGACCGACTATGCCGATGTGATCGCATCTTTCAGCGATTCGCATCTTTGTCAGTTCGGTTTTACGACGCCGGATCGCCCGCTGATTGCGGAAACAATTCTGGTCGAGGCGACCTACCCCGGCGAGACCGCAATCGCCGTACACTTCGATGGCCGTGCCACAGGCACACTGCTCGAAACCATCGGCCATGTGGAAATATGGAGCGGCGGCCGCGCATATAATGCGCCGGTGTACGAACGCGCGGACCTGCGCGCCGGCGACGAACTCAAAGGTCCAGCGCTCATTCGCGAATCCGCGGCGACAACCGTCGTCGAACCGGATTGGGCCTTGCTGATCACGGAACACAACAATATCGAGCTGCGGCGTCACAGGACGCGCACGAGGGCCGGCAACACGGATGCAAAGGCCGCGCAGGCCGACCCCGTGCTACTCGAATTGTTCAACAACATCTTCATGAATATCGCGGAGCACGCCGGCAGCGTTCTCCAGAACACGTCGCGAAGCGTCAACATCAAGGAGCGGTTGGATTTCTCCTGCGCGATCTTCGATGCAGAGGGAAATCTAGTCGCGAATGCGCCGCATGTTCCAGTCCACCTTGGCGCGATGGGCGAAAGCGTGCGCACCGTGCTGCGGCGGCGGGGCGCGACATTGCGCCCCGGCGATGTGATCGCGCTGAACAATCCCTTCAATGGCGGGACGCATCTGCCCGATATCACCGTCATCACACCCGTCTTCGACAGCGTGGGAAAATCCATTCTCTTCTTCGTCGGCAGCCGCGGACATCACGCCGATATCGGCGGCCTGACGCCGGGCTCGACACCGCCCGAGTCACATACGCTTGAAGAAGAAGGCGTCATCATCGATGATTTCCTCCTGCTCGACCGCGGTGAATTCCGCGAAGCCAAATTTCGCGCGTTGCTGACCGGCGCGCGCTATCCGGCACGCAATCCCGATGTGAATATCGCGGATATCAAGGCACAGGTCGCGGCGAATGAGACAAGCGTCCAGGAGTTGAACCGGGTCGTCTCCGAATGGGGCTGGGACATTGTCGCGGCCTATATGCGGCATGTCATGGACAATGCCGAGGAACAGGTTCGTAAAGCACTCACACGTCTCCGCGATTGCGAATTCAGCGACAGACTGGATAACGGAGCACCTTTGCGGGTGAAGATCTCGGTCGACCGGAATGAGCGATCGGCCGTGATCGATTTCACCGGAACGGGGCCGCAGCAAGGCGACAATTTCAACGCGCCGCCCGCCGTGACGCGCGCTGTTGTTCTCTATGTTTTCCGTTGTCTCGTGGGTGAGGACATTCCGCTCAACGAAGGTTGTCTGAAGCCTCTGCACATCGTTATTCCGCCGGATACATTCCTGTCCCCTGCGCCGGGAGCGGCAGTCGTCGCCGGCAACACGGAGGTAAGCCAGGCAGTCTGCAATGTGCTCTTTGGCGCGCTTGGCGTCCTCGCGTCGAGCCAGGGCACGATGAATAACTTTCTCTTCGGCAACAAAACCTACCAATATTACGAGACGATCTGCGGCGGTGCCGGCGCCGGAATGACACCGGGCGGCGAAGGTTTCGATGGCGCCTCGGCGGTTCAGGTCCATATGACCAATACGCGGATGACCGATCCCGAAATTCTCGAATTGCGCTATCCCGTTCGGCTCGTCGATTTTTCAATCCGGCGCGGCTCCGGCGGCAAGGGCAGATGGCATGGCGGCGATGGCGCCGTGCGAAAGATTGCCTTCCTCGAACCGATGATTGCCTCGCTTGTCACCTCACGCCGCAAGGTCGCGCCATTCGGCCTCAGTGGCGGGGCCGACGGTCTGTCAGGTCGACAATGGGTTGAACGCGCCGACGGCAGCCGCACGGAACTAGCCTCGACGGCGCGAGTAGAAGTTGGCGCAGGCGACGTCATCGCGATTGAAACACCCGGCGGCGGCGGTTTCGGCGCCGACGAATAATCACGCCCGACTTCTGACGCCACCTTGTGAATATTTTGCACACATATTATAGACTAAATCAGATAATCAAATATTAAGAACGTAAGACAAGCAGACAACATGCAGAAGACAATACGCGCCACGGCCGTGAACACCTCGCACCCGGACAGCCTGACGCGCCAGCACTGGTTTGTGCTTGCGATCACGATGGTGCTCTGGATGTTCGATGGTTACGAGACCTATGCGCTGCTTTTAACGATAGGCCCGTCTCTGCATGAACTCCTCCCACGCAGCGAACTGCATAATCTCTCGCATTTTGCCGCTTATCTGATCTCGCTTACGCTCTTTGGCTGGGCCGTCGGCGGTGTCCTCGGCGGATTGATTGGCGATCGCATCGGCCGCCGCGCAACGATGATCGGCGCGGTCGTCCTCTACAGCATTTTCACCGGAACAAGCGCTCTCGCGCATTCCTGGCAAATCCTCGCGCTGACCCGGTTTCTCACTGGCATTGGCCTTGGCGCGGAATGGGGCGTCGGTGCATCATTGCTGCAAGAAGTCTGGCCGGAAAAACTGCGGACACGCGCCGCGGGCGTTTTGCAAGCGGCGTTTTCATGCGGCTTCGTCATCGCCTCGGTTCTCTGGTTGATCATCGGCGGCGCGTTCGGCGGCTCCTGGCGCTGGCTCTATATCGTCGGCATTGCCCCGGCGATTTTCGTCGTCATCACCGGGCGCGCGATTCCCGAATCCGAGCCGTGGACGCGCGCAACGAGCAACGCGAGTTCTGCGGTTACGCTCCGCGCCTATCTCCGCACCTTGATTATCGCTGTCATCATTTCGAGCTCGATCACCGTCGCTTTCTGGGCGATCTCTTCGTGGGTGCCGACCTATGTCGCCGTGCTCGTGCATAATCCGCGTGAGGCCGTGAGCTACGCAGGCTGGGCCGGGCTGCTCTTTGCGATTGGCGAGATTTTTGGCTGTGTCAGTTTTGGATGGCTGGCCGAATCTTGGGGCCGGCGGTGGACGCTGGTTTTCTTTCTTGCCGGATCAATTCTCATCACGCCCGTCGTGTTCCTGCTCGTAAAGGGCGCGCCGCTTTTTGTGCTGCTGCAGATCCCGAATGGTTTCTTCACCGGCGGCATTTACGGATGGTACGCCGTTCACCCGCCAGAGCTTTTCCCGACCCGCATTCGCTCGAGCGCGATTAGCATTATCTTCAATTCAGCGCGGTTTCTCGCGATGCTGGGACCGATTTTGTCGTCGAGCCTGATCGCTTTTTTCGGCGGCTACGGCATTGCGGCGACCATCGCCTCAAGTATCTTCCTCATCGGGATCGTCGCCATATTCTTCCTGCCGGAAACAAAGGGGCGTCCCCTCCCCGCGTAAACGGCCGACGACGATTTTGCGCTCCTCTTCAATTCGCGGCCCACTTTGATGAAGACGATACGCATCGCAGTCCCGGACCTGGTCTCGAACTCCTACTTTCCGGCGCTTGCCGCGATCGAGCTCGGCTGTTTTCGCGACGAAGGCCTCGACAGTCGGCTCGATCACATTTTTCCCAGTCCAAAAGCCTTCGCCGCGCTTCGAGATGGAATGGTTGACCTCGTCGCCGCGCCCGCGCATGCCCTGCTCTCGGCGTTTCCGGAATGGCATGGCGTCAAGTTGCTCGCCGCGCTCGCGCAAGGAACATATTGGCTGCTCGTATTACGCGCCGATCTCAAGGCGACGCCCGGAGACGTGAATGCGATCAAGGGTCGCCGGATCGGGGCCGCGCCGATGGTCGATCTCGCGCTTCGTCAGCTTTGCATCGATTCAGGCCTCGATCTCGTGCGCGATAAAGTGGATATCGTGCCGGTGCCACGCGCGAACGATCCAGGGGTCTCATTTGGCATCGCGGCGGCGCAAGCGCTGGATGAAGGATCAATCGACGGATTTTGGGCTAATGGCCTTGGCGCCGAATATGCGGTGCGAAGCGGCAAGGGCGATATCATTCTCGATGTCCGGCGCGGCCTCGGTCCATCAGTCGCTTTTCACTATACCTTCCCCGCAGTCGCGGCGAGCGACCGCCTAATTGTCGCGGAGCCTGATCTCGTCGGACGCGCCGTGCGCGCGATCGTGCGTGCGCAACATATGCTGCGGGCCGATATCAGCTTGGCGAGTGTGGTCGGACGGAAGCTATTCCCGACAGCCGAAGCGGAATACATCGAAGCCGTCGTGACCCGTGACCTTGCCTATTATTCAGCGGAGATTTCGCCTCAGACAATCGACGGAATCATCCGTTTCTCGCAAGCTTGCGGCCTCCTCAAAGGCACGCCTTCTCGCGAAGACATCGTTGCGATGCCGTTCTCGCATCTCTGGGGCGAAGCGGGGCTGCAGACTTAGTAGTCTGGAGGCCGACCATCGCTGGTCTATTTCCTGACGATAAGCTGCTTTTCCGCAGCCGGAGCGAAATCCAAAATCGGAATCGTCAGCCGCGCGAAGATTCTACTCGCCCGCTCGCGCCGACGCGATGCGCTCGGCAAGCGCCGATCTCACCAATGAGTTCTTCACATGCAGGATATGCTCGCGCATCTGTGCCTGTGCGCTCTGCGGCTCGCGTAAGGCCACTGCTTTATAAATAGCGTGGTGTTCTGCGTGGCGTTGCCGCACGTCGTCCAGATTGAAGGCCATGACATTATGCGTCGTGGTCTGCGGAACCCGATTGCACAGCTTCAGGACATCGACGATCAGCCTCGAACCGGCGGCCTCCAGCAGCGTCGCGTGAAACTGAGTATTGACCTCCGCATAGCCACGCCGACATTCGACCAGATCGACATGTCCCGCGAGCAATCTATCGCCACGGCCGAGGACTTCGCGGATCGTATCGCCCTGGGCCAGCGTAAGACCACGCTCCGCCGCGAGGCGACAGGCCAATCCCTCGTTGAGAGCCCGCACTTCGAAGGCATCGCCAATCTCGTCCAGGCTGAACGAGCGAACCGCGAAGCCACGATTCGGCGCATGGTCGAGAAGCCCCTCTCCGGTCAGCATCTGCAGCGCGGCGCGCACCGGGGTCCGGGACACGCCCAAAGTGTTCGCGAGATGGACCTCATTGATCCGCCCCTTACCGAGGTTTCCGTCCAGCAACGCGCTGCGGATCGTTTCCGTCAGAGCGCCGGTGCGCTTTCTTTGTGCGACGGCGCCGCCGCCGGCAGCATCAGTTGCCTGGCTCATATCCACGACGTTGCTTGAGGCTGACATTTCCGTCCCTGTCATATCTCGATGGCCGCGGCCGATCCAATCGCCGACCAATCAAGCTAAAGTGTACACACATTGGCACAAATAATGCCAATGTGTATTCAGTTTGCGATCACCAAGCCAATCGAGAGGAAAGATGCTCGCCGAAGAGGCCTATCTGTTCACACCCCAAATCGCCGCCCTGCCGGTCGCTGGCGCCACGTCCCGATTCCCGATCCGGCGCCTTTACTGCGTCGGCCGCAATTATGTCTCGCACATTCGCGAGATGAAGGAGGGCGACGAGCGTGATCCCCCATTTTTCTTTCAAAAGCCGGCCGATGCGCTGGTCTTCGATGGCGGCAATGTGCCTTACCCGCCGGCCACCACAGACTTTCAATATGAGGTCGAACTCGTCGTCGCCATTGGAACCGCCGGCGCATCCATTCCCCTGAACGACGCCCTGAAACATGTCTACGGCTACGCAATCGGCATCGACATGACGCGGCGCGATCTGCAACGCGAAGCGCGCGAGCGCCAGCTTCCCTGGGAGCCGGGGAAGTCTTTCGATCATTCGGCGCCGTGCGGCCCGCTCTTCCCAAAGGAAGATGTCGGCGACATCGCTTCTGGCGCAATCAGCCTTTCGGTGAATGGCATCCCGCATCAGCAAGCCGATCTGAAGCAGATGATCTGGAACGTGCCCGAGATCATCGCGAATCTGTCCAAGCAATATCGGCTCGAGCCGGGCGACCTCATTTTCACCGGCACGCCGGCCGGCGTCGGCCCCGTGCAAATCAACGATCGGATCGAGGCGACGATCGCGGGCCTCGGGTCGCTGTCCGTTACGATCACGTCGAAGGAGGTTTGAGGTGCTGCCCACCGAACGTATCGATTACGCTCCTATCGCCGGCCGCAAGCCGCTTCACCTCCCCGATGGCAAGCGTCTGATCGTCTGGGTCATCGTAAACGTGGAGGAATGGAACGCGCGTGAAACGATGCCGCGCACGGTGCTGACGCCGCCTGCCGGCGGATCGCCCTCCCCCGATATCCCGAATTGGGCATGGCACGAATACGGTAATCGCGTCGGATTCTGGCGCATGCTGGAGGTTTTTGACGATCTCAAAATTCCGGCCGTGCTTGCGATCAACGGGTCGGCGATCAACGCCTATGAGGCGATCGCGCGTGCCGCGCTCGATCGCAAATGGGAGTTTATCGGCCACGGCTTTACGCAGAAAAATATGCAGAAGGTCGACGACGAAAGCGAAGATATCCGCAAGACAACGGACGCGATCAAGGCTTTCACCGGGCGGCCGCCACGCGGCTGGCTTGGGCCGGGGCTGACCGAAACGTGGAATACGCCCGATCTCCTCAAGAAAATGGGCTATGATTACGTCTGCGACTGGGTCTTGGATGACCAACCCGTCGTGCTGCGCACCGCGCATGGTCCGCTCGTCAACGTACCCTATACGCAGGAGTGCAACGACGTGGCGATGATGCTGATCCAGCATCACAAAGCCTCCGAATACCGCGACCGCGCCATCGATCAATTCGAGCAGATCTATGCCGATTCCAAGGATAGCGCGCGTGTCATGGCGCTGGTCGTACATCCTTACATCATGGGCGCGCCGCATCGGCTGCGTTACTTCCGCGAAGCGTTGCAGCATATCGCCGGCAAGCCCGATGTCGCCTGGTGGACGGGCGAGCAAATCCTCGATTGGTACACCGGCCAAAGCGCCTGACTCTCATAAGTACGAGACCATATCTGATGAGCAAAAGTCTATCTGCCTGCGCGATCGCAATCGGGCTTCTCTTCGCGGGCCTCGATTCGGCAAGTTCTGCCAACGCACCGCTCGAAAAACTGACGGTCAACGTCTTCCCCGGCGGCTTCAACTGGCCACTGTTCGTCGCCCGCGACAAAGGTTTCTTCACCCAGCAAGGGCTTGAAGTCGCGGCGCAGCCGACCACGGGCTCGGTCGCACAAATGTCGGGCCTTGCATCCGGTAAGTTCGATATTGCCATGACGGCTGTCGATAACATCGTCGCCTATGTTGAAGGCGAGGGCGACAAGTCGGTCGGTAAACAACCGGACTTTTTCGGCTTCATGGGAAGCGACAGCGGCTTCCTCAGCCTGGTCAGCGTTCCGGAAATCAAATCCATTGGCGAACTGCGCGGCAAAACGCTTTTGGTGGATGCGCGCAGCACCGGATACGCCTTCGTTCTTTATGACATGCTGCGACGCGCCGGCTTCAAGCGCACGGACTATCGGGTCGTCCCGGCCGGCGGCATGGTGCAACGCTGGGCGGCGATGCAAAAGAACAGCGGCGCCGCCACGCTTCTCTCGACACCCTTCGATATCCTCGCCAAGGACAAAGGCTTCCATCAATTGTCGTGGGCGACGCAGGTGATCGGGCCTTATCAGGGCAATGTCGCCGCAACCAAACGCGCCTGGGCCACTGCTCATCGCCAAGAGGTGCTGGGCTATATCCGCGCATACGCAGCGGCGATCGACTGGCTCTACAAGCCCGGCAACCGCGACGAAGCGATCCGCATTCTGCGCACCAACCTGCCGAATATGCCGGAAAAGCTCGCCGAGCAGACCTATGGCGAATTGCTTGACCCCAAGGCCGGATTTTTCCGGAACGCCAGGGTGAACATGGACGGACTGCAGACCGTGCTGCGCCTGCGCAGCACCTATGGCAGCGGCCCGAAACTTGACGACCCCTCTCGCTATTACGACGCCAGCTATTGGGCAGATGCCATGAAAGCCCTCGCGAAATAGAAGCCACTGAGAGAGTGCCATCATGCCGACGGATCAGATGATCGATTATGTCCCAGATAACCGCGTTGACTCCGGCGCGGGCGTGAATGCCGTGCGGATCGCGGGCGTCGGTATGTTCGTCCTCCTTCTTGCCACCTATTCGCTTAATGCGATGGACCGGCAGATCTTCCCGCTTTTGCTGAACGACGTTCGGCACCAATATGGGTTTTCGCTTTCAAGCGGCGGCCTGCTTTCGACGGTCTTCACATTCGGGATGGCCTGCGCCGGGCTGCCGACCGGCTGGCTGATGGCGCATCTGTCGCGACGCGCGACCGTGCAGATCGGCATCGTGATCTTTTCGGCGGCGACTGTCCTGACGGCGTTGGCGCCGGGCTTTTGGACCATGATGTTTTGCCGTGGCCTGACCGGCATCGGCGAAGCCATGCAGCTCACGGCGCTGCTAGCCATCGCGGGAAGTTACTTTGCCAAACATCGCTCGCTTGCCGTCGGCGCCGTGAACACATCTTTCGGCATCGGCGCCATCATCGGCCCGGCACTGGGAGGCGCGATCCTCGCCTCGTATCATAGCTGGCACGCGCCGATGTTTGCCTTTGGCGCTTTGGGCTTTATCGCCATTGCGCTGATCGCGATCTTCGTTCGTCCCTGGCTGAGTGAAGCAACCGTCAGCGCGTCGACCGAGGGCGCCCATGTCGGCCAGGGCTCTGAAACCCTGCTGAACCGGCACACGATTTTACTGAGCGTCCTGAGTCTTATCGGTGGATTGATCATCTACGGTTATCTCGGGATGTATCCGAGTTTTCTGCGGACGCATCTCGGCTATTCGCCGCAAGCCGCTGGCAATGTCATGGCCTTCTTTGGCTTCGGCGTCCTTGCGTCCGTCGCCGGCGGTGCGATCGGCGATCGTCTGGCAGCGCGCGTTCTGCTTCCCGTGGCGTTCCTCGGCGGTGGCCCAATCGGCTTCGGCCTTTTTCACGGGCCGTCGAATTTCGCCGTACAGGCCGGGCTATCGTTTCTCTGGGGACTGATCGTCAGCGGCACCGTCTATGTCAATCTTGCCGCCTATCATGTCAAAGCTGTCGCCCCCCGGTTGGCGGGGCGGAGCTCCGGAATTTTCGTGACAACGCTTTATGCGTCATCGTCAGTCGCTGGCTATGTTTTCGGCGCCTTGGCAACCTGGCTCGGGTGGACGCGCGCCGCCGATTTGCAGATCGTATGCCTGTGCCTTGCGGGCGCGCTGCTCGCGACATGTCTCGGGAGCAGACGCTCGGCTTAGTGGTATCGCCAAGCGAGCGACTCGACATCAGCAATCGTGCGCGGTGATGGCCCGCGCATTCTTACCCGCCCGCGTCCTAAAGCGTGATGCTGATATTCTTCAGCTGCGTGAAGGATTCAATCTCGCCGCTGTATTCCTCGCGCCCGATTCCGGAAAGTTTATAGCCTCCGAACGGCGCGCCGAGATAATGCGTGGCGGAATTATTGACCCAGATATAACCCGCTTCCACCGCTGCCGCCGTGCGGTGCACCGTCGCGAGATCTTTCGTATAGATCGCCGCCGTCAGCCCATAATCCACATCATTCACGTCTTCGAGCATTTTGGCCTCGTCACTCCAGCGCAGGACGGAGAGAACCGGGCCGAATATTTCTTCGCGTGCGATTTGCATCGAGGTATCGACGTTGATGAAGATCGTCGGATTGACGAAATGACCCGCAGCCAAAGCCGGATCGCTCGGCCGGTCGCCGCCCAAAGCAAGCGTCGCGCCTTCCGAAATACCGAGCTCGATATAATGCAGGACACGATCGAGATGCGCTTTGGAAATAAGCGTCCCCATCGTCGTTTGCGGATCGACAGGATTGCCGGGCTTGTAGGTTTTCGCCTTTTCCACAATGCCGGCAACCACCGCGTCATGAATCGAGTCGTGCAGGAAGAGGCGCGACGTCGAACCGCAGGATTGTCCGCACCAGGAAAAATTCATTCCCCGCACTGCGCCGTCGATAGCTTTCGCAATATCGGCGTCGGGATAGACGATCATCGCGTTCTTGCCGCCAAGTTCGAGGATGACCTTTTTCAGGTAAGGCGCGGCGGCGCTGTTGCAGGCCTTGCCGCTTTCGACGCTGCCGACCAACGACACGACGGGGGTTTTCTTATGTGTGGCAAGCGCCGCGCCGCAGGTGCGCCCACCCGACACCATATTCAGGACGCCCGGCGGCACGATTCCATCCAGCAATTCCATCAAACGATAGGCAGACAATGGGGCCTGCGGCGGCGGCTTCAGGATGATGGTGTTCCCCGTGACGAGCGGCGCGCCGATCCTCTGAGCCGCAAACATCAAGGGATGATTGTATGCGACGATGCGCGCACAGACGCCATAGGGCTCACGCACAGTCATATTCACAAGGTCTGGAATTGTCGGAAGGATCTCGCCTTTCACTTCCAGTGCGAGGCCAGCGAAATACTCAATCTGGCTGGCGCCTTTTTGAACGTCGTTGATTAATTCACGGACTGGGTTGCCGCAATTTAGAGCATCAAGCGTCGCGAGTTCTTCCGCATTGGTCCTCAAAACCTGCGCGATTTTCTTTAGGATCGCTCCGCGTTCGCGCGGCGCGACACGCCGCCATGTCGCAAAGGCACGGTGCGCGGCCTCGACGGCTGCATCGACATCGGCCTCATTGGCTTCGGCCGCCTGTCCAAGACTTTCGCCGGTCGCAGGATTGAATGTTTCTAAATAGCCCCCGCACGGTTCATGCCATTCACCGCCATAGAAAAGTCCGCGATGCTTAGGCAGATATGCTGTGAAATCAACGTGAGAGCTTTGTTCACGCTGTTCAATTCCTTTGCTCACGCACCGTCTCCTTCTGCCTGTCACCCCGCACGGCGCGCATGCAATTCCCATTCAGCCATTTATATGCCACGCTCTTGGCAGGCATGAATATTGTATTACAATCGGACATTATTGTTCAAGGTCTACGACGGAGCCAGGCTCCCCCTAAGAGGAATATGTGATGTCGGATTCAGCAGTAACAGGGCCCTCTCAGGTGGCAGCGCCGGCACCGACCGCTGGCGTGCAAAGCGCGGCATATCGCTGGGTTATGGTCGTCGTGCTTCTAATCGCGGTCACTGCCGCATTCTTCGACCGCATCAATATTGCCGTCCTCTTCACTAACCCGGATTTCAAACACGCGATCGGCGTCGGCAATAATCCCGCGATGCTCGGCCTGTTGATGACCGGCTTTGTCGTCGCCTATGGCGTTTCGGCACTCATCCTCAGCTTCACGTCCGATGTTTTCGGCCCGCGGCGGACCTTGTCGGTTATTGCGCTGCTGCTCGGCGTGATCATGGCGATCATGGGTGGTGCAGCGTCTTACGCTATGATGCTGACTGGGCGCGTGCTGATCGGCCTCACGGAAGGTCCGCAATTTGGCTCCACGAATGTGGCCGTCAAGCAATGGTTTCCTCCCCACGAGCGCGGCCTCGCTTCGGCGATCTGGGGTATCGGTGCGCCGCTCGGCTCGATGATCGGTTTTCCGCTCGTCATCCTGCTCGTTGCCAATTATGGCTGGCGCGCTTCGTTCTATGTTCTCGCGGCGCTGAACATCCTCGTCGTTCTGCCGGCCGCATGGTTTCTCGTGCGCGACAAGCCGCAGGCCGCGAAGACCGCGATCTCCGACGCCGAAGCCATGCCGTTTGGGGAAGCCATCCGGTTGCTTGTCTCCAACAAATTGTTCTGGCTGCTCGCGCTCTATGATTGCAGCGCCATGGTCTATCTGTGGGGCCTCAACAGCTGGCTGCCCACCTACCTGCAAGTCGCGCGGCACTTCGATATCAAACATTCGAGCGTGTTTTCGTCCCTGCCCTTCCTGCTGATGATCGGCGGCTATTTTCTCGGCGGCTGGCTCGGCGACAAATGGCGGATCAAGGCCTGGCTTTGCATGGTCGGCATGATTGGTGCGGGCCTGCTCGTCTATGCGGCGAGCATCGTTGCAAGCCCGACCAGCTCGGCGCTGCTGATTGCGCTGAGCGCCGGATCCTGGGGTCTCACCGTCCCGACATTGTTCGCGATGGGCACCGAAGTCATTCCGCCCAAGGTCACGGCCATGGGCTTTGGCATCTATGCCGGTCTTGCCAACATCTTCGGTGCGTTGACGCCCGTTCTGATGGGCATGGTCATCGGCAAGTCCGGTAATTACGCAGGCGGCCTTCTCGTCATCACCTTCGCCTGCGTGATCCTGTCCTTTACCATGATCCCGCTGTTGCGGCGTCACTGACGCAGCGGGCCATCATTCTTGTCAAAATCGAAAGATAGCCGCGGCGAATACGATTATGTCATCGTCGGCGCGGGTTCGGCGGGATGCGTCCTCGCCAACCGGCTGACCGAGGATCGCGACGTCACCGTCCTTCTTCTCGAAGCAGGCGGGTGGGATCGCGATCCCTGGATTCACATTCCGCTTGGTTGGGGGCGAATTCTTCTCAACCGACTGCACGACTGGAATTATTCCGTCGAGCCTCAGCCAGAGGTGAACGGCCGCGCCCTCGAATGCATACGCGGGCGGGTGATCGGTGGCTCGTCGTCGATCAATGCAATGGCTTATGTGCGCGGCCATAAGGGCGACTATGCGCGCTGGGCCGCAAATGGTCTTCCGGAATGGTCCTACGAAAAAGTCCTGCCCTATTTCCGGCGACAAGAATCCTGGGAAGGCGGCGAGGATTTCTATCGCGGCGGCAATGGGCCCGTGGCGACACAGAACAGTCGCTACAAGGACACGCTCGTCGACGCCTATATCGCGGCCGGTACGGAAGCGGGCTTTCCCTTCAATCCAGATTACAACGGCGCCGAGCAGGAGGGCTTTTCGCGCGGTCAGTTGACGATCCGCAATGGCCGCCGTTGCAGCGCGGCCGTCGCTTACCTCCACCCGACCCTGCGTCGTCCGAATCTCAGCGTCGAAGTTCATGCCCTCGCGCATCGTATCGTCATGGAGGGAACGCGCGCCGTCGGCCTCGTCTATCGACAAGGCGATGAGATCAAGACGGTCCGCGCGCGGCGCGAAGTCATCCTTTCCGGCGGTGTCATCAACACGCCGCAGCTTCTGATGCTTTCAGGAATTGGCAACGCCGACGCGTTGCGCGGTCACAATATTTCGCCGGTGATCGATCTGCCTGGCGTCGGTGCCAATCTGCAAGACCAGATGTCGGTCGGTGTCTTCTATCGGCGGCGCGAGCCGGGGCCGCTTCGCAAGGCGATGCGTCTCGATCGGATCGGATTTGCTCTCGGCAATGCCTATTTTCGTGGCCAGGGTATCGCGAGCGACTTGCCCACGGGCGCCATGGCCTTCCTGCGCACCAGTGCACAAGAGCCGATGCCTGATGTACAGATTCTTTTCAACGCGGCGCCTTTCAGTGCGCGCCCTTATCTGGCACCCTTTTCACCACCTTATCAGGATGGCTTTGCCGCACGCGTTGTCGCGCTGCGGCCGGAGAGCCGCGGTAAGGTCGAACTCGCCTCCGCCGACCCCAGCCAAGCGCCGCGTATCAGCCAGAACTTTTTCGCCCACGATATCGACGTGAAGAAGATCGCCGATATCGTTCGGATGGCGCGCGACGTTGCCAGTCAACCCGCGCTGAAACCTTATCTCGCAGCGGAGATTGCGCCCGGATCTTCGGTCAAGAGCGTCGCGGAGATCGAGGCCTATATCCGCCAGACCTCGATCACGGTGCATCACCCGGCCTGCACCTGCCGTATGGGACCCGCTGGCGATCCGCTCGCGGTGGTCGATCGGGAAATGAAGGTTTTTGGCACGGAAGGTCTGCGGGTCGTCGACGCCTCCGTCATGCCGGACATGATCGGCGCCAATATCAATGCGGCTGTCATCATGATCGCTGAAAAAGCTGCCGACTTCATTGCAGGCCGGCCGATCCTTCCCGCCGCGACTCTCAACCGCTAGAAGCTAACCCGGCAAGTTCGACTGCGAGGCCTCGCCTCGCGGCAAGCACACTCTCGCCAATTGCATTTGCACGTCAGCATAAAAAAGAAGGGCGCAGCTTACTGAGCTGCGCCCTTCTTCCCTCAAAGAAACGCGGACTGGAGGCAAGGACGGCCGCGTTTCAAGTATGATGTGTTGTTTGATTAGCCGCCACCGCCAAGCCGCGGCATACCCAGCGTCTCCGGCAGGAACGCCGAGAAGGCGACGCCGATGATCGTGTCATGGTGGAGAGTTGAGACCGGACGCGTGTTGACCTGATCCGGATTCCAAACGTATTCGAAATTCGGCTTCAGAACCATGCCGGGCGCCAGCGCGATGCCGTAATTGAGCTCGATGAAAGCTTCATGCGGATTGTAGTTTCCGGGCATGCGTTCCAGGTTCAGAGTCGTATCGACAAAGTTCGTATAGGCGCCGCTCATATTGATCGCTTCACCCATGAAGTTGACCGTATCGTAAGGCCGGCCGGCGAAAGGACCGTTGAACGAGAGGCCGGCAAAATAGGCGTTGGTAATATTGGCCTCGCCGCTCGTCTGAATATTGCCACCCGCGAACAAGGTCAGAGCACGATTGGTCGCCATATCCGGGCGCCAGACCGCCTGTTCGGCCTGCAACCAGATGCCGCTCTTGCCGTGATCGAGACGCGGCGCACCGCCGGCGGTCAACCTGTTTTGACCGGCAGCATTGTCGATCGGATCGACATAATCGCCGGTATCGTAATAGCCGCCCACGGCATACGACTTCGGATAGGGATCATCCTTGAACGTCGTGCGATAACCAATCTGGACCGGAATGGTCGCGCCGCGAATCTTATCTGTCGACCAATCTTCACCCGGCCAACCCCAATGGCCAATCGTCGCGAGGTTTGGCTGATCCGCGAAAATGCCCGCATGGAAGTAAAAGTGCTGCGGGAGCTTCACCTGCGCGATGCCAGCCCAGGACGCGGTGTCATAGGCCGGATAGCCCTTCGTGAAGGCATAGCCGGCGGGAAGCGCGCACATCGCGTAAATAAATTCGCAATAGACGCGTTCGGTGTCGAACTCCGTTCCAACTGGCACGCGACCGGCGCGGATGTCGACAAGCCCGCCGAAGTTCTGCTCGTACGAGAATTCGTTCAGGCGGACACCGGCCTGCAACGCGAAGGCGCGGTTGTAAACATAGAAGCTGCCCGTGCGATTCGTGAACGGAAGGCCGGATAATTCATTCATCTGGAAATGGAACGATCCGCCCTTAATACCGGCGATCTTGCCCATATCCAGATCGACGCCGAAGAGGTTGAACCCTTCGAAGATCGTACCCGTCCTGAGGCCGCCGTTTGTAAGGCCGATGCCCTGCTGCAAGGTGCGGCCCGTCAGATAAATGCCTTTGTCGGCCAAATAATCGCCGACCGGCTTTCCATACGGACGCAGATTGAAGAAATAGCCCTCTGGCACGCCGGAGTCCGGATAAGCCGTAGGCGGACCGGGTGGAATGCCGAGCGGCGACGCGCTTGTGCCTTTGTCAGACTGGCCTGCGAGTGCCTGTTGCGACACACCCCCCGCGGCACAGACGACCAGCGGCACGAGGACCGCAAGCCGCTGAAAATGTGAGCAGATCGCTTTCATTTAACCCCCTCAGATCACGTAAAATACATAGATTCTGGTTTTTTTCTTCAACCGGGTGACTATCACGCACGACTCATGCCAAAATTGTCATGTTGTCTGACAATCAACATAACCCTTATATGCGACAGCTTAGCGCATGACAAATCTTCGTTAGCTTCCAGGAGGAGCATTTTAGCACTCGGCCTACGATTACTGAGCCGTCGACCGGTAAACGATCACCTTGTCCCAAAAGGGACACTGGTGCTTCGTCGCGAATTTTGCGTCGCTGAACGTCGAAAAGCCGCCAATATCTTCGTCGAGATAAAGTCCGTTCGGCGTATAACGCGGCCACGGCTTCGCGCCCTGCCTATTTGGGTTGCCGGTTTGCGCAAAATTTGCCCACGCATTGACGAGTGCATCGGCAAGTCTTTGCTGCGCGCCAGTCAAGGGATGCGATTGGCCGAGACGGCCACCGTGATAAAGCGGCCAGTAATATTGAATGTCGCCGGTGTGATAGGCGAGGAATTTGAATCCCGGCAGTGGCGGCCAATAGGATGGCGCGGTCTGGTCGCGAAATTCATACGTATAGACCGGCGTTTGCGTCGCCAGAATATTTGCGACGTGCCGCAGTTTGCAGGCCGATAAATTCAAACGGCCACCGTCTGTTTCGACCGCGCTCCATTGCAATTCCGGACTTGGATAGGCGCTGAGCGGATAGTGTGCATTCACCGCCGCGATCGTGCCAACCGGATAGGCAGGCGGTGAGTAGCCAGGGCCGGCATTGCCGCCATAGGTGGTTTTTAGATACGTTTGAAACTGCGCTTCGGTCAGTGGCTTCCGCGGCATTTCGCTGTATTCAGGAAACGCGACAAAATAAGCGCCTTCATTTTCAACGTTGCCGATCATCAGCGGCACATGGTTGAACTTACCACTTTCAAAGGCGTCGATAACCACCTTCGGCAAGATCGTGCCATCGGCGATATTGTTGGCCACGAAAGGCGGATGCGCGAAGGAGAGGATTTTCGCGGTCGGAAGTTTGCGCAGACATTGTGCAACGGCTGGCGTTACGCCAGCGCCGCATCCGGCGGCGACCGCGAACGCGATGCCCTTCGCTTCGGCAAAAGACAAAGGCGTCAAGGTCGGCATCGCGCCACTTTGCAGGATCGCGTGCGTGAAAAGACCCTTATCGAGCGGCGAAAGAACCTCGGCGCCAACGTTTGTAGCGCCAGCTGATTGACCAGCAATCGTTATATTTGCCGCGTCGCCGCCAAAGGCCGCGATATTGTCGTGCACCCAGCGCAGCGCAAATTGATTATCGAGGATGCCGTAATTGCCGAATAAATGACCTTCATGGTCAAGCGCCGGATGAGCCAGAAAGCCGAAAAGGTTGAGGCGATAATTGAAGGTGACGACGACAGTATGCCCTTGAAGCGCGAGCTTGCTTCCATCGTAGTCGTTGCTTTCTCCTTCAAAGTCACCGCCGCCATAGCTCCAGAGAATTACCGGTAATTTTTTATGCGACGCTCCCGCCGGCGCAAAAATATTGATGTAAAGACAATCTTCGCTCGTCGATGTCGGGCCGGAAAACGGCGAATTCTCGATCTGCGCGCAAGTCGGTCCAAAGGCGGTCGCTTTGATAACGCCAGTCCAGGGCGCATGCACGACCGGCGGCCGCCAACGCAGGTTTCCGATCGGCGGCGCCGCATACGGAATGCCGAAAAATTCGGCGAGGCCGCCCTTCGTGAGTCCCTGAACACGCCCCTGCTTGGTTTGAACTATAGGGCCGAGATCATGTTGTTCGGAGTCGCTGGCGGCGGAGGCACGCGCTCTTGTCTCTGCGGCGACACAAACAATCAACATCGCCGCAATGGCCGACCGCTGAAGAAATAGGCTGATCCCCGTCATTTCGTCCCTCGTGTCTAAAAAGCCGAATGCTGGTGTCTTCGACTGCCAGTGCCACTCATCCACGCACGTACATTGTCTTGGTGTCAGACAACCCTCACGCGGATCATGCGTGAACTTTGTCAAAAAAGCCCAGGGTGCGTTGGACGCGCCCTGGGCCATTTCGGATTCAAGTCCTCGAATTCCGGAAATCGCAGGCGCGCGCCGCGTTCACGTCGCGGGCTTGAAACGCAACATCGGCAAAAGCGCCAGGGATCCGAGCACACTTGCGACGACGATCACAAGCAGGCCGGCTTTGTAGCTGCCCGTCCCCGCAACGATGAAGCCGATCACTGCCGGGGCGCAGGCGCCGACAAGATTGCCAATACCGTTGATGATGCCGATACCCGTCGACGTCGTGCCTACCGGAAGTACACGCAGCGCCAGTGCATATTGCGTAGGAATGCCGAAGCCCCAGGCCGCAGCGCTGAATGCAATAATCACCGCCGCGAGCTGCGGCTGCTCCACCTGCGTCGCGATATACATCAGGACACCAGCCGCAAACAGGCCGGAACTGCTCAAGAGCGCATATTTGCCTGTCCGGTCGGCGATATATCCGCCAATCAGCTCTGCGAAAAACATGAGGATGAACGGAAGCGCCGAGTAAATCCCCATATGATGCAGATCGAAATGACGGACGCGCTGCAGATAGGTCGGCAGCCAGCTATTCAGGCCCCAGAGATAGGTCAGCAGACCCGTGCCAAAGCCGGTCAGCATCCAGACCTTTTTGTCGGCAAGCAAAAGGCGCACATCGGCGAGACGGACGGCGCTGCGCTTAACTTCGACCGGCGCATCGTTCGCCACCGGCGGGTTATCCTTCACCACGCCAAGGATCAGCGGCATGACCAGCAAAAAGTTGAATGCGCCAAGCACATAGAACGAGGCGCGCCAGCCGTAATTCGAGACGAGCCAGATAGTCAAAGGAAAGCCGATCGCAGACCCGATCGGACTTCCAACCATCCAGAGCGCATTGGCCCGCGCCTGCTCATGCCGCGGAAACCAGCGCTGGACGGTCTTCGAAATCAAAGAGAACTGCGGTCCTTCGCTGAGGCCGAGCAACACGCGATAGAAAATCATACTGCCATACGAACCGCAGGCACCCATGATGAACATCAACACGCCCCAGACGCCCGATGCAAAGCCGAGCGTCCGGCGCGGCCCGAAAAGGTCGCCGCCGAAACTCAAAAAGATCGAAGAAAGCGCATAGGCCAACAGAAAGGCCGTCATCAGCATGCCGAGAGCCGCCGGATGAAAGTCCGTACCCATCGCGGCATTGAATCCGTGGTCCGTAAACAGAACCGCGACGCTGATCCGATCAAAAAAGCCAGTGATGACCGAAACGAGCAGGACGACCGCGATAACCCAGCGCAAGGGCGAATGCGCAACTCTTTGCACCAGCCCCGACGGCCCCGCGCTTTTTTTGTTCAGATCGCCCTCACCTCGCACGGCGAACTCCGTCATAACCGAACCCTTTCACGTCAGTACGGCTAGGAACTAGCCGTTTGTATGAATGTCTGACGATCTACAATCAAGAATCAGGCCATTGCCCGTGCTTCCCGGACACTGCTGATCAAAGATGATCGCAACAGAAACGCGCGGGCGCGCACCCGGTCCTCGGCGGTCGCACGCAGCTCGTCGAAATCCGCCCGTCGCGCCTCCGGCGACTTGGGCTCGAGGCGCTTTTTATTGGCGATTGTCTGCTGCTGGACATATTCGATATTCAACGCACGGCGGCGTTGTGCGTAATTATCGAGCAGCGCCTCATCCGCGCCATGCATGGCGACGGCGGCGAGCGCAACCACAGCATCCATCGCGTCATGAATGCCAAAGTTGAGCCCTAATCCGCCAAGCGGATTGTTGACATGCGCCGCATCGCCCGCGAGCAGGATGCGCCCGGCCCGAAACGTCGCCGCCACCCGCTGATGCACGCGGTAAAGATTACGATGGATGAGCTGATACGGCCGGTCAAGCGGGTAGGCGCGCTCAAGCCGCCATGCGACGGCAGCATCCGACAGCGCTTCCTCGTCAGTCTCGTCCGGCCGCGTCGGTGACACGACGCGCCAGCGCCCTTGCCCGTCGTCGCCCGCGACCTTGAAGATGCTGACCCACTCGCCTTCTCCAGCTAGGTAATTGCGATAGCAGCATTTCATGTGCTTTTGCATATCGTCGAGCACGGTGAGAACGATAAAGCGCTCCGGCCAGGTATAACCCTCGAACTCGATGCCGAGATTTTTCCGCATGGTGCTGCGGCCGCCGTCGGCGGCAATCACCCAATCGGCGTCGACCGTAGCGCGTTCGCCGTCAGTCTCGACCTCCAACGTGACACGATCGGCATTTTGCACGCACGAGGTGACGCGTGTACCGAAATGTATCGCGCAGCCAAAACTCCGTAAGGCATCAAGGCCCATGTGCGCGAGCTTGTGCTGCTCCGTCTGCACAGCGAAAGGAAACGGCGTGTCGTCACGTAATACGGCGTGATCGAATGTCGCGACCAGAGAATGACTCTCGCGATCCCAGAACTGGAAATCACGCGCCACGAGCCCTTCGGCGAGAAAGCGATCCAGCAGGCCCAGCCGATGGATCATTTCAAGGGTGGATGGATGCGTCGTTGCCGCGCGCGGACTACGATCAACTTCGAGCGCGCTTTCAAAAATCGTAACGTCGAAGCCCGCCTGTGCGGCGGCGAGAGCCGCGACGACGCCGACGGGCCCGGCGCCGACGACGACAAGTTTGAATTGGCGAGTCAACGCCTTGTTCCGCGGAAAATAAGCATTTCCCGCGTAGCCTGACTGAGACGGCGAGGACTGTCGATGTCCATTTTGGCATAACAGATAGAGCCGTCGCGTGCTCGCTGAAGCGTGGAAACCAATCTATCGTTCGCGTCGAAAAGCCCGTCACGCTTTTCATTTGCCTCCGGAGGCCGGTCCAGTACCGGCCTCCTTTTCAACAAGGAAAGAATTTGGATCTGCAGCTACAAGGTAAGCTTGCCCTGGTCACAGGCGGCAGCGCGGGGATTGGCCGCGCCGTTGCGCGCCTCTTGACCATCGAGGGGTGCCGCGTCGCCATCGTTGGCCGGGACGAAGCGCGACTCGCGGCGCTGCGTGCAGAGCCCGGCATGGAAAACCCGCTTACATTTCGCGCCGATCTGTCTGAGCCTGAGGCCGCCGCCCGCGTCGCGAACGATCTTTTCACGCAAGCCGGTGTTCCCGACATTCTCGTCAACAGTGTCGGTGCCGCGCAGGGAGGCCTTTTCTGGGAGCTTGACGATCAGGTCTGGAACGATGCTTTCAACCTGAAATTCATGGGCACCGTGCGCATGTTGCGCGCGATTCTGCCGCATATGGTTGCGCGGGGCTCAGGCAATATCGTCACGATCGTCGGCAACAATGGCCGCCAGCCAGGCGCACGTTTTCTGCCCGGCTCCTCGGCCAATGCGGCGCTCCTCGCGCTCACCAAAGGCCTCGCCGATGAGGTCGCGGCGAAGGGTGTCGTTGTCAATGCCGTGAATCCCGGCCCGACGCGCACCGGCCGCTGGAATGGCTTGATGGCCAAAGCCGCCGCAAACAGCGGCCGCAGCGTTGCGGACGTGGAAGCCGGCCATATCGCCGCTATTCCGCGCGGCGTCCTGAACGAGCCGGAAGAAATCGCGCGCTACGTCGTCTTTCTCTGTTCGCCCCTTGCTACAGCTGCGCTCGGCACGTCGCTCACGATCGACGGCGGCGCGACGCGTGCCTTGGCATGACGCAAACGGTCAAGGAGCCTTGATGTCAAACCCGCGTATCCCCTACCAGCTCGGTTCGGTCCAAGCGAACCTGCCGCTCCTACGCGGCAAGCGGTTAATCGTCCAATTCATCGTCAACATCGAAGCTTGGCTCTTCGGCGGGAAAATGCCGCGGACGATCGTAACGCCGCCGCAAGGGATCGATCATATCCCCGACATTCCGAACTTCTGCTGGGCGGAATATGGAATGCGCCTCGGCATGAAGCGCTTGATCGACGAATTTTCCAGCCGCAGGATTCCCGTCGGCGCGAGCATCAATGCGGGCGTGATCGACATTTACCCCGAGTGCGCCGAGGCCGTTCGCACGGCTGGGTGGGAGTTCATCGCCCACGGCATGTACCAGAAGGCGATCCAGGGTGAGGCCGATGAGTCTGGGCTCATTTGCGCTGTTCTCGACAAGATCGAAGCTTTCACGGGTAAACGGCCGCGTGGCTGGCTCGGCCCCGGCCTACGCCAAAGTCTCACAACGGCGGATCATCTCGCCGCGCACGGCATCGAATATACGTTCGATTGGAATGTTGACGACATACCATGCGAGATGATGACATCCGGCGCTCGCTTGTTTGCTATGCCTTATACGCAGGATCTGAACGACAGCATCATCTACGCCATCGAGCGCCATGCCACCGGCGAATTCCTCAACAGGATTGCGCGCACGCTCGCCGCTTACGAGACTGAGCCGGGGCCGCATGTGATTTCGATGGGTCTGCATCCGCACCTGATGGGCGTCCCCCATCGCCTGCATGAGATGCAACAGATCCTCGATCTCTTCCAGTCGCGAGCGGATGTCGTCTTCACGATGCCTGCCGAAACTATGGATTGGTACAAGGCGGCGACAGAGTCGCGAACGCCAGCGCTCGCACAATAAAAACTTTGGCACAGGACAGGTTCATGACCAGCATCTACGGCTCGCGCGGAAAGATCGGAATCGTCTTTCCATCGGTCAACACCGTCATCGAGACGGAAAGCGCCATGCTCGCGCCGCCCGGCGTCACCAATCATGCCGCACGCATCACGGTCGTCGAGCGTCCATTGAACACAGAACAAGCCTTCATGGAGCATGTCCAGGCGATGCGCTCCGGCATCATCGGCGCGATAGATCAGGTCATGACCTGCTCCCCCAGCCACATCATCATGGGTGTCGCACTGGAAGCCTTTTGGGGCGGCGTCGCCCAAGCGGACAAGCTTCAGCACGATCTCGAAGTGCACACCGGGCTCGGCGTTTCGATGGGCGGCAGCGCAAGCGTTCACGCCCTCAAGGCTCTCGGCATCCGGCGCATCGCAATCCTGACGCCACATCTGCCGCGCGGCGACGAGATGGTCCGGCTCTACTTCGAAGAGGCCGGGTTCGATATCGTCAAACTCATCGGCATGAAGCGCGGGACGCCACAATCGATTGCGACGACAAGCACGGATGAAATTCGTGGCGCGCTGCACGAACTCGCTGCCGTCGATGCAGAGGCTATTGTTCAAGTCGGCACCAATCTGCCGATGAAAGATATGGGTGTTGCCGCGGAAAGATGGCTGGGAAAGCCGGTGCTGTGCATCAATGTCGTCACCTATTGGGATGCGCTTCGGCGCATGGGCATCACCGACAAGCTTTATGGGCAAGGATTGATCTTTGAGCGCTTCTGACCGCTCGGAAATGGACGTAGAGAGGCAAGCCCGTGTGCTCGACTTTGGTCGCGCCTTCGAGCTTTTCCCTGACGATGTACTCGAAGCGGCACAACGGGCGGCGAACGAACGCGCTGCGCTGACGGCACCGGACGATCCATCCTGCGAGCCTTGGCCGCCGATGCAATGCCCGCACGATGACTGAATTGTATGAGCTCAGCATCGAGGCAGTCAAAACCCGTTTCCTCGCACGCTCATTGAAGCCGAGCGATTATCTCGACGCCCTGCTCGCACGGCTTGCGGCGTATGACGACGCAATTCACAGCATGGTCGCTATCGACGCCGCGCGTGCGAAAGCCGCCGCCATCGAGGCCGATGCGGCCTATGCTGCTGGGGCGCCGCGCGGTCCACTCGACGGCATTCCTGTCGCGATCAAAGATGTGATCGATGTCGCTGGCCTGCCGACGACGTGCTATTCACGCCTACTTTTAGATAATATCGCTGCTGGCGACGCAGCCGCGGTCGCGGCGTTGCGACGGGCTGGCGCGATCATCCTGGGAAAATCGGCGACGCATGAATTTGCGATCGGCGGTCCTGCTTTCGATCTTCCCTTTCCGCCCGCGCGCAATCCGTGGAATATCGCACATCATCCGGGGGGTTCGTCGTCCGGCTCCGGCGCGGGCGCCGCCGCCGGGTTATTCCCTGGAGCCATCGGCACCGACACCGGCGGCTCGGTGCGCCATCCCGCGAGCGCCTGCGGCATTGTCGGATTGAAGCCGACTTACGACGCGATTTCCCGTTCCGGTGTATTTCCCCTCGCCTTTTCGCTCGACCATGTCGGCAGCCTGGCCCGAACAGTCGCGGACGCCGCGCTGTTGTGTGACGTGATGGCCGAAGGACGTGCCGCCGCCACGCATCAAATCGGCCAGCCGATCCGCGGTGTGAAAGTCGGCTACGTCAAACACTTCCACACCGCAGATATGATTGCGGATGCAGAAGTCGCCGACGCGCTCGATGCCGCCGCCACGCGTCTGGTCGATCTTGGCGCCGAGGTCCGCGAAATCACCCTTCCAAGCCTGCTCGCCTTCGCCGCCGTCAATCGCATCATTCTTCAATCGGAAGCTGTTGCCGTGCATGGCAAATGGCTGCGCGAGACGCCCGAAGCCTATTGTCGCCTTAGCCGTCGCGGCATCTTGCCGGGCATTTTTCTTTCGGCTGAGGATTTGATTCAAGCGCAGCGGCAACGACGCCAATTGATTGAGGCTGTCGAATCTGCCTTCCGCGATGTGGACGTTCTGTTGACCGCAAGTTCGATGGAAACCGCTTGTCGGATCGATGACGAGGCCGAAATTGCGCGTACCTATGGACGTCAGGCACGCACGCCGTTCAATGTGACCGGCCATCCAGCGATCGCGTTACGCAGCGGAATGAGCAACGCCGGCCTACCACTCTCACTGCAGATCGCCGGACGCTACCACGATGAGGCGCTCATCTGCCGCGTCGCAGCCACTATCGAATTACCATCATCGATTCCGTCTCTCCAATTCGCGGCGCGCTAAGCCGATGAGAGATTTATTGAGCGCCGTGTCGTGGCCGTTTTTGACAATCGCCGTCGGGACCTTCGGCGGCACCATTGCGGCCGGTCTGAACATTCCGCTTGGCTGGCTGATCGGCGCGATGGTTTTCACCGGCACTCTGTGCTGTTTTTACGATCAGGCACGCGTTCCGGTTGGCTTGCGTTATCTCGGCCAGACGGTCATTGGCCTGTCCGCGGGCTTGTCGCTGACGCCGGTTCTTCTGGGTCACGCACTGACGTTCACGCCCTATATCTTGGGCGGGGTCTTCATCTCGATCGGCCTGGGCCTTGCGCTTTCTGGCTTTCTTGCACGCGCCGCAAATCTCGATCCCACGACAGCCTTCTTCGCCAGCGTTCCGGGCGGTGTCGCTGAAATGTCCAATCTGGCGGAACGCTATGGCGGCGACGTCGCTGCGGTCGCAATCGCCCAGACGTTGCGCATCTTCATGGCCGTGCTGACCGTGCCGTTTCTGGCGCGAGTCTTCGGCCACAGTGCGGGTCATCACGCGCCTCTCGCGGCGGGAACGCTAGCGACGCCCGGCCTCCTTGCCCTCCTCGCCACCCTTGCAACGATTCTGTCCTGGATTCTCATGCAGCGGCGCATTCCGAACGCATGGCTCCTCGGCGCAATGGCTGTCGGCGCTGGCGCGGCGCTGACAACAGCAACGCGATTTAGCGTCCCAACCTGGAGCCTCGACCTCGCGCAGATATTGATCGGAACCTCACTGGGCGCGCGCTTGCGGCGAAAGGCCCTGCGCAGCCATCGCCGCCTGCTCCCGACCACGATTGCCTCTACGGCGCTCCTGCTGGCCGGCAATCTCGTGCTTGGTCTGAGTCTCGCGGCGCTGACGGGCGCAGGGTTGACCACGGCCATTCTGAGCACATCGCCCGGCGGTCTTGCGGAAATGAGCCTGACCGCAATCGCTCTGAAGGCCGACGTCAGCCTCGTCGTTGCCTTTCATCTGGCGCGCACGTTGATTGTGGCGCTTAGCAGCCTGCCGCTTTACGCGGCGACGCGCAGGCTAAGCGGACGCAAGGCGTCGCCTTGAAGCCGCGATCTGCACAACGTTCGCGGGCCGCTGCGGTTTATCGCCGGGCTTCCGCCCGCCCTCGGACGTGAAAGTGATGGCGACCTGATCGCGTAATGCATTTCTTACGGTGCGCATTGCCGCCGTGAACGGCCGGTTTTGCGCTGCTGCCAGAACAAACGTATTGACGATCGGCGGATCGACAATGCGGCAGACACGCAGCGTACCGGCCAGCGTTTCCTGATACACGCAGCCGATCGGCAGGATCGTGTAAATGCCACCGTCCTTGATCAGCTCTTTAATGACCGTCAGCGAATCGACGTCGCTTTCCACGCTCAATTTCACGCCGGCCTCCGCACTGACGCGATCGATTTGCCGGCGCAGGCCGTGATCTGGACCAGGGATCGCGAGCGGCAGAGTCGCGATATCGCGCAGCGCAATTATGGTTTCGTTGCCGCGCACAAGCGCGCCCGGCGGAGTCTTCGGCCCGATGAGGAACAGGTCCTCCGACGAGAGCGGCTCAACCGCGATCGAGGGCGCGTGGCGCGCATCGTGTAAAATCGCCATATCGACGCGGCCGGACACAAGCCACTCGTGGATATGCCCGGAGAAGCCATCGATCAGGCTAAGCTCGATATGGGGATAGCGTGCCTTTAAGGCGCGTAACACCGGAGCGCCGACCAGTCCAGCCATCGACGTTGGCAGGCCGAGTGTCACCTGGCCAGCAGGCGCGTCGCTATCTTGCGCCGCCGTGTCGTAGGCCTCTTTAAGCTGAGTGATGAGAACCGACACGGTCGCGTGAAATTGGCTCCCAGCCGGCGTCAGCGCAACACCGCGACCGTTGCGATAAAGCAATTTCGAGCCGAGCTGTTCTTCGAGACGGCGCACATGGCGGCTCAGACCGGGCTGGCCGATCGACATCGCCGCGGCAGCCTTGGAAAAACTGCCGCTGCGGACGACGGCGCAAAAGCATTCAAGCTGCTGAACGTCTATCATTTTCGGCACTCACACATATTCGCAACCGACGCGAAATACGTGCCAAGTCCCGGATGATGCCTATTCCGCTGGCTTCACAGCTTCGGACCCGTGCAGCCGATGATAGGCACTCCTGAAAAAAACGAGTGGCCGGCGCCCTTCGTGCGGCGTCCGCGCGAAAGATAATATGCGCCCAAGAACAATCAGATGATCGCCGGCATCGTGCTGCGCAAACTTGGCGCATTCAAACCACGCCAATGCCTCGTCGAGCAGCGGCACTTCAGCGGCCGTTCCTCGGCGTGGCGACAGGCCACTCCATTTGTCGCTGAGTGCGCGCGCGAATTTCGTCGATAGATGCTCCTGCTCTTCGGTCAGCACATTGATGGCGAAATGCGGTGCTGCCACCCAATCGTCAAATGAGTGCGCCGACTTTGCCAGCCCGAAAGAGACAAGCGGCGGATCGAGCGAAACGGACGAGAACGAACTTACCGTCACGCCAAGCTTTTCCCCCGCGCCGCTCAGTGCCGTGACGACCGCGACGCCCGTCGGGAAAAGACCAAGTGCGTCGCGGAATTCGCGTGCTGTGAAAGGGGAAGCCGACTGCGAAGTCATCCCCTCAGCCCGGCAACGCGAGCGCAGTGTCGACGAGCTCCGTCGCGCGCGAGAAATCATAAGCGCGGAACATGTTCTGCTTCACCAGGAAGGACGCGCCACCGTAGAACTTCTCATATTGCGCCGAGCGGTTGCCGAATTCCGAACCGATGAAATCCCAAGCCATGCGCATGAGCTGGACGCGCTCGCGCGCGCCGACAGTGGCACTTTGCATGAAGCGCTCCATGTCGTTCGCGGTCTCGGGGCTTTCGAGATCGTTCACCGAGGACGGCAATGTGATCATCGCCGCACCGCTCAACTCGCGAACGATCTCAAGCATGCGTGGGTTGATTTCAGATTGCAGCGCCATAACGGCGTAGAGCGCCTGCCGCGACGGCCAGACGACGCCCTTTTCGTCGATATGCGCCTTCACCTCCTGCGCTTCGAGCATCGTCTCGACGATCGAGACAAATGCCGCAAGCTCGCCCATTTCCACCATCACCGGCGGCACGCCATCATTGCCGGTCATTTCGTTGATACGCTTGGCGAGCCCAATCATGAAGCGAAGCTTGGTCGCGTAGCGCGCCTGCGCCTGAAGGTTGCCGTAGAGATGCGACGGCGTCTTCCACCATTGATTCCAGCAGACCTGAAGGTTGCGGTAAACGAACACACGCTCCCAGGGAACGACGACATTATCCAGCACGACAAGACAGTCGGATTCATCGAAGCGGCTCGATAGAGGATGATCGAATGTATTCGACGCCTGCGTCGCGAAGGGGCGCCGCGGGTAAAGCCGCAGGCCCTCGGCATTCAACGGAATCGCAACGCCGATGGCATAATTTTCATCGCCCGGCTTCAGCGGGTGGATGCAACTCAGATAGATATAATCGGAATAGACTCCAGCGGACGCCAGTTGCTGCGCGCCGGAAATGACGATGCCGCCGTCTGTTTCCTTCACCACACCAGCATAAAGTGTCGGGTCTTTTTGCTGATGCGCGGGCTTCGAGCGGTCGATCTGCGGCGGCACGATTGCATACGTCGCCCACAGATGATTGTCGCGTAAATGCTCATAAAACGAGACGACATTGTCGGCGAATTGCTGGCCGCCTTCGGCAAAAACCTCGGGCACGGCGGCGAAGCCGGTAAAGAATCCCGAGACGTGATCGGGCGAGCGCCCGATAAGTCCGAACGACGCTTCCGACCACATTTCCGAGGCCAGACGCTTGGCACGTAGGTCCGCATGCGTCCGCGGGATCTGATAAGCACGCCACATCGGCTTTCCCGACGGCGACGTCGTGGTCATGCGTTCACGATTGGCGGGATCAGCAGCAATGTCGAAAAGACGCGCGGAGGATTTTGCCGCGCCGGAAAACGCCGGGTGCGTCGCGACGTTTTTCACACGCTCCCCGTCGAAATAGACGGCGCGTCCGTCATCGAGCCCCTGCAAAAACTCCGCGCCCGCACGCAAATCACGCGTTGTGGAGGCCCGAACGGCTTTCGAAAACTCAGCGACGGTCATCAAGCTCTCCTGAGTGGGCCGCACGCCAGCGGCATGTTCACGCGTTAACAATATGTACATATTGTACATATTTAGGCCCGTCAATTCAAATCACACTGTTGAATTACGCCGACGCTCAACGTTAAACAGTCGCAGCGCGTATCGCTGAAGGTCGAATTTGCGACCTGACGAGGGCCACTTGACCAGAAATAAGCAAGAAGCGGTCCGTGGCGACGCCGCCCCGCGACAGAGGCCGAAGCAGCCTCTTTTTGTGCCGCCTGTCACCATCTCGAACGAAACGTTCTGGGTCGATGGCCGCGACGATTGGCTGCGCGAGACGCTTTATCTGATGGTTTTATGCCTGAACCAGCTTCACACATTCCGTGAAGCCTTCGGCCGGGCAATGGATCTGACGAGCCCGCAATTCGCCGTCCTGATGGGCACCGCTTATACGCAAGGCGTGGAAGGTGTGAGCATCGGGACGCTCGCAACGCATGTGCATCTTGCGCCGACCCATGTGACCACCGAAGTCGGCAGGTTGATAAGGCTGGGTCTGCTTCAAAAGCGCCCGAACAACGAAGACCGCCGCAGCGTCCTGGTCCGGTTGTCACCGCAAGGCGAAAAAGCCATTCGCGCCGTCGTGCCTCTCGTGCGTTCGGTCAACGATCAGCTTTTCGACAGTGTGACACGCGACGAATTGCAGTCGATCCTGCAATTCTTCCGGCGCTTCGCGACCAATAGTGAAATTGCCTTGACCAGGATCAATTCGACAAAGAGACCAGCAAAACGGCGAAGCGCCAAAACGCCGGATTGATCTCAGCCCGGCGACAGATCTTGGCGTTAGGCCTTGGCCGTCGCGCGTTGCTTCCGCACTTCTTCCACCGTGATGCCGCCGACGCGCGCATTCAGCCGGCCGCCTGTCGCGAAACAGAAGATCAAGGCGACCTCGTCGGGTAACGGCGCGTCGGGCAGGACCAGGCTCATCGTCCCGTAATGCGAGCGGATATAGACGTCGTCGATGGAGTTCATCGGCACATCGATCATCGTACCGGGTGCGGCAACCTTGGTCACCGACGAAATCCAGGCGTCGCCGCCGCCGATCGCATCGCGAATGGGGTTGGCGAAAACCGTGGTCAGCAGCGCATTCGCGTGTTCGGTTTCGCCGTTCAGGCCGACAATGCCAGCCTTGCCATAAGCTTCAACAGGCGCACCACCGAGCACGGCAACCGCCTGCGCACCCATTTTCTTTCCGAGGCCGATACTCGCCTCGGTGAGCGCGGAAAGATCTTCTACGTACTGACCGGCGTAAGGATTTTTGAGCACCATGATCGTGGCGACTTTTCTCAACGGCCTTTCAGCCCGCCGCCCCGCTTCGTAGAAATGATCCTCTATGATTGTCGCAACTCTGCGAATCTGCATATCCATCTATATCTGCCCACCCATCGCTCGTCAGTCACCTTCACTGTTCATATTGTATGACAACCTGTCAATAGGCCAGAATGTGGCGCTATTTCACAGTCTCGAATGAACGGCGGTGCGGCGCCAGCGGGATAAAGGCCCTGCTTTAGGCCACCTCGCAAAATCTTGAGGAATGCCATGGTCTCGTTTATGCTTAACCCGGGTGGGGCTCGCGATTGCAGAGAACAGAAAAAGCAATTGGCGGACTAGTCTACTCAGGGCATGACTGAATCCGGTCGTGAGCCTCGGCATTGCGAATCTTGAATTCATCCGGAGTTTCAATGGATTTCAAAGTCTTGCCTCAGAGCGTGCAGGGACAGGCGGTCAGCAAATTACGCGACGCGATCGTGACCGGTATTTTTCGGCCCGGCGACCGTCTCGTGGAATCGGACCTTTGCACACGGCTGGGCATCAGCCGCCCTTCGGTCCGCGAAGCGCTGCGAAGTCTCGAAGCGGAACGTCTCGTGGTCATCGTGCCCAATCGCGGGCCCATGATTCCGATTCTGACCGTAGACATGGCGCGGCAGATTTACGACGTCCGCGCCTTGCTCGAAGGGGAAGCCGCGGCGCTTTTTGCGGCCCACGCACCGCCCTCGGCAATTGCCGCCATGCGTTCCGCTCTGGAAGCATTCGACGCTGCCGTCAAAAGCGGCGATCTGACCGAAGAGATCAGGGCGACGCGCCAATTTTACGAGCCGATGCTGCTGGGCTGCGGCAACCGCGTGATCTTCGAAGTGCTGGATACGCTGAGCGCCCGGATCACTTTCCTGCGTTCGAAGTCCATGTCGCTTCCGGGCCGCGCACAGAAGAGCGCACGCGAGATGCGGGCGATCCTGAAGGGGATTACGTCGGGCGATACGGAGGCAGCGCGGACCGCCGCCGTGGCGCACGTTCGCCAAGCCTGTAACGCCGCCGTCAAAGCCTATTCCGCAGACAAGATCGCAGAAAAGACCACAAAAACCAGCGCCTGACGTAGCGTTTCCGCTGCGTCAGCATTCCGCGGTTTCAAAGACCGGCGGCGTCCCGGCCCAGCGCGCCGCCAAGGGAAGCGCGATGCCAAACTGGTCGGCGATCCGTCCGACGGTTTGATCGACGATATCGTCGATCGTCTTGGGGAGCGTATAAAACGCCGGGACCGGCGGGCAGATCACCGCGCCCATCCGGGAAAGCTTCAGCATGTTTTCGAGATGGATGTCGTTCAGCGGCATTTCCCGCACCGCCAGGACGAGCTTGCGGCGTTCTTTCAGGACGACGTCCGCCGCGCGCTGGATAAGACCATTGCCATGCCCGTGCGCGATGGAGCCGAGAGTCTTGGCGGAACAGGGCACAATGACCATGCCCATCGTCTGAAACGATCCGCTGGAAATCGTCGCACCGAGGTCATTATCCGAATAGCATTCATCCGCCAAACGCCGCACCGAAGCCGCTGTAAAGGACGTCTCGTATTTGAGAGTCTGGATGCCCCATTTACTCATCACCAGATGAGTGCGGATTTCTGTTTCCTTCAGGGCTTCGAGAAGCCGGATACAATAGATCGCGCCGCTGGCTCCGGTGAGAGCGACGATAAGATCGGCGGATTTCGTTTTGCTGCTCATCGCTTTCCAATCATGACGGCGGCTCGATAAATTTCGGTCAGCGGAGCGCTGCGCCCCATTTCTCCTCGATCACTCGCGCTGCCGCCAAAGACAGAGCACTCGCCCGGGGATATTCGGCGATCAAATGATAAGGCTTGCAGGCGTCGATAATCATCTTCGAATTCGCCGTCGCGCCCTGCGCCCGGGCTTCAGCGCTCAAGCGCGGATCGAGCGAAGAACTCCATCCGTTGCGAATGATATCGACGGATTCCGAAGGCTCCGACCGCGTTGTCACCGCCCACATGACGTCGGCGAGATTGGACGGGTCGATGTCTTCATCTACCACCACGACAACGCGGCCCATATAGCTGTTGGCGGCGGCGATCAGACCAGCCCGCTTGGCGTGGCCGGCATACCGCTGCTTCAAGGCCACGACGGTCATGAGTTGGGAGACGTGCTGCCACACGCCGACGACGTCGGAAACGCCCAGCGCTTCGAGATTTGCCCAGATGCCGGCGGCACGGAACGGCAGCCCGAAGTGAAACCTTGGCGGCTTCAATGGCGGCGAGCCGAAAAGGATCGGGTTGTTTCGATAATGCATGCCCGTCACCTCCATCACGGCGGCCGGCCTTTTGTCAGCCGCGTAATAGCCGGTGAACTCGCCAAACGGGCCTTCTGGAAGACTATTCTCCGGGAATGGCAACAGTTCGCCCTCAAGCACGATCTCCGCCCGCGCCGGGACCGGCAGGCCGGTGACAGGCCCCTTCGTCACCTCGATCGGGACGCCTTTGATCGCGCCGGCGAAATCGTATTCTGACTGCCCCCCGGGAAGGTATTCGAAACCTGCGATGAAGAGCGCCGGATCCTGTCCGATGACGATTGCAACTGGGCACCCCTGCCCCTTCGACCAATATTTTTGCGCAATCATCGAGCCGTGGCGCCCGGTGTGATCGAACTGGATCGTCACGCGATTACGCGAATGAACCTGCACGCGGTAGATCGAAGCGTTGACCCAGTTTTCGTCCGGATCACGGCTGACGATCAGCGCACCAGAGCCGATATACGGGCCGCCGTCCTCTGGATGCCAATGCGGCGCCGGAAAAACAGCGAGATTAACGTCGTCGCCCCGCGCCGAATTTTCCATGAATAGAGCATCGCCGACGACGGCGGGCGCAATCGGCTTCAACCCGGTGCGCTTCTCCTTCCAGAGCTTCAAAGCATCGAGTGGCCGTAACGTTGGATCGAGTCCCAACGCCAGCGCTGCACGCTGCGCGTTCGTCGTCGCGTTCGTGAAGACACGAAATCCGCTGCGATAGCCCGGGATGTTATCGAAGAGAAGCGCCGGCGCGTGCGCTAGGCCCGCAGCAACTTCGGTAACGCCGCCGATCTCGTGAAAGACTTGCGCGCCGGAAATGTGCCGTACTGCACCCAACTGATCCGCCAGTGCGATGAATTCCCGAAGGTCCTGATAGGCGACGCTCATATCGCTCCAATTTTATCGTTAGATTCAAACCGGGCGCTCATGCCGCAAAAACCGTTCCACCTTCCGGCAAATTCGCCCGTCGCAATTTAGGCTCTCTCTCGCCAGACGGTCTGGATATTTGCAAATTCGGTCACGCCGAACGAGGAAAGTTCCCGCCCATAACCGCTCAGCTTGACGCCGCCAATTGGGACACGCGGATCGGTGGCGGAGAACCCGTTGACGAAAACGCCGCCTGCCTCGATACGCCGCGCGGCTTTTGCCGCAAGATCAAGATCGTTCGTCCATAAATTACTGCTGAGCCCATATTCGCTTTGATTGGTCAGCGCAATCGCTTCATCCAGATCGTTAACCAACGTCAGCGCTGCGCAGGGCCCGAACGTCTCTTCGTCGAAGATTGGCATTCCCGGCGTAACGCCGTCGAATATCGTCGGCTGATAAAAATAGCCCTTGGATTCAACGTAATTCCCACCTGCCAAAAGCCGGGCGCCGGTGTGTTTTGACTCTTCGACTTGCTTGTGAAGACCATCGCGCAGATCGGCGCGCGCCATCGGCCCCAAACGCGTCGCACGGTCGAGCGGATCGCCAAGCTTCAGCGCGCGAACGCCTTCGACAAAGCGTTCGGTAAATTCCGCCGCGATCGGCTTTTCAAGAATGAAGCGTTTCGCCGCGATGCAGACCTGACCGTTGTTTTGGAAACGTGCCTTGATTCCGACCGAAACCGCCCTGTCGAGATCGGCATCCTTCAGTACGATGAACGCGTCCGATCCGCCGAGCTCCAGCACGGATTTCTTCAACAAAGCGCTTGCCTGGGACGCAACCGCCGCTCCCGCTCTCACACCAGCCGTCACTGTAACCGCAGCCACGCGCCGGTCGGCAATGACGCCCGATATTTTGTCTTGCGAAATGTTAAGAACAGAAAACAAGCCACCAGGCATGCCGCTCTCGCGGAATGCGTCTTCAAGATTGAACGCCGAACGCAGGACGTTGCGCGCCGGCTTCAGAATAAAGGCGTTGCCCGCAAGCAAGATCGGAACGGCCGCGCGGATCGCCTGCCAGAGCGGGAAATTCCACGGCATCACACCAAGGACAGGCCCCAGCGGCAGATAGGAAATATAAGCCGCGCCGCTTTCGACCGGCATCGGCCGATCGGCGAGCATCGCCGGGCCGTTATCCGCATACCATTCGCATTGCGCGGCGCATTTCAGCACCTCGGCTTCCGCCTCGCCGATCGTCTTGCCCATTTCGAGCGTAATCGCCTTGGCGAACTTGTCGACATTATGCCGGAGTAATGCGCCGGCTTTGCGGATGATTTCGGCTCGCCGCGCAACCGGCATCGTCTTCCAGGAGCCAAAAGCGCGCGCGGCGGCGGCCAGCACCTGCTCGGCGCCGTTGTCGCTCAGATCCGAAAATGTCTCGATCGTCTCTTCGGTATAAGGATTGATCGAGATCGCCTGGTCGCTTGCTCTCATGCTCTTGGTCTCTGGCTTCCCGGTAGGCCGACTACTGCAATGGCGGCAAATCAACAACTATATTGTCATACAATATGTCAATATCATTCAACGGCGCCATAGTCGTCCGTGTATGCGGCAACATGCCTAAAAGCCTTGCTTATTCTGATTAGATATTAGTCTGCCTACAACTTGACGGCACGACTGCCAAGATTTTAAGATCGTCTTACAATATGTGCAGCGCACGCGTTGTGTTCGCTTGAAATGACCGGACTCCGATCTGAAACTGGCCGCAATGCTGTTTGGCAGCCTCTTACAAACAGGTTTGATCGACATCGGTCGCTTCGCGGCGCTAAGACGTGTGTGCCTCTGGTACGACCTAGCCCACGCGGCGACGAGGAGTAGGCTCTCGCGTCACCCTCTGCCGGGCTTTAGCGTGCCTGCGGCATTGCGCTGACATCGAGGAGCGACGGATGAAGACTGCCATCGTAAACATCGGCCAGATCGTCAGCGGCGATTGGAAATCGCCGTTTGAGCCCGGCGATGCAATTCTTTGTGAAGATGGCATCATCCAATCGGTCGGCACCCTGTCGACGCAGGACGTGAGCTCCGCGGATGTCGTGATCGATGCCGACGGCGCCACCGCCATTCCCGGCCTGATCGACAGCCACGTCCATATTACCTTCGGTGATTATACGCCGCGGCAGAAGACGGTCGGCTATCTGGAAAGTTATCTGCACGGCGGCGTCACGACCGCGATCTCGGCGTCCGAGGTCCATGTGCCGGGCCGTCCAAAAGACCCGATTGGCGTCAAGGCGCTCGCGGTTGCTGCGGCGCGCTGTTTCAAGACCTATCGCCCGGGGGGCATGCGGGTCCATGCCGGCTCTGTCATTCTCGAGCCAGGCCTCAACGAAAGCGACTTCGCCGAACTGAGAAATCACGGTGTTTGGCTCGCCAAAGCCGGTTTCGGCGCGTTCGCAACGCCCTTCGACTATGCCGAGCAGGTCGCTTGGGCCAAACAGGCGGGCATGATCACGACGATGCACACCGGCGGTTCGTCCATTCCGGGCTCGTCCGGCATTTGGGCGGATCATCTTCTTGCCGTGCAGCCGCATGTCTCGTTCCATGTGAACGGTGGCCCCGTTGCGATGCCGGACAAGGACTTTCCCCGTCTCGTCGAGGAATCCGAGATCGCGCTGCAAATCTGCACTGCGGGAAATCTGCGCACGACATTGCTCGTTGCCGATCTCGCACGCAAAGCGAATGCCTTCCACCGCGTGTTGATCGCAACCGACACGCCAACCGGCAGCGGTATCATGCCGCTCGGGATGCTTTATACGATCTCACATCTCGCCAGCCTCACCGATCTCGCACCGGAACTCGCGATCGCCGCAGCGACCGGAAACAACGCCGAAGTCTACAGGCTGAATTCAGGCTTCCTGCGAAATGGGCGCGACGCGGATATTGTCCTTATTGATGCCTGCGCAGGCGGCTCCCAGGGTGATGCTCTGTCCGCGCTTCGCAATGGCGATGTCACTGCGGTCGGCGCCGTCGTTACGGCTGGCGTTCCGCGCTTCGTCGGACGAAGCCGCAATACGCCCGCCACCATCCGCAGCGTCCGCGTCGCCGAATGCCGTTTACCCATGGACTTTTCAGGAGCTGATCATTGACCAAGGCGCCTAAACTTCTCGTCGTCGGCGGTGGTCCCGTCGGCGTTGTTTCCGCCGTTGCCGCAACGCAAGCGGGTTTCGACGTCGAATTGATCGAAGCCGCGACTGAGATCGATACACGGCCGCGCGCCTCGACCACACATCCTTCAACACTCGAAATGATCGACAGAATCGGGCTTCTCGATCGCTTCATCGCGGAAGGCCTGGTGGCACGCGAGTTTCAGTTCTGGGACCGTGAAACAGGCACTTTGGTCGCGACCTTCGATCACGAACTTCTGCGCAACGACACGCGCTTTCCTTTCGTCGTTCAGACCGAACAGCACAAACTCGCGCGTATGGGCCTCGACAAGCTGCGTGAATCCGGTGTGAACGTCCGTTTCGGCGTACGCGCTGTCTCCTGCACGCAAGATGCGGATCATGTCTCCGTCGAGGTCGAAACCGCTGAAGGCCCCGAAACGCTCGTTGCCGATTGGGTGATCGCTGCTGATGGCGGCCGCAGCGCGATGCGCAAATCGCTTGGCGTGTCCTTCGACGGCTATACGTGGCCGGAACGCTTCATCGTTCTGACCATACTCGACGATATGCACGCCCTCGGCGGCTTCGCCTTCCGCAGTTACTTCGCCGGCATCGGTGAATGGGCCAATCTGTTCAAGGTCGCCGGTGACGACGGCAAGGGTCGCTGGCGCGCTGTCTTCCCGACCGCAGTCGATGAGAGCGATGAAGAGGCGCTCTCGGACGCGCGCGCGCTGGCGCGCCTCGAGGGGCTCTACCCGCTCGAGCGTCCTTATCAAATCGTGCATAAGAATCTTTATGCAGTCCATCAGCGGGTCGCCGAAACATTCCGCGTGGGCCGCGTGCTGCTCGCCGGCGACTCCGGCCATGTGAACAATCCGATCGGTGGTCTGGGCCTCAATTTCGGTGTTCATGATGCGACAGATGCCGTCGCCACACTTTCCGCTGTGGCGTTACGCGGGGAAGATTCAGCGGCGCTCGATCATTATTCGCGGCGACGCCGATTGCTGAATGTGAAATTCGTGCAAGAGCAAACCATCGCTAACAAGAAGCGCTTGGAAGAAAGAGATTCCGCGGCGCGCAAGGCGAGCCTGGACGCTTTGCGTGCGACAGCCGCCGACACGGTGCGCGCGCGTGCTTTCCTCCTGCGTTCGTCGCTCATCGAAAGCGTCCGCGAAGCCGCGGAAGTCGCCTGATCAAATCGAAATCGTCGGCATTCTGCCGCGACAAGGAGATATTATGCAGGGTGCATCGGTTCTGTTTTCTGAAATGACGCCGCCGCCTGGCCAAGAGCAGCGCTTTCATAATTGGTATGACGAGGAGCATATTCCGCTGCGCATGGATGTGCCCGGTTTCGTCTCGGCACAGCGTTATCGTGATCTCAGCGAAAATGCGAAGGGCTACCTCGCCGTTTATGAGATGACACATCCCGCCGTGATGAAGACCCCCGCCTATCAAGAGGTCAAGACGAAGCCGAGCGAGACGACGCGCGAAATGCTCGGCACGGTCTCCGGTTTCACCCGCTACATTGCCGCCGAAACCAGCGTCAAACGGCAGCCAAACGACAGTGGCGTCTCCGCACTCGACGCGCCGCTGCTCTTCGCCGTGTGGTTCGAAGTGCCGGAAAGCGCGCTCGCGGATTTCGATGCCTGGTACGAACTCGACCATGTGCCGTTGCTCATGGGCTCCAAGGACTGGTCGATGGTCCGCCGCTTCCGCGTCGTCGACGGCGAGCCGACCAAGGCCAACCGCCTCGCCCTGCATTATCTCGCCGACAAAGCGGCACTTGAGTCGCCGGAGCGCGCCGCCGCGCGCAAGACGCCTTGGCGCGACCGGCTTGCTGCCCTGCCCTGGTTCTCAGGCAGCTACAAGTTGTTCGAGAAACACGGCCCACGGCAGATCGGCCGCCTGCGCTGAACCTTTAAACCGAGCGGAGGCAGATCATGAGCAAAGTGCGCATCGCGCATATCGCCGGCCCGACGGCCACGATTCAGAATACGCCGCCGCTCGTCACATCGAACAAGGCGCGGGAAAAGCAGGGATTGCCCCCGCGCCTCAATCCCGACGGTTCGCAGCCCGCGTTTGATCCGCTACGCCCGCAGCGCCTCGCCGCGCCAGCGCACATCTATGTCGAGCAATTTTCCGCGCATCCGCTCGAAAGCGATGCCGCCAATCTATACGCGGCGCCGGACGGCTATCTCGGCGAAGACGGCGTCTTCCATCGCGAGCGGCAGAACGCGAGCGACAAGCCGGTCTACGAGATCGAACTTCGCCCCGAAGACGGCCTCTACCCGTTGCCTTACATGGCGTTTCAGGCGGATGGCGCGCCCTGGGAGCAGGAATGCGCTGTCCCCGGCGCGCCAAAAGAACAGGCGCGCCAGACGTTTTTCCCCGACGGGTCGCGTCTTTTCGAAGAGATCGACAGGCTCTCCGTCGGTGGCGACGGCATGGCCAATTCGATCTCGTCGATGGCGACCGTCTCGTTCTATCGCGCCGCGCCGTCCGGCGGTGCCGCGCCAGAACAGCGCGGCAAGGATTTCTTCGCCTACCAGCCAAGACATCTCGGCGCGCAAACGCCGCGGCCGGCACTAGCGACGATCACTAATGAAATACAGCGCATCGCTGACAGCGGCGCGCAGGATGGCCTCATCTGGACGCAGGGCAGCCCGCAGGTCGAAGAAACGTCCTATTGGTTCAATCTGCTCATCGACACGACTTTGCCGATCTGCTGCAACGCCGCGCAGCGCACGCATGGGCAGATGAGCAATGATGGGCCGAAGAACATCGCCGATTCGACGCGTTTCATTGCGTCGCGCGCCTGGGCGGACGCCGGAGGCCGCAACAAATGCGGCACTGTCGTCATTCAGGAACAGCAGATTTTTGCCGCGCGCGATGTCGCCAAGGGCGACGCGCGTCCTGGCGGCTATATCGTCACAGGCGGCTCGGGCGGCATTCTCGGCCACGTCGGCCATTTCGGCGTGGTCTCGCTGACTTATCTGCCGGCCTATAAGCACACCTATCTTTCCGAGGTGAATATCAATCGATTGCCGGCGGTCACGCACGCCGTTCGCAAAGCTGATAACGGCGCGATCGAAAGCTTTGAGGTCGCCGTCAAGGATGCAAAGAACGGCTTGTTGGCCGACGCTATCCCCGTCGTTTCGATCGTCAAGGACGGCGCGTATTCGACGCTCGATTATGGTGACGACCCGGCGCTGGAGACCGACCTGCACGCCTCGATCGCGCACAAGCTTGGTCTGAATCGGCTCACAGGCTTCGTCATCGAAGGGCTCACGCCCTATGGCCACAGCGCCTCGACGGCGCGCGAGAAAGTCATGCTTCAGGCAGTATACAGCGGCCTGCCTGTCTGCCGCGTCGGACGTGGAGGGCAGGGCTTCGCGGACCCGCATCCTTACCAAATCGCCGCATCGAACCTGACAGCGACGAAAGCCCGGCTGCTGCTAATGGCCTGCCTGATGAAATTTGGCAGCCTGCCGCCGGCGAAGGACCCGAAAAATCCGACCGCCGACGAACTGACGGAAATCCGCGCCGCGATTGCCACCTATCAGGCGGTCTTTCTGTCGCATTGAAGCAAGCCGGCGTCGCCGGCTCGCCCACTTTGCGATTATTTCTTGTTGATCAGTGCGACCGCTTCGATCTCGACCAGAATATCGTCACGCATGACTTCGGCGCGGAAGCATGTGCTGATCGGCGGATCCTTGGGGAAATATTCGGCGCGCACCTTGTTCATGCGCTTATATTCGGACGGGTTCTTCAACATCACCACGACCTTGAAGATGTCGGCCATCGTGCCGCCCGCCGCCTCGACGCAAAGCCGGATATTGTCGAGCGTCAAGCGCGTCTGCTCCTCGATTGTCTCCGGGACTTTGCGATCATAATAATCGCCGCTGACATGGCTGAGCGCCGTCGTGCCGGCGATATGGAGCTGATCGCCGATCAGGATCGCACGTGAGAAAGGCCCAACCGCCTCAGCCATTCCGCGCGGCTGGATAATCGTCTTGGTCGTCATAGTCTGTCTGTTCCCCTCATGGCACGAACTCAAGTCAGGATGACGCTGCGCTCGCGGCGCGGCGTAAGAAGATCACCGACGACAGCACAGAGCCTGTCGATACCTTCTGAAATCTCGGTTTCCGGTACGAGCCCGAAACTCACGCGCAGAGCCTCGATGTCCGGCTTCGTCGCGAAAAAGGCTTCGCCGGGTACGAAGGCGACGCCGCGGCGTACGGCGCGGAAATAAAGCTCCGAAACCTCCGCGCCTTCTGGCAAGGTAATCCAAAAGCTCAAACCGCCATCTGGCGCGCTGACTTTTGTTCCGGCCGGCATTTGCGCCAACAAGCGCTGGCGCAAGCTTTTCTGACGCTCGCCGTAACTCGTCCGCGCGCCCTCGAAGAAGACCTCGTGATTGCCGCGCAGGAGAAAGTGCGCAAGGGCTTCCTGCAAGAACGATGGTCCGTGCAGATCGAGCGCCGCTTTCTGGTTGAGCACGACGCGGCGCAAGCCCGGCGGAACGACGAGAAAGCCGAATCGCTGCCCCGGAAGCAAGGTCTTGCCGAAGCTGTAAGCATAGAAAACCCGATGTTCCGGCCCTGCCAGCGCGGCGATCGCAGGCACCGGGCGGCCGGCAAACCGCCAATCGGACGAATGATCGTCTTCAAGAATGACAGCATCGAAACGGCGGGCGAGCGCCAGCAAATCGCGGCGCTTCGTTTCGCTCATCGTCTGGCCGGTTGGATTCTGAAACGTCGGATTGACGTAAATCAAACGGGCCTGATGTTTGATCAGAAGCGCTTCGACGCTCTGCAAATCGATCCCGTCGCCATCAAGTGGCGCTTCCAGAATCTGTGCGCCAGCGCCGCGTAACGCGTTCAACGCGCCGTAATAGGCCGGCCGCTCGACGATGACGGGCGTTCCCGGCTCGACCACGCTCCGCACGGCGAGATCGATGGCCTGTTGAGCGCCCGACGTCACGACGATCTTTTCCGGATCGACGTCCATGTCCCGGCGATCCAGATAGCGGGATATTTCCTGCCGGGTGGCGAGGCGACCGAGCGGCGGCTCGTAATGAAAGCAATTTTCGAAATCGCGCCCCGCGGCAAGCCGCACGCAGGCGCGAAATTCCTCGATCATATCGGTGCCGACAAAAGGATAGTTCGAGGTGAAAGCGATAACGCCCGGAGCGCGGCTCAATTCGAATAGGCGATCGGCGAGAAGCGGGCGGAAAGCCCCTTCGAGATTCCGATCTGGAGGCTTTTTCGCCACGACAATGGCGCGCTCGCAAACGAATGTGCCGCCGCCACGGCGCCCTTCGACCACCCCGAGATCGGACAGCTCGCTATAGGCGCGCGCGACCGTGATCTGATTGACATTGAGCTGCGCCGCAAGTGCCCGCACGGGCGGCAGCCGATCGCCCGGCGCCAGTGCGCCACGCGCGACCAGCGCCTGAATCTGTTCACGCAATTGCACAAACAGCGGGCCACCGACATGTCGCGTCACTTCGACATTTATCTCGGTCGGCGCTTGCGCACGTGGATTTCGGCGCACGTTTGCCATGGTCCCTTTTCGCAATATTGTATTTCTATTTGTACTATTACAAAGCCGTTTGGGAAAGCTCATGAATTAGGCGTTTTTGTCCTAAATTGATGCAAACACGGCTATTTTTTCACATTGAACAGGCGGAAAAGGGGGAGTAGCGTTTGTCTTAATGTCTGACGTTTGTACTTGTCCATGAGGCGTACAAAGTGACTTTTGTAGCGGAACACTCTACGTCCCCTGGCGCCACCGACCCGCTCATCCGCGTGCAGGATGTGGTGAAGGCCTATCCCGGCCAAAGCCGCTCAACGCTCGCGGTTGATCGCGTGTCGCTCGACATCATGCCGGGCGAATTCGTCTCCATCGTCGGCCCTTCCGGCTGCGGCAAGAGCACATTGATGATGATGGTCTCCGGCCTCGTCCCCTACACCGGCGGCGAAATCAGGATCGGTGGCACGCGTGTCGCAACGCCTTATACGAATGTCGGCATCGTCTTTCAGCGCGATGCACTTCTGGAATGGCGCACGATTCTCGACAACGTGCTCTTGCAAATCGACGTGCGCCGTCTGAAGCGACGCGACTATGTCGATAAGGCGCGCGCCCTCCTCGCACGCGCAGGCCTAGGCAGTTTCGAAAACGCCTATCCGCGCGAACTCTCAGGCGGAATGCGGCAGCGCGCCTCCATGTGCCGCGCGCTCGTTCATGATCCATCGCTGATTTTGATGGATGAGCCGTTCGGTGCGCTCGATGCGCTGACGCGCGAGCAGATGAATGTCGATCTGCAGAAAATCTGGCTCGAACAGAAGAAGACAGTCCTCTTCATCACGCACAGCATTTGGGAGGCCGTCTTCCTCGCGGACCGCGTGATCGTCATGAGCCCGCGTCCTGGCCGCATCGCCAAGGAAATCAAGATCGACATTCCCCGTCCGCGCCGCCTCGCCATACGCGAGACCGCGCAATTCGGCGAATATTCGGCGCAGATCCGCGAACAGTTTCAATCATACGGCATGCTGGTGGAGGATTAAGTGGTGGCCATCGACGCAGCGCCGGAACCCGCAAAGTTCATGCGCAAGTTTGAAATTCCGGGATTTGTCTATTCGGTCGGCGCCGTTGCCGCCTTGCTGCTCATATGGGAGGCGCTTGTCGCCACCGGAATCATCTCCTCGTTTCTCTTGCCCGCCCCCTCCCAAATTTTCCGGTCGCTTGCCGACAATTTCTCGCTCATCTTGTCCATGAGCGTGGCGACGACCGCCGAATTTCTGCTTGGCTTCGTTATGGCTGTTCTCGTTGGGCTGCCGCTTGGCGCGCTCATTGTCTATTCGCGGCCGATACGGCTCACCATCTACCCGCTGCTCGTTGCCTTCCAAAGCATTCCGAAGCCCGCGATCGCGCCTATCATGATCGTCTGGCTCGGCACCGGTCTTACCTCCAAAGCGGTGATCGCCTTTGCCATCGCTTTTTTCCCTATCGTGGTCGATACGGCGATTGGACTACGTTCTGCACAAGAAGAAACCGTGCATCTCGTCCGGTCCATGGGCGGCAACGCGTTCGACATTTTCCGCTATGTCCGCTTCCCGAATGCCCTGCCCGCAATTTTCGGCGGCCTGAAAATCGCCAGCACGCTCGCGGTCGTCGGTGCGATCGTCGGCGAATTCGTCAGCGCCGATAAAGGCCTCGGTTATCTGGTCCTCGTCGCCAACGGCAACCTCGATACGCGGCTCGTATTCGCCTGCGTCTTCATGCTGACGGCTCTCGGGCTCGCCTTTTATTTCGCCATCGAAGGCCTGGAGCGCGCGATCCTGCGCGGCCGCGTCAAAACCCAGGCATTCGAAAGCGACCATTGATCCCATCGCTGCCCCGTTTCCAGAAGGACCTGACCGTGACCCACGAAAAGAATTTCTCGGCAACGCCGCTCTCCCGACGTGGCCTTTTGCAGACGGCGCTGGGCGCCGGAGCGGCGCTCGCAGCCGGCGCAAGCCCGCTCCGCGCGGCGCCGTTGAAGAAAATTACCTTCCAACTCGACTGGATCGCCTACGGACGTCACGTTCCGTATTATGTCGCGCTCGAAAAGGGCTACTTCTCCCAAGCCGGCCTCGACGTGAATATCGAGCAAGGCACCGGCGCCATGCCGGGCTTTCGCTATCTCGCCGCCGACCGCGCGCAATTCGTCTTTCAAGACATCGGTTCGATGATCGCAGCCCGCGTTCGTGCAAACCTGAAAATGAAGGCTGTCTCTTGCGTCTATCAGAAGGCACCCCACACGGCTTTCTTCATCAAGGGAAAAGGCATCGCGGCCCCGAAAGACCTTGAAGGCAAGAAGCTCGGCTTTTCGGCCGGCAATTCACCCAAGATCATGTTCCCGGCGTTCGCCGAGGCCAATCACATCGACCAGTCGAAGCTCAACTGGCTTGCTGCTGATCCGAACTCGTTGAACTCGCTTCTGCTCAATCATCAGGCCGACGTCATCCTGACTTATCTTTTCACCCTGCCGGTGCTTCAAAAATCCGCGCAGAACGGCGAGCAGATCGGCACCTTCGTCTATTCAGACTTCGGCGCGAATTTCTACGCCAATGGTATCGTCGCGATGGAAGATTATATCGCGGCCAATCCGGATGTCGTTCGTGGATTCGTCAAAGCCGTGAAACAAGGGTTTGAATACACCGCCGCCCATCCGCAGGACGCCGTTACCCTGATGAAGAAACATCAGCCGCAACTCAATGCGGACACGGCGCTCAAAGAACTGCCGATTCTTGCGCGGCTCAGCACAAGCGAGGACACCAAAAAGCATGGCTTCGGCGTCATGACCGAGAGCAAGATGCAGGAGACTGCCAACCTCATCGCGAAGTACATGGATTTGAAATCCGAAGTTCCAATCCACGATCTCTACACCAACGATTTCCTGAGCTGAACGGAGCGGACTGGTGGCCGAGAGTAAAAAGTTCGATTTGCTTGTCCATGGCGGCACACTGGTCGTGCCGGGCGTTGGGACATTCCCTGCCGATGTCGGCATATCCAAAGGTCAGATTGTCGCCGTTGGCGACGATCTCGGACCCGCGGAAGACATTCTCGATGCCCGCGGCAAGCTTGTTCTGCCCGGCATCTTCGATCCGCACACACATATCGGCAACGAGCGTTCCTTCGAAGAAGAGGCGGAGACCGAAACGCGCGCCGCAATTCTCGGCGGCGTTACGACCATCGGCATTTTCCTGCGCAGTCTGAAAGATTCCTATTTCGATCATCTGCCAGCCTTCAGAGCGGCGATGGATACGCGCAGCTATGTCGATTCTGTCTTCCATCCGCAGATATTCACGCCCGAGCAGATCAAGGAGATTCCGGGCTACTCCGAAGAATTCGGCATTCGCTCCTTCAAGTTTTATATGTCCGGTATGCCGGGCATCGTGAATTCGATCACCGACGATCTGCTTCTCGAAGGCTTCCGCACGGTTGCAGGACTTGGGCCGGACGCGATCGCTTGTGTTCATTGCGAGACTGGTGCGCTCGTCGATCAGGCGCGTAATTCCCTCAAAGAACGCAAGCCGGAAGGGACACTGGCGGATTGGGCCGAGGCGCATCCGCCCGAGGCCGAAGCTTTGGCGATCCAGACCGCGCTTTACCTCGCCAAGATCGCGAATGCGCATCTCTACGTGGTTCATGTTTCGAGCCGGGATGGACTCAATATGGTGCGACGGGCGCGGCGCGAAGGGGTACGCATCACCGCCGAGACGATGACACCCTATCTCAGCCTCGACAGCAGCGATGAGAACGGTTTCCTCGTCAAAATGGTCCCGCCCATCCGTGCGAAGGAACATGGCGACGCGCTCTGGGCCGGGCTTGCCGAAGGCACGATCAATACGCTCGGCACCGACAATACATCGCGCACACGCGGCACGAAGCAGCCGGGCGCCGGATTGCATGGCGCACGGCCGGGCTACCCTGTTCTTGGTACGCATCTGCCGTCGATGCTGCACTTTGGCCGGTTGCGCGGCGTCCCGCTTGAAATGATGATCGACGCCGCAACGCGTGCGCCCGCCAAGGTCTACGGCATCTATCCGCAAAAGGGCACGATCTCGATCGGCTCCGACGCTGATCTTGTCGTCGTCGATCCGGACCTCGAACGCGTGGTGCGTGCCGAAGACCTGAACGGCATGTCCGACTTCTCGCCGTTCGAAGGCAAGACATTACGCGGTTGGCCGATTGCCACAATCAAGGCCGGCGAAATCATCGCCCGCGACGGGCGCATCATCGCGCCGGCCAACGGCCGTTACCTTCCGCGCAAACCCACAGGCCATGCGCCCATCCTCCCCTGGCTTAGCGGCGCTCAATACGCATCATGAATAACATTCCTTCCAAGGCGCAAACCGGCCCGTCTCTCGTGCCGGTCGCAGAGAACGTTTACGCCTGGATTGGCGTGAATGGCGATTCCAATGCAGGCGTCGTGACGACTCCGCAGGGTCTGATCGTCATCGACGCGCAGCAAACCGAGGCGCAGGGACGCACTTTCCGCCAGACCATCGAAGAGACATTCGGCAAGCCGGTCATCCGGCTGGTCAATTCGCATTTTCATCTGGATCACATCGCCGGCAACATCGCTTTCGATGATGTGCCGATCCTGGCGCACGAGCGCACGGGCAGGATCCTCCGCGAGATGCTCGGCGAGGAACCGGCAGGCGGCTGGCAGATCAGCGACGCCGTCACCAAGCTCAAATTATTCTTCGGTTCCAATATCGAAGAATTGCTCGCCTCAGATGGCGCAGGAGTCGAATGGTTCATGCGCCGTGTCAGCGGCCCTGGCTATGACACGATGACAGTCCGCGCGCCGACCGAAAGCTTCGCCGACAAATTCGTGTTCGACATTTCGGACGATGAATTGCGTTGCGAATATTGGGGGCCGGCGCATTGCGACGGCGACCTCATCATCCATTTGCCCAACTCCGGCGTTGTCTTTCTCGGCGATCTCCTATTCGTCGGCCGGTTTCCTTGGTTCGGCGATTGCGACCTCGGCGGCTGGGTGAAGCGACTGGATCAGGTTCTGCAAATGGATGTGAAGACCGTGATTCCGGGTCACGGTCAGCCTTCGACATTGCAGGAGGTCGCCGCGTTTCGTGCGCTCCTAGCCGCGACATACGATGCCGTCCGCGAGACGGTCGAGGCCGGCCTTTCGGAAGACGCCGCAGTGGCGAAAGTCTTTCTGCCGCAATATGCATCCATGCCCCGCTATGACGCGTGGATGCCGTTCAACGTGCGTGCGACCTACCGCGCTCTGCGTGGCGACGGCTGATGACCCAGCTCACCTTATCGCTCGCCTGCGCACCGTACGACCGCGTGCAGCCGCTCTTCGACGGCCGTGTCAAAATCGCGGATTGCATCATCGACACGCATCCGATGCCGGCGGACGAGGCATTCTCGCGCGCCTACACGACGCAGGATTTCGATATCACCGAACTCTCAGCCAGTTCGCATCTTTTGACGATTGCGCGCGGCGCCTCGCCCTATGTCGGCATCCCGGCTTTCGTCTCGCGCAGTTTTCGTCATTCATCCTTCTATATTCGCACCGATCGCGGTATTGCCACACCGGCGGACTTAATGGGAAAGCGCATCGGCGTTCCGCAATATCAGCAGACGGCCGCCCTGTGGGCGCGCGGGCTCCTCGCGGACGAATACGGCGTGCAGGCAAACGACATACACTGGCGCAATGGCGGCCTCGACGCGCCGGGCGGTGGGGAACGTGTACCGCTGGCACTTCGTGGGATTGACCTGCAACCGATCCCCGAGGGGGACACTTTATCCGCGATGCTCGCCAAGGGTGACCTAGATGCGGTGATTGCGGCGCGGCCGCCGGCCTGCTTCCTCAATGGCGTACTGAATGTTGCGCGCTTGTTTCCAAACTTTCGCGAAGCCGAAGAAAATTATTTCCGCAAGACCGGGCTGTTTCCGGTGATGCATCTTATCGGCATTCGGCGCACGTTGGTCGAAGCGCACCCCTGGCTCGCGACCGCCGTATTCAACGCATTTTCTGCCGCGCGCGAGATCGCGATGGCCCAGCTGCGCTATCAGGGCGCGTTCTACGCGATGCTGCCTTGGTTGCCGGACGACCTCGCGCGCGCGCAGGCCGTGATGGGACCAGATTTCTGGCACTATGGCGTCGCGGCGAACCGGCGCGAATTCGACGCGATGCGGCGCTGGGCCGTTGAACAGGGGTTGACGGAGAACGAGCCTGGGCTCGGCCAGATTTTCGCGCCGGAGTTTCTCGAAGGCAATGCCGCGCACGAAAGGAGCGCAATGCAATGATGCGAACGAAAATCGCGACGAAGGTCTTTCCTGGCCCGCAAAACATTGGCCTCTTCACCGCTGAGGCGCTTGGCCTGTTCGTGCGGCGCGGGATCGACGCCAATATCCAGATTACAATCGGGTCCGACGAGCAGCGCGACAGCCTGCGCGACGGTGCAACGCAAGTGATCCACTCAGCCGTCGATAACGCCGTTTACATGAAGGCGATCGATGGAATTGACATCGTGATCGTCGCCGGCGGCGGCACAGGTATGAACGACCTGATCGCGCGGCCGGAAATCCAGTCTTACGAGGATATTCGCGGCAAGACGGTCGTCGTCGATGCCGCGATGACAGCCTATGCCTTCCTGCTCTATTCAATTCTGGCGAAGCACGGGTTGGAGCGCGGCTCCTATAACGTGCTGCCGCTCGGCGGCGCTCCGCAACGCTTGCGAGCGATGCAGGAAAATCCGGATTACGTCGCGGCGATGCTCAACCCGCCCTGCAGCCTGCAAGCGCAGGCCGAAGGCTATCGCAGTTTCGGCTCTGCAGTCAGTATTCTCGGTCCCTACCAGGGCGATGGTGTCTTCGCGCTGCGCAATTGGGCCGAAAGCCATAGCGGCACGCTTGTCCAATATCTCGCGGCATTCGTTGACGGGACGCGCTGGGCGCTGGCGGCTGAAAATCATATCGCAGCGACGGAAATTCTTCAGGGACGGCTGAACCTCACGCCAGGAATTGCGGCGCTTTCGTTGAAAACCGCGCTCGGTCAAAACGGCGGTCTTGCCCCGGATGCGCGGCTTGATCTTGAGGGGTTCAAAAACACCCTCGCCATTCGCGAATCGGTCGTCGGGACATGGCAGGGGGCGGTGCCCGAGGCCACATCTTTTCTCGACATGAATTATTACGACCGTGCGATCCTTGAGCTTGGCGCAAGACCATAGCTCCGACGTACGCATGGCGGCCAACACGGTTTCAATGAAAGGTAGAAAATGCGCCTGCTCTCTCTAAGGCATAATGGCCACGATACGATCGCGGTGCGCAAAGACGACGGCATTTACGATCTGCGCGTCGCGGCGCCCGATCTTCCGACTGGCCTCGATCTGCTGATGTCTTCCGGCACGGATTGGCTGGCGCGTGCGCACAAGGCCACCGCGGAAGTCACCGAAGCTGCGAAGCTTTCGGGAACAGAAATCACCTATCGGCCCGTTTTGGAGCGGCCGGGGAAATTCATCTGTGTTGGGCGCAATTATGCAGCACATGCCCGCGAAGGCGGCGCAGAACCTCTGGCGTATCCCGACCTCTTCACCCGCTGCAACACGTCGCTTGCGGGGCATGGGCAGCCGATGATCCGTCCGAAATGCTCGGACAAGTTCGACTACGAGGGCGAGCTTGCCTTTGTCGTGGGCCGCAGAGCGCGTCACGTGCGCCGCGAGAACGCGCTCGATTATGTCATGGGCTACACGCTCTTCAACGATGGTACATTGCGCGACTATCAACGCAAGTCGACGCAATGGACGATCGGCAAGAATTTCGACGGCACCGGCGCCTTCGGGCCTGACCTCGTGACGGTCGATGAACTTCCCGCAGGCGCCACAGGCTTGACGCTGACCACGATTCTGAATGGCGTCGAAATGCAGCATGGCGAGATCGACGATCTCATTTTCCCCGTCGACGCGCTGATCGAAATTCTATCGGAGTGCATGACGCTGGAGCCCGGCGATGTCGTGGCAACTGGGACACCCTCCGGCGTCGGCTATGCGCGCAAGCCGCCGGTCTTTCTTAAAGCCGGCGACGTCGTCGAGATAGATCTTGGGCCGATCGGACGTCTGCGCAACTCAATCGCGGACGAATAGACCTTAAGTCGCCTACATTCAGCGCATTCAGAAATACCAGATCTCTGCGTGACGACGCAGATATTCGCGAAACTGTTCGCGACTCATCGCGCAGAGGCGCGAGCCTGCGGCGTCAAAGGAGTTCACCACAGGTGCGCCCGGCGTCGCTTTCGCCTGACGCCCGTCGTGGCGCTGCGAGGATGCGCCTTTGGTGCGTTGAATCTGGATAAAGCTAAAGAAACGGGCAATCATCATGCGCGCTCCCGATGTGTTCCAGCCTCTTCACCGGAACCTTGATTGTAATACAATCAAATAGCGTGCCATCGGTGCCCGCGCACCCTGCCGACGCGCACCTAAACGCCGCCGAAGCCGGACGTGGCAGATGTTTAGTCGGACACCTTGCCCCCGACTTCCTGCTGCCAGGGCGCAAGCCGGCGCTCAAGCCGCGCGATGCCGGCGTCCAGCAGCGTCGCCCCCGCCATAAGGATGATGACCGGGACGAGCATCGTCGCCGTATCGAAACTGTTCGCTGAATTGATGATGATCGCGCCAAGCCCAGAAATTGCGGTGAAAAATTCGGCAATCACCATTGCGACGACGGCCTTGCCTATGGCTAGCCTGACGCCGGCGACGATGTAAGGCAGTGCAGCCGGAAACACGATGCGCCGCATGATAGTCGCGTCGCTCGCCATGAACGATTTACCGACCTCGATAAGGCTCCGTGGGACCGCGTTCACGCCGACCCAGGTGTTAATGCAGACTGGGAAGACCGCCATCAAAAAGATGATGGCGACCTTGACCGTCATACCCAGTCCAAACCACAGCACCAGAAGCGGAATCAGGGCGACCAAGGGCATGGCATAGCCGGCGATAATGTAGATGCCGACGGTCGCTTCGAGAATCGACGAGCGGCCGATCAGCAGACCTAGTGGAATGCCGACGATCACGGCCAGGACGTAACCCATTACCAGCGCCTCGCCGCTTTGCAACGCCGCCGGTCCTAGCTGACCGGATTGAACGAGCGCGACGAAGGCTTTGAAAATCGCGGTCGGATAAGAGCCGAGGATCGGATTGATGTGACTGCCAGCGGCCTGCCAGGCGACGAGCACCACCACAAGCGACGCGGCGGTATAGACCCAGCGCGGCACGCGCGCCCGGCGCCAGCTTTCTCTCGGGCGAATGTCCTCGAGTCTGGCCGGGACGTCGGTTTGCTCGTAAGTCACTTAATGGCTCTCGCTACGTTGTGTTGCCGCTGCATTGTGCAATGCCTGCCAGACTTCGTAACGGGTTTCGGCATATTCCGGCGTGCGGCGCACCTCGATCGGATCGCGTTGCGCGGTCGAGAACGGCACTTTGATCTCCTTTTGCACACGGCCCGCGCCGAGAACCAAAACGCGGTCGCTCAATAGCACGGCTTCATCGATGTCGTGCGTCACAAGCAGCATCGTCTTTTTCGTGCGATCATGTATCGCGAGAAGTTCTACCTGCAACGTTTCGCGCGATTGCGGATCGAGCGCCGAAAAGGGTTCGTCCAGCAGCAGAACCTGCGGGTCAATGGCAAGGGCGCGGGCGATGCCTACCCGCTGTTTCATACCACCAGAAAGCTGATGCGGACGCCGCTCCGCCGAGCCTTTCAAGCCGACCAATTGCAGACAACGTTCGACGATCTCCTGCGCCTCCTCTTTGGGGACGCGCTTCAGCTCAAGTCCGAAAAGCACGTTCGCGCGTGCCGTCAGCCACGGGAGCAATTCGGCGTGCTGGAAGATGATACCGCGATCAAATCCGCAGCCTTGTACCGGTCGCCCATCGACGCATACACGACCTTGCGTCGCCTTCTCCAGACCCATCGCGATCCGAAGCGCAGTCGTCTTCCCGCAGCCACTTGGCCCGCAGAGTGCGACGATCTCACCATCATTCACCGAGAAGTCGAGATCAGCCAGGACATCGACCGATTTCTGACGCGGCCGACCGAAAGACTTCCGAACGTTATGAAATGAAACCTCAGCCATCGGCGCCCTTCGTTCTAACTACCGGAATTAGGAGTGACTCGTTCTAATGCTTTGCGACGCGCCGTGTGGACCTGCAGAGTGAAAACATCGAAGCGGTTATAATGGCCGGTCAGATCATGACTGAGTTTGCCTTCGAGCACTTTGTCAAGATCCGCATCGCCGTAGACAATCTGCGGCGTATCATCCACCGGGCCCGCGATATAAGAACCATCAGGTGCTAAAATGCCAGAATGGCCTCCCCGGCATGGCATTGCGGCTTTCTGTTCCGCCGTCAGACCCATTGCGTCTAGGCAGGCATCGTCAAAAACGCCGCAAGCGCTGATGACAAAAACGCGCCCCTCGAAAGCATGATATTTTGCTCGAATGTCGATCGCATCGAAGTTTCGCTTCCCGGCGGGGAAAGCCGGCCAGGAAGCGATATGGATGCGTTCGTTCTGCGCCAAGAGGGAAAAGCGTGCCAGGCTGTTAGTGTTCTCACCACAGATAAGACCTCCAATATTCCCATAGGGCGTTTCATAGGTTCGCATGCTCGAACCATCACCCGACGCATGGACGAGACGCTCTGTCATTGTCGGCATGAGCTTGCGATGAACCCCAAGCAGGTCACCCTCCGGTCCGAAAAACAGAAGTGAATTGTAGAGCGTTCCCATCGTACCGACATCGCGCTCGTTGGCGCCGACCGCAACGTAGACTTTGCTTCTCCTGGCCGCGGCGCCAATCGTATCGATCGCTGCGCTCGGTACCTCAATTGCATTTTTGAAGAGAGATTTACTGTGCGCTATCGATTCGGCACTGCGAGGCATGAACCAATGAAACCAATCAGGAAAGCCGGGCAAAAACCCTTCCGGAAATCCGATGATCTTCGCGCCGTGGTCGGCTGCCTCCTCAATAAGACGGCAAGCCTTAGAGACGGTTGCATCACGATCGAGCCAGACCGGCGCGGCTTGAACCGCTGCAAGACGCACAGTCGGATAATTATCACCCATATCAACGATCTCCAGAGATACGGACTCGACCCGCTTTAGTTGAGAGGCATTTGCTCATTTCGCGGCACGATTTTCGGGCTTCATCGCTCCCCTTCGTTTTTAGCTTATTTGATGAGCCGGTGCGAAAGCGCCTCCGTGCGGATCGACGTATCAACAAGGTTCGCAATATCGATAGGCGCGCTGAGATTGCCCGTGTCGATGAGCAATTGCTTCATCCAGCCGAGCTTCTCCATCGGTACATTCATTGTCGGGTCGAGGAGATTCAACTTGATAGCCTGGTCATAGATATAGACCGGGCGTGGATCATTAGGCTTGAGGTTCAGCGTTTTGACCGTCAGGTCGATGGACGCCTGCTTGTGCTCCATCGCGAAGCGCGCGCCGTCCATTTGTGCGGCAACAAAGTTCACCACCTCGGCGCGATCCTGCGCGATCTTGCTTGCGGAAACATAGGTGCACCACCGCAGGAAGTTCGGTAATTCCTGATGCGCGTCAAACAGGAGATGAACCTGGTGGTCCGCGGCAAAGGGCACGAATTCCGTCGAAATCGCCGCGGCATCGACCAAGCCCTGGCTCAAGGCGCGAAAACGGTCCGCATCACCGCCGAGCGACGCAAAACGCACGCCCGAAAGCGGGATGTTGTGCTTGCGCAGAATGCCGCGCGAAATCAGATCCGGCAATGAGCCAGGATTGGAGATCGCGAACGTTCCGTTCTTAAGCTGATCGATAGTGGCGATTTTATTAGTCGAGAAAATCCCATAGGACAGACCCGGCCAATAGCATCCAACGAGCTTGATATTGGCACCGCGCGACGCCGCGATAATCGCGCCCCCGGGGGTCCCTTCGTAGCTGTCAACATCGCCGGCGATGAGCGCCTTCAAAGCCAAGGCGTCGCCTTTCACCGGAACGTATTCGATATTGAGCCCATGCCTGCCGGCAATGTCGGATTTGCCTGCCATCATCGCGATGCCAGAGTCCGATTTTGGTTCGACGATGGCATGGCGCCAGGTCACCGTCTCGGCATCGGCGGTCCCCGCTGCGCCCAGTAAGAGAAGCAGCGCGTAAGAAATCTTTTTGATCATGTGTCCGGGTTTCCTGAAATCGGCGCGTTCATCTCGACATCGCTTCGCCGCTGCTTGGCAATTCTCTCGCCAGTTTTGAAATATTCACTTTGCGTTGCGAGTTTCGCCTGCTCTTCCAGCCAATCCGGCCAATTGCCGAGATCGTAGCCGAACCACGGGCTTTCCGGCTGCAAGGGGCGAAGCCCGAGCTTGTTCCAAAGCTCACGCGCTTCTTCCATGAATTCCTGCTTCGGCAGGGCGATCGGCGGAAAGTCGCCGCGCATCGTCGCGTTGATCAAAACGGATGCGCTGCCCGCGGAATTGGTCTCGTTGCGCGGGCCATGGCCCGGGTCTTTTTTGTCCAGAATCTTGAGGTCGTTCTGCGGCTGGGAGCGGTAGCACATCGCCCAGAAAATCGCGTCGGCATTTTCGGGATCGATGTCCTCGTCGACGGCAATGATCCACTTGCCGGCATAGCGATGCAGGGAGGCCGCGCCATAAAGCGCGCGCCAGATCTCCGTCTCCAAAGTGTTGCGAGCAAATTGGATGATGAAAAGCGCGATGACGCTCGTCATCGGCTCATGCATGTGAACCCGTTTGACGCCTGCAACGCCCATTGTCGAACGCAGATGATTGAAAAGAACCGGCTCCATCGCCGCGCGACGGATGACGCTCGACTCGCTCGGCGTAACCTGACTGATGAACGACGGCAGGATCGGGTTCCGCCGCCGGGTAATCGCCGTCACTTCCATATAGGCGTTGTATTCCTGCAAATTGACATAGCCGTGGGATTCGCCGAAGGGCGCTTCCGGCTCCAGCATGTCCGTTTCGATGAATCCCTCGATCACGATCTCTGCCTGAGCCGGCACGAGAAGATCGACCGTTTTCGCGCGCACGACCTCGATCGGCGTCCCGGTGAGGGCACCGGCAACCCAGACCTCATCGAGGCTTTCCGGCATTTTCTGAACGGCTGCATATGAGACCGCCGGCGGACATCCGAGGACGATGGCGCACGGAAGCCGCTCACCACGCGCCTTATGTTTTTCCCAATGCACAAGGATGCCGGGGCGGATCTCGACAGAGGGATTCATGCCGATGCGGCGGGGCGCTTTGATCTGCCCGCGATAATTGCCGACATTCTGAATGCCCGTATCGGGATCGCGCGTGATGTAATGCCCCGCGGTCAAATAAGGCGCATTGTCCCATCCGGGTGTCGAGATCGGCACAGGAAGAGACTCGAGACCGCGTCCGGGCTGATCGAGTTCATCGTAAAGCGTCACGATATCGTGACATGCTGCATGTTCGACCACGACCGGCGCGAGCGGCGTAGCGAGCGCCTTAAGCCAACGGTCGCGAATGGCGTCGAGATCGGCACCGAAGCCGACACGATAAATCTCGCGACTGCCGGCGAGACCTGCGACCAGCACGGCGGCATCGAATTTCCTGCCTTTTGAATCCGTCGGATTCAGAAACAGGAAAGCACGCCGTTCCGCTTCAGGAATGCTGCCGCGATATTGCCACCGCACCAGCGGATGCATGATCGTATCTTTATTGACAGGCTCTTCGACGACAAAGAGAAGGCCCGCTTCGGCAAGATTCCGCACGTGATCGTGCAAATCTGGATAGAGGTGAGTCGACGCAGTTTCACGCGCGTAACAACTAAGTTTTGATTTCATCTCATCCGAAATTGCCACAACGCACCACAATATCTCACGCGGGGACGAGCGCAGCCCGCCGCACAACCCGATGCCATTATTTTGGAACCTCCAAAAGCGTAAGATTGTATGACGACGTTAGTCAAGGCCATTCTGGTCGCGATGTTTGTACCCCGCCAGCAGGCCGGCCTGCGCAGTTTGCAGCGTTAGTGACCGCTCTCAAAATATTGTCTTACAACCTTACGATTTGGCATGGAAACTGCCTTCCGATGCCGTGTTGATTAGTCGGCGAAATGCGGGGACTTCGTGAAACTGATCTGCACGGTGTTTGGGCGGTTGTTAATCGCGGCGCCAATTATTGCCTACGGTTTGGGCGCGGTCGCTCCGGGTACTGCCAAGACATAATTCGTAAAAACCTCCCCTCGACTCAGAGAATGAATGATGGCTGCACGTAAGTGCTTTGTATGGCGTGTCGCAGGGTTGGCATTGTCTTGCATTGCCGGATTTTCTGCCTCCGATCTTGTGGCCGCGCCCGACCAGACCGGCATTGTTCATACCGACGTGGGAGACGTCCGGGGTTTGATCAACGGCGACGTCCGCCGCTATCTTGGCATCCCTTACGCGGCGCCCCCCATTGGTGCGCTGCGCTGGCGACCGCCAGTCGCCGTGCATCCGTGGCCAAGGGTTCTGGATGCGACGAAATTTGGCGGAACTTGCGCGCAGGCTCAGCGCGGCGTCTTCGCAGCACCAAGCCAAAACGAGGATTGTCTCTATCTCAATATTTATGCGCCACGGGAAACAAACGCGGCGGCGCGCAACCCCGTGATGGTGTGGTTTCACGGCGGTGGACTCTTCAGCGGTGAAAGCAATGATTATGACGGGAGCAAACTCGTTGCCCGCGGCAACGTGATTGTCGTCACATTGAACTATCGCGTTGGCGTGTTCGGATTTTTCTCGCATCCTGCCTTGAACGCCGAGGGGCATCCTTACGCAAATTACGGCATCATGGATCAGCAGTTCGCGCTGAAATGGGTGCAGAGGAACATTTCGGCTTTTGGCGGCGACCCGAACAACGTCACGATTTTTGGTCAATCGGGTGGCGGCACCAGCGTAATGGCGAATTTGGTCTCGCCGCTTTCGAAGGGTTTGTTTCAGAAAGCCATCAATGAAAGCGGAACCAGTATCCAGGTCGTAACGCCGGCCGCGTCTCTCGATGACGGTGTGCAATTGGCCAAGTCGGTCGGCTGTGTCGGCGCGGACTCGGCGAAATGTCTACGCGCACTCAGCGTCAAGCAAATCCTCGATCATCAGGCGCCGATTCTTCGTCACGTTGTCGTCTTCCCAGCGATCGACGGCACAATCATCGCGAAAACGGCGTTCGACGCTTTCAGCCACGGCGCATTCAATCACGTTCCGGTTATGACGGGCCTTGTTGCCGACGAGCAAAGCTTCTTCATGTCGGAACTCAAGACGCATAAACCGGCGCTCCCGGTGGAGTATGAGGCGCTCGTTTCCTCGTTTGGACATCAAAATCGAGACAAAATCGCAGCCCGCTATCCGTTGAACAAATATCCGAGCCCGGCCTTGGCAGAAGTAGCGGTCGCGCAAGGCTTCAAATCATGTACCGCGCGCCTTCTTGACCGAGCTTGGGCGAAATACGCGCCGGTCTATGCCTATGAATTCCGCGACCAAACGGCGCCGTCCTATTTTCCCAAATTCAGCTTTCCGATGCGCGCATATCATACGGCCGAACTGCAATATATCTTCCCCCTCTTTCACGGCGGCCAGGGTACGCCGCATGCGCTGAACTCGGCGCAGGAGAAACTTTCGGATCAGATGGTGGATTATTGGACAAGCTTCGCGCGGACGGGCAGACCCACAAGCCGCTCAAGCCAGCCGTGGAAGCCTTACGATGCGCAAACCGATAATTATCAAGTGCTGGATCTGTCGGTCGTGAGCAACGCCGGTGGCTATGGAAAGAAATACGATTGCGAACTTTGGGACGCGATTCTTTCATTTTGATCCGATCCATCAGAGTTCGCGACATAACTGAATTGCGGGATCGTAACCTAGACGCCTATTCCGGCGGCCCATACAGACGAAACTCCCGCCTTGGCTTCCCTCGGAACAACGAATGCTAAGCCTCATCGATGAGCTACTGAAAGAACAATTCCTGCAGACGATTGATGGCACCGATGCCGCGAGCGTCTTTGAGGATGTCATCAATCCGGCGACCGGTCGGCCCTTTCACCGCGCGCCCGTAGCCACAACGGACGAGTTGGAAGCCGCGGTGGCGGCGGCCCGGCGCGCGCAGCCGTCGTGGACCGCGCGAAGCTGGGAAGAGCGTGCGGCGGCGCTGGAAAGCTTCGCCAAGACCATCGAGACAAATGTCGAGCGCTTGGCGCACCTTTTCACGCTCGAACAAGGGCGTCCGCTGGCCGGCGCCCGCATCGAGATCGGATTAGCTTGCCGATACATTCGTCTCTTGGCGGCGGTGCGGCTTCCTTCACGCGTCCTTGTCGACAACGAGGTCCGCCGAATTGTCGAGCGATGGACGCCAAAAGGCGTCGTGGCTGCCATTGCGCCTTGGAACGCACCCGTCGTACTTGGCATGGCGAAAATTGCCACTGCCCTCATCGGCGGCAACACGATCGTCATCAAGCCGTCGGAGCTAACGCCGCTCTGTACCCTCGAGCTTGGTCGACTCGGCCGGAAGGTTTTCCCGCCGGGCGTTCTCAACGTCGTCTCGGGGGGCCGCGCGGTTGGCGCGGCTTTGGTCGAACTTCCCGGCTTCGACAAAATCTCCTTCACCGGATCGACGGCGACGGGCCGCTCGATCGCAGGCAAGGCCGGAACGCTTCTGCGCCCCGTGACGCTGGAACTCGGCGGGAACGACGGAGCAATCCTTCTGCCCGATGGATCGATCGAGGCCATGACGACGGCCGCGACCCTGACCGGCCTTGTGAATTGCGGCCAGTTCTGCGGCGCTGTTAAACGCATCTATGCGCCCCGCAACCTTTACGAAGCGGTCTGCGAGTCTTTGACGGAGCGGGCCAAAAAAATTGTGATCGGCGACGGCCTGTCACCCGGCGTCGAGATGGGTCCCATCCAAAACAAGGCTCAGTTCGACAAGGTTTGCGCCATCGTGGATGACGCTCGTGCCGCTGGCGGCCGCATTCTTACCGGCGGCGAACCCATAGCTGGCGACGGATATTTCTACCCGCCCACATTGGTGGCGGACCTCACCGACGGCGTTCGACTCGTCGACGAGGAACAGTTTGGACCGGTCATTCCCATCGTCCCCTATGACGACCTGAACGACGTGATCGATAATCTCAATGCCGGCCCCTATGGTCTCACAAGTTCGATCTGGACCGCCGATCTCGATCGCGGGGCGGAGCTGGCATCACGCCTGACTGTCGGTACAGGTCTGGTCAATCAACATGGTGGATTCGACGCCTCCGTTCCCATGTCGCTCATCAAACAATCGGGCATCGGCGTGGATTACGCGGAATACGGCGTCAAAGGCGCCATGAACCTTCAGGTGATCAACATCAACAAGACTGTGAGGCACTAGCGAAGAGAATTGCGTAGAGCGACAGGTGAGGGAGCTTATGATTAGTGACGTCAATCAGACTGTCGCTTAGTGCGTCATGTCCAACACTGGTTCGCTCATACGCCAAGCGCCAAGAGCAGCGCGGAGCGCAATTGTTCAAATCTCGGATCAGAGTGACGGCGCGGCCGTTCAAGCGGAATATGCAATTCGGTTCGGAGGCGTCCCCCCTCCAGGACGACGGCTCGGTCAGCAAGCAGCAAGGCTTCGTCCACGTCATGCGTAACGAGAAGAACCGAACAATGATGCTTGGCCCAAAGCTCCAAAACAAGCCGTTGCGCACGATTTGATCAGAGTTCAAACCGAGGAGGCCATAAACCAGGAGGGAGGCGGCCACGATATTCCTTCCCTCACGACGCCTCCGGCGACGTCAGACGCTCCCACGAGCTTCCATCTTCTCCAAAGAGGCCAGATGTTTCATTGGCCGCCCTCGGGACTGCGCAAGCAATCACGGCCGACGCCCACCCAGTAAAGGTTGCCAGCGGACGGCGCGCAGCATTCGACGTAAGTGCCAGCTCGCAGGACCTTTAGAAAATTTCGATTGAATTTCGTCGCCGGTTCAGCCCTCGTTGAAATCGTTCCATCCTGATCGGTGGGACCGAATATTGCTTCCAAAAGATTTCCTGTTGGCTTTTTCCGCGGACGTCCGGGTCGCCGCCTTCGTGTCGATACGCTCCCGATTTCTGATTGATGATTAAATTCCTATCCTCTCCGCTTCGGAATTTGGCTGCCGGCCTCGCGTTCATGCTCGTGGTCTCGGTCTGCGCGACTGCGGCGTATGTGGCGAACGGGTGGAGGCTCGGCGACGCGCTCTACATGGTCGTGCTCACCGTTTACACGGTCGGTTACGACGAAGTTATACCGATCAACACGCCGGAATTGCGCGCGATCACCATCGCATTGATTGTCACGGGCTGCACCGGGATGATCTTTCTGACCGGCACACTCATTCAGTTGATTACTGCTAGCCAGCTCCAGCAATTATTTGGATTTCGCCGCATGCAAAAAGAAATCGACCGCCTCACCGATCATGTCATCATCTGTGGTTACGGCCGCATTGGCCAGATGCTTGCGCGAGAGCTTCAAGCAGGAAAGTCCGCCTTCGTCATCGTCGAGCGCGGCGATGGCCGCATGACCGCCGCGCGCGAACTGGGCTTCCTCAGCTTGCAGGGCGACGCCACGGATGAAGACGTCCTGCGGCTTGCAGGTATCGCGCGCGCGCGGGCCTTGGCGACCGTTCTGCCAGACGATGCGGCGAATGTATTCATCACGCTCAGCGCTCGCAGTCTCAACCGCGAGCTGACGATCATCGCACGGGGCGAAGCCGCATCTACGGAAGGCAAGCTCATTCAGGCCGGTGCCGATCGCGTCGTGCTGCCGACACGGATCGGCGCAGAACGGATGGCTGAGCTTTTGCTGTACCAGAATGTCGCCAAGGTCTTGTCTGGAATTAAAGCCGGGGACCTCGACCGGCTCGGCCGCGATCTGCGCCGCCTGGGTCTTGAAATCGAACTTGTCGCCGCGGAAACCGGCAGCCAGAGTGTCGGCACCACCATTGGCGAGCTTGAGGCGACTGCCGCAGGCGCCTTTCTCGTCGTCGCAATCGAACGACAGAACGGAGAAATCTTGCTCCAACCAGCGGCAAATATTGCAATTCAAGAAGGCGACGGCGTTGCGATCGTTGGCAGACCAGGCCGCGCTCAAACCGTTGTGTCCGTTTTCGCGCGGTCGACCGTGAGCTGATTGCGACGCGAAGCGTGTCGAAGATACTGCGCATAGAACGCCGCCAACGTCTCAGTTCTATATATTTTGGGCCGCCGAGACCCATCGAGTTTATATGCGCTTCTGCCCATGTTTTCCGCGATCGGAGTCGAAAAGGCGATCGCACATGGACCATCATTATAACCGCGGCGACAAAGCGGACGAGAGCGTCGGCCAGCAAATCATTTTCGAATCTGGAATCTGCATTGCGACGCTCTTGGCCATCGGCATTGCCTGCGAACTCGTCTTTCGCGCGTCTTGAATAACGACGAAGCCGCCACGCGTGAAGACGAGCCGAGAACGCAGGCAAGACATCTCGAGACGCAGATAAGTAACGTCGCAAGATAAGCCGGGTCGGCGGAGCTATTCCCTTGCGTTTATAGCAAATCATACTTGCGCATGAGGTTACAGAAAGGTCGACTTCTGATATTCTCCGCATGTGTTCAGGAAGTCGCTAAGCATTTTGTCGATCTTAGCAGTCGGCGTGACGGGGGTTGCGTTGGCCCATCCAAATATCACCGTCGAGACCGTTCATGTCGAACATGTGCGGATCGTCTCGGCAAAGACGTTCGCCCAGGCGAAAGCCGCGCTCGAATCACAGGTTCCACAGCTCGACCCAGCGGTCGCCGCCGCCTTGAACGCAGGCGATTCCGAGCTCGCGCAAAAGCTTGAGCGTGGCGTGCCGCTTTTTATTTTCCTGAAACGCGATCACGGTGCACTCCTCAAGGCGCAGGGCGGCGCTCGTCATGCGATTCAATACGAGATTGGCAATCCGCTCACCGCATCGCTGATGACCAGGCACAAATTCCAGGCCGCGCTCTACGCGCCGCTTCGCGTCGTGCTCTACGAGAATTCAAATGGTGCGGCGACATTTGAATATGACAAGCCATCTACGCTTTTCGGACAATTCGGTGATCCGCAGGTCGATAAAGTCGCGCACGACCTTGATCAGGAGCTGGAGCAGGCGTTGCGGCGAGCCGCCGAATGAAGCGCCACGCTTCTAATGAATCATATTGGATATGAAGCGCTGAGCGCGCGAGGACAGGAAGCATGAAAGTTCTTTCGATCAACGGACAATCGCACCAGGTCGACGTGCCGGATGACATGCCTTTGCTTTGGGTTCTGCGCGACGTCCTGGGCATGACAGGCACAAAGTTCGGCTGCGGCATCGCTCAATGCGGCGCATGCACTGTCCATCTGGCGGGCCAGCCCGTGCGCTCTTGCCTGTTGCCGGTGAGCGCCATCGGCGCGCGTCCGGTGACGACGATCGAGGCCGTCGGGCAGACGGCGAACGGCCACAAAATCCAGCAGGCATGGCTCGACAAAGAAGTCGTGCAATGCGGCTATTGCCAGTCCGGGCAAATCATGTCGGCCACGGCGCTCTTGAACCAGACTCCGCATCCGACCGACGCTGATATCGATGCAGCGATGTCGGGCAACATCTGCCGTTGCGGGACTTATGTCCGTATTCGCGAGGCTATTCACGCAGCCGCGTCGGCTTAAGGAGGCAGCCATGGGATATGACATGCCCTCGCGGCGATTTGTGCTGAAAGCAGGCGCGGCGGCGGGCGGTGGCCTGTTGCTTGGCCTGCATCTGCCGAGCCTTGCGCGCGCTACGGCGGCGCCCGCCGCCGTAGATCTCGAACCCAACGCTTTCGTGCGTATCGATACGCGGGGAACAATCACCCTCATCCTGCCGCACACCGAGTTCGGGCAAGGAATCTACACAAGTTCAGCCATGCTGATGGGCGAGGAACTCGATGTCGGCTTGGATCAGATTGCGGTCGAGACGGCGCCCCCGGATATCAAACATTACATCGATCCGCTTCTCGGTGATGAAGCCACAGGCGGCTCGGTATCAACACGGGCCGACTGGGTGCGTTTACGCGAGGCTGCGGCGGTCGCGCGGACATTAATGGTGGCCGCAGCGGCCAAGCGTTGGAATGTCGACCCCGCGACATGCCGGGTCGAACGCGGAATCATCCATGACGCGACCGGTCGATCGCTTGCTTACGGCGATGTCGTGAGCGACGCCGCGCAATTGCCGGTGCCCGCGAATGTCAAGCTTAAGGATCCGTCGCAATTCAAGCTGATCGGCACCAGCGCCAAACGGATTGATACACCGCCCAAGGTCAACGGGACTGCCATCTACGGTCTCGACATCATCGTGCCCAATATGCGTTTCGGGACCGTTGCGATCACCCCCGTCAAGGGCGGCAAGCTCGTCAGTATGGACGAGGCGGCAGCACGCCAGGTACCGGGCGTCCACGACGTCATCTGCAACGACGAGCGCGACGCAATTGCCGTCATCGGCGATCACATGTGGGCGGCGAAGCAAGGGCTCGAAGCGCTCAATCTCAAGTGGGACGCCGGAGAGAACGGCGATGTGACGCTCGAAACGATCATATCGGCGATGGATCGGGCGTCGCACAACAAAGGCGTCGTCGCCAAAAAGGAGGGCGATGCGGCGGCGGCGATCAAGGGCGCGGCGACGCAGCTTTCGGCAATCTATCAATCGCCGTTTCTGTCACATTCGCCGATGGAGCCGTTGAATTGCACGCTGCACATCAAGCCGGACAGCGCTGAAATCTGGCTCGGCACCCAGGTTCCGGTGCGGGCGCAAAAGGCGGTCGCCAGCGTCGCCGGCCTGCCGCAGGACAAGGTGACGGTTTACAACCAGCTCATGGGCGGCGCGTTCGGCCGGCGGCTCGACATCGATAGCGTCGAAGTCGCGGCCTCGATCGCCAAACATGTCTCCTATCCGGTCAAGCTCGTGTGGACGCGCGAGGAAGACCTGCGCCACGATTATTATCGGCCCTATTATTATGACCGTGTCGCCGCCGGCCTCGATGCGGATGGGAAACTCGTCGGCCGTACGCATCGTGTCACCGGCCCGTCTATTCTCGCACGCTGGGCGCCGCCCGCTTTTAAAAACGGTCTCGATGATGATGCCGTCTTATGCGCGGCTGAGACGCCTTACGAAATTCCCAATGAATATGTGGACTATGTCCGCAACGAACCACGCGCGATGAACACAAGCTGGTGGCGTGGCGTCGGCCCGACGCACAATCTCTTCGTCGTTGAGAGTTTCATTGACGAATTGGCCCATGCGGCCAAGCAGGACCCGGTCGAATTCCGTCGCAGCATGCTCAAGAAAAATCCGCGTGCCCTCGCGGTGCTCAATCTCGCGGCGGAGAAGTCCGGCTGGGGAAGTCCGCTGCCACGCGGCACCGGACGCGGCGTCGAGTTGCAATTCGCGTTCGGCAGCTATCTCTGCTGTATCCTCGAAGTCGAAGTGACACCGCCCGGCGAGATCAGCCTGCGCCGCGCTGTCGTCGCGGTCGATTGCGGCATGACCGTCAATCCCGACACCGTTGAGGCGCAAATCCAGGGCGGTCTCATCCTCGGTCTCGGCACGGCCATGTACAACGAGATCACGCTGACCGGAGGCGCGATCGACCAAAGCAATTTCCACGATTACCGGGCAATGCGCATCAACGAGGCGCCGAAGATCGAAGTCTATCAGATCCGCAATGGCGAAAAGCCCGGCGGCATCGGCGAAACAGGGACGGCCGCCGCGGCGCCGGCCTTGGGCAATGCGATTTTCGCCGCCACGGGAAAGAGATTGCGCCGCCTGCCCTTCGGGCGCGGACAATTGAGCGGAACCTAGCAGACGGCAACTGATCCCATTGTGAGGATGGACGCTCGCGCATGAAAAAATGGCTCGCTTTCGCCTTTGGTCTCGCCGCGCTCGCCGCTGTGGCCGCGGCCGTATTCTTCTTCTTGCCCGCGGGGCTCGAACCCGTGGCGGCAAGCGCCGCGCAGCCGAGCGGTGACGCGCTGATTGCACGCGGCGAATATCTCACCAAGGCCGCCGATTGCGAAGCCTGCCACACGAATCCCGGCGGCGCGTCTTTCGCCGGCGGCCGTAGGTTTGATCTGCCGTTCGGAACGCTCTACGCCCCCAATCTCACGCCGGATCGCGAACACGGCATCGGCGCCTGGAGCAATGCGGAATTCGTACGTGCCCTGCACCACGGCATCGGCCGCAATGGCGAAGACCTCTATCCAGCATTTCCCTATGCGTCTTATGCCTTGCTGTCAGACGACGATGCACTGGCGATCCGGGCCTATCTCGCGACCGTCAAACCGATCGCCGCGACGCCGCCCGCCAACGATCTGAAATTCCCGTTCAACCAGCGCTATCTCATGCGGGCTTGGAAGCTCCTGTTCGTCCCGGGCCATCGCTTCGAGGCCGATGCCTCAAAGGATGCGGCCTGGAATCGCGGCGCCTATCTCATCGGGCCTCTGGGCCATTGCGGCGAATGCCACACGCCGCGCAATCTGATGCAAGGATTGGATGACAGCCGCAAGTTTGCCGGCACGAAACAGGTCGGCTGGCTCGCCTATAATCTCACCAGCGATCCCGATCATGGGCTCGGCGGCTGGAGCGACGCGCAATTGGCGCAATACCTTTCGGTCGGCCACGCCGAAGGACACGGACCGGCGTCTGGGCCGATGGCGGAGGTCATCGGATTTAGTCTGCGCTATCTGAGGCCCGACGATATCCGCGCGATGGTCACCTATCTGCGCAGCATCCCCCCCCAATCGGATGGGCCGCCTGCCGCCGGACGCGGGGCGCCAACCGACGTAAAAAAGCCTTCGCTTGGCGCGCATGTCTTCGTCGAAGCTTGTGCCGGCTGCCATCTGCCGAGCGGTCACGGCCGCCAATCGCCCTGGGCGGCGCTGGCCGGCTCGCACACGACCGCCGATCCCAACGCCAACAATCTGCTTCAAGTGCTGGCTCAGGGAACGCAGATTAAGACTTCGCAGGGCCTGATGTTCATGCACGCGTTCACGAGCGCCTACACGGACGAAGAGGTCGCCGCGCTCGCTACTTACACCTGCGCGCAATTTGGTCAGACCACCTGCCATGTGACGGCGGATCAGGTGCATAAAGTGCGTGGGGACGTTCCGGCGAAGACGGAAGAAGCCTCGCAATGATCAGCGGCTGGAAACGATCGAGAACGAATTGCCCATAATGTTCACGGGGACGCTGACGACCGCGCCAAGTGTACTGGTCATCTGATCCGCTGCGTCAGACGTCGCGACATGGTTCTTTTCGATGCCGCTTTGAAGCACGTGCTCCAATTGCGGGGCGATCGCGGCGATCTGTGCGTATTTGTTGTGATCCGTCGGATCGTCGCCGTGCACGTTCGTCAAATCGATAACCACAGCGCCAAGTTTCGCCAAATCTTGGACGTTTCCATCGTCGCCCACGCGAGTCTGTCCGCCCGCCAGAAACTTTGACAGGGCCAGAGCCTTATCATCCTTCGAGAGCACGATGTAATAAGGCTTTTTGAGCTTTCCGTAAGCGCGCAAATCCGATTTGAAAACGTCGATATCGATGTCTGGCGCTGCAAGAAGGACCAGCCCGATCTTCTCCGGATGTTTCAGACCGCCTTGCATTTTGATCTGACGCATCGCTTCGACAAACACCCAATTGCCCATGGAATGCGCGAGGATGTTGACCTCTTCCGCATTGCTGTCAGTCAGTAAGCGAATTGTGTGGGCAAGCTGATCGCGCGCCGCTGTGGCGCTGTTATTGTCGTAGAGATAGTCCGTCAATTTGCCCCGCGAAGCCCAGGTGAACAGCACCGGCACATGATCCGTGTGCGCATCGTGAACGACCTGCGTAAAGCCATAGAGCGCCTCGGCAAACATCGTGTTGAAGCCGTGGACGAAGAGGAAGATTTTGCGATGGCCGGGCGGACGTTTCGCCAATTCGGCATTGACCGTAGCGAGAAACGCCCGATCTCCATCGATATAGCCAGCGTCGCGGACCGCGAAATCGCGGCGCGGATCGCCGGGCGGCGTCTGCGGCCATTCGATCTTCCCATCGACATGCGTCGGAGGCACCGACATGGTCGCTGACGCGTAATCGAGCCAGTCAGCGCGAAAGCCGCTGTACAATGTGCCCGGCCGCGCGTCGCGCTCACGCGTCGAAGCGATGAGAATCGTATGCTCAGTCGCGCTGGGCGCTTCGTAGGCCGTGGTCGCCAGAAAGCCGCTCTCAGGCCGCGCCGCGCAACCCATCATCAAGTCCATGCAGACGAGCGCAAGCACGGCTGGAAGCCAGCGTCGCAGCCCTAATCTCGCAAGACTTGAGAACAACGAATCCCCCTGAGCAAATGCCGCGGCCGGAAGCCGAAGAGCTTCTGACAGCGGCCTTCCAAAACTCTGTCGAGTTCGCCTGCCTTTGTCACGCGTCAGAAAGACGGTAGCCTTCTTAGCCCGCCCGCCACCTGCCAGACGCCGAGGGATTCTAAGCAAATGTTTTCACTAGGCTTATAAAATTGAGCTGGAGCCGCGGCAGTATGTTCTTTTGGTAAACACTTTCCAACGCTGGAATCGTTTCGACGCATTCTTTGGTCTTGTGGCCGATTTGCAACGAGGATTTTGATGTCGGTCGCCAACAAAATGGCAATTTCCAATTTTCCCGGCAGGACGGGAAATATGTCCGCTTCAAAGGCTAAGCCTGCTGCAGCTAAAATTGCGTGCAGTTGAACAAGGCGGCGAACATGGGAGACGCCGATGCGCGTGCAAGCCGGATTGCTATCGATAATTTTCGCCGTCAGCCTCGCGGGCGCATCGTTCGCCGATCCGCTCAAATACGACACGGACAAGGATGGGACGCTCGATCTGGCCGAAATGGAAGCGGCAGCAGGCGCGGCATTCGATCGGCTCAACAAGGATCAGGACACCACCCTCGAATATAAAGAAGCCAAAGGCCGCCTGAGCAAAAAGGCGTTCGTCGCGGCGGACCCCGACAAGGACAATTCGCTGACCAAGGACGAATATATCACGATGGCCGAAAAGCTCTTCAAAGCCGCCGATCTCGAAAACGACGGCACGCTCGACGCCAGAGAATTGCGCAGCCGCGCCGGCCGCGCCCTTCAGCGGCTTCTAAAGTAGGCTCGTAAAAAGGAAACACGGCCAAGACATTGCCTTGGCCGTGCTGAAGAACTGAATAGCTAGATGAGTTTAATGCACCATCGCGTGGAAGCCGAATAAAATCGCCGCCAGAACGAGGACAGCGAGAGCTGTGCTCCACAGAAGAACGTACAGAATAGGCACGTCTTTGCGGCCGGCGCGAGCACGGTTGGGCTTCAACTCAACCGGATGTTCATCAGTGCCCGAATGATAGCGCGTGTCATGGTTTGTCATGCGCGGCTCCTTTGGCACAGCAACTCTGCGCCTCACCGCGAGTTCCAGCATTATGGCCCTCAGTTTCGCGGCAGGCTTTGACGTAAGCGAAAGAACTCCGTCCAGGGATCGTCCGAGAGGCGCTGAAGCCGGTTGCTGAAATTGCCGATCGTGAATTGGCTGCCGCTGAGAACGCTGTCGAGTTCGTCCCACGTCAGCGGCGTGGATATGCCAGCTTGTGGCCGCGCCCGTGTCGAATAGGCCGATACGACTGTCGCGCCGCGCGCGTTGCGCAAATAATCGACGTAGATGCGCCCGGTCCGCTGCGTCTTGGTGACGGTCGCGGTGTAGTGCTGCGGAGCATCATGCGCCATGGCCTCAGCCAGACCGCGGCAGAAATCCTTGACCTCCGCCCAGTCGGCAGCGGGCTTCAAGGGGGCGACGACATGCAGGCCTTTGCCGCCAGTCGTTTTGACGAAGCTTTTGAGCTTCTTGTCAGCAAGCCGCTGACGGACCTCGTGCGCCCCGGCAATGAGAGCGGAAAACGCAACGTCTTCGCCGGGGTCGAGATCGAAGATCAAACGATCTGGATGATCGAGATCGTCGGTGCGCGCACCCCATGGATGAGTTTCGAGCGCGGCTGATTGCACGAGCGCCACGAGCCCATCGAACGACTTGATACCGAGGATCGGCTGCTTTTCGTGCGGATCATCGATTTGGAGGATATGATCGTCGATACCGGCCCAGGGATGTTTCTGAAAAAAGCCGCCCTGCGCGATGCCGTTCGGACAGCGCAATAGAACCAACGGCCGGCCGACGAGATGTTTCTCGATCAACGGCCAGACCATTGCGTAAAAATCCGCGAGTCCCTGCTTGGTTACGCCCGCGTCCGGCCATAAGACGCGATCGGAATGCGTGAGTTTTATGCTTGTCTTCGGTGTCTTGGCGTCGTTCGGCATGGCCGCTGCCTTTTCACGAACGATGTCTTTCGGGTCTTTATCTTCGCGCAAACCTTTGAACGAAGCCTGGCGCAAATTCGCATCCGCCGTCCAGCCGCGAAATTCGACCTCCGCGACCCGTGTTGGTTTGACCCACACGGCATTGCGGCGTGCTTCCGCCGAGAGCGGTGCGCTGAACGCGGGCTTCGCGACTTTTTCACGCGATAGATCGGCAAAAAGGTCGGCAGCCATTTTGTTGGAATAGCCCGTGCCGACGCGTCCTGCGTGTCTAAGCTCGCCCTTGTCGTAATAGCCAACCACCAGTGAACCGATCGCCTTGCGCGCCGTCGTCGAGGGGACAAAGCCCGCGATGACGAACTCCTGCCGGTTGGCGCATTTTGTCTTGATCCATTCGGTGGTGCGTTTGGAAATGTAGGCGCTGTCGCGCTTCTTCGAGACGATGCCTTCCGCGCCGAGGCGGCAGACGTGCTGCAGCATCAGATCGCCATTCTCGTCGAAATGTTCGCTCAAGCGCAGAATGGCGTCCTTCGGTGCGGTCATCAGTAGCGCCGCCAGAGTCTCCTTCCGTTCGACAATGGGGAGCGCCGTGAGATCGTAACCGTCGATAGCGAGAAGGTCGAAGGCGTAATAGACCATGCCGCTTGCATCGCCTTCACTCAGCGCATTCTGCAAGGCCGAGAAATCCGAGACGCCGTTTTCCTCCTCAACGACGACTTCACCATCGATGATGAACTCCCTGCCAGCGAGCGCCGCGATCGCAACTGCGATCGTCGGAAAGCGATCCGTCCAATCGAGGCCAGTGCGTGTCCGCAGCCTGACCCTGCCAGCTTTCGCCACGGCTTCGATGCGATAGCCGTCGAATTTCAGCTCGTGAATCCATTGCGTACCTGAAGGCGCCGCCGCAGCGAGCGTTGGGAGCATGGGCGGGAGAAAGTCCGACTGCGCGTTGCGCTTTGCGCCCTTGGGCGGCGTAAAAGCATAACCGCTGGTCTTTCTGCCAGCCGGCTTGCCCGCTGGCTCGTTGGCTTTCGCGGGCTTCGCCGAACGCCGCTTCGCCGAGGCCGGATCGGATTTGACGACACTATCCAGCGGCGCCAGCGCACGCGCACGTGGCGAACCTAGCGTCTCGATCCGTCCCTGTGCCGCCCGGCCCGATGTCCAGCGACGGCTTTTCTTGTCGCCAGCAATGTCATCGATCGAGCGCCCGCTAACGACCGAATTGGGCTCTTCTTTCAGAATATCCGGATCGCGCGGTCCTCGCGCCTCTTCGTCGTCACCCTTGATCAGGAGCCAATTGTCGCCCTTCTCGCCCGGCCGCGGATGCATACGGACAAGATGCCAGCGGCCCTTCAGCTTTTGGCCGTGCAAAACGAAATCGAGATGGCCCTTGGCATAGCCGGCATGCGGATCGCCGTCCGGCGTCCAAGTCCCGCGATCCCAGACGATCACGGCGCCGGCGCCATATTGCCCTTCGGGGATCGTGCCTTCGAAGCCCCCGTAATCGAGCGGATGGTCCTCGACATGAACGGCGAGGCGCTTTTCGCCCGGGACCAGGCTCGGCCCGCGCGTCACCGCCCAGCTCTTCAGCACGCCATCGAGTTCAAGCCGGAAATCGTAATGCAGGCGCGTCGCGTCATGTTTCTGCACGACAAATGAATGACCGCTGCCGCGGCCCTTGGCGCCGCGCGGCTCCGACGTGACGTCAAAATTGCGCTTTTTGTGATAGGCCTCGAGCGCCATGGAAGCCCCGCCTTTCAGCTCGCCTTGCTGACACGCCGCTTCGTTGCGGACTTCGCAGGCGCCGCTTTCTTCGCGGCGCTATGCGCCTTTGCGGACGTTTTGCCCGTTCCGCGCCGGCCGGATTCAGCGTCGACGCTACGGCGCAGCGCATCCATCAGATTGATGACATTGCTCGGCGTCTTCGGCTGCGGCGCTGCCGGGAGCGGCTTGCCGGCGCGCTTGGCCCGGATCAGATCGACGAGCGAATCCTGGTAGCGATCCTCGAATTTCGACGGATCGAACTTGCCGCGCTTGGTATCGATGATGTGCGCGGCGAGGTCGAGCATCTCCTTCGAGAGTTTGACGTCGGGAATCGATTCGAAATAGGGCTTTTCATCGCGCACTTCATATTTGTAGTGCAGCGTCGTCGCGAGCAGGCCACTGTCACGCGCCTCAATCATGATGATGCGCTCGCGGCCGGACAGCACTACGCGCGCGAGGCCGACCATGTTGCTCTTGCGCATCGCGTCGCGAATGACGACGAAAGGCTCGTCGGCAACTTTGTCGTCGGGCGCAAGATAATAAGAGCCGTCGAGATAGACTTCGTCGATTTCATCGCGCGGCACGAAGGTCTCGATGTCGATCGTATGCGTACTCTCGATCGCTTGCTCGGCGATTTCAGTTTCATCGAGCGTGATGTAATCGTTCTTGCCGATTTCGTAGCCGCGAACCATTTGTTCGCGCTCGACGATATCGCCCGTCACGGAATCGATATATTGCTGTCGAAGCCGGTTGCCGGTTTCACGGTTGATAAGGTGAAACGAAATGCGCTCCGTCCGGCTGACCGCCGGGAAAAGCGCAACGGGGCAGGAAACCAGCGAGAGCTTGAGATAGCCCTTCCAATTCGCACGCGGTGCCACAGCTGAGACCCTCGGTACTGATCGGAAGCGGGCGCGCCGCTCCCGACTACGCTAAACTATGACCATTACACCACATAAGCCCAAGCAACGCCACGCGAATGAAAGCGTCCAAGACGCGCAGTGGAGCCAACGTCAATCATGCTAAGATGTTCCGTGGCGTCTGCCGCGTGAGGGGGGCGCCTCCGCAGGGTTTAATCATCCGGCAGTATCGCGTCGCAGCAACGGACACGCTACGACTCCTTAGCGATATGTGTTAATCATTCGTGCGGCGGGACACACCGCTATCTACGTCCTGCCCATAGGACGGCTTATCGTTCACTCACATGAAGAGGGATTTGCCTTGTCTGGAGACAGTCTCCTGATCATTCTCGTCGTCGGCGTCGTCGCAGGCTGGCTCGCGGGCCAGATTTTACGCGGCACTGGCTTCGGCCTCGTCGCCGATCTCTGCATCGGGATTATCGGCGCGTTCATCGGTAATTGGATATTGCCGAAGCTTGGCATTCATCTTGGCGCGCATCTGCTACCGCAGATCATCTCCGCGACAATCGGTGCGATCGTGCTGCTCTTGATCCTTGGCTTGTTCAGACGGCGCTATTGAACTAAGCTTCAACCATGCCTTCGAGCCGCGGCGCACACACAAGCGTCGCGGCTTTTGCATGTGCAACCCCCGCGTCGCGACGGAAACGAAGCCATGGCAGACTTCTTTCAAACGGCCTTCGTCACGCTGCTCGTGACTTTGGACCCACCGGGACTTGCGCCGATCTTTATCGCCTTGACCCTGGGCATGACAAAGATCGAAAAACGCGAAGTCGCGGTCCGCGCCAGCATCATCGCCTTCGCCATTCTTTTCATATTTGCACTTGGCGGCGCCACCGTGATGGCAGCGCTTGGCATTTCCCTGCCGGCGTTCCGAATCGCAGGCGGCCTTCTGCTTTTTTATACAGCGTTTCAGATGATTTTCGCCGAGCGCGGCCAGCGAAAGAAGGAACTCGCGACCGATGCGGTGACGATCGACCACGTCAACAATCTCGCCGCCTTTCCCCTCGCGATGCCCCTGATGAGCGGCCCCGGTTCGATCACCGCGGTAATCCTGCTCGCCGGCCGGGCGAGCGGTCATTGGCGCGAGCAAACCGGCCTTATCCTCATCATCCTTGTGGTGATTTTGATGTGCTACATCGTGTTCCTGATTTCGGAGCAAGTGGCGCGGATCTTCGGCACAACAGGCACGCTGGTTCTCGGCCGGATGTTGGGCGTGATACTGGCGGCCCTCGCGGCACAATTCGTCATTGACGGAATCCGGACGATTACCGGCTAACGCGCCTACGTGCGTGTCGCGAGCCCGTCCATCCAATTGCGATACAGCCCGGTCGCCGAAGCACGCCAAGTCTTGGCCGGATGCACTCCGTCAAGCAAACTCGTGAGTTCGCGGTGCGGCTGGCGGCTGCGCCCGTCCATCACGCGCTCCGCAAAGGACGACAGATGACTTTCAATCGGAGCATCGAAATAATTCTCCGGAAACGCTGGGAAGTCCGGCCGTTCGCCGCGCAGGAAGCGCGTTACATCGCGGCGATATTCGCGCAGCAGCGATTCCGCATCATATTCGGGATGACCCTGAAGAAAAACGAAGAGGCTGCCGGCTCGCTTGACGAATATATCGACGCCGACTTTCGGTGATGTACTGAGAACTCGATAATCGCGCGCCGACAGCGCAGCAAGATCAAGATCATTGAGCCGCGAATGCGGGATGCTCAGCATCGGACTGAGACCGCGCGTCAGCGGGTCGTCCGCCACGACGGTGCATCCAAAAATGCCTGAATATTTTTGTGCGACGCGGACGCGCTTGATGCCATCAAGATGTAGCACTGCCGCGTGCGCAGCGAGGCAGGAGAAAATCGTTGAACGCGTATTGCCCGCCGCCCAATCGATGAGCCGCGTGAGGCTCGGCCAATAGGGTTCGTCAGCGAGAGACGCCGCCTTCGGCTCGCAGCCGGTGATGACGAGCCCGTCGAGCTTGTCGCGCGTCAGCTCATCAAGATCGCCATAAGTCTCTTTGATGTGCCGCGCCGCGCCTTCGCCGCGGGCAATGCCAGGCAGCGCGAAAAACCGCACCCGCACGCGGCGCCCATCCGCGGCGTGATCGATCAAAGCCTTGAACTGCCGTTCGGTCGCCGCCAGGGTCGCGTCGGGCATATTGTTGACGATGCCGATTTCGACGCATTGCACACCCGCGGCCCGCTCTTCGTCGGGCTTTGTCTGTATCGCTATATCGGCCGATGCGCTCATTCGGCCGCCCTGCTCTGGCCGTGCACAGCGGCCAAAGCCTGATCCAGATCTTCGATAATGTCGGTGGCGTGTTCGATGCCGACACTGATCCGGATCATCTCCGGCCTGACGCCGGCCTTGCGCTGCTCCTCCGCTGTCATCTGCCGGTGCGTCGTAGACGCTGGATGGCAGGCGAGCGATTTCGTATCGCCGATATTGACCAGCCGCTTGATGAGCCGCAACGCATCGTAAAACGTCTTACCGGCATCGAAACCGCCTTTCACGCCAAAGGTCAGCAGCGACGACGCTTGGCCGCCGAGATATTTCTGCGCCAGTGCGTAATATGGACTGTCCGGAAAGCCGCTGTAATTCACCCAGGCGACACGGGGATCAGCGCGGAGAAACTCCGCAACCTTGCGGGCATTCTCGACATGCCGCTCCATACGCAGCGCAACGGTCTCGATGCCTTGTAACAGCAGGAAGGCGCTATGCGGCGAGAGCACCGCGCCGGTCGTACGCTGATAAACGCTGCGGCAGCGCTCGATGAAAGCACGGGGGCCGAAACGCTCGGCATAGACGAGTCCATGGTAGGAAACATCGGGCTCGTTGAACATCGGGAAGCGGCGCTTCTGCTCGGCCCAAGGAAAATTACCCGAATCGACGATCGCCCCGCCAAGCGTTGTGCCATGGCCGCCCATGAATTTCGTGAGTGAATGCACGACGATATCGGCGCCGTGCTCGATCGGCCGCCAGAGAATTGGCGTCGCGACCGTATTATCGACGATCAGTGGAACACCGTGGCGATGGGCGGCCTGCGCCAAAGCTTCGATATCGCAGATATTGCCCGCCGGGTTGCCGATCGTCTCGCAGAAGACGGCGCGCGTGTCGGCGTCGATCAGGCGCTCGATCGCGGCCGCGTCGTCGCTTTCGGCAAATCTCCCCTGGATGCCCTGGCGTGGCAGAACATGCGCCAGCAACGTGTGCGACGTGCCGTATAGCTGCGGCACAGAGACGATGTTGCCGCCGTGGTCAGCAAGATTGACGAGCGCGAAATTAAGCGCCGCCTGGCCGCTCGCCACCGCAAGCGCAGCGACGCCGCCCTCAAGCGCGGCGACCCTCTTTTCGAGCACATCGACGGTCGGGTTGTTGATCCGGCTATAGCGGAAGCCTTCGACCTCGAGATTGAAGAGAGCCGCGCCATGGTCGGCGCTATCGAACTCGTAGGAAACCGTTTGGTAGATCGGAACCGCGACGGCTTTCGTCGTCGGCTCGCTCGTATAGCCGCTATGGACCGCAATGGTTTCCGGCCGCAATTTGGATTTCCACATCGACACACTCAATTCGAAACTATTGTCTCAGCCTGAGACCCATCACGTCTCAGAATGATCTCCCGTCGGGCCCTGCTGCGCCTCAGCGCAGAAACCATGCCGGTCATAGCCAATGGAGGCTAAGAAGAGCTTAGCCTTTCTCATGGCATGTCGGCTATAATTGCAAAGTATTTTAACCTCTTCGCCGGATGTTTCGAGTGGCTGACCAAGAGCCGGACCGCGATCGCTTTTCTGCCTCGAAAGCGTGGCTACGGGCGCTGGAGCTGACGGCGCGGATCGATCAAGACCCACAGCGCACGTTGCCGAAAGTGATCGACGAGCTTGCGGCGCGCTTTGGCGACGCGCCTGCCCTGCTCTCCGATCACCACATTTTGAGCTTCGGCGAACTCGCGGGGCGGGTCAATGCCATCGCCCGCTGGACGCGAGCGCATGGGCTCGCCGGCCGCACGGTTTGCCTCCTTATGCGCAACCAGCCGGATTATCTGGCGATCTGGCTTGGCATCACGCGCGTTGGCGGCGTGGTCGCGTTGCTTAACACCAATCTGCGCGGCGATGCCCTTGCGCATTGTATCAAGGCTGCCGGCGCCGAGCATATCATCGTGGACGCCGGCTTGAAGGATACGCTCGACGCGGCTCTGGCGCAGTCGCAGATGTCGGCAATCGTCTGGGTTCACGGCGACACCCAATTGGCGGGCTTTCAAGACGAGATCAAAAATTTCGCGGCCGAGCCCCTTTCGCCGGAAGAAGAAACCGGCGTGAGCCTGTCGGATCGCGCACTCTGCATCTACACATCGGGTACGACCGGCCTGCCAAAGGCGGCGAATGTCAGCCACCGGCGGATCATGACCTGGAGCTATTGGTTCGCCGGAATTCTGAACACAAGCCCCGCCGATCGGACGATGAATTGCCTGCCGATGTATCACAGCGTCGGCGGCATCGTCGCCATCGGCAGTGTCCTCGTCAGCGGCGGCTCGGTCGTGCTGCAAGAGAAATTTTCGACACGGCGCTTCTGGGACGATGTCGTGCGGTGGGATTGCACCCTGTTTCAATATATCGGCGAACTCTGCCGCTATCTTCTCAACGCGCCTGAAAACGCCAACGAACGGGCGCATCGGCTGCGGCTCGCCTTCGGGAACGGCCTGCGCGCCGATATCTGGAGCGCGTTTCAAGAGCGCTTCAACATCCCGCATATCGTCGAATTTTATGCGGCGACCGAGGGCACGTTTTCACTGATCAATGTCGAGGGCGAGCCCGGCGCGGTCGGCCGCGTTCCCGCCTTTCTGAAGCATCGTTTTCCGTCCGCATTGGTGAAATTCGACGTCGTGCGGGGTGAGCCCTTCCGCGATTCCGACGGCTTCTGCGTGCCCTGTGCGCCCGACGAGATCGGCGAAGCGATCGGTAAAATCGCGTCCGGCGCCAGCGCCGGGGCGCGATTTGAGGGCTATACCAGCGCCAAAGACAGCGACGCGAAGGTTCTGCGCAATGTTTTTGCTGCGGGCGACGCCTGGTTTCGGACCGGCGATCTTATGCGGCAGGACGCAAAAGGCTTTTTCTATTTCGTCGATCGGATCGGTGACACGTTTCGCTGGAAAGGCGAGAACGTCTCGACGTTCGAGATCGCGGAGGCACTTAACGCCGTTCCTGGTGTTACCGATGCGACCGCCTATGGCACGACGGTTCCCGGTGCGGACGGACGCGCCGGCATGGCGACGCTCGTGATCGCGCCGGGATTCGATCTGAAGCTCCTGCACGGGCGGCTCAGCGCGCTGTTGCCTTCTTATGCGCGCCCGCTCTTTATACGGATCAGCGCAGAGATCGAGGTCACGGAAACCTTCAAACAGAAGAAAGCCCAGCTCGCACGCGAGGGCTTCGATCCCGGCAAGATCGAGGATCAGCTCTATTTCGACAACGGGACCGGCTATGTGCCGCTCGACGGCTCGCTTTTCGCGCGGATCACCGCCGGCGAGATTCGCTTGTAGCCAGCCACGCCGATAACTCGGCGCCGATCGCCGCGGCGGCGGCCTTCGCCGCAGGAATGACGCCCGATAGAGCGTAGAAAAGATGCGGCATGCCGGCATGGCATGTATGATGAACTTCGACGCTCGCCGCACGGAGTTTATCGGCATAGGCCGCACCTTCGTCGCGCAACGGGTCGCATTGCGCCGTATGTAGAAATGTCGGCGGCAGGCCGGAGAAATCCGTCGCACGCAGCGGAGAGACGCGCGGATCGTCAGCTTCTACCCTACCCGCGGTATAAAGCGCGATATCGTGGTCAAGCGTCGCTTGATCGAGAACCGGCGATGCGAATGCATGGCGCGACAGCGTTTCGCCGGCTAAATCGAGAATGGGACAGAGCAGAAGTTGAAAGGCCAGGTCCGGCTTCTTCTGCTTCCCCCATTCGGCGGCAGCGGCGGCGGCCAGTGTCGCGCCTGCCGAATCGCCCCCGATCCCGATTCGCTCGACGCCATAAGCTGATGGCCTTTCAAAAATCCATTCGAGCGCTGCCAGAATATCGTCCAACGCCGCGGGAAAAGGATGTTCAGGCGCCAGCTGATAATCGACGGCGAAGATGTTGCAGCCACTTGCTGCCGCCAATGTGCGGCACAGGGCATCGTGCGTCTCAAGGCTGCCGGCGACGAGTCCCCCGCCGTGGAGAAAGACCATCGCCGTTGTCGACCGAGCCTCCGGCCAGTAAAGCCGGCCCGTTCGCCCAGCGGCATCGATCTCTTCTACACCGGCGATTTGTGGGCCCGGCGCGCAAAATCGCAGAAGGTTCGCGAAAGCCACACGCCGCGCCTCGATGTCCAAGGATGCGACACTACCGCCCTTCAACGCGAGCATATCAAGAAAGCGTTTAGCATGAGGATCGAAAGGGTCGGTCACAGAGGATTGTACTCTCGAGAAAACAATTTTTCGCCTGCGATCCTATAAGAAGTACCTTAAGACTGCGCGGCGAAAATGCTCATCCCATAAGCGAGGACTCGTTTTTGTCTAGTGTTGTAGGCACCGCTCCGACCAAAACCTGGACCTTTTTTGAAGGTGACTGGCACGAGGGCAATGTCGCCATCATGGGGCCGCGCACCCATGGCGCCTGGCTCGGCTCGGTCGTCTTCGACGGCGCCCGCGCTTTCGAGGGCGTGACACCAGATCTCGATTTGCATTTCGAGCGTGCCAACGAGTCGGCACAGCGATTTCTGCTGAAACCATCTGTATCTGTCGAAAACTGGCTTGACCTCGCCCGCGATGGGTTGAAGCGCTTCGAGGCGAAGGCCGAACTCTATATCCGCCCGATGTATTGGGCCGATCTCGGCACGACCGGCGGCGGCGTGCGCTTCGATCCTGATTCGACGCGCTGGTGCCTCTGCCTTTACGAGGCAGCAATGCCGAAGCCGAGCGGCTTATCGATCACGCTCTCGCCATTCCGGCGCCCGACGCTCGAATGCGCGCCGGTCGATGCCAAGGCGAGCTGCAATTATCCCAACAACGCGCGGGCGCTGATCGAGGCGCATCGACGCGGCTTCGACAATTGCCTGATGCGCGACATGCTCGGCGCGATTGCCGAGCTGGGCAATGCCAACGTCTTTATGGCCAGAGATGGAATCCTCTACACGCCTACACCGAACGGCACTTTCCTCGACGGCATTACACGGCGGCGCGTGATTGGCCTGTTGCGCGATGCCGGCGTGAGCGTAATCGAGAAGACACTCAACTACGCCGACTTCGAACAGGCCGACGAAATCTTTTCGACCGGCAATTTCTCGAAAGTCATGCCGATCACGAAAATCGACGATCGGCTGCTCCAGCCCGGGCCGTTCTTTCACAAAGCGCGCGAGCTTTATTGGGCTTTCGCTCACCGCTAAGGACGCGATTGCGCCTGCTCACGGATGCGCGACAGGCTCGTCGCGGGTGTGATGGCGTCCACGTCGATCTTGAGATGGATGATCGCCGGTGCGCCTGACTCGCGTGCGGCTTTAAACGCCGCCGGAAACTCTTCGGTCTTTTCCGCCGTTACGCCGAAACCGCCGAAGGCGCGCGCATAGGCTGCGAAATCCGGATTCCGAAGGTCGGTTCCGACGACCCGGCCGGGGAACTCACGCTCCTGATGCATGCGGATCGTGCCGTAGCTCGCGTTGTCGCAGACAATGAAGACGATCGGCAAATCGTATTGGACGGCGGTCGCAAACTCCTGCCCGTTCATCAGAAAATCGCCATCGCCAGCAAGGGAGATGACGAGGCGTTCGGGTTTCAATAGCTTCATGGCCACTGCGGCGGGCACACCGTAGCCCATCGAGCCGGACGCCGGCGCGACATGCGTGCCGAACTGGCGAAAGCGGTAAAAGCGATGAATCCAGGCGGCGTAATTGCCGGCGCCATTGCACAGGATCGTCTCGGGCGGCAGCGTTTCGCGCAGCCAGACCATGATCGCGCCAAGATTGACACCGCCGGGTTGTGGCGTGGCCACGTCGGTCCAGGCGCGATAATTCTGGTGCAAGGTCTCGGTGAAACCCCTCCACGCAACCTGCTTTGGTGTCGCGAGTTTCGCGAGCGCGGCGCTGAAGCGCGCCGGCGTCGCATTGATCGCAAGCTGGGGGCGATAGACGCGTCCAAGTTCTTCGGCGCCGGGATGAACGTGAATGAGATTTTGCCCGGCTGGAATATCAAAAAGCGTGTAGCCTTGGCTCGGGATATCGCCAAGCCTCCCGCCGAGCGCAACGATAAGATCGGCCGATTTGATCGCGGCAACAAGCTTCGGATTCGGCCCAATGCCCAGATCACCGGCGTAGCTCGGATGTAGCGGATCGAACAGCGGCAGACGCCGATAGCTTGTGACGACGGGCACTGCGAAGCGCGCGGCAAAATCCTGGATGTCCTGCCAGGCGCGCTCGCTCCAGCGGCTGCCGCCCAGAATGAAGATCGGCTTCTCGGCGCGCAACAACGCGTCGTGGAATTGCGCCACTTCGTCGTCGCCCGGAGCCGTTTCGACCGGAACGAAGGGCGGAGCATCGGGAACGGCGATCTGCTCATCCAGCATGTCGCGCGGCAAGCCAAGAACGACTGGCCCCTGCCGACCGCTTGTCGCGGCGTGGAAGGCGCGCGAGAGCACTTCCGGCATGCGCGGCGCATCGTCGATCTCACTCGTCCATTTTGTCATGCTGCCAAAGACGCCGCGCAGATCGAATTCCTGAAAGGCTTCGCGCTCTCGCATACGCCGCTCGATCAGTCCGACAAACATGATCATCGGCGTCGAGTCTTGCTGGGCGATATGAATGCCGTGCGCGGCGTTCGTCGCGCCGGGGCCACGCGTCACGAAACAAACGCCCGGGCGTCCCGTCGCTTTACCAACAGCTTCCGCCATCATCGCTGCGCCGCCCTCTTGCCGGCATATGACGACCTCAATCGGACTGTCGCGCAAGGCATCGAGGACCGGCAGAAAGCTCTCACCCGGCACGCAGAAAGCATGGGTGACGCCATTGATCACAAGCTGATCGACAAGAACCCGCGCCACATTTCGCATCGTCATGGCCCGAACACCGCATATTCACTGTAAGCAAGATCGCCGAGACATGGCGGATGCGGCCCCTTGAAATATTTGCGGCCCAATTTCGTAGAATAGATGCCGGGCAGAGGGGGCGTCATATCTTTCACATCAAGCAACACGGATAAAACGCCATGCCTCAAAAGATAGCGGCCCAGCGCGCCCGCGCAAAGAAGGAAATCCGCCATGTCACGGCAATAGATCAGCCGCATAAAGGGAAGTGGCATACGTCCGGCACGGATGCTGAATGGTGCAAAGACAAATGGCAAATCGCCGTTCTTCGTATGGCAGACAAGGGTAAGGCACCCAAACCGCGCGTGGTCGGCTAAAATCGCTCGTTCGGCCGCCGGCACATCGATCTCAGCAGCCGACGGGACTTTCACGACGCTTAAGCCAAACCCTTTCGAGCTCAGGGCCGGAAAGGCAAAGAATTGACCTTCGCTGAAGCGCTTGAACCCCTGCGCTTCGACGACCGGCCACGTCGGCGGCGCGGGCGAGATGTTGATATAGGTAACCTCCGGCCGTTTGAGCGCGAACGAAACCAGCATCGATGCGTAGCTTCGCATCGACGGCTCGACATACCAGCTTGAAAGATTGCAATGAATGTAACCTGCGCCGGTCTCGTCGGGCATTTGGCGATAGAGCAACAAGATGACACCGACCGGCTTACCGTCGTTTTCCATCATATAGCCGAAGCGTGGATAACCGGGCGGCAGGGCCAACGCCGCCATCCGCGTGAAACCCGTCAGCCAGTATGATGCGTTCCGTCCGGGAAAGCCGCGCGTCAGCAGATCGGCAATCGCGCTGAGGTCTGCCTCATCGATCTCCCGGCAAGCAAGAGTCGCAGGACGTACCGACGAGACGGCATTCACCATGAGGCCCCGAGGCGAATTGAATAACTTTTGAATTTAATGTAATGCCCCGCCTTGGCCAAGTGAAGGTGCCCGCTCTGTGTCCATTAGGTTAACGATATACTCGCAGATCGAACAGATCGCGGCCGAACAAAAGGTCAAAATTCAGCCTCTTCGCGACGATCTGCTCCTCTCCGAATCGGGCCTCGATTCGCTTTGCTTCGCCATCCTCGTTGCTCGACTTGAGGATAAGCTCGGCTACGACCCTTTCGCGACGGCGGCTGACGCGGGCTTTCCGGTGACGCTGGGCGATTTCGTCAGGTTCTATGAGAATGGCGCAACAGCCTGAACCCCAAACATTGCGTCAGGCTCTCGCCAGCGCGGCGGGTGCCAAACGCATGTTGTGGGGTGCACGCGGCGCCGTTGCGCTGGCCGATCTCGCCGAAGGCAGTGCGTTCCGCGACGGCGATGTCTCCGGCCGCTCAATCGTCCTGGCGACGCATGCGCAGCTTGCCGCCGCCCAAGCGCTTGTCGTACTCGATGGCATGGCGCAACGCATCATCGTCTGTCCGCCGGACCTGCCTTTTGCCCATCTCGCCGCGATCGCCGCTGAAGCCGGGGCCGACGCCATCGTCACGGATCGCGACGAGACTGACTTTGCCGGCCACGATCTGCCGCCGCGTATCGCCTGCGATCTTGTTCCTCGCTCGCACGAGGCCGCCGCGCCGATCACGACCGAATGGGTTCTCTTGACCTCCGGCACGACCGGCGTGCCGAAAATGGTCGTCCATTCGCTTGCCGCGCTGACCGGCGCAATCAAGCCGCCGCAATCGGGCGATGCGGCGCCCGTCTGGGCGACGTTCTACGACATTCGCCGCTACGGCGGATTGCAGATTTTGTTGCGTGCCCTCTTCGGCAACAGGTCGATGGTGCTGTCGGACGCAGGCGAGCCGGTCGCCGATCACCTGCATCGCCTCGCATCGCACGGCGTCACGCATATTTCCGGCACGCCGTCGCACTGGCGCCGGGTGTTGATGAGTTCAGAGTGCAACGTGATCTCGCCTCGCTATGTACGCCTCTCGGGCGAGATCGCCGATCAGACCATTCTCGACGCTCTCAAACGGCAATATCCCGCGGCGGCTGTCGGTCACGCCTATGCATCGACGGAGGCCGGTGTCGGTTTTGAGGTCAACGATGGCCTGGAAGGTTTTCCGGCGGACATCCTCGGTGAGACTCGCGATCCGTCATTTAAAGTGGTGGACGACACTTTGCGCATCCGGTCCCGGCGCACCGCGAGTTGCTACCTCGGCTCTCCGCCGCAAACACTTATGGACGAAGACGGATTTATCGACAGCGGCGACGTCGTCGCTGAGCGCGAGGGCCGCTATTATTTCGTCGGGCGGCGCGGCGGCATCATCAATGTCGGCGGCCTGAAGGTACATCCTGAGGAAGTCGAGCAAATCATCAATCGGCACGAAGCCGTGAAGATGTCTCTTGTCGGGGCAAGGCGTAATCCGATCACTGGCGCGATCGTCGTGGCCGACGTCGTCTTGCACAAACCCGTCGAGCCCGGTCCCGACAGCGACGCCCTGAAACAGGATATTCTCACATTTTGCCGCGCGGAATTACCGGCGCACAAAGTCCCGGCGGCCGTTAAGTTCGTCGCGGCGCTCGAAATGACGCCCGCGGGAAAGTTGGTGCGCCAGAATGGCTAACGTCCTCGTGACCGGCGGCAGCCGCGGTCTCGGCCTCGGCATTGCGCGACGCTTGGCCAAATCCGGCTATCGCGTCATTGCCCTCGCCCGGCGCGAGAGCGAGGAACTTTCGCAGGCGATGGCCGAATGCCGTGCAACCGGAACCGGCGAAATTGTCTTCGAGGCCTTCGACCTCGCGGAGACGGATAAAATCCACGCGCTCGCGACGCGGCTGCGCAAGCACTTCGGTCCGATTTATGGGCTCGTCAACAATGCCGGCATCGGGACGGCCGGCGTCCTCGCAACGATGCCGGATGCCGAGATCGTGCGACTGATCCAACTCAATACGCTCTCGCCGATTTTGCTGACCAAATATATTTCGCGCGCCATGCTCGCGGACGGCGCCGGCCGCATCATCAACGTCGCTTCGATTGTCGGCTTCAGCGGTTTCAACGGGCTGTCTGTTTATGCGGCGACCAAGGCCTCGCTGATCGGCTTCACCCGCTCGCTAGCGCGCGAATTGGGCCGCGTCGGGGCTACGGTCAACGCGATTGCGCCAGGCTTTGTCGCCACCGAGATGACGCACGATCTCACGATGGAAGATCGCGAGAAGATTGCACGGCGTAGCGCGTTACGCCGCCTCGCGGAGACTGACGACATCGCGAATGCGGTTGAATTTCTGCTTGGCGACGGTGCTCGCAACATCACCGGCACCGTGATGACAATTGATGCCGGCGCGACCGCCTGATTTCTGGCGCTCAGAGGCTGAGCGCCTCTTTCACCTTTGCCGGCCATGTCTGCGGGTCGATGCCATGCGTGCGGAATAGCGCTACCGCTAGCCGATCCATGCCGAAAGCGATACACCCGGTGTGCGCCACGTCGCCCGTATAATCGCGCAAGCCCCATGTCACGCCGAAATGATCACGATGATAATTGAAGCTCATGCAGGCGGTGGGCGAATCCTCGGCGCGCACCGGAATGAGCAATTCGAACTTTAACGCCTGCTGAATTTGCGCGACGGCCATCATCTGGCCGGTGCGGCCAAAGAAAGGATCGCTGGCCGGCGCGATTGAATATGGCAGGCCAAGCGTCTCGGTCATGCCCTTGGCGCGCTCGATCCAGCGTTCGCGAAAGGCACTCACTTCATCCGCCGAGCCAATGCAGACATATTCGCGCATACGGAACGATTGCAGCCGGTCGATATCCTGTGACGGCTCATGGCGGAAGCAATCAGCGGCAACATCGAAACAATAGCCGCCGCGCGGCGCCGGTCCGCGTTGCGCCGCGATCGGATAGATTGGGTAACAGGCTGCAGGCGTCAGCACGAGATCGGCCGAGGACAGAGCTTGCGTCCAGTCGTCGCCCTGCTCCGCGCGTCCCGCCGCGGCGCGAATGTCTGCCTCGGACCCGTGCAAGGCACACACGCAGCCCAGCAGATTCGGGAAGCTTTTCAGATAGCCGTTCTTTTCGAGATCGCGCCGACTCATCACCGGTGGAAAGCGCATGATCTCGGCATGCGGGTCGCGGGCTTGCGAGATGAACGCGGCCAGTTTCTCGACGATCGCTTCATAAGCGCCGGTACGGCCGTAAACACCCTCCACCCCCATCGGGCGCCAGAGGCTTTCAGCCAAGGCGCCGAGCGGGTCCGCCATTTTCGGCGCGGGTGTCTTGTTTTTGCGCGCCACACTCATGACTCACCTCGTAATGAAGACGGCACGGACCCCATCAAAGCCGCCGTGGAGACGTTCGCAAGAATACGGTCGTTGTTGATCATGATCGGCGCCGAGAGAATATCACGCAAATGCCGGCCGAGCGTGAACTCGCCATCGTTGCGATAGCCGGCGAGGCCCGCGGCACGCATTGCGCTCAACACGGTCGCGACAGCGAGCTCCGACGCATCGACTTTGGTGAGCGTGATCGCCGTCTGGAAATCGAGTGCGCCAAGCGCTTTTGGATCGTCGGCCGCGGCTTCAAAGCGCGCCAAATTTGACGAGATCAGCGCGCGCAGCATCTGCAGCGTCGAGCGCGCCTTGGTGTAATGCGCCGCGCCCGGCGGCAAAGCGCCGCCTGATTGCCGCGCGGCTTTGCGGATGAACGCTTGCGCACGGCCCACCGCGCTCGCGGCAATGCCGGCCCAGACGCTGGCCCAGAGCAAATGCGACACCGGTTGCATCGTCAGCGCGTGGATCTTCTCGTAAGGCTCAGGCAGAATTTGCGCGCGGTCACCGCGCGCTTTGAACGTGAAGCCGGCGCTGGCCGTCCCGCGCATTCCCAGCGCATTCCAGCCGGACAGCGGCTCAAGCGTGTAATCGCCTTTAACAAATGTCACGAGAACCTGATCCGAGCTTGGCACATCGTCGGCGCGCCGCGCTGTCGTCACGATCACATCGGCTTCGGCGCCGTAGGAAATGACCGTCGCGGCGCGATCGAGCGTGATCGAATCTCCGCTCCCTTCAATTGCTGCAGCACTGGCGCGGACATTGCCCCCGTTTTGGCCTTCCGTCGTCGAAGATGCGAGGAGCAATTGCGCGTTGGCGATCTGCCGTAGAAAGTCCCTGTGCCAGGCGCTGGCGCCAGTGTGGCGGATCACACAAGCGGCGGCGCTATGATGCATGGCAAAGATCATCGCGGTGGCAGAACATGCCTGTCCGAGGCCATAACAGACATCGGCGATCGCGCTCAGCGAAAGACCCTCGCCGCCGAGATCGTGCGGCACCATCAGGCTCAGCAAACCGCCCTCGCGCATAGCCTCAATCGCGGCGGTTGGAAAACGCGCTTCCGCATCGACGGCCGCGGCGTGCGTGGCTGCAATTTCGACAACACGCGCGACACGCGATGCCAGATCGGCGCGAGCATCCGTCGCCGGCCCCTCGCTTTGCGCCTCGCGCAGATGAACATTTTGCACCGTCATTCAGAAATCCAGTCCGCCAGCGGCCGCACACGAATGAGAGACGTAATTCGTCTCATTTAGCGGAAATACTCAACTCAGCTATTAATTCCGCTCTTCACGAATTTCTGTTACTTGAGCCTTAGTTAACTAACCCTCCGGCAATTGCTGGACCAATTGTAACCATTCATGGTTAATGCCCAGGATTTTATTTGTATCTGCGTTTTTCTTCGCTAAAAGTTCGAGATAATTTCTACGGAGATTTTGATGCTAGGACAGGCCACACCGCGAGAGACGTTGATAGACCTCGTCGCCCCTATTTTGAAGAGAAACGGCGTCACGCGGCCAGTTGACGCGGAGGCCGATCTTGTAAATCAGGGCCTCACCTCCGTCGACATGGTGCATCTGATGCTCGCGATCGAAGCCGCCTTTGATATCACCATTCCCCAATCTGGGCTGACGCCAGAAAACTTCCGCTCGATTGCGACCATCGAAGCCATGCTCGCCGGGCTTGCCGCGCCCGCAGAAGCTTCGCCCTGAACATTTAGCCCGCCGCCTGCGTGACGAGCTTCGTCACGAGATAATCCTGGATGGCTTCGCTGCCGCCCTCACGGCCATAACCACTGTCCTTGACACCGCCGAAAGGCAATTCTGGCCAAGCAACCTGCGTCTGGTTAATGCCGAGCATGCCGGCCTCAAGACGCGCCGCCAAAGCCGCGCTCGTCGTGGCTGAACTTGTGAAGGCATAGGAGGCAAGCGCATAGGGCAGCCGATTGCCCTCCGCTAGAGCCTCGTCGAGATCATCGAATGCATTGACGAGCGCAAGCGGCCCGAAGGGCTCGTCGTTCATCGCGCGCGCCGCCAATGGCACATTTGCCAGCACAGTTGCTGCGAAGAAATATCCTTTGTTCCCAAGGCGCGTGCCGCCGATGCGCAGCTCCGCGCCCTTGCCGACCGCATCGGCAATAAGTGCCTCCATTGCATCGATGCGGCGGGGATTGGCCAAGGGACCAAGTTGCGTGTCTGGTGCCGTGCCATCGCCGACTTTCAACGATTCCGCTGCCGCGACAAAGCGATCCAAAAATGGTCCATAGACTTTTCGCTGTACGAGAAAGCGCGTCGGCGCGGTGCAGACCTGGCCGCCGTTGCGATATTTCGAAGTGACGAGCAGCTTGACTGCCGCATCGACATCCGCGTCGTCAAAGACGATGGCGGGTGCATGGCCGCCGAGTTCCATCGTGATGCGTTTCATATGCTTGCCGGCCAGCGCCGCAAGCTGTTTGCCGACGGCAGTTGAGCCGGTGAACGATATTTTCCGGATCACGTCATGCGGGATGAGATGTTCGGAGATTTCCGCCGGCACACCGTAAATAAGATTGACGACGCCAGCCGGCACGCCCGCATCAATGACGGCGCGGATCAATTCCGCCGGCGAGGCCGGCGTCTCTTCTGGCGCTTTCACAATGATCGAACAGCCAGCGGCAAGCGCCGCGCCGAGTTTGCGGACAATCTGATTGAGCGGAAAATTCCATGGTGCAAAGGCGGCGGCCGGGCCGACCGGCTCTTTCAAGACGAGATTGGTGACATTCGGCGCCCGCGCCGGAACGATGCGGCCATAGGCGCGCCGCGCTTCCTCACCAAACCAATCGAGCGTGTCGGCGGCGGCCATGACTTCGATCCGCGCTTCCGTGAGCGGCTTGCCTTGCTCGAGCGTCATCAACAGCGCGACCCGCTCGGCGCGCTCGCGCAAAAGCTCGCCGGCGCGGCGCAAAATCTTGCCGCGCTCGAATGTCGAGACGTTGCGCCAAACCGCGAAGCCTCTCTTCGCAGCATCGAGCGCCAGATCCAGATCGACGATGTCGGCATGTGCGACGCGACCGATCGCCTCCTCCGTCGCCGGATTGACGACAGAAATCGTCTTGCCGCTGGCGCCCGGACGCCATTTTCCGTCAATCAGAAGCTGCACATCGGGATAGGTCTCCGTCATCATTTCTCTCATCTGCGGCGGCCAAGCTTATCGCTCAAGTTTATCGCTCTTGCGCGCTGGAATAAATTGCGGCTCTCTTGACCCGAATGGAAAGAGCGGCACACGCCGCGCATCGAAGAGACGATATGGGCAATCTTGATGGTCTTCGCATCCTCGTTCCCGAGAGCCGCCAGCTTAACCTTTTCGTGAACATGATCGAGGAGCAAGGCGGAACTGCGATCCGCTGTCCGTTGGTGCAAATCCTTGATCTCGAGGACAGCCGCGACGCCGAAGCGTGGATCGACGCCCTGATCGCGGGCGGTTTTCAGGACATCATTTGGCTAACCGGTGAAGGATTACGGCGGCTGTTGGTGATCGCCCAGCGCACGGAGCGCGAAACGGCCTTTATCGCGGCGCTCGGCAACGTCCGCTCGATCACGCGCGGACCGAAGCCGGCACGGGCGCTGCGCGAGATCGGCCTTGCGCCCGGGCTCGCGGCGACGACGCCGACTTCGGGAGGCGTGGCCGAAGCGCTGGCGCCTGAAGATATCGCCGGACGGCCGATCGGCGTTCAGCTTTATCCCGGCAACGGCCCCAACGCGTTGCTCGCGACTTTGCGAGGACGCGGTGCGGTGCTGACGCCGGTCACACCCTATCGCTATGCGTCGCAGGCCGAGACGGCGCAGGTCGTCTGGGCAATCGAAGAGATGGCCGCGAGGCGCATCGATGTCATCGCTTTTACCAGCACGCCGCAAGTGGAGCGCCTCTTCGATGTCGCGGAGAAAGCCGGGCTCGGAGGAAAGCTAAAAGAGGCGTTCGCCCACGTCAGCGTAGCCTCGATAGGCCCAGTCGTGGAAGAAGCCCTGCACCGCCATGGCATCGTCCAAATGGTGCAACCGGAAGCCGCCTTCCATATGAAGCCTCTGCTGCGCACCATCGCCGCCTGGAATGCGGACCGGGCAATATCGCAAATTGAAAGCTAGGCTGGACGCCAAGTTAGCCCTGCACGTTGCCGTCGCCCACCTTCTCGCCGAAGGCCGCGTCGCCGTTAGGAATCATCAACCGGAACGCCAACCCCGGCTGGTTATCTTTCAGATCAATCCGCGCCCGATGGAGATGCGCCACGGCCGCAACAAGGCTGAGACCGAGCCCATTGCCCGCAGTGCAGCGGCTGCGCTCAAGCCGGTAGAAACGCTTGAAAATGTGCGCGAACTCATCGGATGGGATGCCCGGTCCATCGTCGGCGACGGCGATCAGCGCGTCATGTTCGAGCGCCCGCACCGTCACCTTCACCAACCCGTTCTTTTTCCCGTATTTGATGGCGTTATCGACGAGATTGGCCACGGCATCGAAGAGAAGATCTCGATCCCCGGTGACCACAACGCATGGATCTCCGGCCACAGATAGTTTGATCGGCTTCTCCTCGGCCGCCGCGTCGAAAAGCTCGACGACGTCGCGCGCGATCGCCGCCAGATCAACCACTGCGAATCCCTCCGTGCGGGCTGCCGATTCAATCTGCGAGATTCGCATCAGCGATGAAAAGATTCGCAGAACGTCGTCGAGGTCGCCGATCATATCGTCGATCAATTTCTGATCCGATTCCGCACTGCGCGGGCTGCCCGAGGCCTTTTCAAGCCTGCCTCTTATCCGCGCGAGAGGCGTGCGAAGATCATGCGCGACATTGTCAGTCACCTCGCGAACTTCGCGCATCAAGGCCTCGATACGATCCAGCATCGAGTTAAGATTTCTCGCGAGTTCGTCCCATTCATCGTTGACACCGCGCAATCTAATGCGCGCCGCAAGACCCCGCTCCATGATGGCGCGACTTGTGGCATTGATCGATTCGATGCGGCCGACTGTCCGGCGCGTAACAAGAATGCTGACGGCGCCAGCCAGCACAGCAATCAGCAATAGCGTGAAGGCCAAAGCAGTGTCGATCGTCCGCTTGAACGATTCAAGGTCCTCCGCGTTGCGCCCGACGAGCAGATGCGAGTTGTCGGGCAACGTACTCACGAGAACGCGGTAGCTGGAGCGGCCGCCCGTGCCCGGCGCACCAAAGTTTCCGAAGCCGGGCGCGCCGCTCAATTCATGCGGCCAGCTATCGAGATCGCCCGCAACCGGTTTGAAATTCTGATCCGCGAGCAGATAAAGGCCGCCATTGAAAGCCTTCTCCGCGATCCGCGTCTTGATCGCCGCCTCCAGCGCGCGGCGGCCGCCCTGGTCATACGCCGTCTGCAGAAGCGATTGCTCGGCCGCGATCGCTCGGTCGGAGCGGCTCGCGACGTAAGACGTCGTTGACCAATAGATGTAGCCGAGCAGGGAGAGAACGATCGTCCCGAAACCGGCAATCGCCGTCAACGCGATCCGGAATGTGCGCGAGCGAAATGTCTTAGCTAGGAGCACGAACGCAAAACCCTACGCCGCGCACTGTATGGATCAAGGGATAGTCGCGCAAACTGTCAACCTTACGGCGCACGCGCCCGACATAGACGTCGATGATGTTCGTCGTCGGATCGAAATGCAGATCCCACACATGCTGCAAAAGCATCGCGCGAGGCACAACGTGGCCCTCGTTACGGACGAGATATTCGAGCACCTGGAATTCGCGCGGCAGCAGTTCGATTTCGCGCCCTGCACGGGTGACACTCCGCGATACGAGATCGAGCGTGAGATCACCGACACGCAGCACCAAATCCTTGGCGGCAGCCGTGCTGCGCCGCGCGAGAGCATCCACGCGCGCCAACAATTCGGTAAAGGCGAAAGGCTTGACCAGATAATCGTCGCCACCGGCACGCAAGCCACGTACTTTATCGTCGACCTCACCCAAAGCGCTGATGATCAATGTCGGCGTGACGATGCCAATCTCGCGCAGGCGGCGAATGATCGCGATGCCGTCGATGCTCGGCAACATCCGGTCAATAACCATCACAGCGTAGTCGGGTGAGCGGCCACGCTCGAACCCTTCTTCGCCATTCAACGCGAGGTCAACCTCGTAGCCGTTCGTTTCAACAAATTCCACGAGCTGTTCTGCAGTCTCGCGATCATCTTCAATGATCAATATGCGACGCCGGTTCTCCGTCATGCTTCCTGGTCTCTCGAATTCGTGAAAGTGATTTTAGCACAGGTCACCGTCTCGCAAACTGACATCTGAGTCAGAAATTGAATCATTAGTCATTTGCCTATTTTGCATCGCGACCTAACGATCCGGCCTGCGGCGTCGTCGCCTCTGGCAACGGCACCCACGAGGGTCTTGGGGTGGGTTGAGTGATGGAGCGAGCACCATGTTACGCAAGTCGGCATTGGCATTGATGGCAGCCGCAGCGCTTTCCGTTTCCGCGCCAAGTGCGTGGGCGCGCGGTGGCGGCGGCGGTGGCGGCCACGGCGGTGGTTTTGGTGGTGGTGGATTTGGCGGCGGAGGCTTTCACGGCGGAGGCTTCGGCGGCGAAGGCTTCGGCCATGGCGGCTTCGCTGGCGGTGGTTTCGGTCACGCCGGCGGGCGTTTCGCGGCCGTCGGCCGTCCGGGATTTCATGATGGCCATTTCTCTCACGGCCATTTCCGTGGTCGCGGCTTTGCCCGCAACGGTTTCTTTTTCGGCGATCCCTTCTGGTACGACGGCGATTATTACGACAGCAGCTATGACGATGCCTGCTATCGCCAGGTCTGGACGCGCTGGGGCTGGACGCCGGCATGGGTCTGCAATTGACCTTGCCGTTCTCGATTAGGACCTGACCAATGACGACAGCATACATCAACCGCGTTGCGACCGCTGTTCCCGGGCACGAAGTGCATGCGAACTTCGTCCGCTTCGCGGGCCAGACTCTGCAAAACTCCACGTCGCGCGCTTTGTTTGAGCGCATGGCGAACCGGGCGCAGATCGAGCGTCGTTGGTCATGCCTCGCGCCGCCGAGAGGCGGCGTCGAGGTCCTCGACGGCGAGGGCTTCTACAAGCCCGGACATTTCCCCTCCACGGCCGATCGTATGGCGCGCTATGAGATTGCCGCGCCTGCGCTTGGGACCGCCGCCGTCGAAAGGCTCGGCCTCGACGATAACGAGCGGAAGAGCATCACCCATCTCATTGTCGCAAGCTGCACCGGCTTTTCGGCGCCGGGTGTCGATCTCGAACTGCTCGAACGATGTGGGCTGAATTCATCGGTCGAGCGAACCGTCATCGGTTTCATGGGATGCCATGCCGCTATGAACGCACTCAAAATCGCGCACCACATCGTGCGTTCGACGCCGACCGCCAATGTACTGGTCGTCTGTCTCGAACTCTGCACATTGCACTTCCAGGAAACAGCGGATCTCGACCGGTTGCTGACTTTTCTGCTGTTTGGCGACGGATGTGCGGCTGCGCTGATCAGTGCGGCACCGGATGGCATCGCCCTCAATAGTTTCCATGCGGAACTCGTGCAGAAAGCAGCCGACCAGATCACCTGGAATATCCGCGACGCGGGGTTCGACATGGTGTTGTCGGGCCGCGTCCCCTCTACCATCACCGGCGCGCTGCGCGAGAGCTCGGCGCGCGTGCTCGGTGGCAAGCCGATGGATGCGATCGACATCTGGGCTGTCCATCCCGGCGGCCGTTCGATCCTTGATGCGGTCGAAGGCGCGTTCGAGCTGGAAGATTCGGCGCTTGCCGCCTCCCGCGCGGTGTTGCGCGATTACGGCAATATGTCTTCGGCGACGATTTTGTTCGTGCTGGAGCGGCTCATGCGAGACAAAACCAAGCGCGGCGCCAGCGGCTGCGCGCTGGCGTTTGGTCCCGGCCTCACGGCCGAAACCATGCTGTTCCGGATGGCAGCGTGATGATGGCGCTCGACTTCTCGCGACGCAATCAATTGTCCGAGATGATGGACGCCGAGGACACGGACTTTGCGACCTTCCGGGAATGTCTGGTGGATCTCACCAAGGTCAACCGGCTGACGCTTGCCTATCGCCCAACGCTGTCGTTCTTCAAACGGCTCGCGGCGAGCGGTGCTTTACAACGTCACCGCACCGTAAACGTCGTCGATGTAGGCAGCGGCTCCGGCGATATGTTACGCCGGATCGACCTCTGGGCCACAACAGAGGGTTATAAGTTCGATCTCGTCGGCATCGACCTTAACCCGTGGTCGGCGAAGACCGCCGCGCAATTGACGCAGGAAAATCCACGCCTTCGCTTTATCACCGCGAATATTTTCGATTATCGGCCGGCAGCGCCCATTGATATTGTCATCTCCTCGCTCTTCACGCATCACCTCGACAACGAGGCCATCGTGAAATTCCTGCGCTGGATGGAGGCGAACACACGGATCGGCTGGTTCGTCAACGATCTCCAGCGCCATCCTCTCGCCTATCATGCTTTCAAACACGCCTCCCATGCACTGCGGTTTCATCATTTCGTCCAGCACGACGGACCTGTCTCAATTGCCCGCGCTTTCAGCGCCGCCGATTGGCAACATCTTCTTGGCGCCGCGGATATCTCGGGCGCCCGCGTCAAAGCCTATGTGCCATTCCGGCTCTGCGTGTCGCAAATCAAGCCGAAATGAGCACTCCCGCCCTGGTCATCGGCGGCGGCCTCGCGGGCGCGGGGCTTGCGGTGAGCTTCGCCAACGCTGGACGCGCCGTTACCCTCGTCGAGCGTGAAACGCGGGCACAACACAAGGTCTGTGGCGAGTTCATCAGCGCCGAAGCCATGCTCTATCTGCGCGATCTTGGCATCGATCTCGACGCCTTGGGCGCGGTTTCAATTGATCGCGTTGGCATATTCGCGGGCGAGAGGCAGGCCACGGCATATCTGCCGTTTTCGGCGCGAAGCCTTTCGCGCTATGCCCTGGACGAGGCTCTGCTCAACAGAGCGGCGCGTTGCGGTGCTCGGGTGTTGCGTGGACGCAAGGCGCTCGGGGTCGAGCAAGACGGACATCGTTGGCGCGCCTCGCTCGATGATGGAACAAGCGTTTCAGCCTCCGAAATATTCCTTGCAACGGGCAAACATGATCTGCGCGGTTGGAAGCGGCCGCCCGGATCGCAAAACGATCTCATTGGATTCAAATTGCACTGGCGGCTTGCCGTCTCGCAGATGCAGTCCCTGCGGGGCGCGGTCGAACTGTTTCTTTTTCCAGGCGGATATGCCGGACTTGAAGGGGTCGAGAACGATGTCGCCAATCTTTGCCTTGTGGTTCGCAGACAAACGTTTGCCTGCGGACAAAGCTGGCCAACCCTGTTCGCGTCGCTGCTGAAAAGCTGCCCGCATCTGCGACGGCGTCTCGATGGCGCACAGCCATGCTGGCCACGACCATTGGCGATCAGCGCCATCCCCTATGGCTTCGTGCAGCGTCGCACGGATGGGCTCTGGCGGCTTGGCGACCAGGCAGCCTGCACGCCGTCATTTTCCGGCGACGGCATGTCGATCGCGCTCCATTCAGCGCGGCTTGCCGCGCAATATTTTTCGCAAGGCCATGACGCACGAAGCTTCCAGGCGCGCCTTGCGCAAGACGTCGCGCCACAGGTGCAGCGCGCAACCTTGCTTTCGCAAATGCTGTTGCAGCCGCTCGGCCAAAAAGCCGGCATGGCAGCCCTCGAACGGTTGCCATTATTGCTGCGCGTCGTTGCTCGCGCGACGCGTCTTCCGCAAAACCGTGTTGACGAGGCGCGCGCCGGCCCTGTCTGAGCCCGCGTGTTACCGCCGCGCAACGGCGCAGACGTTTATTTCAAAGTCACATCGCAGAATTCGATTCTCCGGGCGTGCCGAATCCACGCTCAAATTCTTGCTTGCCTGCTGATTAAGCAAAGCTTCCGTGCAAGATTTAAGTCATTCAAAACCTGACATGAAAGTCAGTCTTATAAGTATTACAGACTACTTCGATTGACCGTTCATGTATTTCAAAATTATCAGCCCAATGCTCACCACGCCGTGGCGTTGGTGCTCGAATTTTTTGGAAGGGCTGCAAGGACATGACCTGTGTATTGGCGCGGTATTACGGCGAACTTTACGAGACTATCTCGAGACTATCTCAGATATACATTGCGCGGCCGGCCCGTCACTTTCCTGAAACGCGTCCTCCGCGGCAACATAAGATAGGTGGACGCACGTTCATCGTCGCCCCGATTTTCCTCGGCGCGCTGATCGGATCGACATTCGAATTCAACGCCGCCCGCGCGCAACAGGCGAGCACCGGCGGGACGGAAGCCCTACCCCAGATCGACGTGACCGCGCAGTCCGGAGGGGACAACATCCAATCGACCCCGCCCCTCCAACAGGTGCCACAAGTCGGGCTGACCGGGACGAAGGTCTCGGATTTGCCCCTGAGCGTCATAGTCGTGCCGAACCAGCTCGTCACGCAGCAGGGGGGTACGGACGTCAAGGACGCGCTGCGCGACGTGAGCGGCACGAGCACCGGCGGACCGGATTCGATCGGCGGCTTCGACCGGTTTCTGATCCGCGGTCTCGACGCGCGGATTTATGAGGACGGTTTCTCCGATGGCGAGCAGGTCAACGGCCTGCCGCATTCTCTCAACGGCGTGCAAAGCATCGAAGTGCTGAAGGGGCCCGGCTCGGCGCTCCTCGGCAGCGGGCCACCCGGCGGATCGATCAACATCACGCATTACCTGCCTTCATCCACTTTCTCCGGCGGCGTGGGCGCCCAATATGGATCATTCAATACGATCAACTCGAACTATTGGCTGACCGGGCCAACGCTGGTGAACGGCCTCAATTATCGCGTCGATGCGACGGTGGCGCATTCCGACGGTTTCAGAGGTCTCAAGAGCGACGATTACGAAATCAGACCGGAGCTGACCTGGAATCTCGGCGACCATTTCATCACATTTTCCGTCGATGCGCGGCATATCATCGGGACGCCCGACACCTATGGCCTGATCTATTTCCACGGCAGCCCGATCGACGTCTCGCGCGATACGAAATATTCGACGCCGTTCGGTTACGTCGACCAGGATTATTTGAGAACCGATCTGAGCGACGCGTGGACGATCAACAAGTTTCTCACTTTGAACAACCGCTTCTCCTATCTGCGACGCGACGCGAGTTTCCTGCGCAACAACGACAGCGGCACGGTCATTGGCGATATGTTCACCGGCCGCGCCATCCGGCAGCAGTACGACACGATCAATGATTTTGATTATATGCTGGAGCCGGTCTGGAAGTTCGGCACATGGGGAGCCGAGCATACTTTAGTGACAGGATTCGAGGCGCAACATCAAACATTGTTTACGAATCAGGCCGTCGCGGCGCTTCCGAACATCACGGATATTTTCTCGCCGATCATTCCGGAGACATCTGCCGGCAATCTCAATTTTACACGCTCAGGATCACGCGGCCTGATCGACAGCGTGATGGCGAATTATTTCGGACTTTACGCGACCGACCAGATCGACGCGACTGACAAGCTGAAACTGCGCTTCAGCGCCCGGCAGAATTGGTGGAACTCATCCTTGACCCCGGACGTCACGGTGCCAAACCAACCACCCTTCGGGCCTAATCAGCCCTTCCTCGCCGGCGAAACGTTTACCCGCAACGATCAGCCGTTCGATTGGAGCGCCGGCGCGCTTTATAAGCTGACGCCGTTCCTTTCGCCCTATTTCGGCGTGTCGAAAAGCCATTTGGCGAATTTCAGCGCAGAGGCACCTGCGGCGTCGGTTCAGGCACCTGAAGCGGCCCTGCAATATGAGGCCGGTGTCAAGGTCGATGTACTCGACAATCGATTAGAGCTCACGCTTTCTGGATTCAATGTCGATCGACAGAATGTCTTCACCCTTGTCAACGATGAAGCAAATTTCAGCAGCCAATACACCCGCGGCGTCGATGCCGACCTGCAATTTTCTGTCACGCCGGATTGGAAAATCATTGCCAACGGTACGTTGCAGCAGGCCGTTCTGACCGCGAATCCGTCAAATCCCACGGCCGTCGGCCGCGTGCCGATTGGTGTGCCGTTGCAGATCGCCAATCTTTGGACGACCTACAATCTTCGACAGTTGCGGCTTCCAGACGTCACGACGGGTTTTGGTGTCGAATATCGCGGCAAGATTTTCGGCGACCAGCTCAACACGGATGAAGTCCCCTCCTATGTGATCTTCGATGCGAACGTTACTTATTCGCAGCCGAAATGGGACCTTGGCGCCGGTATCAAGAACATTGCGGATGCGGTTTATTTCACCGCTGCCAACGGGGCCGGGGCGTTTGTCGGCGATCCGCGCACGTTCTACGTCAAGGGCGACGTCAAATTTTAGTGTCAGCGCTGAAAATGAAGCACCGTGGAGAATCCTGACAAATAAGACAGTCTCTGACTCATAATTCAATTTTTTGCATGCACGGACCTGTCTAAATTTCCGGATGCTCGCCGCGGAGATGGCCAACCATGTCCGCGGCGGTATTCATGCCGGAGTTTTCATGACGCTTGCGATTGACGATAGTCGCCGAAGCATCGCGCTCTGGGGCGGCTTCGCCATGATGTGCGTCGGCATGTTCATGGCGTTGCTCGACACTCAGGTGGTTGTGACGTCGCTTCCGACCATCCAGCGCGCGCTGGGTATCCCGGAAGATCAGATGAGCTGGATCCAGACCGCTTATCTGATCTCGGAAATCATCTCGATCCCGTTGACTGGGCTTTTGACGCGCGCTTTCGGCATCCGGTGGCTGTTCATCGTATCGGTTTCGTTTTTCACACTGGCTTCCATCGGCTGCGCCAACAGCGCGGGCTTCTCCTCGCTGATCCTCTGGCGCATCTGCCAGGGATTTGCCGGCGGAACGCTGATCCCTGCGGTCTTCTCCGCGGTTTTTCTGCTCTTTCCACTCCACCGGCAAACTTTGGCGACGATGATCGCGAGCGTTCTCGCCGTTCTCGCACCGACCATCGGCCCGCTTGTCGGCGGCTGGGTAACGCAGACCTATAGCTGGCCGTGGCTTTTCCTCATCAATGTCATCCCCGGCGTCGTGGTCGCGATTGCCGGAATCTACCTCCTGCCCCGCGCAACCCTGCGACTCGATCAGCTCAAAGACCTCGATGTGATCTCACTGCTATTTGGTGCAGGAGCACTCGCCGCATTGGAGATTGCCATCAAAGAAGCGCCGGACCACGGGTGGCTCTCGCCGTGGGTCATCGGTCTTTTCGTCTTTTGCATCGTCGCAACGGCAATTTTCATCCGGCGGACATTGCGCGCAACTAATCCATTGGTTGAGATCAGAACATTCGGTAATCGCAACTTCTCGGTCGGCTGCGCGCTCAGCTTCGTTGTCGGCATAGGGCTTTATGGCTCGATCTATCTCATGCCCGTCTTTCTCGCCTATGTGCGCGGCCATAACGCGTTGCAGATCGGCGAGATCATGCTTGTCACCGGCGTCGCGCAGATCGCCTGCGCGCCGATTGTCGCAATGCTCGTGCGGCGCTTCGATGTGCGATTTCTTAGTGCTTTTGGCTTTCTCGTGCTGACGCTTGGCGCAGCCTTAAGCGCCAACCAGACGCAGAGCACGGATTTCGCCGGAATGTTTGCCGGGCAGCTCGTTCGTGGCTGCGCCTTCATGTTCTGCGTTCTGCCACCCACAGAACTGGCGCTCGGCAATCTTTCTCCCGCAGCAATTCCGGATGCCAGCGGGTTGTTCAACCTGATGCGCAACCTCGGTGGCGCGGTCGGTATCGCCATCATCGACTCGATCATATTCACCCGTTCACCCGAACACGCACAGAATCTTTTCAATGGTCTTGTATCCGGCGATCCCGGCACGCTCTCGACCCTCGGGGTGACGCATGGCGCATTGATGCAGGCCGCTGTTGATCCCGGCAAGCGCGCGGCGATGGCTGAACTTTTGAAAAAAGTCGCCTTCGCCGATTCAATCAATGACGCCTGGTTCGCGCTCGCGATCCTGACGCTGGCCGTCACCGCCGCGCTGGTCCTCGCACGCCCATCTAGCGAGGGTCACGCAAGAACGATGAGCAAATCCTTCGCATCGACGGACTGACCGGCGGCGATCAGGATTTCCTGGACGGTCGCGTCCTTCGCGGCATGAAGCACCGTCTCCATCTTCATTGCCTCGATGGTGAGCAAGACGTCGCCGGTTTTGATAGCCTGCCCCGCTTTGACGGATACCATCGAGATGAGGCCAGGCATCGGCGCGGCAACCTGATTGTCGTTGCCGTCTTCCGCCTTCCGACGCGCCGGGCGCGTCGCGACCGCGCTGCGATTTGGAACCTTGATCGTGCGTGGCTGGCCGTTCAGCTCAAAGAAAACTTGCACTTGCCCTTCATCATCAGTTTCGCCAAGCGCGACGAGACGCACGACCAAGCTCTTTCCGTCTTCGATTTCAATCGAAAGTTCGTCTTCGAGCTTCATCCCGTAGAAGAAGGTCAGCGTCGGCAACACGGCGACCGGGCCGTATTTGCGTTGCCCGGCGGCGAATTCGACAAAGACTTTAGGATACATGAGGTAGGAGGCGAATTCCTGATCATCAATCTGCCGTCCGCAGGCCTTCTCGGCATTTGCCCGCTCAGCGGCAAAGTCGAGGTCCTTCAGCAGCGAACCCGGCCGCACATTGATCGGCGGCTCATTATTCAATGCCTTCTTCTGCAAAGCGGCTGGCCAGCCGCCCGGTGGTTGGCCAAGATCGCCATGCAGCATGTCAACGACCGAAGCCGGAAATGCGATCTCGCGATGCGGCGCCTCCACATCGGCGCGGGTCAGGTTCTGGCTCACCATCATCAGCGCCATGTCACCGACGACTTTCGACGACGGCGTCACCTTCACGATGTCGCCGAACATATCGTTGACGACGCGATAGGTCTCCGCGACTTCGTGCCAGCGCGCATCGAGACCCAGAGCGCGCGCCTGCTCCTTAAGGTTGGTGAACTGGCCGCCCGGCATCTCGTGCAGATAAACTTCAGACGCGCCGTGATGCTGATCGCTCTCGAAGGCGGCGTAATAGCGGCGCACATTCTCCCAATAGAAACTGATCCGCCGGATCGCTGCGGGGTCGAGCCCCGTGTCGCGCTCAGTATGTCGCAGCGCCTCAACAAGCGAGCCGAGACAGGGCTGCGATGTCGCGCCCGAGAGCGCATCCATCGCCGCATCGACCGCATCGACGCCAGCGATGACCGCGGCCAGTACCGTCGCGCCCGATATGCCGGAGGTATCGTGCGTATGGAGATGCAGCGGCAGGTCAGTCTCATTCTTGAGCGTCGAGATCAGCACGCGCGCCGCAGCCGGCTTGAGCAGGCCGGCCATGTCCTTAATGCCGAGGATATGGCAGCCGGCGGCTTCGAGTTCCTTCGCCAGCTTCACGTAATAGGCGAGCGAATATTTCGCCCTATCGGGATCGAGAATGTCCCCGGTATAGCAGATCGCGCCTTCGACAAGCTTGCCTTCTATCGCCACGGCATCGATCGCGACACGCATGTTCTCGACCCAGTTGAGGCAATCGAAAATGCGGAAGAGATCCATCCCCGCGCGCGCTGCTTCGCGTACGAAATAACGAACGACATTATCCGGATAATTGGTGTAGCCGACACCATTGGCACCACGCAGCAGCATCTGCGTCAGAATGCTGGGCGCGGCCTGCTGAATCTTCTGCAACCGCTCCCAAGGGTCTTCACTTAAAAAGCGCATGGCGACATCGAACGTCGCGCCGCCCCAGCATTCGAGCGAGAAAAGCTCCGGTAGACCCTGGGCGTAAGCTCCAGCGACGGCGGCGATGTCATAGGTGCGCATGCGCGTCGCAAGCAGCGACTGGTGCGCGTCGCGCATCGTCGTGTCGGTGATGAGAACCTGCGGCTGTGCTTTCATCCATTTGGCGAAATTTTTCGGTCCCAATCGCAGAAACGCATCGCGGCTCCCCTCAGGCGCGAGCCTCGACGGAAATTGCGGGACATCGGCCTGCCGCGCATAGGCCGGCGGCTTCGGCCGATTGCGTGTATCGGGGTGACCATTGACGGTGACATCGCCGATATAGGTGAGGAGTTTGGTCGCACGGTCGCGGCGCTTCTTCGTCGCAAAAAGCTCCGGCGTGTCGTCGATGAAACGCGTCGTATAGCTGCCGTCGCGAAACTTCGGATGGTTGAGCACCGCTTCGAGAAAGGCGAGATTGGTGGCAACGCCGCGGATGCGATATTCGCGCAGCGCCCGTTCCATCCGCTGGATGACTTCGGCTTCGCTCGGCGCCCACGCCGTCACTTTCTCGAGCAGCGCATCGTAATAGCGCGTGACAACTGCACCGGAATAGGCCGTGCCCCCATCAACCCGGATGCCAAAGCCGAAAGCGCCACGATACGCGGTGATGCGGCCATAATCTGGAATGAAATTATTGTCGGGATTTTCGGTCGTGATCCGGCATTGCAAAGCGTGCCCTTCAAGCCGGATCTGATCCTGCGGTGGAATGCCTGTCTCATCGATATGCCCCAGACGGCCACCTTCGAGGATTTTGATCTGCGCCTTGACGATGTCGAGCCCTGTCACCTGCTCCGTGACGGTATGTTCGACCTGAATGCGTGGGTTGACCTCGATGAAATAGAACTTCCCTGTATCTGCATCGAGCAGGAATTCCACCGTACCCGCGCCGACATAATTCGTGGCGTCGCCGATCCTGAGTGCGGCCTTGCAGAGGGCCTCGCGCGTGGCGGCGTCGAGATAGGGCGCCGGCGCGCGCTCGACGACTTTCTGATGGCGGCGCTGGATCGAACAATCGCGCTCGAAGAGATGAACCCGCTGCCCATGCTTGTCGCCCAAAAGCTGCACTTCGACGTGCCGCGCATGGCGCACCAGCTTTTCGAGGTAAACTTCGTCCTTGCCGAACGCAGATTTCGCCTCGCGCTTGGCACTCTTCACAGCGTCAATCAGGCCATCTTCGCTCTCGATGGGCCGCATCCCGCGCCCACCGCCGCCCCATGACGCTTTCAGCATGAGCGGATAGCCGACCTCCGACGCGAGGCGGCGAATTTCGGCCTCATCGTCCGGCAGTGGCGCCGTCGCTGGCATCACCGGCACGCCAACGAAGACCGCGAGATTGCGCGCTGCGACCTTGTTGCCGAGCGTCCGCATCGTTTCTGGCGATGGCCCGATGAAGACGATGCCTTTCGCCGCACAGGCTTCGGCGAACTCCGGACTTTCCGAAAGGAACCCATAGCCCGGATGGATCGCATCGACCTTCGCCGTCACTGCGACCCGCAGCACCTCTTCAATCGAAAGGTAGGATTCCAAGGGGCCGAGTCGAAGCTCGCCGCCGCGGCCGCGACCGACCTGGTAGGCTTCGTCGGCCTTGAAACGATGCAGGGAGAGCTTGTCTTCCTCGGTATAAATCGCGACCGTCGCGATTCCCATTTCGGTCGCGGCGCGGAAAACCCGAATGGCGATCTCGCCGCGATTGGCGACCAAAATCCGCTTGACGCTCAAAGTTCAGGCCCCCGGGAGAGAAATTTCCCAACGCAAGACCGAAGGCCACGTTGCCGATCGGAAGCTTAGCCTCCGAGCCGGACCTGAACTTTACGCTGAGGGACCGTTTCCTCAAACTCCCCTAAATCGCCGCACACAAGACCACGACGCTCACAGAAGAAAGGCCCGGCGACCATATTCGCCGAATCGGAAGCGAGGAAACCGGCCGCTGGCGATATCCCCGGGCTCAAAGGCCGCATTTATTAGCTGTTTAATATCCGACGGAACCTACTCGAAGCTCCGATGGCCTCATTGCTCCCGAGAATCGCTGATGGTCTCCAGTCCGCGATTCAAGGTAATGCGGCGGCCGGGATTTTCGGTGAGGGCCGCGACATAAATCGCGCGTGCCAGCACAATGCTCGCCGCGCGTGCGAGGACCTTCCCGATAGGCTCGTTTTCTTCAAGCCATAGCGTGACGCGATAGGGCAGATCTTCGGCTTCATTCAGTTCGCCGCTCACTGGCGCTTCGATCGGCTTCGCATCGGCTTGTTCGCGATCGGTCATTTTCCGTAACCCGTCCACCCGAGCGGAGAAGCGAACAATCATAAATCGAGTTAATGCCCCGGCCCGTTCCAACTGGATAAGATTCTATGCTTATGGCGCAGTGTAATATAGCGCGTCGGATATTCTCGGGTCGCACCGAAATAGGCGGCATAGCCGATACTGCCATTGGCAGTAACCGCCAGGACTTGCTCGACCGAAAGCTTGGCCGCATCCCAAAGTTCGACACGGAAGGGCAAATCCTCCCGTTCGTGAAGCGGTGGGCTGAAGGGAAGAAGTTCTGCCGGGTCGTCACCGTCACCGGTGGGCGGTGCAAGTTTGAAGGCGAGCCCACTCCGGCCTGGTTCTCTAAATGCTAAATTTCTTATGGAACTCAAGTTATCGCTCGCGGTTATTGAGAGTAACGCGGGATTTTAAGGTGAGCTACGTTTAGGAAAGCGACCATCCGATCGCTATAAACTATTTAAACATCGGGAACATAAATTTGCCCATCGGCGAACACAAAAGCGTTATCGATCTGGCTGAAGCGGGGCGATTTGCGCTTCTTATCGAGGCCATCACCGATTACGCCATCTTTATGCTCGACGAGAACGGCTTCGTCCGCACCTGGAATCCGGGGGCTGAACGGATCAAGGGTTACTCCCAATCGGAAGTTATCGGGCTGCATTTTTCTCGGTTCTTTACGCCCGAGGACCAAGCCAACAGTTTGCCATCGCTGATCCTGCGCGAGGCCGCTAGACACGGTCGTTACGAGGCGGAAGGCTGGCGTATTCGCAAGGACGGCGCACGGTTTTGGGCGAATGCGATCGTCGACACCATTCGTAACGATGCCGGCGAGCCGATCGGCTTCGTGAAAATCACCCGCGACGTAACCGAGCGGAAAGCCGCACAGGAAGCTCTACTCGAAAGTGAGCGCCGTTTCCGTTTGCTCGTGGACGGCGTGTCCGACTACGCGATTTATATGCTGGACCCGAACGGCATCATCACCAATTGGAATACCGGCGCGGAACGCATGAAAGGCTACTCGGCCAGCGAAATTATCGGCCAGCACTTTTCCCAATTTTATTCGAAGGAAGAGCGCATGTCGGGACTCCCCGTCCATGTGCTCGAAACCGCCGCCCGCATCGGTCGCTACGAGTCGGAAGGCTGGCGTCACAGGAAAGACGGGAGCCGCTTCTGGGCTTCGGTCGTGATGGATGCAATCAAGGACAACGCGGGGCGGCTTATTGGCTTCGCAAAAATCACACGCGACATCACTGAGCGGAAGGTGGCGCAAGATATATTGCGGGAGAGTGAACGCCAGTTTCGACTCCTCGTCGAAGGCGTGACGGATTATGCGCTTTTTATGCTCGATCCCAACGGCATCGTCACGAGCTGGAATAAAGGCGCGCAACGCATCAAGGGCTATTCTTCCGAGGAAATCATCGGTTGCCATTTCTCCCGGTTCTATACGGAAATTGAGCGTTCGGCCGGCGTCCCGGCGCGCGCCCTGCATACGGCTGGACAGGAAGGGCGTTTCGAAGCTGAAGGCTGGCGGCTGCGAAAAGATGGTTCGCGCTTCTGGGCCAGCGTCGTTATCGACGCGATCCGCGACGAAGCTGGCGTTCTCATCGGCTTTGCCAAGCTCACACGCGACGTCACAGAGCGGCGCGAAAACGAGCTCGCGATCGAGAAAGCGCAATTTGAACGTAACCGCGCACAGAAGATGGAAGCGCTCGGTCAGCTCACCGGGGGCGTCGCGCACGATTTCAACAATTTGCTGATGATCGTGAGCGGCCACATCCGTCAGCTTCGAAAGTTCGTACCCGCTGAAGACACCAAAGGCCAACGTTCGCTAGATGCCATCGAGGCAGCGGCAGGGCGCGGTCAGTCTCTGACCCGACAGCTTCTCACCTTTTCGCGCCGGCAGACGCTCAATCCCATCCCTGTTGAAATCGCCGCCCGCCTCGCTTCCGTGCGGACGTTGGTCGAGAGCTCGATGGGGCCGTCTTACAGGCTGGTCTTCGGCCTGCTGTCGGATGTGTGGCCTGTTCGGATCGATGCCGATGAATTCGAGCTTGCCCTGGTCAATCTTGTCCTGAATGCCCGTGATGCGACGCCGAACGGCGGAGAGATTAAAATCTCTGCGGCGAATGTGCAGCTGGATGGAAAAAGTTCCCCGGAACAACTGACTGGTGACTTCGTTGCGCTTAGCGTGGCGGATACTGGCTGCGGGATCCCCCAAGACGTCCTTGAGAAAATTTTCGATCCGTTTTTCACGACCAAAGGTCCGGGTAACGGAACTGGTCTCGGCTTGGCGCAGGTGCAAGGCTTCGCGCACCAATCCGGCGGCGCAATTTCGGTCACGAGCGAACTGCGGCAGGGAACTGTTTTCACGCTCTACCTCCCGCGCAGCAAGTCCGGAGGCGGCGAAAGCGATGAGAATATCACGCAGAATTTGGCCTCTACCGGAACATTGCTTCTCGTCGAAGACAATCCGGACGTGGCCGAGGCAACGGCTTCACTGATCGAAGACCTGGGATTTTCGGTTCAGATCGCTGGCAACGCGCAACTCGCCCTTGAAGTCCTCGCAAAGCAGGACATTTCGGTTGTCGTCAGCGACATCGTCATGGCGGGCTCGATCGACGGCGTGGACCTCGGGCGGACGGTTCGCGAGAAATATCCGAATTTGCCGATGATCCTCATCACCGGCTACAACAATCGCTCAGAGGAAGCGCGCGATGAGTTTATTGTATTGCGCAAGCCCTTCAGTGCCACCGACCTCGCGCGCGTCATCGCCCGTATCCAGTCCGAGGCCTCACCGCAAGGCCCGACGAACGTTATCCGTTTGGGTCAGCCGCGTAAAAGCGCGAAGCCTGAGAGTTGAAGTCGAGGATCAGCGTCGAAACGCGCTAGTGGTCGTGATCCGACCGCGCGTCGGAGAGCGGCGGATAATATATGGCGCAGGGAATGTAGGCGTTCGGGATATGCATTGTGGCAGGTAAGTCGCCGCCGGCCGCAATTTGAGCAGGCAAGAAATGCGTGTGCGGACCTGCAGGTGAGACGCCGCCGGGTTGCGGAATTCCGCTATAGACCTCTATCCGCCCAATCGGATTGCGCACGACGCGGACCGGCGACTCCGCCAAAATATTCGCGCCCTTCAAGCTCAACACCTGTTGCCATTCCGCGCCCAAACAGGCATCGAGACTCGCCTTGAGAGCTGCTGAACTCGTCCGCATGCAGAATGCGCCCGCGGCACGCCCGAGACCGAAATCATAGAGCGTTGCCTTGCGTTCATCTGGTTGGATCGCTTCAGTGTCTTCTCCGAGGCTCGCTAAACCGCCGCCGGGGAATTGCCGCGTGAGAACGCGCGGCACGGCAAGCACGACAACATCGCGGCTTGAGGATTCTGCCGATCCAACTGCCAGCGCCGCGACGTGATCCTGCAACGAAAGAGACATCGCACCACTTTGCGTGCGCGCACTGATCGTTCGATCGCTCAATTCCACGCGCAAATCGTCGTCTGCGCCGATGCAAAATTCCGCGATTGCGCCGTTCACGCCGGAAACCCAGGTTCCGCCGTCGGGGCGAAGTGTGTCCCTTATGAAGGCTCGTAAATCGTCGGTGCTCCAGCCGAGATGATAAATGCTAAGTTCCATCTGCGCACGCCGATCTGGCAGCGCCGCCCAAACGGCGCTCTTTTGGTCGTCGGTCAGGATTAGCCAGCTCGCGATTTCATCGCGGCTGCGCGCGCAACCAATACAGAAATCAGAAGACGGGCGGATGCGGCATACGCCAATGCAGGGGCTTGGAATCATCTCGGACACCGCTTGATCTGAAAATATTGGCGCGGAGCTTTACGCCGTGGACGCATTCATCCGCAAGCTGCGAACTTGTGCAAATCGAACTTGACAGCATTCGGGCTTCAGCTTCATCATAAGTGTGATGGTTCCCTTCGGGGATCAAAAGGGAACGCGGTGCGATCGTCAGATCCATGCCGCGGCTGCCCCCGCAACTGTAAGCGGCGAGCTGAACGCCATTAAGCCACTGGGCAACCGGGAAGGCGGCGCAAAGCAAAGACCCGTGAGCCAGGAGACCTGCCATCCGCCGTGGTCACGCGCGAACACATTGGGCGGGGTGTCCTGATGGGGGATGAATGCGCGTCTAAATCGCTCGCATTGATCGCTTTGGTTCGCAGTGACGTGTCACGTTGCTGCGAGGCATTATGCTCATCTCCCAACCCAACGCCGCGGCGGTGCGCCGCGCGCTTTTTGTTTCGTCAAGCGTCATCGCCCTAGCGTTTTCCTCCTCTGCCTTGGCGCAGGTCGCGACCGGCCAAGCCGCCGATCAGTCGCAATCCCTGCCAGAAGTCCTCGTGACGTCACCGACGACGGTGCCGACGCCAGAGAGCGATGTCGCAAGTAGCATCGGCGTCATCACAAGCCAGCAGATCTCGGCGCAGCAAGACCGCACCGTCCCCGACGCGCTGAGCACTGTCCCCGGCCTCAATGTCGTGCAGACGGGCGGACCGGGCGGCCAGACCTCCGTCTTTCTTCGCGGGACAAATTCGAACCACGTCAAGGTTTTGATCGATGGCATCGACGTCAGCGATCCGAGCAATCCCAATGACTCCTTCGACTTCGGCCAATTGCTGACTGGTGACATTGAGCGCATCGAAATCTTGCGCGGGCCGCAGAGCGGCCTTTACGGCTCGGATGCGATCGGCGGCGTCATCAATATCGTTACCAAGAAGGGCCAAGGCCCGCTCAAGGTGACGGGAACGATCGAGGGTGGCTCATTCGGAACGGCCAACCAGACCTTCAACGCCAGCGGCGCGCACTCGATCTTCAATTATGCATTCAACATCAGCCATTATCTCGCGGCCAGCACGCCGGTGACACCGTTGAACGAGCTTCCACCTGGCCAGCAGCGTAACAATGATTCCTACGAGAATTGGACCCTCTCGACCAAGCTGGGCGCCGACATCAACGAGCACCTGACGCTGAACTATGTCGGCCGTTATACAGATTCCACGTATTTCTTCACCGGCGACGGGTTCGACCCTTCAACCGGGCTGGAAGCTCCGGAGTCAACGCAAAGTCTACAAATTGACCACGACTTTTTCACCCGCGGCGAAGCGGTAACGTCCTTCTTCGACGACCGGCTGAAGAATTATCTCGGCATCAATTATTCGGACTCTAATAGCTTCAATGCCAGCCCCGGCACCGATAACGAAATCAACCAGGGCCAGCGCCTCAAATTCGATTGGCGCAGCGTGATCGCGGCACTGCCGGGCGAAACGATAGTTCTCGGTGCCGACCACGAGACCGAAACGCTCTTCCAGAACGATCCCGACGTCGATGCAAATCGTAATGACGCTGGCGGCTATGCGGAATTGCAGTCAAATTTCTATAATCGCTTCTTCCTCGTCTCGAATGTCCGCTACGACAATTACGACACGTTCGGCGGTCACGTGACCTATCGCGTTGCGCCAGCTTTCATCGTCCCGCAGACAGAGACGAAGCTCAAAGCTAGCTACGGCACCGGTTTCAAGGCACCGACACTGAGCGAACTCTACGTGAATTCTCCGGCCTTCTTGTTCTTCGCCAATCCCAACCTTCAGCCGGAGGAATCGACCGGCTACGACGCCGGTTTCGAGCAGCCTTTATTCCACGACAGGTTCAGCTTCGGGGCGACTTATTTCCACAACAACATCACGAATCTGATCGATTCTACCGACACGACCTACGTAAACATCGGCCATGCCGAAACGCAGGGTGTCGAAAGCTTTGCCGACTGGGCGGTCACCGACCGGCTGCATCTGCGAACGGATTACACCTACACGCGCGCGGTGGATGAATCGACCGGTCTAGAATTGCAGCGCAGACCATATGACAAGGGCAGTATCACCGCGCTCTGGACGCCGATTGATCCTCTTACCTTATCCGGCACTTTGATCGCGGTCAGCAAATGGGTCGACGATTTCGACCGCAACAATTCAAATACAGCGCCGGGGGATTTCACACCGGGTTATGTGGTCGTCAATGTCGCGGCGAATTACAAAGTCGACGACCACGTAAATCTCTTCGCTCGCATCGATAATCTGCTGAACGAGCATTACGAGAACCCGCTCGGCTTCCTGCGTCCGGGTATCGGTGTCTTCGGTGGCATGCGGCTCTCCGCGTTTTAGGATGCGTTGAAATAGAAAGAAATCGAATGGAGACAATGATGCAAAACAGACATTATGCTATCGAATGGCAGCAGCCGCTTTCGCTCGCAACACTGATGGCGGCAAGCGTCGCTTTTAGCCTTGGCCTCGCCTGCGCGGTGCCGCTTGTGGCTTTCGCGGCGCTTGGCGCGTTAACGCTTGACCGCAGAATGGGATTACTAATTATCATCGGAATCGTGGCGGCCAACCAGATCCTTGGCTTCACCGTGCTGCATTATCCGCACGACGCGGCAACTGTCGCTTGGACGCCGGCCTTTCTGTTCGTCGGGATCATCGCAACTCTCACGGCATTCTGGACGAAACGCCGCTGCGCTGGCTTACATCCGACCGTCACCGTCCTCGCAACTTTCGTTGCTGCCTTTGCGTGTTACGAAGGAGGCTTCTTCCTTATTTCGCTGCTGACGAGAAGCGGGCTTTATGCCTATGCGCCCTCGATAATCCTGCGCATCCTTGAGACAAACGCATTGGCTTTCGCAGGATTGTGGTTGATTCGTCGGATCGCGATGGCACTCCGCACACCCGCCGTAAAATCCACAGCGCCATTCCGCCCGTTGCCGACGACCTTCATCCAAGACTGAACTACAATCTTTTCGACGCAAAAGCGCCTGGGAGGGCATCGCGAAGGTAATCTGCCCCACCTACGCGGCGATCTCATCTCATCGTAAGCTGATGAGATTGTTGGCACCCTAAAGGACGCGAAATACCCGCAACGGCAAATTATTAGCGTTCGTTGAAACGACTTTCTGCGGATAGAGCCCGATTTTTGTTTAGGGGCCACCATAAAGAAAAACCCCGTAGCCAAAGGCGACGGGGTCGAATTGGTGGCGCGGGGGATGTGCTCCACAAGGCGAACTTACCTTCGCCGGGGGCTGAAGATGTGCGCTATCGCACAAGCGGGCCGTAGGCTTGCTAGCGTCGGCTCTGCTTTTGGGCGTTTCTGAACTCCAAAATCTTCATTTCAGGTAGTCGTACACAACGGTTCCCAGGCCGAGCGTCAGATCGGTGACATAATGCGTAGCCGAAACCACGCCGCGGACAGGCAGCCGCGCGACATCACACAGTGCGTGTTCGAAAAGTTGAATCGCTCCGGGGCCTGACCAAGCTCCTTTAAGCGTAACGTCTTCAACGTAATATCTTACCAACTCGCAAATGCGCGGCGTGCAATCCACGTGCGGAATAATTTTGATCATGAAATTGGGTCGCGCCAATGCTTTCAGGAGCGGCGCGTGATCGATTTCACGGTGCTTGTAGCCCATCGACGCGCTGACGCAGAGAACCGAACCGTAGTGCAACGTACAGACCAGCGTCTCGCTCTCATGAGAGATCTTCGGAGTCGCGAGCTTTTTTGGAAAACCCCAGATCTCTCGGCCTCCGGCAATAGGCGAGTTGTCGTCAAGGTACATCGCATGGACATAGCCGCCCTCTTGCAAGTCCCCATCCGCACCCCGAAAACGCACCGGAATAACTTGGCCGGTTTCGGTATAGTCGCCAAAGCCTGTTGAGTCCGGCATTCGAATGAACTCATAGCTGACCGTATCCCCGGCGACCTCCAGTGGTTCCGGCACAACTTCCTTCAACGCCTCGATGTCTGTGCGGTAGGTGATGATGATGAACTCGCGGTTATAGAACTTGTAGGGTCCCTTCGGATACGCGGGGTCGTTAAGCGGCATCGCAAACGCCTTGTCGCGAACTTCGGAGATTTTCATCGGCGGGACTCCCACTTCGTAACGATTGGCGTAGAATACACTAAGCTTAAGGTTCTGCCAGCTGGGTTCTTCTTTGGGAGCACCGAGTTTATTTTCATGTACTCCGTTCCGTCAAAACCCCAACCGCAACGTCTGCAAATTCCGCGACGCGCCGATGACGTTGAGGAATTCGTGAATTTGTCGCCGGGTGTAGGGTTGCGCGAAGCGGCCGCGCATACCTTTTTAGGGATTATGACCTCAAGAGTTGCTCCCAGTTACACCGGTTTATTACATGGGTCATTTCGAGGTTAAATTATTGGGAGGCTGGTATGAGAAAGCTTACGCTGATCAGTGTCTGCATTTCGGCTGCAATCGCCGTCGCGACGGTCGACGCCGCGATTTCTGCTCAGGACAAGTACACCCTCAAAGTTCGGAACGGTCTCGCATTCTCCGAGTTCAGAGGCTACGAAGACTGGTCGGTGATCGCGATTAGCGAGAACGGAGGCAAGATCGCCGCGATCTTGGGGAATCCGGCGATGATCGGTGCCTTTAAGGAAGGCGTGCCTGGCAATGGTCACGGTTTCCCGAACGGCGCGAAGATGGCAAAAATCCATTGGATTCCGAAAAAGCAGGACTCATACCCTGGTCAGCCAATGGTGCCGGGCGCTCAGCATGACGTCGATTTCATGGTGAAAGATAGCAAGAGGTTTGCGGATAGCGGCGGATGGGGATGGGCCGCGTTTGAGTATGACGCCGCATCTTCTACGTTCAGGCTCGCCACGACAGCGGACGAACCGCCGCAGAATAACAATGCGAAATGTGGGTTTGGCTGCCACACGTTGGTGAAGAACAAAGACTACGTCTTCACGGAGTACGGAATGAGATAACGCTGTCCCGACGGAGGGGGCGGCTCGCTACGCACGCCGCTGTCGTCAACCAGGTCGTTCACCGCTTCCCTCGAACAGATCGGGCGGCAAAATTCCAAATTGCTTGATGATCTTCGCCTCTGGAACTCGCGCGGCATCCGGTCACCCATCCGCGAAGGCGACGGCCTCCGCATTCAAGCGCGACGGGCGCCCTGAATGATTTGAATCCTGGCTTCGCCTTTAAGACACACTGTGGAAATTGGATGCCTAAGACGTGTGGCCTCCAATATTTGGACCAGGAACAGTCGGGTCCCACGCGCAAGACTTATCGAGCAGTATCGGCGGATGGACCAGATGGAGATAAGTAGTCATCGAATGAAGGCAGATCGGCGTTCTATTGACCCAATTTCCTGAATTCACGGGCTCCAACCTATCGACGTGGCTATAACCTATCGCCGGAAGCACGGTGACGACATCGAAAGGATTTGCAATCCGCCATGAATCCACGCGCAGGTTCTCGAATGCGGCGGCAAATTCAGTGTTGCCTACCAAGGGGGACGCAAAGGTATAAATTCGCGAGATACGCAATTGCCTATCACGTGCGTTCGCTGCCACGTATAACGTGGCAAGCGCCGCTCCTAGGCTGTGGCCGGTCACCTCAACGTTGACGCGATCTAATACCGCAGCTTGTTCGTTGGCGCCCATGCGCGTAGCCCGACGCATCAGCTTACCTAAAATGGCAGCGCGGAATTCGTTGACAAAGCCGTGTCCAAACTTATCCGTGGGCTGTCCGTCGGCACCGATAACTTCCATCGACCCAAAAATTCTCCCGAACCCTTCTCCTATCTTGCCCGGAAACCCAGGCAGCGCGACCGGAAAGATCGACATAAAATCATCAAACCACTCAATTCCGCTGTTCGTACCTCGAAGCGCAAGAATGAAGCTATTAGGGTCGGATTTTCTTTGTACGATTATGCCATAAAACTTTGGTCTAATTCTTCCTCTAGGGGTGAAGTCGTTCATTCGAACCCAGGCGATGAAGTTATACTCGGGCGGCAAACCGTCATATGGCGGTGTGAATTCGTGTGGCGGCGCTGCGCGACCACTCATCTGGTAGGCCAGATCTATAAGATTTCCGTATTCGGTCGCTAGCCTTGAATCGAACCGATTAATATGTGGTCTGGTTTTACAACGGTTGTAGGCGCCGACCGCCGATGATGCGATTGCGGGGCAAAGGAGTGCGCAGGCCAGCAGCCCGGTCAACAACCGCCGCATGATAGCTACTTTCGTCATGGCCCTTATTGCCTAATCCGGAATTAGGCACCGCCTACGTTTTCAAGGCAAGGGTCTGCTCAGGACCATCTGACTCAAAACAATTACGCCCTCGCCGAAGGCGAAGAATGGAAGCGACCGTCGCGCCGTGCACATTGCTGGCGTTCCGCCGCCGTGGTGAGAGCACGTGTCGGCATTTAAAAAGGACGTTTAAGCATCCCCCGGGGGTCGGTTCGCGAATTACTAAACCCTTATTAATGATTGATCTTGTATTCATCTGCGGGACGGGCATCAAACCGTTTCCGACTCTATAGCAAGCAGATCCGATGCTATTCCTGACCCGCGAGCCCCTTTGGCTTTCCGGCTTAATCTTAGTCGGACTGGCAAGCCTCATTGCATTTTTGGGCCAGCGCGTCGTTCATCGCTATGTCGCATTTGAAAGGCTGCCGACCAATAATGAGGTCGCTGGCCTTAAGTTCGCAATGGTCGGCAGGCTTTACGCACTCCTTCTTGCTTTTTCGATTTTCCTTGTATGGCAGAAATACTCGGACGCCGAGAAGATGGTCGAGAAAGAGGCCGGCGCAGCCGCCGCAATGTACCATCTATCGTCGGGCTTGGGGGAAGCTCAGGCCTCCCCGCTCCGCAGCGCTCTAACCGTCTATCTCCAGTCCGCCATTTCGGATGAATGGCCGGCTATGGATAGCGGCAAACAGAGCGGGAAGACGCATTTGGCCCTCGGAGCGGTCTATAAAGCCATTCTTGGGCCGGCGGCGTCCCAGCGCAATGTGGCATTGATCTTCGAACTTTTCGATCAGGTTGATACCCTTACGCAGGCGCGCCGCAGCCGAATACTCGCCGCGGAGGGGACGGTTCCGGACATACTCTGGGCGGTTCTATTCGTTGGAGGGGCTGCAACCATTGGTTTCACGTTTTTCTTCGGAACCATGTATTTACGGTCGCAAATACTCATGACGGCGTTGCTCGCCCTTCTCATCTGCTCCGAATTACTGATCGTCGTGGCTTTGAATCAGCCATTTTCGGGGACGGTTAAGGTCGGCCCAGGCGCCCTTGCGGATGTTGTGGCCGATCACGCATAGGTAAGCGCGACAACGACCCGTGGCTACGAAAAGACTGTGGATCAAGGCCGAATTCGGTTCACCCTGGCTCGATCATGGGGAGCCAGTCGCCTGCTCCAATCGCCTAGCATGGCTCCGATCTTGAACACGAGGAAGTCGTGACAGCGGACGGCCAAAGCCTCCGATCTGAAACGTGCCGCAGATTCACGCAAAATTAAGCTGCCAGCAGGTCCCCGAATTTCTAAGGTGATCGGCGTGTCCGGAATTTGCGCTCGGCAACCTTGGAGGCAGCCATGAGGAAGTATGCAGCCGCTCTGATTTTTGTCGGATCGCTTAGCTCGGCTTCGGCTGCCACCTATACCATTCAAAACTGGCCGCAAGACCTCAACAAGGTTCCGTGTGACGCGTGGAAGCATAATAGCGATGGCACCTGGGTAGAAGTCGGAACCATAGTGGTCAACGGAAATGCCACGTCGGGAATGACCTTTAAGGACACAGACGAGTCGAAAATATTGGACGCAAAATGTCCCCACAAAAATAGCCTCTGGGGATTCTGAAAATTCGCGCTACGTGGCGATGGCTTTCGGAGAAATGACGGAGGGTAAGCTTCTCAGATAACCGGAAACTACGGACTTATCTTACTAATATTTGGCGCCCACTCAGAACAAAACTGCGAACACCTATATAATTGAAATCCCTATATGAATTTTTCCACTGCGCCCCGAGCCGACATAGGGAAGCAAGCATCCCTGGCGACCGAAGTGGCCGGAGGCGGACGAGCGGCTTACCTCAGCAACGGTGGCACCCCGCGGGTGAGCTGCCAAAAGCAAGAGTCGTCTGTGAAGAAGGCGTCCCAAGCGGTTTCGTAATGTGTTTCCGGGGCGTTTGCGGGGCTGATGGCGATCCAGATTGCGGACAACAAAAGGTTGAACCAGGCCAAGAGGCGGCGGAAGTTGTAGCCAGCGGCGGCGAGCACGGCGTTGATCGCGTCGCCGGCCTGTCCGGCAAGATAATTGCGGCCCATGCGATGTTCAGATTTGGCATGGCCGATGACCGGCTCGACGGCCGAGCGTCTTCGCATCTCGCGCTTGATGGCATCGGTCATGCGGCGCTTTTGGCCGGCGGTATAGACCTTGAAGCGATGTTCCTGCGGCGCATTGTGACCTTTGTAGCCGGCGTCGGCGATAATGCGCTGAAGGGCGGCGCCGACGATGCGTTCGATGGCGGGAATGACGGTGGCAAGCGTATGGCCGTCATAGGGTTTGCCGGGCAGAGCCTTGGCGTGAACGATAAATTGGCCGCCTTTCGAGTGCGCGAGCGTCGTCGCGACCGAGACCTTCACGCCGAACTCGTAAGGCTTGTGCGCCTTGCCTTTGCCGATGCATTCGACCTCTGGCGCATGCAGGCTGAAGACGCGGAGATCGGCATCGGCCGGGGTGCCTTTGATGCGGCGCAGGTTCCTGTTCTGCGCGTGAACCCGGCGCGCCAGCATCAGCTCCTTAGCGAAGGCGTCTTCGAGCGGCGCGTGGGCTTTGATCTTGCGGGCGATGTCGCGGATGGTGCGGCCGAGCTGGGTCTTCAACGTCTTCAGCGCCCGCTTTGCCCGCTTGAAGTGCTTGGCATGCGCATAGCGCTGCTGCTGGATCAAAGCGAACTTGCCGACGCGCACATAGGATTGGCGCAGCCCGACGCCATGTTTCTTGGCGAGCCGCACCAGCCGCTCGCGCGCACGATGCATCAACCGCGCATCGGTCGGGAAGGCGACCGCCTTCGGCTGCACCGTCGTGTCGACAATGACCTTGGTGAAGTCGGCGGGTTTTGCTGCGCCAACGCGCGGCGCCGTTGCAAGGCTCTCCTGCAAAAGCGCGACGAGCCTTTCTTCACCCATCCTTTGCCGCCAGCGCGTGATCGAGGAGCGATCGAAGCGAAGCTTGTGGCGGAAAAACTCCTCGCCACAGAACAGCTGATAATAGGGGTTCTCGACCCAACGATCACACAAAACCTCGTCGGAAAGATCGTGCATGTGCTTCAGGATGGCGAGCCCCGCCATCAGCCTGGTCGCCAGCGGCGGATGTCCCGGCTTGTCGCTGTAGGCGGTACCGAAGCTTGTTTCGAGAAAGCCCCAATCGATCGCCCCGGCGAGCTTCGCGAGCGGATGGCTCATGTCGACGATCTGGTCGAGCCGGGCTTTGAAAAGATCCTTCTGCCCAGTCTCGCGCTGCTCTTTCGGCCGCATCAGAATCACCCTCCGCTTCGTCCCCGAAACGAAGAGAATCACGAGCAGAGCCGCCGATCAATTTGCAAGAAAACCCATCCCCAAGCCGCCAAATCCGGCAAAAACCAATACTGGCCGAGACCCAAAAATCACTCTTAATCAGTAGCTTGGTTGTTCTTCACGGACGACGCAAGAATAACGTCGAAAAGACGCCTGACGCCGTGAACTTGCGGTACTGTCTTTCCGCCGTTTCCCGCTCAGAATCGCCAGAGGAAGTCGCCCTTGACGGCATTGTCCTGGACGTTTGAGCCGAGCTGGCCAAAATAAGAAACGCCGATCTTGGTGTTGCGGGTGAGTGCGAGATCGAGCCCGGTATCGATCACGGCCGTGTTCTGAGCGAGCGGCACGCCTGCCGTCGAAAAGCCCGTACCGGTCGAAAGGAAGCTCAGCGTCTGCACCGGCGTGACATCTCCGAAGGCGTGTTGCCAATAAGCCGACGCGTGCGGCGTGAGAACCTGTCCGCTTTCCAGCGCGATATTGGTCGCCAAGCGTAAACCGAGCGACGAATAACCCACATCTTCGTTGATGTTTGCCCCGCTCAGCGCCGCCGTTTGGCCGGCCTCGGTAAATCCCGCAGTTCCGAGATGTACATAGGCGGCACCCGCGAAAGGCTCGATGGCAATGTTGCCAAGCGAACGGGCATAGCCAACCTCCCCGAACACCTGCGTGGTCCCCGCGTTGTAGTTTGTGTTGGTCGCCTCGGAGAAGCCAGGGAACAGAACCATGCGGTTGGTGCTGATATCGCTCCAGGAGAAGGCGGCGCCCGAGCGAAAATTCCAAGCGTCGTAATTGCCGGCGGCGTAAGCGGCGAAATGCGCCGTATTGATATCGGCCCCGCTGGCGCGCGCCGCGATGCTGAGGCTGGAATTGGTGTAGCCCGCGGCCAGGCCCGCCAGCCAATTATCGCCGAAGCGGCGATCGACGCCGGTGAAGTAGCCGGCCAGATTTCGCTCGACGCCCGCGGCGTTGCCATCGCCGTCAAACTGGCCCCAGGCGCCCGTGCCTACGGACCACCAGGTCAGATCAGGCGCGCGCGAAGACCGGATCGGGAACGGAACGTTGCCAACGCTCGCCGGCGCGGTATCCGCGTAAGCCAAGGCCGGCCCGCCAAGGCCAAGCGCCGCCGTCGCATCCGAAGCGCCTGCAAACGAGGCCTGCCGCAACCGCCCCAGGATCGCCTCGCGAAAGTACACGCTGTCCGTAATCAGGCTCGACGCCGTGCTGGCGTAGATTTCGCCCGAGAGTGCATCAAAGGCCTGTCGCGCCCCCGCCGGGTTCTGGCCGCCCACTGCCGTGACAAGCGCGTCGCCTGTTGGCGCCGCATCGAGGGCGCCGGCCACGCCGCGCTGGTTGCGCGTCTCGGCCATGTCGGAAAAGAAGACGCCATTGCGGGTCAGCGTCAGAAAGACGTCATCGGGATCATAACTCAGCGTCGGCGTCAGAAAGGCGAGATCGCTGGTGGCGTCCGTGAAAGTACCGTCCACGCCGGCCGCCGATGTCAGGATCGTATAGGTCTGCGCCGTGTAATTGCCGGATTGCGCGAGCACCTGCACGTGGCCGCCGCCGAGCGTCGTCACCCCCGATGCCGAGATCTTATCGGCGGCGCCCGCCGCGTTCGCCTCAACCTGATAGATCGACCCCGATGCAAAAGCGACATTGCCGGCGATGTTCAACGTGCCGATTGAATTTCCGGGGGCAACGACACCGCCGCTCGCGACCGCGAGGCCGCCAAGCGTGCCATTTCCTTTTAAAATTGCGCCGGAATCGACCGTTGCGATCGACGCCAGCGTTCCATTGACATCAAGAGTACCTGCCGCGACCGTTGTTGGTCCCACATAGCTGCTCGTGCCCGTCAAGGTCAGCGTGCCATCCCCGCTTTTTACCAATCCGCCGGTGCCGTCGATTGTCCCGGAAAAGTCCGTCGAAGCCCCGTCGCCGCCCGCCGTCAGAGTCGCGGCGCCGAGCGCGACGCTTCCGCTGCCGGCCAGCGAGCCGATCGTGTTGTCGAAACCACCCAGATTGAGCGTCGTGCCGCTCGCAAGAGTGAAGGCACTGATCGCCGACAGGACATTCGTCGCGCCCGCCTGCAAGGTGCCGGCATTGACGAGCGTTGCGCCGGAATAATTGCTCGCGCCAGACAGCGTGAGGGCGCCAGCGCCTGTTTTCGTCAAGCCGCCGGCGCCGCCGATCGCGCCGCTCAAGGTCGCATTGTTGGCGTTCGTGTCAATGATGCCGCCGCCGGTGTTCAAAGTGATAGACCGGGCGCTGGAAAAGCCGTTCGCATATTGCAGCGTGCCGCCATCGAAGATGAGTTGACCGGTCGCGGCGCCGAGATTGGCGTCGGCGCCAACCTGGATAATGCCCGCGTTGAGGTCGGTTCCGCCCGCATAGCTGTTGGTGCCAGTGAGAACCAAGGTCCCGGCGCCCACTTTGGCGAGACCGCCATTGCCTGAAAGAATACCGCCGAAAGTTGCACCCAATCCATTGGTATCGATCGTCGAGACGCCGCTCGTCAGCGCCGCGTTGACATTGGTCACTAGCGCTGACCCCATCACCTGGATCGTTCCGCCGCCGAGATTGAACGCATAAGTGCTCGTCGTGTTGTTGTAGCGTCCTTGCAGGCTAGAGCCGCCGATCTGCAACGTGCCGCCATCGAGATTATAGACGTCGGTCAAGGAGTTCGGGCCGGACAAAAACAATATCGAATCGTTCTCCACCCGCAACACGCCGCCGGTTTGGTTGATCGCGCCCTGCGCTTGCGATGATAAGGTATCGGTGTTTCCAAGGACGAAATGTGCCGCTCCAGAAATATCAACCTCGCCGCTGCCACTGATATCGAGTTCGCCGGAGCTCGAGGCATTTGCTCTGCCCTGCACGCGGCCAATCACGTCGTTGCCACCGACGATATCCAGTTCACCGTCACTGATGGCATAAGTCCCGATACCACCCTGGTTGCCGATGTTGATTGAGGCGCAGCTCCCAACAACGCCGCACAAAGGCGTCACGAGCACGGTACCGCCGGTCTGATTGACGGCGCCCTGGCCGCCGAAATCGCCGACCTGGAGAGCAGTGCCAATGGTCAGCGTACCGCCGGATACATCAAGGCTTCCTGTGCTGCCGGTTCCCTCCCCCACCGCAAGATAATTGATGGACGTCGTGCCGCTCGTCTGTGCCATCGCGCCTTGCGCAATGTACGTCGAACCCACATTGAAGCTTGCGCCATCGATCGTAAGCGTGCCGGTTCCGATCTTGGCGAGGGTTCCCGAAGGACTGTCGAAGGCTTGATTGCTCAAGTCTACGGTGCCCGAAAACGCTGTGTTCGTGTTGTCGGCACCAAAAACGAAGGTCGTGGTTCCAACGGTCAAGGTACCGCCACCCGCCAATGAGCCGACTTGTTGACTACCGGCAGCCGTCGTATCCAAGCTCGCGCCCGCGGCAATCGCGAGATCCGCCGTCGATGAAAGAGTCTGGCCGGAAGATAGCGCCAAATCGCCAGACGTAATGTTGATGGAGTTGCCGTCCGCGACAGCAGTGTTGAGCTGTGCCTGCGTCGAAACATCGACCGCCATCGCGCGCGGCACGCAAATCAGTAAGATACTCGCCGAAGACAAGGCCATCAGAGACACTGATAGACATTTTTCGAGAATTCCAGATAGACGCCGCGCTCCGCGCGCCTTCCGTGCGACGCATGCCGACGTAATCCCAGCAGGCAATGTGCCATCGTCATCGACCGGTCCCGGGTTTACCCTTGGAACGTACGTACTTCGCCCGTCGCAAGCGCATGGCAGACGGCCCCACGCGAACAGGTAACTGCACAAGCTTAACCGTTGAGTCATGGCTGGATCCCCCTTCGGTGCCCGCCGCCTCTAGCTATGCCGTTCGTGAAAAATGGAATTGGGATGAAACGCCCTCAGGGCGTCCGGCAATCAATTGAAGAATTCGAAAGTGCGCGGTCTATTCGCAAAAGTCGACGCGATGCTCAGAAACTTAGCCGCTCTGAACGGTGGTCTTCATCCAGGTACAATGCGCAGTGACTCTCTGATCAAATCATTTCCGAGAGGTTAGGATACGCTCATCTCAGTTTTCGATGACCGCACAATTTCGTGAGAGCGACTCCAACATATCAAGACGAATTTCTCGTCATCACTTGTCCTGCAGCAAACACTTACGATTCACCGTAAACATTATAGGGGTAATTTTTTACGGCAACGTTTATGAAAATCCATTTTGTGCTTGTCACGCTCACGCTTTTCACTTGTGACGCTCGCGCTTGTAAGCGCGAGCTGGGGCAACGCGCATTCTTACAAAGGGTCAGTGCTGGTTTTATCAATCTCCGAAGCTAAATACTAACTCACTTCGACACGCGTCGGAGCGGGCTGCCTGCGCATTTTCCGCCGATCGAACGTGCCGCTTCTCGTTCGCACGATCCAACTGGGCTGCTCTTGCGCTGTATCAATGCGCTTGCCGCCCCGCTCCATAATCTGAGTTTTAAACTCTTATGGAGCGTTTCATCGACTTGATGGAGGCATTGCGCACTCGGCGCGCGATTCGCGAGTTCACGACCGAGCCCGTTGGCGACGATCTCATCGAAGAGTTGATCGCCGCTGCTATCCTTGCGCCAAGCTCCGTCAACCTGCAGCCTTGGCGCTTTGCTGTGGTGCGGGGAAGGGAGCAGCTGCAATCGCTAGGAGTGGAAGCCAAATCCTACGCGGCGGCGCATCTTCCCGCGGACTCCCCCCTGCACGCCCATGCCGTGGACCCGACCTTCGAGATATTCCACGGTGCCGCTGCGCTTATTGTCATCTGTGCAGTCAACGACGAGGCGCAGTCGGTTGAGGATTGCTGCCTGGCAGGCGAAAACCTCATGCTGGCGGCCCATGCCGGGGGCGTCGGCACTTGTTGGATCGGACTCTCGCGACTATGGCTGAATGATGCGAAGACCAAGGCCGAGCTCGGCATCCCCGTCGCTTGGCATCCTGTGGCGCCGATCATTCTCGGCCATCGCAGGACGCTTCCCCGCCGACGCCGCGCGAGAAGCCCGCTATCCTTTGGTGCCGGTGACACCCGTGCCAATCCGTCTGAGGGTCAACAGCGCGACACGTCTGGTTGAGGCGGCGCCGGACTTGTCTCTGCTCAGCCTGCTGCGCGACGGTCTAGGATTAACCGGCGCACATTACGGGTGCGGCCACGGCGCCTGTGGCGCTTGCTATGTGGTGATCGACCGGCGGCCCGTTCCCGCCTGCGTGACTTCTGTCGAACATGCGGTGGGCAAGGAGATCGTCACCATCGAAGGCCTTGCGCAGGGGGATGTGCTGCATCCCGTGTAGCAGGCCTTCCTTGAGGAAGATGCTATGCAGTGTGGCGCCTGCACCACCGGGATGGTCATTTCCGCTGTGGCGCTGCTGGAGCGCACGCCGCATCCCAATGAAGGTGAGATTCGCGCGGCCCTCGCGCCGCATCTATGCCGCTGCGGGGTCTATGGCCGTGTCATCCGCGCGGTGCTGAGGGCCTCGCGATGAGGGCACCGATTGCGCAGCCTGCAAGGCCCGCCCGTTTCGCCTCGGAGCGACTGGAGCAGCGGATCGCGATCGGGCGCGATGGGCGTGTGATCGGGCGCTCCGGCAAGGTCGAGTACGGTCAGGGTATCCGCACAGGCTTCGCCAGGATTGTGGCAGACGAATTATTCGTTCCCGTCGAGAAGGTCGATATTGTTCTCGGTGAGACGGACAGCGTGCCATGGGACATGGGCACCACCGGCAGCATGTCGACAGCGACGGATGGGCGGCAATTGCGCGCTGCCGCGATCCAGGCCCGTACCTTGTTGCTCGACCGCGCGACTGCGCGGCTCGATGCCCCATCCTCGGCGCTGACCCTGATGGAGGGGCGAGCGATCGCCCCCGACGGAGGTTCTCTGTCGTATGAGGACCTTGTCGGCGACGAGCCGCTGACCGGGGACATTCCCGAAGGGGCCGTGCCGGGCAACCTGCCGGTACGCATGGCGGAGGATCGGCCGCTGCGCCTTGAGGCCCGCACCATCCTGACGGGCGAGGCGAAATATCCCGCCGACATTCAGCTTCCGGCCATGCTGTTCGGCCATGTCCTGCATCCGCCGCGATCCGGCATGAAGCTGATTGCGCTGCAGGATGCCGCAGCCCGAGCGGTACCAGGCGTGGTGGCCGTTGTTCGCGAGGGCGATTTCATCGGCATTGTCGCCGAGCGGGAGAATGCGCTGTTCCATGCGCTCCACGCGCTTGTCGCCGAATGGGGCCCGAGCCCTGTCGTGCCGGACACGGCATACGAGGCGGTGATGCGGCAGGATGATGGCGTGGAGGCCGCGCTGTCGAATGCGTCGCTACGCCTGAAGGCCGCCTATCATGCGCCGCATATCGCGCATGCTTCGATCCTCCCGCGCGCGGCCGTCGCCGATGTGCGTGGGGATGGCGCGCATCTCTATGTGGCAACGCAACGCCCTTTCGGCCTGCGCGACGAGGTGGCCGCCCTGCTCGGGCTGCCCGTTGGACAGATCCATGTCCATCCTCAGATGATGAGTGGCCAGTATGGGCGCGGCAACGCCGACGATGTCGCGATCGAAGCGGTCCGGCTGTCGCGCGCGGCACGGCGCCCGGTGCGGGTGCAATGGAGCCGGGCGGAGGAGTTCCGCCTCAGCCCACACCGCCCCGTCTTCGACGCCGAGGTCGAGGCGGGGCTCGATGCCCATGGCGCGATTGTCGGTTGGCGCTACGGGGTGCGGACCAATTCCTACATCGTCGGATCGCAGGCCCTCGCGCCTGGTGTGCCGGAGCAAACCGCGGGCCGCGCCGCCGAACCACCCTATCGCCTTGGGCAGGCCGAGATCCGCCTGCGCGTGGAGCCCGGCGACGTGCCCACCATATCCTTCCGCTCGCTCGGCGCAGCGCCGAATGTCTTTGCGATCGAATCCTTCGTCGACGAGCTTGCCCATGCCGCGCAGCAGGATCCGATCGTCTTCCGCCTCGCCCTGGCGAATGATCCCCGCCTGCGACGCGTGCTCGAAGCCGTGCGCACAATGAGCAACTGGCACGCGCCGCGCGGGGAAGGACATGGTCTCGGTGTGGCCTGCGCAATCTACCACGGCACTTACATCGCCGAGGTGGCGGAGGTCAGCGTCGCGCCGGACGGTGCGGTGCGTCTCGAATGCGTCTGGTGCGCGGTCGATGCCGGGCGTCTGGTGCATCCGGACGGCGCCCGCAACCAGATTGAGGGCGGCGTGCAGCAGGCAGCGAGCTGGACGCTGCTCGAGGAACTCAAGGTTGAAGACGGCGTCGTGATCTCATCGTCGTGACGGGATTATCCGATCGCGACCTTCCTTGATGCGCCGCGCGTGATCGAGGTCCAATTCGTGGGCGATCCGGATGTGGCATCAACGGGCGTCGGGGAGCCAGGCTCGGTGCCGACGGCCGCCGCAATCGCTAATGCGGTTTTTGCCGCCTGTAGCCAGCGCATCCGGCGACTTCCGATCGCGGCCGCACTGCGCCCGTCAACGCATAGCGGCCATGATGCCGGACCAAAACCCGGGGTATAGCGGCGAAGGTGGCGTGGAATCTGCCAAGCCGCGCTTTTCACCGATATGCCCTACGCATTCGCCGGCTCATGGCATCTCGCCGAAGTGTCTGGCCGCAAGAAGTGGAGGGCTTACTCATGCGCTTAGAAGGCAAGATCGCGATCGTCACCGGAGCCGGCACGGGCATCGGGGAGGCTATCAGCCATAAATTTGCACAGGAAGGAGCAAGGCTCGTGCTGGCCGGTCTGCCAGACGACCCGGTGGAGGACGTTGCCGCCGCCATCCTGTCCGAGGGGGGCGCAGCCGTGGCATTTCTGGGCGACTTATCCGAGCCTGAGACGGCGCGTGCCTGTGTCGGCTTGGCGCTGCAGAGCTTCGGCCGGATCGACATCCTGATCAACAATGCGGGTGTCTTCATCGCCAATGCGGATACGGAAGCCTATCGCATCGAGGATTTCGAGCGGACCATCCAGAACAACGTGCGCACCGCATTCCTGATGACCAAATTCGCGCTGCCGTATCTGCAGGAGACGCTGGGCAACATCGTCTTCACCGGCTCGGAGGCTGGTTTCAACGGCTCGCCGCGATTCACACCCTACGGCGGCAGCAAGGGCTTTTTGCACGCCTTCGCCAAGGGGGTCGCGCTGGAGCAGGCGCCTTACGGCGTGCGCGCTAATTGTGTCTGGCCTGGCGCGATCGATACGGCCTGGACGCGCGGGGCCGACAGTCCGATCCCGCTCGCGGCCCAGGAATCGATCGGTGACACGGTGCCGCTCGGCCGCCGCGGCACCCCGGAGGAGATGGCGAATATTTTTGCCTTCCTGGCCTCCGACGATGCAAGCTACGCAACCGGCGCCCTGTGGCTGGCGGACGGCGGTGTAACACCGGCCAAGAGCGATATCGGTACAAGCGTGCCCGATTCGCTCCGCGCCGAACCCATCGGCAAGCTCAGGCTGCGCCACGGCCACGATGGGTTGCGCGGCAAATACGTCTATCGTGCCGCCCGTCTGGGCGAAGCAGAATAGATACAGGAGGGTCTGCCCGGTCGGCCTCCGTACCTGCGCGCGCAGCCAGTTAGATTGCACTGACGTCCGCGCGGGCAGCGTGAAATGTCTGGGGCTCTGTCCAGTCGAAAACAACGCTTCCGAAAGATGGATGACGTGACCGCTGCGAGCCGCTTTCGTGCTGTCTTGGCGGAAATGACCTAGCCGCTGACCTCGGCTATCGCTTCGACCTCCTGCCGTTCTTCCCGCGCGGCGTTCGCGCCAGCGATGCGGCCGAAGGCGAAGCACTCGCCGATGTTGCCGCCGCCCTGGTAGAGAAAGGCGTAGATCGACCCGAGTTCGCCCGCCGAGTAGAGGCGCGGAATCGGCCGGCCGTCGGCGCCGATCACCTGGGCATCCTCGTTGCGCCGCGGCCCGCCCTGCGTGTTGATGAAGGTGGGCGTCAATTCAATGGCGTAATAAGGTGAGGTTTTCAGCGCTGCGAGCGAAGCCGGGTTTCGGCCGAAGTCGGCATCCCTGCCGGCGGCAGCAAACCTGTTGAACCGCGCGACGGAGGCTTCCAGCGCGTCCGGCGGAACTTGGATCAGCCCGGCGAGATCGCGCACTGTCTCGGCCGTCCTGATCCAACCCTTCTCTACCTCGCGCAGGTTGTCGTCGCTCCAAGCGTAGCGGCCGTCGTGGCTGACGTCCCAATCCGCATGCGCCCGCCCGAGGGGCCCCGCCTTGCGCACGCTCTCATCGAAGATGAAGTAAACCGGGACCGGGGCGGGCTGCTGCATCCACGCGCCGTGGTATTTGATCTTGCCGTGGCGATCGGCGCCCATGGCCTGCTGGCCCTCTGCGGTAAAGCGCGCGCCGTCGCCCGCCACGAACATGTAGCTTGCGGCGTGGGGCGTATTGATCCAGCCGGAAACCGGAATCTCGGGCGCCTTGAAGAAAAACACCGGGCCGGAGATGTTGCTCATGTGCCAGAGGTCGGCGCCGACCTCCAAGCCCATGCGAACGCCGTCGCCCGTGTTGTAGGGCGTGCCCGACGGATAGATGCGCGGCAGGCCAGTCAGGTAAGTGTGGATCATCGCCGGATTGTTCTCAAAGCCGCCGCAGGCGAGGACGACCGCGCGATTCGCCTTGATGGCCATGGTTGTCCCGCGCCGGTCCGCGACGACGCCGACGATCTCGCCCTTGTCTTTCACCAACCGGACCGCCGCCGTTTCATAAAGCGTTCGAATATGGCGGGCCGCCATGGCCGGCTCGGTGACGCCTCGCCACAGGCGTTCGTCGCCGATTGATCCGTCGCCATGAACCAAGATCTGCACGCAATCGGAGCCGTCCAGTTCCGGAAACTCGGCGGGCACGGCGGCGAGCGCTACGGGCTTCATGCCCAAGCCTTCAAGCCAGGCACGGTTGGCGTGCATTTCCGTCGCCCAGACCTGGATCATCTTTTCAGAAATGTTGTCGCCGTAGGGTCCGATCAGGCCCTTCAAGTAGGCCTTGGCCTTCTCCACATTGTCGGGCCAGAAGACGATGTTGCCCGACACGCGGCTATTGCCGCCCTTATGCGCCTCGGGTGCCTTCTCCAGCATGAGCACCTTCGCCCCGGAGTCATGCGCGGTAATCGCGGCCGCAACTCCAGCGAAACCGTATCCGATTACGATGACATCGGCCTCGTCATCCCACGTTGCCGGCCTTTGATCCGCTGAGCTTCCGACGAACCGTTCGACACTAGGACTCATATGCGGCGCCCATTCGTTCGTCGTCATTTTCGCCTCTTCGCTTGGCTTTTCTCGAGCGCACGACGTCCACGACATCCACAATCCAGCGTCCACAATCCAGATTGTCGAAGAACCAATTCTTTTGGTACGGCTGCGCCGCAGAATGGTGTTTGATCCACGTCAAAGCAGATGCAAAGTCCGTTCAAGACTCCGTCACCAAATCGCGACGCTCTCAGTCGACGCGAAATCACCGACAAACTGAAAATGCGCGTCGTGGATCACGTGCAAAGCGCCATAAGAGCAAAATTGTGTGAGTTCATATTTATTTGGTAAAGCAGGTGACAAGGCCGATATATGAATTCCACTACAGCCTTGGCCGTGAAAGCCAACACACCCGGCTGACATCGATCTGTCGATGACTTCCGGTTCAAGGCTAGCAACACAATCGCAAAAGAACGAAGGGAGAAGGCCAATGCATTGACCAAAACCTGACCTCGGGAACATAAAAAGCCGGGTCAGTTCTCGGCAGAAATCAACACCAGGAGAATGAAATGCGGAAGTTGAAAGTTTTAGCTTTAATCGTTGCATGTGTGACTTTTGCTTCGCCCTTAGTACAGGCTGAGGCGGCGCCGAAAGTAGACTCGACCATTGAACGCCTCTGCTCGGAGCGTACCCCCTTATCGAATGAGGGTGCATTTGCCGATTGGTTGGCGAGACGCTTGGATCTTAATGACGCACAGAAGGCCACTTTCGAAGAGTTTCAGGCCGCGCGTGCGAAGGCGCTCGCCGATTCAAAGACCAAGCTCTGCGCGAGCAAGCCGGATCTGTCTACGTTTGAAGGGCGTCTCATTTTCGGGCAGGATTTTTATGCGGCTCGGCTTGATGCTTTGAAACTGGAGAATCCGAAGCTGATTGCTTTTTACAAAAGTCTCGACGCGCGGCAGCAGAAAAAATTCGAGAGGATTCGCGACCAGCTGCACCGTCGCTAGAGCGCGAACTCTAGCGCGAAGACTTTATTTGATTCCGTCAAAGTCGCTTCCTGACAAGACGTCCCCCGGAAAAAATCAAAGCTGCGAAGCTTGGCGTTCGTTGCCCGCACCCGGAGTTTTCTTCGGGGTCGGGCCCGCTTGGCAATCGTATCAGGCTATACGGTCAGGCACCTCGGCTTAAAGCATCGACCCGAACGGTTTATCCGTCCAGATCCGTGCTCAGGCCGGCGCCGCGCAACCGGATGACAAAAGGATTTGCTTTAGAAAATCCCACGCTGAAATCCGAAGAGCTGAATCAACAGCGGATAAGCACTGCGGCGCATCCGCTGGATTGATCTATATTAATGTCCTCAGCTTATCTGTCGTCCAAATTCCCCTAGTTTAACCGACGTCCGTGCGATCCGTTCAGGCGTAAGGATGAATATTCCGAAGGAGCGGTACTCATGGGGAAAGAAACGCAGCAGCCCGTCTGGTTCATTACCGGATGTTCGACCGGCTTTGGCCGCGAGCTTGCGAAAGCTGCTCTTGCACATGGATTTCATGTTGTCGCGACCGCGCGAGATCCGAAGGCCCTCGAATATATCGGCGAGCAAAACAAGGACCAGGCAATCGCCCTTGCGCTGGACGTGACCAAACCTGATCAGATCAAGCGGGCGGTCGATGAGGCCATCCGTCGATTCGGCCACATCGACGTCCTCGTTAACAACGCTGGCTATGGGTATTTGGCCGCCGTTGAGGAGGGCGATGACAAGGAAGTCCGCGAGCTTTTCGAGACAAATTTTTTCGGTCTTGCTGCCGTAACGCGCGCGGTCTTGCCTCAGATGCGGACACGGCGGCAGGGGACGATCGTCAATATTACTTCGGTCGCAGGCGTCATCGGTTTTGCCGGATCCGGCTATTATGCCGCGACGAAATTCGCGGTCGAAGGCCTATCCGAGTCCCTTGCCAAGGAGGTCGAGCCTTTAGGCCTGCATGTGATACTGGTCGAACCGGGACCGTTTCGTACGGATTGGGCTGGCCGCTCGCTGAAACAATCCCCGCATTTCATCAGCGATTACAAAGAAAGCGCCGACAAGCGCAGGCTTGCGACCGCAGAATATAGCGGCAAACAGCCAGGCGATCCCACCCGCGCCGCTGAAGTCATTATCGGCGCTGTCCAATCGGCGGCCCCGCCGCGGCATCTCGTCCTGGGTCGCGAAGGTTTCGAAAACGTCGAAAGTCAACTGCGGGCGATGCTTGACGAGGTCAATCTCTGGAAAGAGACCAGCCTTGCGGCCGATTATCCGGCTGTCTGACGGACAACTATTCCAATTCCGTCGATTTATGAGAATGCCCGCTATGACAGATGGCATGCGCAATCGTCTCGATCGAAATGAAACCAAGGTCTATTGATCGATGACAGCATAGCCTCCCTTGCTGCGTTTGCGGCTGGCCGGGAAGAAACATATCACCTTCAGCCTCCATAACGAGGCAGGGCATCGAATCTGTCCAGCGATGCCATCCATCGAGTATGGTTTCGTTTTGGCAATGAAATCGGCGATACTTGAAGCCCTGAACGACCAAACACTCTGCGATATGATCCGGCGCAGGCCCGTATTGTTCTGCATACCTTTAAATTGTCCCTCGTCACGAAATCTCAGCTCGCGATCCCGTCGATCGTGCTTCTCGGCGCCCCCGAGATCGGAGAAGCTTCTTTGCCTAATCTTTGGCGGAAGCTATTGGCACGCGTCTAGAACGGGTCGCCATGGACATGTTGAGCGATTACGGCGCGCCGATCGGGCTGTCCCTCTCCTGGAAGGCTGCGCGGCCGGGACGCATTGCACCGGGATTCCCTGAATCAAAGACGGCGAGTCCGATCTTCTTTCTCGACGAGGTCGGGAAGGTTAGTCCAACCCATCCCGGCGAAAGACCTCTCGTTTGTCTCCATTCAGTGCTTGAGCCTGAAAACGCGTGCCGGTTCCCAGATGAATATCTGCGATGCGCGCCGATCACGCGATCTGGATTCTGACCGCGAACAGCGCCGATGGCTTGCCGGCCTCATCCCCGATCGCTTGGCGATCTTCGGTCCCTGAACCAGACCGCGATGCGCTCAAGACCATCATTCAACGCATCTATAAAGCGACCAACCCGCGGTTCAACTGCGCTTTCAAGCTCGATCCCAAAGAGCCGATTCTCGATCAGCTTCGCGCTTATGCGCGAGGCAAGGTGGAATGAGCAAGGCGCGCAGCCCCGAAGGCATGCAAGCCTACACGGTCGGCGCGATGAAAGGCGAGTTTCTATACATCGCCTGCTGGCATTGCCCGCGTCGCGGGCGGTATCGCGTCGCCAACATGATCGCGAAATACGGGGCTGAAATGGACGGCACCAGCTTTCTCAATGCGATTAGCGCCGATTGCGAGCACCATCCACCCTTATCGACGATCCGCGTTTGCGGCGCGCACTTCACGAAAGCGCTCTGGCACGGTGAAGGGCCGAAGCCGAGGTGAAGCTCACGGGGGCTTGCTGCGCTGCAATGACAAACGTCACGATCTAACGCCTCTGGAACCACGACGAAAATTAGCAAAAGCTATTGTGCGTTTGGCGGTTCGACTTATCTTTACTTGCAAAACCCGAAACGGCTTCCGCTCGTCGTGTTCGCGAGGTTGGGAGTTTTAAAAGGAACCTAGAGGCTACGTTATGGCTATCTATCGAATCCTCAGAAATTCGACCTTTGGCCCGCAAGAAATTTCTAAAATGACAGCGGCTTATGAGGTCGCCCTTATAGAACTTGGTATAGATCGCAATGACCCTCGCACCGAGATCATCGCGTCGGCAATTGTTCACCGAGCGAGCGCGGGCAAATCAGACGTTCGGGGCTTAGCGGATTTCGCGATCAGGCAAATAAACGCGAAGGCGACTGCCGATGATGCGCGATCAATGTCCGTCACGGCCGATTTCTCGCAAGCCTATACAAGCGGCAATCCCGAATAGGCAAGTGTGGCGGCCGGTTGTGCCGAGTGGGGGAAGGTAACTTTGTACGGGCTTGTCAACGCATGACTTTATTCCAGTCAATGTCGTAGCCAGCTTCTTGCAATTCACGACCAAGCGCTCGCTTCCAGCCGCCATTCGCATCATACACCTCGTAGACGACTCCGCCGAAATCGGACGGGAATTCAACCTCGTCACGCTTCAAGGCGATGACGTGTTTTCGGCCTAAGCGGCCAATGAAATATCCCAGTTCCAAAATGACGTTTTGTCGAGCGCGCGGAGATGGTGTGCCTCCTTTGGTCGCTCCCTCGTCGTCCGGCGTCAGGAGGACTACTGCAAATCCTACATCGCCGTACGCTTGGACCTTTTCAATCACAGTGCGGCCCTGATTAACTTGCTCATGTAGGATGATTGGCTGAAATCCAATGTTCTCCAAAAACCGCGCGACCGATTCCCGGATGCCTTCATCGTGACCGTGAACAAGAAACACCCGGCGACCAAGTTCGCTCATCCCGACGATTAAAGAAGTGTTATTTTCCTCGTCGTGTGAAAGCTCTTCCTCAAGGCCGCTCACCGCTTGCTTCAATAGAGCGATTGAGCGGTCTCTCAGTGGCGCAAATTCGCTCTGAAGCTCGTTCGGTGGAGGAGTCATATTTCTGGCGGCGTACTGCAGAGCGACGCCCCATTCCTGATGAAGGACGGCTGCCTGCGCGTACCGGCCTTGTTCGATAGTCATCGGGCCGAATACTCGATCTAAGGTCTCTTCGATCGACTTTTCAAAGGCCAAGATTCGAGAATCGCCACCTTTAGTAATGGAATTCACGTCAAAGTTCTGCAGCTCTTCGATTCTCCTATTGAGGCGTGTAATTCCAGTGCGCATCTGATCAGAGTTTAAATTTGCAGCTGCTCGCCGCGGGTTTGAACTTGGTGACCGAGCCATTGAAATACTTTCCTATTAATTCAGACCGACTTCACTCCCATTCCGCCACGCCGCCGTGGTGCGAACACGTGCCGGTGTGGTGGCGCGAGAAGCTGTGCGAGCCGTCATTGCAGATAGCGGTTTCGCCGGCCTGATGCGTGGTTGCGCAAACAGGCCGGTGTACCGTATCGCCATCGACGTCAGTATAAGAGCCGGGGGTGTCGTGGCAGGTCGCGGCGGATGCGATAGCGGGCGACACTAGAGCGCCGGCAATTAGGGCGGTCCTTAAGAGGCTCATGGCGTTCCTTCCCGGCAGCGCTCTAACGGCGTTGACAGGGTATTACGGCACAGCCTAGCAGGCTGCTGAAAAACCCTCTTCCTTTGCGGGGCTGATCGTGATTCCATTTCGTTGGGAGACAGCAGCATGCGCGGCAGTGACGAAGGTTCGGGACAGCTTTTCAGTTATGTTGATCTGGAGGCGCGGGTGCGCCGTGATCATCCGTTGCGAGTGATCCGCGCGATCGCCAACGAGGCGCTCGGAGCCCTGGCGGCGGATTTCGCGGCGCTCTATTCGAAGGTCGGCCGTCCGTCGATCCCGCCGGAACGGCTGCTGCGGGCGATGCTGTTGCAGGCTTTCTATTCAGTTCGCTCGGAACGCCAGTTGATGGAGCGGCTCGATACTGACTTGCTGTTTCGTTGGTTTGTCGGGCTCGCCATCGACGATCCGGTGTGGGATGCGACGGTGTTTTCCAAGAACCGCGATCGTCTGCTCGATGGGGCGATCGCCGCGAAGTTCCTCGCCGCCGTGCTGGCCCAGCCGCGCGTCAAAAGGCTGATCTCGTCGGATCATTTCTCCGTCGATGGCACGCTGATCGAGGCTTGGGCCTCGATGAAAAGCTTCAAGCCGAAGGACGGTTCAGGGGATCAGCCGCCGTCAGGTCCTGGCCGCAACGCCGAGGCGGATTTCAAGGGTGAGAAGCGCTCGAACGAGACACATGCCTCGACCACTGACCCCGAGGCCCGACTTTATCGCAAGGGGCCGGGCATGGAAGCAAAACTCGCTTTCCTCGGCCACGCCTTGATGGAGAACCGTTGCGGCCTCATCGTCGATGCCTGTCTCACGCCCGCCAACGGCCATGGCGAACGCATCGCGGCGCTGGCCATGATCGAGCCGCGCGCCGATCGGCCAAAAGCCATCACGCTCGGCGCCGACAAGGGTTATGACGCGGCCGATTTCGTCAATGAACTGCGAACCATGAATGTGCGTCCGCACATCGCGCAAAATATCAGCGGCCGGCGTTCAACCATCGACCGGCGAACAACGCGCCATCAGGCCTATTCGGCGAGCCAGCGCATTCGTAAACGGATCGAGGAGGCCTTTGGTTGGATGAAGACCATCGCCGGGCAGCGCAAGACGAAGTTTCGCGGCGTCGATCGCGTGGGCTGGGCCTTCGCCTTCGCCTTCGCCGCCGCAGCCTACAACCTCGTCAGACTACCGAAATTGATTGAGGAGATGACACCATGATGCCACCTAAGGCGTCGCTCATCACAGCCACATCCGCCGACCGTCATCATCGACAAAGCCATTCTCGGAAAGTCAGCAGCAACTCTCTCCGCGCCTGAAGCACCGCAATTTTTCAGCAGCCTGCTAGGCTTGAGAGGCAAGCTAGCAAGTAATGAGACGACGATGGAAAAGGAAGTTGCACAAGCCCTGTTGTCTCTCGCTGTGTCGCTCGACGGTCCGGTCGGACAGATGTACGCTGAGACACGCAGGTTTTCGGATCCTGCAATAAAAGCGAAATTTGACAAAGCTATCGGCGACTTGATGGGGCACGTCGCAAAAGAGCTAATCTTTCCTATAGTTGATCGGTATCCTGATCTGAATCCCGACAAATAATTTGATGGCCTTATAGTGAAGTTGCCCCGGCGCGAGCGATACGACTGACGGCTACTGGCGGTTGTTGTGATTATCGCTGCGGCGTTTGCGGCGGGGCTGCTGGTGCGGGTGAGTTATTGAGTTTTAGGCGGAAGGCTGTGAAGGTCGCCGTTAATTCCGTCGGTGGACAGAAATGGAATTCAGCGCCGCGTTTCACCTGCTCGAAAATTTTACGGTGGGCATTGCTCGTCCTTCCCCGGAAAGCATCAGCGACACCGACATTGAAGCGGCGGCCGCCTATCTTGGGACCGACGTTTCATCGTTGGCTGGCATCGAACGCATAGAGAGGATCGAAGTCGAGCTGCAAGAGCAGAATCGATTTCTCACGGCTCACTTGAGAGACGATGATATCGAGCAATCTAACTTTTACCGGCGATCCCTTTTCGTCCGAGAAATCGTGGCGAACAATCGCACTCCTAAGACGAAGCGATGAACTGGCCATACCAACTGCCGCCACCGAAAGAGACGATCGGAATCGCTCTGGCGTTGGTCGCGCTAGTGATTTTAGTCGCGTTTTTCGAAACCAGATATCGCAATGCGCGCACTACTTCATTTGGTTTTGGCGCGGGCTGGAATTGCGTTGACGTGCCTCAAGGCGAGCCTGTCTGTTTAAAGGATCAGCGCGCGAAGTAAGTATTAAGCGAATGTTGCGCGTGCTCGGTGTGCGCTCGTCCTGTTTCGGGAATTGCGGACTGTAGGCAGCACGGAACCGGCACGAATCAGCGATTGTGGGTTTGTTCTTTTGCCGTGACGTCGACGCCGGAAGCGCGGCAGTTCAAAAGTGTCTAGGCAAGCCGTATCATGGCCGCGCCGGCCGCGATCACTCCGGACGCTGCGGCTCGGATTGGGCGAGCATTTTCCTTCAACACTAAGATCGAAATGGCCGCCCCGAAGAGGATTGCCGTTTCCCGAAGCGCGGCGACCGTGGGAATCGATGCAACTGTCATGGCCCATAGGACGAGGGAGTATGAAAGTATCGAAGCCGCGCCACCCAAAAATGCGCGCCACAGGCTGGAAGATTGCAAGCGGTTCATGGATTCCCGTCGCACCGTGATGAGCCAAAGCCCTAAAGGGGCACCACTTAACAGGAATATCCAGAATGCGTAGGCGAACGGGGAGCCGGAATTGCGTGCTCCAAGACCGTCGACGAGGGTGTAGGAAGCGATCACAACCGCATTTCCTACGGCATATGCCGTTCCGCGAAAGTGCTCACGTTTAGTACCAAACGCCATCCCTGCAACACCAAAACAAATAAGAGCGATTCCCACCATAGCTGGGTGCGAGAGACGTCCCCCAAGGAATGTCGTGCTGACGACCGCCACGATAATAGGAGCCGCACCGCGCATGAGGGGATAAGCCTGTCCCATATCGGCTGTGCGGTAGGCACGCGCGACCAGCAAAAAATACGCAATATGAATGATCGCAGACGTAGCCAAAAACGGCCAACTAGCAATTGCTGGACGATGCAGAAAGGGTAACGCCAAAAGGGCAATGAACGCGGCGGCTGAACTCACTAGAATAGCGGTGGCGTCTGTGTCCTTGCCAACCTTAACTACGGCATTCCAGGAAGCGTGCAAGGCGGCGGCTAACAGAACGACAACAAAAACCGAGGTCGACATGACCTTCCTTTTCAAAGTGCGTTTGTTCTCGCTTTTCTATCGCAGCGCCGAGTAGGTCAATCCACTTTCCCAACTTCGCCCGGCCGCTCTTCACTCAACGGCGGCTTCGAGAACTCGCCGGCCTCACTTCGCCTTCAGCGCCACACCGGGACCGATTGCTACATCACTTGGCTCTAGGAACTGCACCCCGGCCTTTTCGAGCGTCGTTTTGATCAATCATAGCGGTCGATAGGCGAGGGTCGGTGACGCCTCTCTCAATGTTTTTTATGCTCTGCCGAGCCAGCCCGCTCGCCGCGGGCAATTCGTCCTGAGACAAATTCAGCAAGGCACGCGCAGCGCGTATTTGGGCGGGGGTAAGCATGTGCTCAGAGGCCACGGAGCCGACCCTGTTGTCAACAATAATGATCTAATAGATCATAAATGTGGTTGACGAGCTTAGCTTTTTTAAGCTAAAACTGATCCGTTAGATCACACTAATGACTTACGGGGATACCCCAATGCCGAACAACACAGTTCCGGCAGCCGCTACCGGCTTGCCTTTTGCCCACCTAGGTGAACCAGCCTTCGAATTAACCGACGCTGGCCGCGCCTACCTGCTTTTAGAAGATATCGCCGACGCAGCCATCGTACTGCCGTGCGAGATAGCTGCTGAACTCGCGACGCTCACAGCAGGAGGGCAGGCGAATGTGTGAAGCGTGCGCAAACAACCATGAAGCCAGCGAGCTACTGCAAATGCTGATCAGCAAGATCCACGCAAGCAATAAAGACGGCGGTGCGCGGCTTCGGATTGATCTCGCCGAAAGCGAAATGGATCGGCTTTGCGCGTGGGACGCGGCCGACGAGGACGTCGAGGACGACGATCCACCTGAGGATGACGGCTCCCCCGAAGAAAGCGAGCACCTCGAATCAGATTGCCGGGTCAGATTCGGCGAAGGCGAGACGACCGACGTCGCGGGCCTTCTTTGGCGGCGGGGCGAGCGCGTTATCGTCGAAATCGGCGAGACTGAAATCGTCGGAACGGTGCGCGCTCACAAACTCGGCGCAGATTGGCCGCGATACACTATCGAACTCAGCGAACCGCCCGGCGCGACGCTTGAGGTAGATTCTTGCTGCGTCTACCCGGCCAAAGACGCCGCGTAGCACCGACGCCAACACGGTGCCCCGCAGCCAGGTCGGAGTCACGAATAGGCGGCCGGGCACCACACGGCCGCCGCCAACCTTCATGCCCGAAAGGCCACGCCGATCGGACAGATCGTCGCAAAATCGCGCAAGGATTTGCTTTTAGTTTCGAAATTCACATAATGGGTTGTCGGCGGGCTACGCGCCCGTTTCGCCCGCAACTATGGTTGCCAGATGCCGCCGACATTACCCGCGAACGATAATCGAACAGGCGCCCTGCCCGCTTCATTAGCGCCGCGTGGTCTATCTCGCGTGGTTGCCGCCAAATACATCGGCGTGTCGCCTTCGCTGTTCGACCAGCTTGTTTCGGATGGCAGAATGCCGAAGCCGAAGGCCATCAACTCTCGGCGCGTCTGGGACCGATTGCAGGTCGACGAATACTTCTCGGCTCTTTCCTACGAATCCAATGCCGACGCGAATCCATGGGACGCCGCCGCGTAATGGCGCGTACTAACCCACCACATCTAAGCCGCGACGTCGACCGCCATGGGAACGTGCGCTGGTATGTCAGACCGCGCGGACGCGCCAAGGTTCGTTTGCGCGAGGAATACGGTACGCCCGCCTTTTGGGCTTCGTACCAAGACGCACTCTCAGGCAAGGCGGTCGCTGCGCCTAAGAAAATGGTCGAGGGCATCGTGCCTGGAAGCTTCCGCGCGCTTTGCGTAAAGTATTATGCGAGCCCCGAATTTCGCGGCCTTGATTGGAGTACCAAATCTTGGCGACGGCGCGCGCTTGAGTTGATTTGCCAGACTAAGGCCATCCTGCCCCTCGACCAGATGGAATCGCGCCATGTGCGCCGTCTTCGGGATGAGCTTGCGGACAAGGTCGGTGATCTGGCCCCCGTTTGGCCGGACACTCAAGCGGTTGCGATTTGAGCAGATCTGAACTCGCGCGGCGAGCGCATTTTCAGACCTGAATGTGGATGATGGTCGTTGTAATCCTCGAACCAGGCGGACATCGCCTTTAGGGCGGTCTCCGCATTCGGGACTGGTGTGACGCGAACATAGTCGCGTTTCAGCGTGTTGACGAAGGCCTCCGAGATGCCGTTGCTCTGAGGGCTCTTCACCGGCGTGAAGCAGGGTTTTAGGCCGAGCTGAGCGGCGAAGATCCTGGTTTCCCGAGCAATATAGGGCGAGCCGTTGTCGCTCAGGATTTCGACCGCCGCGGAAGCCCGATAGCTGCTGAAGCGTCGTTCGACCGCCTCCAGCATCATGTCGCGCACGTCGGACCCGCTGATTCCGGCGTTCACCACCGCCCCGCCAGGCGATGATCTCGCGGTCGTGCGCGTCGATGATGAAGGCGCCGCGGACGATAGCGCCATCCCAACAGGTGAACTCGAAGCCGTCAGAGCACCAACGCAGGTTCGATCGCATCACGATGACCTTGCCGTCATGGACGAGGTCGGGGCGCTCTGTGTAACGGCGCGCTAGCAGCATCTGATGCATCTGCATGATGCGGTAGACCCGTTTATGGTTCGCGGGCGATAGGCCTTCGGCGCGCAATTCGCGGTTCAGGACCGCAGTGACCCGCCTGTAGCCATAAGTCGGCGGGCGGTGACCAGTCGCTCGATCCGCGGCAGCAGCTCGACGTCACCGGGCTTATGATAGCGACGGCGCGGACGGGTCTCGCCCTTCAGCCGGTCGTAGAGGTTCGAGCGAGCAACACCGAGCGTGTCAGCGACCGCCTTCATCGCAAACCGTCCTTCTGCGACGAGCCCGACAGCAAGATCTGTTTTTTTGAGCGCGATTTATCCAGCGCTTCCTTCAGGATTTCGACTTCAAGCGTCTTCTTGCCGAGCTGGCGTTCCAGTTCGCGGATCCGCTCTTCCATCTGCCGGACTGTCTTGTTGCCGGTCACTTCGCCGTCATCAGCCACCGCCACGCTCCCGCCCTCAAGCATCAGCCGGCGCCAACGATACAACAGGTTCGGCGCCACACCATGCCGCCGAGCGACAACCGAGATGCTGGCGCGGTCGTCGAGCGTCTCCTCGACAATCCGGAGTTTATCCGCCGCTGACCAATGCCGGCGACGCCCACCGTCGGTGATGATTTCAATATCAGACATAAGCCCATGCTTGAGGATATCCCCAAGTCCCCAGTTAGGCTTGAGTGTCCGGTTCAAACGGGGGCCAGATCAGTCGGTGCCGCGAATCAACGATTGAAAGCTCTTAAGGCGCTTTTCAGTTGGGCGACGGAAGCCGAAGAGGCGAAGTTTAATCCGGCTCGCGACGTCAAGCTCATCAAATACAAAACCAAAGGCCACCATTCGTGGACGATTGAAGAGGTCGAAATATTTGAGCGGCGTTTTCCGCTGGGCACGAAGCCGAGGCTTGCGATGGCGTTGATGCTTTACACGGCAGGTAGGCGCGAGGACGCCGTGCGACTCGGCCCGAAGCACATTCAAGGCGGGCGCATTCGCTTCACGCAGGCGAAGAATGAGGACCGCGCGCCAGTAGAAATGGACATGCCGCCGCATCCGCACCTCAAAGCTGCGATTGATGTCGGGCCTTGCGGTGTTGAAACTTTCCTTGTCACCGAGTTTGGGCAGCCCCACACCGCTAACGGCTTTGGCAATTGGTTTCGTGAGAAATGCATAGAGGCGCGTGTGCCCGGTCGCGCGCACGGCTTACGAAAAGCGATGGCTGCACGACTCGCGGAAAGTCAGGCCACCGCGCACGAAGTTATGTCGATTACCGGCCACCGCACGCTGGAAGAAGTCGAGAACTATACTCGGGCTGCCCGCAAGCCAGGAATGGCGGACTCGGCGATGCTGAAATTGCAAACGTCCGCCGCGAAGATTGTCCCACCGCAAATTGAGGTGGGACAAGAAGACGAAAAAGATTTGATAAAACAAGCGCACTTGGCGGCGCTGGCGCTCCCTAGGGGACTCGAACCCCTGTTTTCGCCGTGAGAGGGCGACGTCCTAGACCGCTAGACGAAGGGAGCGGGAAGCGAGGCTTCTAGCGCGCACGCAACGCGTCCGCAAGGGCACAAGGCGTTCTCAGGTTCCAGTCTGGTTTGTCATTTCGAGATTTGCGTCGCGGGCCTCCCCGTCTGCCGCGAGGGCCGGAGGCGCCAGACGGGCGATAGCCGCGCCGATTTCGCTCACTTCCTGGCGCAGTGAGGCGTTTTCCTCCGCCTCACTTTTGGACGGCGGCGAGCCGCGGCCGGCGCGCGTTTGCGACAATTCCGATTCAAGCGCTTCACAGCGCCGCCGCGCCGCATCGAGCGCGCCTTGAAGCGTTGCCGATTCCGATCGCAGACCTTCATATTTTTCGCTCAGCGCGCGCGCTGACTCGCGCGACTTCTCGACATGCTGGTCGCGCTGCGCCGTGATCCGCGTTTCGCGCTGCTTGGCATCTTCGAGCGCCGCATCCTGGACGCCGATCTTGATGTTCAGGGCCCGCAGCTTTCCCTGGTCGGCATCGCGCTGCTGACGCAATTCATCAAGGTCTTTGCCGAGTTGAGCTGCGCGCGCCGCCTCGGCATCGAATCTTCGCTGCAACATCGCATAATTCGTCTCAAGCACTTCGAGATTGCTCTTGGCTACGACGAGGGCATCGTTGAGCCGTGCCGCATGTGCGGTGCGCTCGGTGAAACGCTGCTCAGCCTCGACCAGGGTCCGGCTGACATCGCCAAGCCGAAGCTCGAGGCCGGACGCACGCGCGTCCGCCGCGGCATGGTTGGCAAGTCTCTGATCGGCGAGCGTCGAGAGGGCCTGTTGCGCTTGATTGAGCTTCGCCAATTGTTCCTGTTTGGTCTTATAGAGCCCGTCAGCATCGTATAGCGCCGCTGATAGCGCGCCGTGCTCGCTGGAAAGGGCGGCAATCTCCGCTTCGGCTTTCGCCAAAGCCTCGGCTCTCCCGCGGACCTCTTCCTGATGGCTTTCAACCGCTTGTTTGAGCGCAAGAATTTCCGCGGCGCGGCGGCCAAGTTCGCTGCGGTCTACGGCATGGGCCTGTGCCACCTCGCCCACGCGGATTTCGAGACGGCGGCGCTCGACCGCGAATTCGGCCCGCAGATGGTCCCGGTCAGCCAGAATTTCTTCAACGGAGAGCGGAACTTGCGTTTCCAGCCGGCGGCGCGTCAGACGCAGCGCGCGGCGCCAGAATGCCGGTGCAAAAGCAAGCGCCATGAGTCCTGCCACCAGGAACCCAAGCGCAAAGATCATCGCCTGCTCAATCACGCAGCTTCACCCGCCGGATTGTCATGCGCTGGATTATGACACCTCTGCCCGAGAGATCAAAATGGACACAAATCGGCTACGAAGAAGCTGGTGCCGCCTTGAGACGCCTTTAGAAGGGATTCCAAGTGGGGTGCGAGGTGAACTTCAGATATCCGACATTCACGCCGAGTCTGGCGCCAAGCCCGGTGCGAACGGGAACCACGACCACATCATTCGCGGTCAACGCCGTCATGCCAAATCCGCCGACGAAATAGGCCGAGCCGTTGACACCGGCGAAGCGCTGAAACACCGCGCGGACCGCCGGCAGCCCGTAAACGAGCATCATCGTGCGGTCACCGTCCGCGCCGGCATCGAAGCCGAGCGAAGGTCCCTGCCAAAAGACCTTCATGTCGCCGGCGTTTCGCGTGTACATCAGGCCTTCGCCATAGCGCAGGCCGCCGATGAAGGCGCCGCCGGCTTCCTGCCCGAGAATATAGCCGTTCGGGCGGCCCCAACGCCGCGAGGCCTCTTCTACAACCTGGGCCAGGCCACGCGACAGCGTGCCGAAGAAATGATGACCGGCCTGCATGAGTTCGTCGCCGGTGAATTCACCCGGACGATCGTCCTCGCTCACAGCGAGCGCGGCCTTCGGCAAGCCCAGGGCCAAGCCAGAGGCCGCCATCAACGCCAATTTCGCTGAAAATTCCCGCCGCGAAGTGGGTCTCATGGTCATCTCCCGAATGAGCCGGCGCACGGCATGGTCAATCGGCACATCTTTTCGCCAAGCGGAAGACACGCCGAGGGGCCGCGAATCGCGCCTCGACTGTCAACCTCTATGGTTAACGAAAGATTACGCCGTTCTTGGGCCCGCAACGACAACGCTCGTATCGGGATCGGCCCATGCGACGAAAGAGCCATTCATGAATTTGGTCGCCGTCTTGCCGTAGCGCAGCGGCTGTCCGTCCCGGTCGAGCACGATGCCGCCTGCCGCGCGCAAAATTGCATCGCCGGCAGCCGTGTCCCATTCCATCGTGGCTCCGAAACGCGGGTAGATATCGGCCGAGCCATCAGCCAGTGCACAGAATTTCAGCGAGGACCCAATCATCCGGCGTTCTTTGATGTTCAGATGGTCCAAAAAGGCCGTGGTTCGCGGATCCGTATGCGACCAGCTTGTCAGGGCGACGCGGTTCTCGCGATCCTGTTTGCGAACTGTGATTCTGGTCCGCTCTGTCGGCGGCGGCAATTTAGCGCCAGGCGCGACCGGAAACGTGACGGCATGATCGCCCGCGAGCCACATCTGTTCGAGAGCCGGCGCATAGACGACGCCGACCCTTGGTTCTCCACGCACGATGAGCCCGATATTGACCGTGAATTCGCCCTTCCCGGCCAGGAATTCACGCGTGCCGTCGACAGGGTCGACCAGGATGAACGTGTCATCGTCGGTCGATTGGGCACCCGCCGCCGCGGCCTCTTCCGAGACCACCGGCAGCTCGGGCATCCGCGCCGCGAGGCCTGCGAGAATGACCGCCTCGCCTGCAAGATCGGCATCGCACACCGGGCTCGTGTCGCCTTTCTGCCGCGCGTTACTGTCATTGTTATAGAACAGCATAATCGCAGCGCCGGCGGCGACCGCGAGCTCGGCGAAATCCTCGGCGATCGCCTGATAGTTCAGGCTCAATGGCTTTGAGCTTAATTGGACTGACATTGGATCCTGCAGACCCCGCGACTCACACGCCGCTTATGAGGTGAAGATATTGGCTTCCCGGCGGCTAATGAAAGGCCTATCGGCGCAATGGTTGCAAACGTCCTTGCTGGGTGTAACAAAAAGCCGTCGCTGCGCAAGTCGATTCGCCGCGGGTTTCTGTCGCAATGTCGAGATTTATCTTGCACTTGCGAAGAATCTACGCCGCTATGCCGCGCTGCAACAGAACAGATTCGATCGGGCGGTGGCCATTCTAAAGTTTAGCCCGCCGGCTCCTGAACGGGGTCTCTCGCAGAGCTTGGACTGAAGGCCCCTCGCTGTACTCCAAAGGACGGAACATGACAGAATTCGCCCTCGGCTCTCTCGATCTTGCGGCTCTCTTATGCTCGCGCGTGTGCCATGACGTCATCAGCCCGGTCGGGGCCATCGTCAACGGACTCGAAATGCTCGATGAGGAAAAGGATCCCGAGATGCGCGGCTTCGCGCTCGATCTCGTGAAGAAGAGCGCCCACACGGCTTCCGCGCGGCTGCAATTTTGCCGGCTGGCTTTTGGCGCAGCGGGTTCAGCGGGGGCTGCCATCGATACCGGCGATGCCGAAAAGGTCACGCGCGGTCTTCTGGAAGATGATCGCACCAAATTGAGTTGGAACGTGCCGCGCATTCTGATGGCGAAGGACAAGGTGAAATTGATCTTGAATCTTTGCCTGATCGCCGCAGCGGCAATCCCGCGCGGCGGCGTGATCACGGTGAATGTCGATACGAGAGAACCCACGCCGCATATCGATGTCGAAGCCAATGGAACCAATGCCCGCCTTGCGAGCCATGTTCCGCAGTTGCTCGCTTGCGCGCCGGAAAATAACCAAGTCGACGCGCATGGCATTCAGGCGTTCTATACGGGGCTGATCGCACGCGCGGCGCAATTATCGCTAAACGTAACGGCCGAACCCGAAAAAGTTCGCATCGAGGCTCACCCAGCCACAACCGATGCTTTAGCAGATACATTAGCATAACTATCCCGCGCATAAGCCGTCGTGGGCTGTTTCCTTCGTACGGATAGAAACGGCATCGAACCGGCTAATATTTGCGCGAAATTATTGCGTCTTTTATTCGTAAGCGGCTTTGAATGGCCGCGTTTTTTCAACGCTCTTTAACCCATTCAGCGCAATAATTCTTCGCCGGGGCTTGTCCTTGGCTGGAGACTTGGCGCAGCTATGGATGACCTGCTTAGCGATTTCCTTATCGAAACCAGCGAGCAAATCGACGCCGCCGGCGAACAGCTTGTTCTGTTTGAGCGCGATCCCTCCGATCGCGAAGCCATCATCCGCATCTTCCGTCTGTTCCACACGATCAAAGGAACTTGCGGTTTTCTCAGCCTCTCGCGGCTCGAACTGCTCACGCACGTTACAGAAAGTCTGATCAGTAAATTGCGCGACGGCGCGCCGGCGACGTCAGAGACCGTCTCGCTGATTTTGACTGCGGTCGATCGTGTGAAAACCATCCTCGCTAACCTCACGGACGTCGGCAAAGAGCCTGACGGCGACGATCGGGACTTAATCGCGGCGTTGGAATCCGACGCGAGCGCGACGTCTCGCGCACCTGAAAATGCACCGCTCGCAGCCCAGCCCAAGACGGACGCGGGCGCCAACAAAAATCCGTCGCCGCGAACCATGCCATCGAGCCGCGCCGATAGCATCCGCGTGTCGGTCGGCGCTTTGGAGAGGATCATGATCCTCGTCTCCGAACTGGTGCTGACACGCAACCAGCTTCTGGAGATCACCCGGCATCAGGAAGATGCAATCATCAAGACGCCACTGCAGCGTCTCTCCGGTCTTACAAGCGATCTGCAAGATGCGGTCATGCGTGCGCGCATGCAATCCGTCGGACGCGTTTTCGCGGGTCTTCCCCGGCTTATCCGCGAGCTTTCTGTCGATCTCAAAAAGAGATTTCGGCTGGTCACCGAGGGCTCCGAAACCGAACTCGACCGCCAGCTCATCGAGCTTATCCGCGATCCTCTGACACATCTTCTGCGCAATTGTGCCGATCACGGCATCGAATCGCCGGAAGACCGCGTCGCACAGGGCAAGCCCGAGGAAGGCACTATCCGAGTCGCGGCCGCGCACGAGGCTGGTTACATTACCATCGATATCTCCGACGACGGCCGAGGTCTCGACCTGCAGAAAATTCGCGAGAAGGCCGTGGCCAAGGGCTTGGTATCCGCGGCGGAGCTCCGTGAGCTTTCCGATGAAGACATAAGCCGGTTCATCTTCGCGCCGGACTTCTCGACCGCCGCGACAGTCACGAGCATTTCCGGCCGCGGCGTCGGTATGGACATCGTGCGCGACAATATCGAGGCGATCGGCGGCACGATCTCGTTGACGACAATGGCCGGCAAAGGCACGCGCTTCACGCTCAGAATTCCGCTCACCCTGGCAATCACACCGGCGTTGATCGTCGAGGCCAGCGGCCACCGTTTCGCCCTGCCGCAGCATTCCGTCGTTGAGGCGGTTAGTCTGGAAGAGGCAGGCCCGCACGCGCTTGAGCTTTTGCAAGGCAGTCTCGTTCTTCGGCTGCGCGACGAGACTTTACCTGTCACGTCGCTCAAATCCATTCTGCAGCTTGACGACAGCGCGCCAGCAGCCGCTGGCGAACTCGTGATCGTCATGCGGGTCCATAACCGCGTATTCGGCATTCTCGTCGATGCGGTATTGGACGTGCAGGAGATTGTTGTAAAGCCGCTCGGCAGTTCGTTGTCCGACCTTCGTGCCTTTTCCGGGCACACGATACTTGGCAATGGCTCCGTGGTGCTGATCCTTGACCCCAGCGGCATTGCTTCGCGGATGGGCTTCGAGAGTGTCAGCGATTACGCGGTCGGCCGTGCTGTCGAAACTTATGTTCCCGCCGATGAAATGACACGCTTTGTGTTGTTCCGGGCTGGCCCGGGCGCGCCGAAAGCGCTGCCGCTCTCCCTGGTCGTGCGGATCGAGTCGATTCAGGCCGCAAACATTCATACGTCCGACGGCCGCATGGTCGTCCAGCATCAGTCGCAATTGATGCCGCTCGTGCCCCTTTCCCCCGGTGCTGAATCCCGTCTGCAAGATGTCAATCCGGTTCTCGTGCTCGGCGTCGGCGGCGAGAGCATGGGGCTTTTGATCGAAGAAATCATCGATGTGATCGACGCGCCTCTGAATATCGAGATCAGCAGTATGTCGCCGGGCATCATCGGCACCGCCGAAATCCGCGGCGAGATCGCCGAAGTCCTCGACGCGACCTATTTCTTGCAGATCGGCCGCCCGGCCGCATATTCACGCGGCGTCGCGCACCAGTTTCGCGTGCTGCTCGTCGACGACAAACCTTTCTTTCGCGACATGCTGGCGCCGCTGATCATCGCCGCGGGTTATCGGGTCAACACCGCCGCCTCGGCCGCGGAAGCGCTTGCGATGTTCGAGAAGGGCGCGCAATTCGACGCCGTCGTGACCGATACCGACATGCCCGACATGAGCGGCTACCAGATGGCGCGCCAACTGACGCAAGAACCGCGTCATCAAGGTCTGCCGATCATCGCGCTTGCAGCGCATGCTTCGCCGAACGTTCTGCAGGCGGCAAAGGAAAGCGGCATGTATGGCGCGGTCGGAAAATTCGATCGCACCGCGCTGATCCGGATACTGGGCGAAATTCTCGAGGTGCGTCACCTCAACAGACACGAGCTTGAGAGAAGCGTCATCGGATCGGTTGCAGCATGACCATGGACCACAGACAAGATCCTGCACGATCGTCAAACGCCCCCGCCGGCGCCGAGGACGAAGCGCAAATCCGCTGTTTCGTCGTCTTCGTCGGCGGCGAGCCCTTGGGGCTTTGCGTTGATTACGTGCAGACCATTTTCGGAATCGATGCGGTCACGCCTGTACCGCTCGGGCCGAGGGAAATTATCGGTCTCGTCAATTTGCGCGGCAAAATCGTTACCGCGGTCAGTCTGCGGCGGCGGTTGGATTTGCCCGATCCGGCCGACACACGCTCGATGCTCGCGGTCGGGATGGACTACCGTGGCGAAAATTTTGCCCTCGTCGTCGATGAGGTCGGCGATGTCCTGCATCTCAACCCGCAGTCGCGAATCTCGCTGCCGCCACATCTCAACGATCGCAGGGCAAAGTTTACCAAGGCCGCGTATCGTCTGGAAACCGGAATTCTGTCGTTGCTCGATGTGGCTGCGATTTTCGATTTCCCGCGCCACGTATGACGCAACGGAATGAGTCAAATGGAAGAGATCGGGGACACGACAATGAAGCAGATTTTGGTGGTCGACGATTCGACCGTCATCCGAAAGGTGGCGCGACGCATCCTTGAAGGCATGAATTTCCAGACTGTCGAAGCTGAGGACGGCCGCAAGGCGCTCAACGCCTGCAGTTTCTTCATGCCGGATGCAATTTTGCTCGACTGGAACATGCCGGTCATGGACGGGTTCGAGTTTTTGCACGAACTGCGCAAGATGCCGGAAGGTTTGAAGCCCAAAGTCGTCTTCTGCACAACGGAAAATGACGTCGCGCATATTGCGCGCGCGATCCATGCCGGGGCCGACGAATACATCATGAAGCCCTTCGACAAGCAGATCCTGCAGTCCAAGCTTGAAGAAATTGGCTTGCTCGACGCGGCCGCGTGAGACAGTGGTCCCGCCGGCATGAGACAACACGGCAGCGATATGGATTTTGGTGCCATGGGCGAAATATCTGCGCCGGCAACTTTGCATCCGCTCATGGGATTTGAACTTTCCGTAGCGCCCGAAGCGATCGTGATTGGCGTCTCGACGGGCGGCCCGCAGGCACTTCCGATCGTTATCAAAGATCTTGCACTCGGACTTCAATTACCCATTCTCATTGCTTTACATATTCCAGCCGAGTTCACCCGCACGGTCGCAACGCGGATCCAATCGATCGCGGGCGTTCCAGCGCAGATCGCGCGTGACGGAGAAAAACTCCTGCCCGGACATGTCTACTTGTCACCTGGCGACTCGCACATCAGCGTCGCCCGAGACGGTAACGCGGCCATCATCCGGTTGCTCGATACGCCGCCGGAAAATTTCTGCAAACCGTCGGTCGATGTCTTGTTCCGCTCCGCTGCGGAAGTGTTCGGTCCGGCGGTCATCGGCATTGTGCTCACGGGCATGGGCAGCGACGGTCTCGCCGGGACGCGCGCCATCGTCGCTGCCGGCGCCAAAGTCATCGCACAGGACGCGGCCTCGTCCGTCGTGTGGGGTATGCCACGTCTTGTCGCCAGCGAAGGACTCGCGCAGGCGGTCCTGCCGCTGAAGGAAATCGGCGTTTCGGTCTGCCGTCTCGTTCGCCACGCACAGTTTCGAGAGCAAAAATCATGAATTCCGATTTTGACGTGCTTCGCCAATTGCTCAACCGGCGTTCGGGGCTCTCGCTCGATGCGGAGAAGGCCTATCTCGCAGAAAGCCGGTTGCAGCCGCTCGTGCAGCAGCTCGGACTCACGGGGCTGGGCGGCCTCGTCAAAATGCTGCTTTCCGGCGCGCATGAAGACCTCGAACGCGAGGTCGTCGAGGCGATGACGACCAACGAGACTTTTTTCTTTCGGGATCGCGTGCCGTTCGACAATTTCCGGAAAGTCATCCTCCCGCATCTATTGGAGGCGCGTCGCGAAAGCCGTCAGATCCGCATCTGGTGCGCAGCCTGCTCGTCCGGCCAGGAACCCTATTCGCTCTCGATGCTGCTCGACGAGGAAGCGCACCGGCTGGCCGGCTGGAGCATTGAAATTCTAGCAACCGATCTATCGCGCGCCGTCGTCAATGCCGCGCGTCAAGGCGTGTACTCGCAATTCGAGGTGCAACGCGGTCTCCCGATCGCCCAGCTCCTGCGCTATTTCCGGCAGGATGGAGAACGCTGGCGCATCAACGAGCATCTGCGGTCGCGCATCCGCTTCACTGAATTTAATTTGCTTTCCAGCTATGCCGCGCTGGGCCGTTTCGACGTCATTTTCTGCCGCAACGTGTTGATCTATTTCGACGTGCCAAACAAGAAAGACGTTTTGGAGCGCATGGCTGGCGCCCTTGCCCCGGATGGATTCTTCGTCATGGGCGCGGCGGAAACGGTTGTCGGGCTAACAGACATGATGGTGCCGCATCCGTTGCATCGTTCAATCAATATTCACCGCACAGCCGCCTTCCCCGCGGCGCGGCCGTCATTGACGCTCGTCGCGAGCTGAAACAAAAAGGCCCCGCTCGAGGCGGGGCCTTTTTTTATTTCGTTGCGGCTGTCTTATGCCGAAACCAATTCCTCGTCTTCCGAAGGTTCGCGCAGCACATAGCCGCGGCCCCAGACCGTCTCAATGTAATTGCGACCGCGGCTCGCGTTGGCGAGTTTCTTGCGCAGCTTACAGATAAAGACGTCGATGATTTTCAGTTCCGGCTCATCCATGCCCCCGTAAAGATGATTCAGGAACATTTCCTTGGTCAGGGTCGTGCCCTTCCGCAGGGAGAGGAGCTCCAGCATCTGATATTCTTTGCCGGTAAGGTGCACACGGTTGCCAGAAACCTCGACGGTCTTCTGATCCAGGTTCACGATCAGATCGCCGGTCGCGATGACCGATTGAGCGTGGCCTTTGGAACGGCGGACGATCGCATGGATGCGGGCGACCAGTTCATCCTTATGGAAGGGCTTGGTCAGATAATCGTCGGCGCCGAAGCCCAACCCCTTCACTTTATCCTCGATGCCGGCAAGACCGGAGAGAATGAGGATGGGCGTCTTGACCTTGGCAACCCGCAGCGTCCGCAGGACTTCATAACCGGACATGTCGGGAAGATTAATGTCGAGAAGGATGATGTCGTAGTCGTAGAGCTTGCCGAGATCGATTCCCTCTTCGCCAAGGTCCGTCGTGTAGACGTTGAAATTTTCCGACTTGAGCATCAGTTCGATGCTTTGCGCTGTGGCGCTGTCGTCTTCTATCAGGAGCACGCGCATGTGGAGCCCTCAGCCTTCCCCTCGTCGGTCGGCGCGCGAAACCAGTCTCAAGACCTCCGCCCCAGCGCGGGAGTCAGCGAGAATAAATCTGCCGAACCACTTTCTTAAAGTTAACGGGCATTGGTTAACAAAATCATTCCGAACGCCCCAGAACCCCCGTCCGAATCAGGCACACGATAAAATATACTCGATCATCACCGAACCGCCAGCGGCGCGACCCCAAGCGTAAAGACGACAAGCGTAAGAAAGCAGAAACTTTAATAGGTCATATTCGCACTCGTCTCGCAGAAAAATTGACTAAACAGATCGAGATCAGGCTGGCGTTTCGGAGTAACAAAATATGAAGTCGCGGGATTCGCTCATCCGTCTCAAGCGCTTCCAAGTTGAGGAGCGTCGCCGCCGCATGGCCCAAATCGAGGCGATGATCGCCGAATTTGCGCGCATGGTTGCCGACCTCGACCGTGAAATCGCACTCGAAGAGCAGCGCGCCGGCATCTCCGATATGGCGCATTTTGCCTATCCAACCTACGCCCGGGCAGCGCGAACGCGGCGCGACAACCTCCAGCGCTCAAGCGGCGAATTGCGCGAGCAGCTTGAGGCGGCCAAAGCGCTCTTTGACGAAGCCGTCGCCGATCTCAGCAAGGCCACGAGCCTCGAAGGACGCGAGAAAGCCGCTGAGCGGGGCCATGAGGCGCTGGATCAAGGCGTGCCCGTGGTCAACTTTGACCTGCGCGTCGCCCGCGCCTAAAACCCTCATTGGCTGATCGAGCCCGGCATCGTTAAAACCGCGATGACGGCCAAGCCTCGGGCGCGCCGTCAAATTGTCGCCTCCCTGGCGGAAAATGAGCGCTTGCTTTGTAGGACGCTTTACGGTCTCCACAGGCCGGAAGCGAGGGGCGGTTGATCGCCCCGCCGTGGCGCGCGGATTTCAGGAGAGACATGAAAAGGCTCACCGAATTTGTCTGGCCTGCCATCGGTGTTGTCGCACTCGTCGTATCGATTTGGCTTCTCGATCAGCAGTTCCATGGCCAAGCGATCGGGCCAAAGGTTATGGCCGATCTTAAAACTATTCCGCTGCCGCAATATGGGCTGGCGATTCTTTCGACCCTCGTCGCCTACGCCGCACTGGCCTGGTACGACCGAATCGCGCTGATGCATCTCGGCGTCAAACATATCTCCTGGCGCTTTATAGCTCTATGCTCGTTCACGACCTACGCACTCGCCCATAATATCGGCGCCTCGGTCCTCTCCGGGGCCATGGTGCGTTATCGTGCCTATTCCACCAAAGGGCTCTCGACGGCGCAGATCGCCCTTCTCGTCGGCATATGTTCGCTGACTTTTATGCTCGGCGTCCTGTTCCTCGGCGGGATTGTGCTGGTCGCCGAACCCCTGCAATTGCGACGCCTCGGCCATCTCTTGCCGCACGCGCTCACCCAACCGGAAACCGCGCGGGTGATCGGCCTCATCTGTCTCGGGCTTGTTGCGGCTTATATCATCGGCTCGGCGCTGCGGCTGAAGCCTCTCGTCATCGGCCGCCTACGCATTGAATATCCGCATCCCGACATCGCCTTGCGGCAAGTGGCTGCCTCATCGGCGGAATTGATGGGCGCCGCCGGCATCATTTATTTTGCCCTACCGCAGCAGGCCAATCCCGGCTATTTCGTTATTCTCGGTGTTTTTATCGCGTCGTTTTCCGTCGCTTTGGCGTCCGAATCGCCAGGCGGGCTCGGCGTCTTCGAACTGCTCTTCATCAAGGCCATGCCGGCGGTGCCACATGACAAGGTGCTCACCGCACTCTTGGTGTTCCGGCTCCTCTATCTCGTTTTGCCGCTCATCTTTGCCGGCGTGGTGGTGGTCGTCTTCGAGCGCCGTCGCCTGAGCGAAGCGCTGCATGCCGATGATATGCCGGAGACGGCCAGCGGTGATTCGCGAGTTGAAAGTGAAAAGACCGAGACGGAATCGGCTCGCATAGCCAAAGAGCCCGCGAGCCACGCCGATTCTTGAGGCGGCCGGCCACAGACGCTTATTGTGGGCTTACATGCGATATTGCTGAATGCGCGTGGTGCGCAGGCCGGCGAGCCCATGTTGGTCGATCGACATCTGCCAGGACAGGAATTCGTCGACCGTCAGCGTATAGCGATTGCAAGCCTCTTCCAACGAAATGAGCCCACCGCGCACGGCGGCCACAACTTCGGCCTTGCGCCGGATAACCCAGCGTTTGGTCGTGGTGGGAGGAAGATCTGCCACGGTGAGGGGGCTCCCGTCTGGCCCGATGACGTATTTAGCCCTCGGGCGGTGCAACTCGACCATGATCTCAACTCACATACTGACTAACTCACCCTCCAAGACTAAATAAGCGAGCTTAAGATTCACCTAAGCGAGATAACCATGTTTAGCTTAACTCGCGGGTCGCAAATTAGTATAATTTCTATGAATACGATAATAAGCCATTTACGAATTCTACACGGACCTTACCCGTTTCTTGGCGAAACCTTAACGAGTGCCCGAAAGCGGGACAGCAAGGGTCTCGCTTGCTCTGATAGCGACACCGGCGTTGCCAACCCGGCAGAGGGGTGATTTAGAATAGTGCGTTGTCCAACCCCGGCGCATCGCCAAGCATGTGAACGCGCCGGGAGACGACTATATGAGCGGTATGACCGCCGACGTTTACCGAACCGATCCGATCGCCGCATGAGTTCCGAACCGCTCAACAGCCTCGATTTGCCGAAGCCGCCCGCCGAGACGCGAGTGGTTGTCGCGATGTCGGGCGGCGTCGATTCCTCCGTCGTCGCGGCGCTGCTCAAGGAGCAGGGCTATGACGTGATCGGTGTGACGCTGCAGCTTTACGATCATGGCGCCGCGGAACACCGCAAGGGCGCCTGCTGCGCCGGTCAGGATATCCACGACGCGCGCCAGGTCGCGGCGCGGCTCGATATTCCACACTACGTTCTGGATTATGAGCAGCGGTTCCGCGAAAAGGTCATCGACCGTTTTGCCCAGAGCTATGTCGAGGGCGAGACGCCGGTTCCCTGCGTCGCCTGCAACAGCGATATCAAGTTCGCCGATTTTCTCGATACGGCGAAGTCGCTGGGTGCCGACGTTCTCGCCACTGGGCATTACATCGTTTCGCGCCCGGATGGCGCTGGCGGCCGCGCACTGTTTCGCGCCGAAGATACAAGCCGCGATCAAAGCTATTTCCTGTTCGCGACCACGCCCGAACAATTAAAGAGCCTGCGGTTTCCGCTGGGCGGCCTCGACAAGTCTGAGGTGCGCGCAATTGCGCGCCGCCATGGTCTGCTTGTTGCCGATAAAGCTGACAGCCAGGACATCTGCTTCATCCATTCCGGCAAATACAGCAATTTCATCGAGCAGATGCGTCCGGATGCGGCGCAGCCCGGCGATATCGTGCATCTGGATGGGCGCGTGCTCGGCCGCCATGCTGGTGTCATCAATTATACGGTCGGCCAGCGCCGCGGCCTCGGCATCAGCTTCAATGATGCTGGAATTGCCGTTCCGCTCTATGTCGTGCGGCTCGACGCCGCGCATGCGCGGGTCATTGTCGGTCCCCGCGAAGCCTTGGCGACCCGACGCGTGACTTTGCGCGATCTGAACTGGATTGGTGACGGGTCGCTCGCCGATATCGGCCCGACAGGCCGCGATGTGTTCGTGCGCGTCCGCTCGACGAAGGCGCCTATCGCAGGTTCGCTGCACATCGAGAACGGCGAGGCGCGCGTGGCCTTCGCCAGCAACGAAGACGGTGTTTCCCCCGGACAGGCTTGCGTTCTCTACGACGGCGATCGTACCGACGCCCGCATGCTTGGCGGCGGTTTCATCTGCGCGACCGAATCCGGCCTGTCATTGGAAGCGCGCTCGCCGACCGATGTTTCGCTCGCCGCTGCCGACGGCTGATGAACAAAAACGAGGGAAGCCACCACTTTCTGCCGTCGCGCCCGTCCGGCCAGACCGGACGCCTTCGCCAGCGCGGCCCCGTAGCCGCGCACGCAAATCGCGCCAGAGCTTTTGACAATGCCGCTGTCGCCAGCGCCTACGCACGCTGGGCGCCGGTCTACGATCTCGCTTTTTCCGAAGCCATGCGGCCGGGCCGCAAGATCGCCGCCGCGGTCGCAGGACGCCACAAGGGCGCGCTCGTCCTGGACGTGGGCGTCGGGACAGGGCTCGAATTGCCGATGTTCGATCCGTCGAGTCGTGTCGTCGGAGTCGATCTTTCGGAGCCGATGCTGCGCCGCGCCGCGCGCCGCGTGGCCGACACATCGCTAGACCATGTCGCCGGTCTTTCGGTGATGGATGCCTGTCACCTCGCTTTCGCGACGGCGACCTTCGACGTGATCGTTGCGCCTTATGTTCTCACCGTGCTGCCAAAACCGGAGGCAAGTCTCGACGAATGGGTGCGCGTCCTCAAACCCGGCGGCGAAATCGTTCTCGTCAACCACATCGGCGCGACGGGGGGGCCGCTCGCCTGGGTGGAAGCGAAATTGGCAGAGCGCAGCGCCGCTCTCGGCTGGCGGCCAGAATTCCCGTGGCGCGTTTTGGCAGATTGGCTCGCCGGCCACGACGATTTGACACTTATCGAGCGCCGCGGACTGCCGCCCTTCGGCTTTTTTACTTTGGTGCGCATCGCCAAACGGTGAAATCAAATCTAGATCGAATCTATTTGCTGCAATGCAGTATAAAAATTCTCTCCAATGCTTGATTTCGACAAGCGCTTGTGAAGTATAGCGGAAGAAGTTAACTCTCCCATCTCGACCTAAGCCAGAATAACGATGTCGATGGGGAGAAACATAGGTGTTCCACCAGCTTTTAGCGCCCGTTGCGGGGAATCTCGGCCTGTCGTTCCTCGTCGGGATATTGCCGGTGCTCGCCGTGCTCGTTTTGCTCGGACTTTTGCGCCGGCCCGGGTGGCAGGCGGCCCTAGCCGGACTTGTCGTCGGTTTGATCATCGCCATCGCCGTCTGGCAGATGCCGCCCAGTCTCGCCGTCAATTCCGTCGTCAGCGGCGCGGTCTTCGCGCTGTGGCCGGTGATGTGGATCGTGCTGAATGCGCTGCTTCTCTACAACATCGCGGTCGAGTCAGGCCGTTTCGACGCCTTTCGCGCCTGGCTTATCAATCATGTGCCGCAGGACAAGCGCGTCGTCCTGGTCGTGATCGGCTTTTGCTTTGGCTGCCTGCTTGAAGGCATTTCCGGTTTCGGCACGCCAGTCGCCATCACCAGCTCGCTGCTCATCCTCATCGGCTTTCCGGCGCTTGAGGCCCTCGTCTTTGTTTTGATCTTCAACACGGCGCCTGTTGCCTTCGGCGCGCTCGGCGCGCCGATCACCGTTCTCGGCGCCGTCACCGGATTGCCGGCGCATACGCTCGGCGCCATGATCGGCCGCCAATTGCCGGTGATAGCCCTGCTTTTGCCGTTCTACGTCATCGCCCTCTATGGCGGCCTGCGGTCGCTGAAAGCGCTTTGGCCGCTGTTGCTGGTCGCGGGCGGCAGCTTTGCCGTCTCGCAATTCATCTCCTCGAACTATCTCGACTACGCGCTGACCGACGTCTTCGCGGCGCTCGGTTCGCTCGTTTGCACGCTGCTTTTCCTGCAGGTCTGGCAGCCGGCACCCGATCCGGAGTTTGCGATTTCCGACGCCGCCGAGAAAAGGGCGACCGAGGCGCAGCCCATTGCGCCTTGGCAAGGCTGGATACCCTGGCTCATCGTTTCGGCCGTCGTGATCATCTGGACGCATTTCAGTTTTGCGACCGTCGGCGCACAGGCAATCCACTGGCCCGGCCTCGACAAGGCCATCGCCATCACGCTCTATAATAATAAGCCCTATGCCGCGGTCTGGAACTTCCAGCCGCTTGCGACCGGCACGGCGATCCTTTTCGCCGCGCTCATCACGTCGCTGGTCATCGGCCTGCCGATCAATCGTTTCTTCGCTTGCATCGGCCACACGATCCGCCAGGCTTGGATTGCCGTCGTCACCGTGATGCTGATCCTCGGCCTCGCCTATCTCATGAATTATTCCGGCATGGCCTATACGCTCGGCAAGGCGGTTGCTTCGACTGGCCATTTGTTCGTGTTCTTGTCACCCTTCCTCGGTTGGGTCGCCGTACTGCTTTCCGGCAGCGACACCTCGGGCAACGCGCTTTTCGGCAATCTGCAAGTCGTCGCGGCGCGGCAACTCAATCTGAACCCGATCCTTTTTGCCGCGACCAATTCGTCCGGCGGCGTGATCGGCAAAATGGTGTCGCCGCAGAATATCGCGACCGGCGTCGCGGTTACGAAGCTGAAAGGACAGGAAGGCGTCGTTTTTGCCCGGACGTTCTGGCACAGCATCATTCTGACCGTCGTCCTCGGGATTCTGGTCGCAATCCAGCAATATTTGATCCCCTGGATCATCCCGGTCCTTCCCACCGGCCATTGAGGCTGACTGCGCCACACCCGCGCCGCCGCGCCTTGACTTTCGCGCGAGCGGCGGCCTATACGGCAGGCCGCTGCCGCGCGGGCTATTTAAGGCTTTCGCGCAACGGGGCGGAGTAGCTCAGCCGGCTAGAGCAGAGGAATCATAATCCTTGTGTCGGGGGTTCGAGTCCCTCCTCCGCTACCAAATGATTTCAAGTACTTAGCTTAGAATTAGCTCCGAAATCATGTTGCAACGTGTTGCGTCGGCTATCTAGCAATATCAATGGTTTACACGTGTTGCGGTTTATTCCGTGCAACATGACTGCAACATGGTTTGCATGAAAAAGGCCCGCGCGAAGCGGGCCTTCTTTGCTTGGCATCGAGCGCCGCGGTGAAGCGCCCTGCCCTTCATCGTTAGCTGCGGGGGGCGTCGGCGCTACGCGGCGTCTTTCGCGGGATAGACGCAGCAAGAATCAACTTCAAGCGTCGCGCCGGCTAGGTCCTCAAGGCCGATTACGTACCGCGGCCAATCTGCGCCGAGTTTGTGAGCGCGCACCGTTCCGACGATTTCAGTCTCGCCGATTTCGACGATAACGCGCTCGCCCCGCCGCCAAAGAAGGCCCGCGACGTCAGTCGTCTCGCCTTCGCCGGCCGCTTGCCACGCGCAAAGCCGATCCATTTCGCTTTCGGCGAGATCAATCCGAAGCCGCGCACCGCCGTCTTTATTGCTTGCGTGGATCTTGCTGATCAGCATTTGCAGTAGTTCGCTGGCTTCATGGTTTTCTGCACACCGCTCACACATCGGCTCGCCTCCCCGTGAAGGATGCCAACTCGGCGGCGATATCGGGCGTCAAGTCGACGCTGGCGGCGGCGATGTCTTCAAGAAGCAGGTAGGCGCGGCCGGCGTCGGTAAGGGTAAAGGCGGGTTCTTCAAGGTTGGCATTGGGCAAAGCGATAGAGCTTGCCCGAACGGTGTTCTTCCGCATTTCAATAACCCCGTAAGTCATTAGTATGATCTAACAGATCAGAAATGGCACGACACAGCTAAGCTCGTCAACCACATTTATGATCTATAGGATTATATTTGTTGACAACCCGGTCGGCATCGTGGCCAATACGGGCATGCTCACCCCAGCCCAGATTCGCGCGGCGCGCGCCCTGCTCAACCTTTCCCAAGATGAACTTGCCGAAGCGAGCGGCCTGGCTCGGCAGAGCATCAAAAACATCGAGAGGGGCGTCACCGACCCTCGCCTATCGACCGCTATGATGATCAAAACCACTTTGGAAAAGGCCGGCGTGCAGTTTCTCGAAGCAAACGATTCTGCCGTTGGTCCGGGCGTGGCGCTGAAAACTCAGACCAGCACCTAGCAAAAGCGAACAGTGTTTCAACACCCGCGGCGAAGGCGTCGTCAGGTTGCCAGCGAAGGCTGAAAGGCCGGCAAGCGATGAGTGTCAAAGAGAAATTCGTCACAAATCCTCTTTCTGCGGTTCTTCGTATCGATCAGATCACGACCGAGAAGGCCGAACTAGAATTGGCATTAGGAAGCCAAGTCGAACGATTCCAACTTCGTCGCGACGGTTCGTCTTTTTTTGCGCAGCTTAATATTCCTATTGCACGTAGTGCTTGGGATGACGTGAGCAATTTTGTACAAAAGTTTGGGGCCCGCATATTGGCGCTGCAGACGGACCGCCGAATAGGCTCTGCGGTAATAGACATGGCTTTTCCGATCGATGACCGGATGGCAACAGCTTCGATTGGATTGGCAAGCCACGTGGCCGCAATCATCGGGAAATTTGGAATTGACTTGGAATTCTCTATTTATAGCACAAGCAACGACGGCGAAGGCTCAAGCTCAGACGGTGATGATGTAGATTGATTCACGTTGCATGCACGTCAGGGCAGCGACACTCTCACTGCCTCCAGCGTCGACGAGCGCGGCACGACGAAAGCACCAGGCGCGTGACGCCTGGTGCCATGATCTTCGCGCCTGCGAAGCTAACTATTATTTGTGGCCGCCGTGCCCGCCACCATGACCACCGCGGTTACCGCCGTGCATGCCGCCACCGTGCATTCCATGGCCACCATGGCCGCCATAACCTCCGTGACCGCCGCCACGACTCCATCCGTGGAATCCCGCGCCGCCGCCGAAACCTAAACCGCGGCGCTGCCCATAACCGCACCAATACCAGCCCGGGCCACTCCACGCAGAATCGTACCAACAATAATTGTGGCCGCCGAAGAGGAATTGCGCCAACTCGATATTACGTTCGGGCATCACTACGCGATTAATGGAATTCGAATCAGGCATTGGTGCCGCTATCGCCGATGTTGCGAAAAGTCCTGCGACCAAAATCGATGCGCTTGCAACCTTCATAACATTCTTCATCTGCGCTCTCCCTACAACTAGGAAGCAACGGGTGACGAGAAGCGAATGAATGCGAAGTGAATAAACGACAAGATAAGCGTCACCTTCACCGATCGTGCAATGCGAAACGAAGTATGTTGGTTGCGGCGCAACCTTGCTAACGGCCTGCAAATATTCTCGAAGCGCCCTTTAAGGATGCAACTGCTTACGGTACCTTCACGTTAGTTGTCCGATAGATCGGAGGCTGCCATGTTCGTGGTTTCGCATCATCAACACGCTTCGTCTCGCCGTTTGGGCGATCTTACACAAAGGGACGATTTTGCCATGGCCATCACCGCTGTGGTCATTGCAGCCATTATTATTGTTGCGTGTCTAGCGCCGCCTTCACTGGTCGGGATGGGATAATCACCCGCTCTTGCACCGAGAGAACGGTCAGCTCAGTAAATAAAAAAGCCGCCCGAAAGGCGGCTTCTTACAAACAACGGCAGTCGCTGTTAGTGATATTGGCCCAAGCCAATACCAAGGATCCCCGCCCGGCGACGCAACGCGCCAACCGTGCGCTTCATTTGCTTTGAAACCTTCTCGACCGGGGTGCGGGCCTTTGAATGTGCCTTGAGACTACGGACATCATCCTTCGTCCACGGCTTGATGACGCGGCGCGCTGATTTCGAGGGCGCGGCTTTCTTCGCCACGGTTTTCTTCGTTGCTGCCTTCTTGACCATTCGGATCCTCCTTTGGAAAGTCGGCATATAGTCATCAAATCGTTAGTATCAAGCTAACAGCGTAAGCGGCTCGCGATGCTGCCCTGACGTTACATTTTAGTATGCCGCGACATCGTCACGAGGCCGAGTATCAGGCGCGTCATCGTAATTCGGCGTCCGCTCTCGTTTGGCCAAGGCTTGTCAACCCTAGGTCTGCGTAACCGTAATTGCATCTTGCCTATGGTGGATTTTTCTCTTATACGCCGCGACATCCGATCTTGTTGTCGAACCTTGTTATCGCGCTACGCGCGCCATCGACGGTCTTCCTCTTTCAAAATCGTGATCTGAACCGCTTGTCGCGCCGGGTGGCGCGCTGAGTTGAAATCCCGTGACTGATTGAAAGGAATCGTCATGACCATCGGCACAGTAAAGTTTTTCAACGATCAAAAAGGTTTCGGCTTTATTCAGCCAGACGACGGTGGTGCGGACGTTTTCGTGCATGTGAGCGCTGTAGAGCGTTCCGGCCTTCGCGGCCTTGTAGAAGGTCAGAAGGTGAGCTTCGAGACTGAGACAGATCGCCGTTCGGGCAAGCTGGCTGCGGTCAATCTGCAAGCCACGTAACGAATAAACATTCACATCATTTGCGAAGGAGGCCGGGCTTGTCCCGGCCTTTTTTTTGCGAAACGACGCCGGGTTTTCACCCGGCCGGGCGGCATTTCATTGACGACGAAGAGAACCAGTTAAGGGTCGTTCGCGGTCATGGACCGCCTACCTCAACCGCACCACCAGTCCCATCACAAACGCTGTCAGCGCCAACGCGATAACAGCCAAAAGCGCCAGTCGTATCGCTCGCGCCAAGGCGAGCGCTTCCAGGCTTCGCGCTCGGCTTCGTCGAGATTGTTTTGCGAACGGTAGCCCATTCGACCCCTGTTGCCTCAGGGGTCAGCATGATCGGCAATAACTTCGGTAATGGCATTGGGGCCGACCTTAACCGTTCCCGAAAACGGGCGATCCAAAACCACGACGACCAGAAGCGCGGAAAAAATCAAAACCGAAAGCAGCGCGGTCATAAGCATCTGCGCTCGCAAATTGATAGTGCCAAAGAAAAATGTGAAGCTGATCGTCAAGACTGCGCCAACGAGAAGAACCGCCCAAACTACGCCTGGCACCGCACCCTCCGCCGCCTCAAGTCTTGCGCGCCGCGCCTGAGTTAGATCGTCGATCTGCCGGAATATTTCAGATGCAATAGGGCTGCTACCCTGGGATTTTGCTGACATGGAAACCGCATTGTAGAGGGCTTCCAACGCAGTATGCGTTTTCTTGCTTTCTCCACCGCCTTCCATCGCCGGCCATTCATTGGAAACAGCCGACCGCAGATATGCCGTCAAAGCGGTCTTCAGGGCCGAAGCTTCGTTCGACTCTAAACCGGAAGAGATATGATACAATGCTGCAGCGGCACCGGCCTCTTTCTCAACAGTGTTGTCGGCGTCCGCGTACTTTTTCCAAACCAGAATGATCGCAAAGGCAAGAAGCACTGCGTAAAGCACGCCGACTGTCGCGAACTTAAAGCCGGCCACCTCATTGTTTGTCGTCAGCTTTTCGAGAGCGACAAAGCGGCGGACGATGAGAGGCCCAAAACAGGCAAGAACGCTTGTCAGGCCAACGAGGAAAAGTCCGGACAGCCAAAGCGGTTCACGCCTTATGAGACCTGTGCGCGGGCAGCCTTTATTATTGAATTAGCTGACTTTTGGCGTGGTTATCGTTGTTCCGCTTTTCGACCGCCGCACTGTTGTCCCGCTACAGCCGTTGAGCCGCGATTGAGGATGGTTTCTTGTGATCAAGCCTTTGATTCAAGCCTTTGATTCAAGCCTTGGCGGCGATCGTGAGCGTGCGTTTCATATTGTAGGCGATGGCGGTGAAATGGATTTGCACAGCAGCTTTGGCAAGTCCTCGCCATCGCATGCGTCAAAGACCGTAGCTGCGTTTCCAGGTCCCGAAGATCTTCTCGATCCGCCCGCGGATGCGGTGAATGGGCCGGTTCCAGGCATGAAGGCGTGCCGATGTTTCGGCTTCGTCACGGCCCCACATGCCGGTGGCGACGATACGAGGCGTCCCGCCCTTCGCACGCACGGCCGCCGCGAAATGGCTTCCTCGATAAGCACTGTCGGCAAACACCTCGCCGGGATTGGCCGGCAGAGCATCGGGGCCAGCCCTGCCATCGTTGACATTGGCAGGCGTGACGGCAAGTTCCTCGACAAGGGCAGTATCGGCATCGGCGCCGACATGGGCCTTGAAACCATGAACCGCCGGTCTGCCCTTGTGTTTGACCCAATGCGCTTCGCCGTCACCCTCGCTGGTCGAGGCAATGATCGTCGCATCGACAAGCGTGCCGGTCTTCACACGGACCGCCTTTGCCTTGAGCTGACGAGTGATTTCCTCGAACAGGATCCTGTCCAAGCCATGGCCAACAAGGGCCTTTCGGAAACGCACAAAAGCCGTGCGCTCGGGTGTCGGCTCCGAAACCGAAAATCCGCAGAAGCGTCGGAACGAGCCTCTGTCATCCAGCGCCTCGGCAAGCTTGACGTCTGACAAGTCGTACCAGATTGAAAGCAGCATCGCCTTGAACAACGACAGTGGCGGCCAGGCCGGCTCTCCCTTGGCAGCACAGGAAATCACACGCAGGGCACAATCGATCGGCGTCCAGTCGATCAGTTCGACAAGATCATCCAGCGAGGAGCGTTGGTCGCGATCAGTGGCAAAACCAAATCTCTCCTGACCAATGCGCCGACGTGCCATCGCATTCCTCAATCCATTGTTCAGACCAATGGAATCATAAATGCCAACCCTCGTCCAGCGACCCGCGCACAGGTCTCATTAGATGCCGAAGCGGCCATTCGGCTGCCCTGTCGCCAACCACCCTTCCCGGAGAAAGGGCCGGGTTCGACATCCCAGATCAACCGGCGCGGCTAACGCTCGAGCGCTGTTAGCAAAGGTCCAAGGAACTCTTGGTACACACGCCAGCGGCCAATTGCGTTTTTGTAAATGGGTTGGCGCACCTGCGTTGCGCTCGCCGTTCGCACCGGACGGTTCGTTTCATGAAACGCCAAACACCGATCATCCCAGGGGAGGCCGCAATAGGCGATAATCCGCCGCGCCGCGCCTTCGAGGTTAGCGACGACATCCTCGTATTGCACGTCAAGGAAGCTTTTGGTCGGCAGAACCCGACGCCAATGCGTCATCAATTGTTCGTAGCGCCGGTAGTAACGGCCCAGTTCGGCGAGGTCATAGGTGTGGTTCTGCTCGGCTGAGAACAATTTCGAGAAGCAGGAAATGCAGGTGTCGATCGGATCGCGCACCGTGTGAATGATCTTGGCGTTCGGTAACGCGAGATGGATGAGGCCGAGAAAATAATAATTCGACGGCATTTTGTCGGTCAAGCGTTCGCCGGACGGCGAACGCTTGCACACCAATTCGAGATAGCGTCCGCCCAATTGTCGCAAGGCTGACGCACCGAGCGGCGGCACGAATTCTGGATAAGTGAGCGCCGCGCCATCCAGCCCCTTGATGCTGTCAACGGCCTCGTTGAACTCGGTGAGTTCGCCCGCGCCATGCACCATCGGATGGCTGGCGAGGATCTGCTCGACCAGTGTCGTACCCGAGCGCGGCATCCCGAGAATGAAGATGGGCCGCTTTGAACTATCCCCGTCGCCCGATTTTTCCGCAATCAAATCGGCCGTGAAGACGTTTTCAATCCTGTCGAAGAATGCCATCGCGGCGGCTTCGTCGTAAGAAATCATTTGACGTCTTGCGGCGCTGCCAGCGATGAAATGAGTGAGGGCACGCTTATGGTCGGCAAGATCGGCATAGGCCTTGCCCAGCGCATAATCGAGATGAATCCGGTCGATCTGCGAAAGACTCTCGGTTTTGTCGGCGAGCGCTTCCATCCTTGCGAGAATGGGGTCACCAAGCTCGAACTTCATAGAATCGGCGAGATTGACGTAGGCTCCCGTCGACGCAGGATCGAGATCGATGGCCTTGATATAGGCCTCGCGTGCTTCATCGAGCCGGCCGAATTCCTTCAACGCATTGCCCATGTTGTTGTGGGCGTCCGCAAGATCGGGCTTCACCGCGAGCGCGCGCCGGTAATAGTCTACGGACTCGTCGAGTTTCTCGCGTTCGAAGGCGACCCGCCCCATCAGATTGAGCACATCGTGATCGTTGGGGTTCAACGCGAGTGCGTGCGCCGCGGCCGTGCCAGCTTCGTCGATTTTATGTTGGTCGAGGAAAATGACGCCGGCATGGATGTGAAGTTTCGGATCGCGTCCTTCGATTGCCAGCGCGCGGCGCGCGCATTCGGCGGCCTCGTCAAGCCGCGATAGATCCTTGAGCGCAAGCGCCAGATTATCGAGGATGTCGGGATCGTGCGGCTTCAAGGCGAGCGCCTTGCGATAGGCAACCTCAGCGTCTTCACGGTGCTTTAACTCGCGCAGGCATGTGCCGAGATTATTCCACCCGTCGGCGAAATCCGGTTCGAGTTCGACGGCGTGACGATATGACGGTTCAGCTTCGGCAAAGCGCCGTAGTCTTAGCAACGCGTTGCCACGATTGCTGTGGGCTTTGGCAAAATCGGGTTGCAAGGCCACGGCGCGGTCAAGATAGTCGAGCGCATCCTCAAACTTGTTCTGGTCGAAAAGCGCGATGCCAAGATTGCTCAGCGCACTGGGATAGTTCGGGTCGATTTCGACGGCGCGCCGCCCCTCGCTGATCGCCTCATCCGTGAGGCCGGCGAGGCGGCACATTTCACCGAGATTGGCATGATAAAGCGCCTGATCCGGCGCCAGTGCGATCGCCCGACGCAAATGCGCGATCGCCTCATGCGCTTTGCCTGATTGGTGCGCGATAAGTCCGAGATTATGGATCGCTTCGGCGTTCCCTGGTTGAGACTCAATTGCGCGGCGCGAGAATTCCTCCGCATCACCGAGGAAGCCAGCGCGGCGCTTCCGCTCGGCGAGGATAAGAAGATGGCCAGGCGACGTTGGTCTTTCCGGTGCAGCAACGGCCGACGGAATCCGTGCGCGCTGCGTCTCTATTTCTAGAATTGTTCGCGCGTCAGCCGCGCGACCCGCGCCCAATTCCCAGAACGGCAGAAGAGCGGATGTGTCGCCGGCCCCGGCCAACCGCAACGCTGTCTCGATCCGCGCGACGACATGCGACCAATCTTCGCCTGGTCCCTGGCGGAAGAGACGCATATTCGGATACCAAACATTGTCCTCGATATTCAGCCGCCAGCGCCAATCCGCGATATCGGAAATCAGCGTCCACACCGGCTTGCCCAAAGCGCCGGCGAGATGTGCTGATGAGGAATCGATCGTGATGACCACATCGAGCGCCATGACCGCGCCAGCGGTGTTGGCGAAGTCGCCGAGTTCGCGCGAAAGATCGAGGACTTTCGATGTACCCTTGAGCTTCTTCAAATCCATCACACGCGGCCCGAATTGCAGGCTCGCGAAGGAAACGCCCGGCACATCAAGGAGCGGTCCGAAATGGGCTATGTCGAGCGAGCGGCGCCTATCGTTGACATGTTCGGGATTACCGCCCCAGACCAATCCAACTTTGAGCCCGTGCATGGGCGCAAGACGCTGCGCCCAGCGTTCTGTAGTCGCAACAGACGCCCGGAGATAAGGCACCTCCGACGGAATCGTCTCGAACCGTGTTTTGAAAAATTGCGGCAGACTCATCAGCGCAATGTCGCAATCGAAAGGCCCGGGGTCGCCGCGGTCACCATAAACATCGATGCCGGGAAAGCTCTCGCGCATCAGACTCAGGAGTTCCTGATGCACCCGCAGGCTCACCTTGCCGGCGCGCTTTGCAAGCCAGGGGATATAACGGACAAATTGCAGTGTATCGCCGAACCCTTGCTCGGCCTGCACATAGATGTGCTTGCCGACGAGACTCTCGCCCTGCCAGCCACGCACGGGAAAGCGTGGCCCTTTGCGTTCGCTCGAACGAAGCCGCCACTCGTATTCCGCCCATCCCTCGGCAAAGTCGCCCTGCATTAAAAGCAATATGCCAAGGCCCGAATGGGCATTGGCATGCTCGGGCGAAAGCGCGATCGCCCGGCGCAGCGCCGCCATTGCCTCGGCGTAATGACCGTTGTGATGCAGCGCCGTGCCGAGATTGGCCAAAGCATCAACATAGGAAGGATTTATCTCGACCGCGCGGCGATAGGCGATGATCGCTTCGTCGAAGCGCTTCAGGCCATGCAGCGCATTGCCGAGATTGCAATGACCCTGCGCCAGATTTGGATCGGCGGCGATTGCATGTTGGTTCGCCTCGATGGCATCTTTGTAGTCTTTCAATTCGAAATACGCGGCGCCGAGATTGCTCCAGGCAACGGCCATAGCGGGATCAGCGGCAACGGCGCGCCGGCCGGTCTCGATTGCGCGCTTGAGCTGCCCGCCCTGCCGATACATTTCGCCAAGGTTGCTGAGGAACAGCGCATTTTGCGGCGAGAGTTGCGTTGCCCGCGTCAGGTGAGCGATAGCGTCTGAAAGCCGCCCGGCCTGATGCGCCGTAATGCCGAGGAGATGCCAGGCTTCGGGCAAATTTGGCTGCGCGTCGAGAATTTGCCGGCATACGGCCTCGGCTTCGATGAGCCGGCCCTCACCGCGGCAGCGCTCGATATAAGCAAGCGCTTCGCCGAGCGGAACGAGCGCCGCCGCGCCGCTCTGCACTTGCCCCATAGTCATCCTCGATTGCGCGCGATCTGCGAGGCTAAAATTATTGCCGCAAATCTGATCGCTTGTCACGGCTTTGAAATAGTGCGCGACGGGCAACATTGTCCCGCATGACAGGCAGCGAACCATCAGGGCATTTTTTCAGGCCTGATCACCTTCGCACGCAATGAAACTCTCACGCCGACGTATTTCCCGACATTCTTGACATGCATCACGGTCGCGTGAACAAGTTGATTCGCCTGTGTTTTCGCCGCAACAAGTGAAAACAATCATGCGTTACGGCGCGCCGAAATGAGGCTCGGCTCTAGCTGCGTCGGGGTAGAAGCGGATAATAGCCCGTATCCTGAGTTTGTTATCGGCGGTGACGAAGTGCCTCGCATTGCAATTAGGAGCGGCCGACGTCACCTCCTCGCCTCAAGTTCAATCGCCGCGCTGCTGATCGCCGCTGGCACTCCGGCTTGGGCTGCCTGCGCTATCAATCAAGTCGGTCCGGCCGCCTCGGTGAGCAATTCGAGCGGAAGTTCGATCAATTGCATCAACGTCCAGAACTCGACCGTCAGCGGCGATGTGACCAACGAGGTTGGCGGCACCATTACCGCGACCGGCAATACCTCGCCGACCACGGCGGGCATTACGATCAACAATAGTTCGATTGGCGGCACGGTGAGCAATGCCGGCACCATCACAGCGACCTCCGGCGTCGGCATCATCGTCGAGAATAATTCCACGATCAGCGGCGGCGTCCGCAATTCCGGCACGATTTCTGTGTCGGGAGACCTTGGCAACAGCCAGTCCGGCGCGATTTCTCCATTGGACGAGCTGAGCTCTGGCATTCTCGTCGGCGACCTTGCAAACGGCGCACCAGTCGCGATCTCGACCTTCGCCGGTGGCATCAGCAACTCCGGCACGATTTCTTCGTCGGGATCACTGGGCAACGGCGTTCTCGTCGGCGGCTTTGGCAACACCCAAACCTCCGTCACGATCTCGGCCTTCTCTGGCGGCGTCAGCAATTCCGGCACGATTACTGCGTCGGGAGTGCTAAGCGGCGGGATCCTCGTAGGCGGCGGCGCCTTGAGCGAAAGCCCCGTCATCATCTCGACCTTCTCCGGCGGGATCAGCAATTCCGGCACGATTTCTATCTCGCAAAGGGATAGCAGCGGCATTTTCGTCGGCGGCTTAGAAAACACCCAAGCCTCAGTCACCATTTCCACCTTCTCCGGCGGAATCACCAATTCCGGTACGATTTCCATTTCTACGTCTGGCAGCAACGGTATCGTGGTCGGCGGTTTTGGTATCAGCCAAGCCGTCGCCGTCACGATCTCGGCCTTCTCCGGTGGCATCAGCAATTCCGGCACGATTACTGCGAATGGTCACGGTATCCTCGTCGGCGGCACTGAGGCGCAAGGCATCGCCGAGCCCCTGGTCACGATCTCAACCTTCTCCGGCGGGATCAATAATTCAGGCACGATCCTGGGGGGCATCTTCGTCAATGATGTCGAAAGCTTCTCCGGCGGCATCAATAATTCTGGCTCGATCTCGGGGAACAACGCGATCTTCGTCGATGACGTCAAAAACTTCTTCGGCGGTATCAATAATTCCCGCACAATTTCGGCCGAAAGCGACATAGCTGTTCTCAACGTCAACACTTTCTCCGGCGGCATCAGCAATTCCGGGACGATTGGTGGGTCAGACGACGGCAACGGCATTTTCGTCGGTAGCGTCTCGCTTTTCTCCGGCGGGATCAGCAATTCCGGCACGATTTCTTTGGATGGACAGTTTAACAACGGCATCTCAATCGACGACGTCAAAAGCTTCTCCGGCGGCATCAGCAATTCCGGCATGATCTCGGCCGTAACGGGCATCGCCATCGCGGGCAGCACGATCACCGGCGGCATCATCGATTCCGGCGCGATCGAGGCGACCAGTCACGGCATCACGATCGACGGTCAGAGCCAGATCAACGCGACGCATACGGCCATTTCCGTCATCGGCCCGACCTTCACCGGCGGCATCACCAACGCTGGCACGCTCTCGGCCGCAAACGACGGCGTTTTCATCTCCGGCGTCACGAACTTTTCCGGCAGTATCAGCAACGACGGCACGATTTCGGCTGCTACCGGTATCGCGGTAAGCAGCAGCACGATCAACGGCGCGATCGTCGACTCGGGCACGATCAACGCGGCGAACCACGGCATTGAGATCGACAGTCAGAGCGAGATCAATGCGACGGGCATCGCTGCGATCGTCGTAACCGGCACGACCTTTACCGGCGGCGTCAGCAATGCCGGCACGATTTCGGGCGGCGCCAACGGCATCCTTGTCCAAACCGCCAACTTTTTACCGTCGCCGGCCAACAACTTTTCAGGCGGCATTTCCAATTCTGGCTCCATATCGGCATCGACCGGAGCGGCCATTAGCGTTTCATCGATATCGGCCTTCTCCGGCGGCATCACTAATTCCGGTACACTTTCCGCGGGAGGAATATCGACTCTTTTCGGCTTTGCCATCGGCACCGGTATCGCCGTCGGTCTTGTCAGCAGCTTTTCCGGGAATATCAGGAATGGCGGCCTTATCACGGCTGCGGATATCGGCATCAATCTAGGCAACCTTGGCGCCTTTTCCGGCAACATTGAAAATACCGGCACGATCAATTCGGGTGAGGCCGGCATAAGCGTTGATGGCGTCTCGACGTTTTCAGGCGGGGTCTTCAACACCGGCACAATATCGGCCGCAACCCAGGGCATCGGAATCGGCGCAAGCACCTTCACCGGCGGCGTCAGCAATGGCGGCGCGATCATGGCGGGCGCCGCTGACACCGGTATTGCCATCGCGGCGGCGACAAGTTTTTCCGGCGGCGTTTCCAACTCCGGGGCCATTTCCGGTGGCGCCGGTATAGCGCTTCTCTTCGATTCCGATTTCTCCGGTGGGATTTCAAATTCCGGCACGATTTCGGCTAGCGCCAACGGTATTTTTGTTGAATTGATCTCTGCGTTTTCGGGCAATATTTCGAATTCGGGCACGATCAGCGCTGCCAATGCTATCGCTATCGAAGGCGGCGTGACCTTTGCGTCCGGCGTGGCCATTATCAATTCCGGGACGCTCACCGGCACGACGGCGGCAATAAGCTTGGTAAATGCCACAAGTCCCGTCACGATCGATCAGACCGGCGGCCTGATCTCGGGTGCCATAAAACTCTCGGCCAATGCCGACGTGCTCAACATTTCCGGCGGCACGATCAATGGCAGCATTATCGGGTCGGGGACGAGCGATACGATCAATTTCGTGCCCGCTGCGGGTAACACGTTCACCTATGCCAGTAGCTTCGGTTTTTCGACCGTCAATCAAGTGAATGTCGACTCCGGCCTCGTGATTCTTGATGGCACAAACAGCGCTACCAATATCACCGTCGAAGGCGGCACGCTGGAAGTCGGTGACGCGGCCGACCTCGGCGCGACCCTGACCAGCACGACACCGATCGATGTCTTCGGCACGCTCGCTGGCCACGGCACAATCATCGGCGGCGCGACGATCGAGAACGGCGGCACGCTGGCGCCGGGCGGCTCGATCGGCACACTGACGATCGACGGCAATCTTGCTTTCGATCCGGGCGGTTTCTATTCGGTCGCGGTTGCACCGGGGCAGAACTCGCTGACACAAGTCGATGGCAGCGTGATGCTCGGCGGCGCGCGGGTCGTCGCCTCATTGAGCGGTTTTGCGCTCGGCCGCCATACCGGGAGCACCGAAACGATTCTCACCACCACGAATCCGCTCGGTGCCCGCAATCAGTTCAATCCCGCTGTGGCATTCAGATTCGAAGGAACGAGCGCCGAGCAATTCGATCCACTTGGCGCCGTCGTGCTGGCTGAAACGAGCAACAGCGTTCTCCTGACGTTGCCGGACTTCGCCGTCACCCTCGCTCTGCCATCGAATGCGCCGACGAATGCGCAGCATGTCGCGGGCGCGATCAATCAGTTCATTGTCGGTGGCGGCACGTTGCCAGTCGGCTTGCAAGGCCTGGCCAATCTCACCGGCGTTGCTTTGAACAATGCCGCCAATAGTCTGGCCGGCCAGACGCAGGGATCCTTCGTTCCCGTCGGTTTCGACGCCGGCACGATGTTTCTCAATCTGCTGCTCAATCCCTTTGTCGACGGGCGCGAGGCGGCGGGCGAATTCGATTCACCATCCCCCGGCTCAGGGCTGGCCTACGCGGCGGATGAGGCCAAGCCCGCGGCCTATCAGGCGCTCGCCAGCGCGCTTTCGCCGGCAGCGATTGGCTTTGCGCCACACATTTCACTCTGGGCCTCGGCCTATGGCGGCGAAGGCACAATCGGGGGCAATGTTGCGACTGGCGCCTCGAGCGCGACGAGCCAGATTTATGGCTTCGCGGCCGGTGCGGACGATCACATCGCGCCCGATACGATGTTTGGCCTGGCAATCGGCGGCGGCGGCACAAACTGGCAATTGAATGAGCTCGGCGGCGGCTCGTCCGGCCTGTTCCAGATGGGCGCCTACGGCACACGCCTCTTCGGCCCGGCCTATGTTTCCGGCGCACTGGCCTATTCGTTACAGGACGTGCGCAATTCGCGCGACGCCGAGGTCGGAACGTCCGATCCGCTGCACGGCGATTTCGTCGCCAACGTCCTTTCAGGGCGCATCGAGAGCGGCTATCACCTGCCGTTTGGCGCGATCACGCTGACGCCCTACGGTGCCGTGCAATCGCAGACCATGTTCCTGCCGTCCTACGGCGAAGTCGGCGCCGCCGGCGCTTCGTCTTTCGCGCTGACCTACGATGGCCGCACGACGACCGACACGCGCACCGAAGTCGGCGCCTGGTTCGATACCGACCTCCCCTCGCTCTTCAGCGGCAACGTGAAGCTTTATGGCCGCGCCGCCTTCGCGCATGATTTCGAGAATGAGGGGTCGGCGACAGCTCTCTTCCAGTCATTGCCCGGTTCCGGGAGTTTCATCATCGACTCCGCCAAGCCCGACGACAATTCCGCGCTCGTGACCGCCGGCCTCGAATATAAACTCGGCGCCGGCTGGTCCGTGCTCGCTAAATTCGACGGCGAATTCTCCGGCAACAGCACAATCGTCGGTGGCACAGGTGTCCTCCGAAAAGTGTGGTGACGCCACGAAAAGATGGCCACGACGCGAGAAGCTGTAAAATATCTGCTCAGGTATGCCCGCTTTCAAGCGGAGCGGATGTTGACCCCAAACGGCAATGATTGGCGCGAAGCGGTCGCTAGACCGTTCGCGGGCGGCTCGCCTTTGAGTCGGAAGCGAACCTATATGTCGCCCCATAGAAATGAACGTGTTCGCAGTCGTATTCAGAATGGCCGAAATTTGGCGCGCCCAAGGGGAATCGAACCCCTGTTTTTGCCGTGAAAGGGCAAAATTCGCGGTCATCTCGAACTGCAGCCCTGCCGTTCTCTGCCCTGTTGCCCAATAAATCCAATTGTCCGATGGAACTTCAAGTCCGCAAGCGAGACTTCCTCCGCCCGAACGATATCCGACATAACCAAGTCCCGGCGACCCTCCGCAGCGGCATGTGCGAACGCCAAATCAAGCAGACGGCTGATACGGCGCGGATTAAATCCCGTGAGTCGCGCGCGGACATCTAGCGTAAGTTCGGGCTCAAAAACGTTGCCATAACGCACGTTGGCGAGGGTGTAGATGTTGTCGATAATCGCCGCGAGATCTTGAGGAGATGGATCGGGAACGTTGAGGACAAGAAATCGGTCGACGATCGAGGGCGCGAGATCGGAAATGTCGTTGGCCGAGGCGATCCAGATGATTCTCTCGGCGCGCAGTGGGAACTCGAGATAATCGTCAACAAAACTTTGGGCGTTTTCTTCTTCGAGCAGCGTGTGAAAGACGTCGTGCGGATTTTCGTAGGAGTTTATCCGCACTGGCTTGTCGAATTCGTCGAGCAGAATAATGGGGCTCGCCGTCCGGCTTTCGAGAAGCGCCGCCGCAATCCGGCCCATTTTTGCGCCCTTCCAGGATGAATTCATGCCGCGCAGCCGAAAACTATCGATGATGTTGACGGCAATTTCGACAATATCGGTCTCGAGCGCGCGGGCCAGTTGCTTACTCATGTAGGTCTTACCGATTCCCGGCGCGCCGACGAGCAAGATCGGGGGCAGCCGCAACGAGGTTGCCGTCACTTCGGACAGAAGCACGGCTCGGGCGATCAGTTCCGTCACATCGGAGAAATGCGGCGCCGATGGCACGGATCCGCCCCGCCATGGCGGTGCTACCGAAGAGAAGTGGACGTTTGGGTCCGCGCGGATCAGCCAGTATCTGCCGCAGAACTCTGACGCGAAGAGTGTCTTCAGAGGGGAGACTCTCCGCTCGTTCCGCATCGTCTAAAGTTAGGGGCGGCGCGAATTTCTGGATTTCGCGTTCGATGGCGGCGGTGTCGTAAATGGCAAAAAACGTTTCCGAAGATTCGTCTGCCTGTCCCTGGTTCTGCGGCAGGTCCCAGGGCGCAGGTTCACTAAAATCCAGCTCGATGCCACTTTTGGGCATGAATCGATCTCCAATCGTGTGGATGGGGGTGATGACGGGCGCGCGACATCGTCCCGGGTGATGAACCCAGGGCGGACCGTTGCGGTTTGTTGAGGGAGGTTGGGCGCAGGAGGACCGAGAGGTCGGGCGCCCGTCAGGTTGCAGAAAGCAAAGTAAAGTCGGCTCTATACAGCAGAGGTAAGCTAGCTCACGGCGGGCTCCGCCGCGTTTGGCGTCACCTGGATGCGATCGACTTCGGCATCGATTTCACGGCGGATCGTTTCGAGACGCTTGTGGCAGACCTGATAGGCCTGCATCGCGCGGCGGAAGTCGGCGACCAGACTGTCGATATCTTCCGGACCGCCGTTGCGAAGCCGCTCTGCCACGTCGTGGAGCACGGCGTAATTCTCAGCATAGAGGCGCGAGGAGGCGATCTGCGACTTCGGCGTCTCGGTTTTGGGATTAGTTCAAGCATGGATTTTCCTTTCTTCGATGTGTGGCTAGGCGTGAGGTTCCGCACGGCAAGCCACGGCGCCGTCACGGAAGATGAGTTCGAAGCTTGCGATTGAGCGGGCAGCATCGGCGCTGCGGATGATGCGCCGCTGGTGATCAAGTGGCAGCGCGAAGCCCCGCGTCAGCGTATTGTCGATCCCAAGCGCATCCAGCGCCTGACGCCTCTGACCAAGCCGATCGCCTTCATTGGAGAGCCGGCGCCGCGCAGCGATCTCGATGGTACTGAACAGTCGTTCGAGGTCGAGTGTCTGCCTCGCAACAAGGCTGTCGGCGAGATCGGCCGGCACCCGGGGCGAAGGTCGTTTTCCGGCGAGGACATGCCAACGGTCGCGCGCGCCCTGCGCGATCCGGTCGTGCAGGTATTTTGTCTCGCGACCGACCTGGCCTGGCAACGCACCGGCCCGCGCGAGCAGGCTCTGCGCTTCTTGATCGAGGCCGATCGCGAGGTGACCAAGTTCACCCCGGAATGTGAGCAGATGCTCCTTGACCGCCAACCAGGCGTCCCGCAACTCGTCGCGGCGCTTGGCCAGCGTGATTTCGAAACTATGGAGGAGTTCGGCTTGTTTGGCCGCAAGACGCGGCCGGACGATCTGCTCCAGAATTTGGTCGAGATCGCTTAAAGCCGTCGCGTAGCAATTGGTCGCTGCCGCGGCGCGCCGGCGCAGGATCGTCTTGACAATTTGCAGCGCCTTGGAGGGCGTATCGGCGGAGCGCCAGGCGACCTCGTCCAGAATTGAATGATCTGACGCATGACCGAGCCCGGTGATCACCGGAACCGGCATCTGACAAATGGCCGGGCAATACTAACATGGGTCAATGCGCCGAGCCCGGCCGAAGCACCGCCGCCGCGAACGATAAGAACGAGATCGACATCCTCGTATTCGACCATGTGCCGGGCTTTGAGAAGCGCCTCAACAAGGCTCGCCGCGGCGCGCGGTCCCTCGAAGGTCGCGGGCAGCGAAGAGGCCTTGAGCAATCCCAATCCTTCGAGGCGGGCGAGCTCGCCTTTAAGGTCGGCCCAGCTCGCGGATTGATCCGGATGAATGACGGCAATGCGGGTAATCTCATCCGGCGGCCCGTAAGCTTTCTGAGCTTGGAGAACGCCCTCGATCGCAAGCTTCTCACGAATGGCCGCGATGCGCTTGGCCATCAGACTGTCCGCCAGTGCCGGATCGAGGCCCAGGACATTGCCTTGGAGGTGATAATGGACGTCGAATTTCGGGCTGATCCGGAGGCGCGCGTGCACGCCTTTCAAGAGATCGCAATCGAGCGTCAGGCCGACCTGGTCCTGAATATCGCGAACCGCTGAATTGCCGACAAACGCACGCAAGTATGCGCCATTCGACGTATTCTCGACATCGGGCTCAACGAGTTCCAGCGAGAGCCCATATCGCGTCTGCTTCACATTGAGGACGACGGCGTCGACCCAGGCTTCCGGCGGCAGATTTTTTCGGATCGCACGGCCGGCCTCTTCGAGGAAGTTCCTCAGGCTGAGGCTTGGGATGGGAGCGGCAGCAACCTCATTCAATGAGGCGCAGCCGATCGCATCCGACGTTATGTCGGGTGTTGTCATGATATGTCCGTTTATTCTTGGGGTTTTTGGGGGGATTGAATTGAAACTGTACTATCTCTGCTCGGGTTAAAACTTGCTCGAGCTCGACGTACTTACATGCGTCTCAGCCAACGGGCGCGTCACGCGGCGCGAGGACGATGCTGATGAACGAATAATCTTCTTGGGGGAATAAACCAAAATACTCTGATTGATATCTATCCCTGTGAGCCGGATAGCTCCGAGGGGGGACCTTGACGCGGCGAGACTGACTATATGTAATTTCTGCTGCAGGCTGGTCCACGCTCTTGGGCGTTGCGGTTACTTTCAGAAGGAGAAACCTGCACCGATCCATCCTGTCTTCTGTCTCGCTGGCAATAAGAGGACGCCCGGCGGCAAGTCAGGCGGGTTGCCGCTGCCGAGATCACAGAAACAGGCACCGCAAGCCGGGACGATACGGATGGCGCGATCGCCAGTAAGCGCAATCGCCGGTGAGATATTCGAGCGGGTCGTCCATTTCGATGCCCGAGGTGTATTTTGCCTCAGGCCGTGTCAGGCGGTATTGGCCTCGCGGCTGCATAGGGTGCAGCCTAACCACATATCGTGAAGTACAAGAGGTACCGGTCACAATTGAACGGTCCTGATTTCGTTCTCGTTGCAAACTGGTGGGTTCTGCCAGCGTCGGCCAATCCGCGTGTTGGACGCCCGCGTCTGCTTCAGTCTGGCGCGATTAGCCCCAAATGACCGGGCTGGGCGCTTACAGGCCCTGGATAAATTGTAATCTTCGTGCTACATATCCTGTAAATCTGTAGTGTGAAGGTTACAAATGCCAACACCACACAATCCTCCTGCCGCCGTGCGCCGGGCCCTGCGAAAGCTCGGCGCGGATATTCACGACGCCCGGCGTCGTCGGCTCCTGCCGATGGCGGTTGTGGCGGAACGGGCCTTCACATCCCGCTCGACTCTTCAAAAAGTCGAGGCCGGCGACACCAGCGTCAGCATAGGCATCTATGCCGCCGTCCTACAGGCGCTCGGCCTTCTCGAGGGCCTCAGCCAGATCGCCGACATCAGCAACGACAGCGTCGGACAGGCGCTTGCCAGCGCCAAGCTGCCCAAGCACGTCCACCTCAAGCGAGCAGCCGGAACCGACAATGGCTGACTTCGAGGTTCATATCGATCTCAATGGCCGCACGCGCCCGGTCGGCATAGCTAGGAGCAACCGCGTCCGCGGCAACGAAACCGTCGTCTTCGACTATAGTCCCGAATGGCTCGCCGATCCTGACCGCTTTTCGATCGAGCCGGCCCTCACGCTGACGCGCGGCGGATTCGCGCCCCTACCCGGCCAAGCCATTTTCGGCTCGATCGGCGACTCCGCGCCCGACACGTGGGGACGGCGCCTGATGCAACGCGCCGAACGTCGGCTCGCCGAACGCGAGAGCCGCGCCGTTCGCACGCTGGCGGAGTGCGATTACCTGCTTGGCGTCGCCGACGAGACTCGTCTCGGAGCGCTCCGCTTCCGCTGGCCGGGCGAAGATGCATTCCAAGCTCACGTCCGCAATGGCGTTCCCGCGCTGATCGAACTCGGCCGTCTCCTGCAGATCACCGAACGGATTCTGCGTGACGAGGAAACAGACGAGGATCTCCGGCTCATCTTCGCCCCCGGATCGTCCCTCGGCGGCGCACGACCCAAGGCGTCCGTCATTGATCAGCACGGGCATCTCTCAATCGCCAAGTTTCCGAAGGAAACCGACGACTACAGCATGGAGACCTGGGAGGAGATCGCTCTGCGGTTAGCCGGGCGCGCCGGCATCGCCACGCCGAGACACGAGTTGATAGAGGTCGCTGGTAAGGCAGTGCTACTGTCGCGGCGCTTCGATCGCCTCGGGACCGTTCGAATTCCCTTCCTCTCAGCTATGGCGATGATGGGCGCACGGGACGGAGAACGCGGCAGTTACCCGGAAATCGTTGACGCCCTTGCGCAGCATGGCGCCCAAGGGAAGACAGACGCCTATGGTCTCTATCGGCGCGTTGTCTTCAACGTACTGATCTCGAATGTCGACGACCACCTCCGCAACCACGGTTTCCTGTGGCTGGGAAAGGCGGGTTGGTCGCTGTCCCCCGCCTACGACCTCAACCCCGTGCCCACCGATCTCAAAGCGCGTGTGCTCACGACGAATATCGACTTGGACGAAGGCACCTGTTCGATCGACCTGCTGGAGGCGGCGTCGGAGTATTTTGGGCTCACGCTGCCGCAGGCGCGCGCCATCATCAAAGAGGTCGCCATCGCTACGGCGACCTGGCGTGAGACCGCCAAAGCGGTGGGCGCCAAATCGGCCGAGATCAACCGCATGGCCAGCGCCTTCGAGCACGACGATCTTAAGCGGGCGCTAGAGCGATAGCCGATCACGTCGCATCGTATCCTGCAGCTACGAGGTAGTTCCGACATTCGTCTGGCGTAAAGCGCTTGAGAGCGTGGGCGATTGCTTGCCAGAGGTCCGGCAATGTCCGCGCGGCAGCGGCACGCAACAGCGCTTTCAATTTAGAGAAGGCCATTTCGATCGGATTGAAGTCCGGGCTGTAGGGCGGGAGATAGAGCAGGCTTGCTCCGACGGCTTGAATGGCCTCTCGCACGCCATGGACCTTGTGAGCGGGCAAGTTGTCCAAGATGACGGTGTCGCCCGGCCGCAGCGATGGCGCGAGTAATTGTTCGACATAGGCCAGGAAAGCCTCGCCATCCATGGGACCGTCCAGAACAAGCGGCGCGACAAGAGCATCCGAGCGCAATCCGGCGGTAAAGGTTGTCGTCTTCCAGTGATGGGGTGGACGCCCCCTCGACGGCATCAATGTGCCAAGGTGGCGGCGTTTGAGAGCCACTTGAAGGAGGGCGTCCGAGATGGAAGTGTGATCCGGCGTGGAATATTGGCTCTGACTCAGATTTGCTGTGGTTAGGCTCGAGGCTCCTTCCGATTCGTCGGAGGAGCTACCAATGGGTCGGCAATTTCCGCGCGCCAGGCTGGCGCCAGATGGTTTTGCGGTTGATGGCGTCACGGTCGAGGGCGCTCGCGTCCAGATCTTGTTGCGGTCTCTCCAGCAGTTTGGTTGTTGTCCGGATTGCGGTCGACGAAGTCGCCGGGTTCAGAGCCGATATTTGCGCCGCCCCGCAGACCTTCCGCTCGGCGGCCGTCGAGTCGAACTGGTCGTCGTTGCGCGCCGATTCTGGTGCGACGCGGTTTTGTGCGTGCGCCGCATCTTCTGCGAGCGATTTGAGTCTGGTGTCCTCTCTCCCTACAGCCGGCGCACTGGGAGGCTTGAGACAATCGTCCACCATCTCGGTCTGGCGCTGGGCGGCAGACCCGCGGCGGCATTCGCCCTTCGTCTGATGATGCCTATCAGCAACGACACGCTTTTACGTGTCGTGCGTCGCCGCAGCGTTCAGACTGGCGCATCCGAGCTCACTGTCATCGGCATCGACGACTTCGCCTTCCGACGTGGCCAGACCTATGGAACGATTGTCTGCGATCTTGTACGCCGTCGCCCTGTGACTTTGCTGCCGAACAGGACGCTGGAGACGTCTCGAGCGTGGCTGGCTGAGCGCCCCTCGATAAGGACGGTCGCACGAGATCGAGGCGGCGGTTATGGCGAGGCCATCGCCAAAGGCTTGCCGCACGCTGATCAAGTCGCGGATCGTTGGCATCTCCTGGAGAACTCAAGCCGCGCCTTTCTTGATGCGGTCGGCAAATCGATGCGGCAGATCAGAAGGGCTGTCGGCAGCAGCGTGATCGATCCCAAGCTCCTCACTTACGCTGAGCGGCTGCAGTACGAGGGATACCTGCGGCGGCAGGAGACGAATGAGGCCATTCTCAAATTGGCAAAGCAAGGAACGCCGATCAGACAAATTGTGAGGGAGGCGGGACATAGCCGTAAGCTTGTGCGCGATGTTCTGCGCGGCCAGCGGAGCGATATTTTCCGGACAAAACCAAGTTCGTTAGATAGTTGGTCGCCATGGCTGAATGATCGCTGGGAGCAAGGAGAGCGAAATGCCCTGGCGCTTTGGCGCGAAATGCGTGCAGCGGGCTTCCTTGGACAAAGTGGCGTGGTGTCACAATGGGGTGCAACGCCGTCGCCTTGCCGAAAAGGCAGGCCAAAACGGACTGGCGCGAACGCCGTCAGCTCGGATCATCGCCCGCCTGATGACATCCGCCCGCGACGACTTGACAAGGTCGGAAGCCATGCTCGTCGCGGCCATTGAAGGAAACGTTCAGGACCTCGTCACCGCTCGCGAGACTATCTTGGAGTTCCAATCCATGATCCGATCAAAGGCGGCCGCAAAGCTAGAAGCTTGGCTTCAAGTTGCGAAGGACACCCTTGTTAGCTCTTTCGCGAATGGTGTTGAAAAAGACCTAGCCGCCGTCCGGAATGCGATAACTTCGCCTTGGTCCAACGGACAAACGGAAGGCCAAATCACGCGCCTGAAGCTGATCAAGCGCCAGATGTACGGGCGCGCCAAAATTGATCTGTTACAGGCTCGGTTGACCGGCGCAACATGACTGATCGCCTTCAGCAAAAGTGAGCCAGAGCCAAAGTTCAACGCCGATTGACAAGGCTTTCCAAGGCGTCGATCACGGCGCCATCCCTATCATGATCGCCCGTCGATTGCGAAAGCTCAGCGCGAGTGACCTGATGATTATTGTTGATCCAGAGCTTCGCGACGAAGCGGTAAGTACCAGAACGGGTCGATACATCTCTCAGTAACGCATTCTGAACATCCAGCTGCACCATCTCGCTATAATCCCGCAAACGGGATTGATTGTCGTCGTTTGCAGAGCCCCCATGCACCAGCAAAGTCCCGAGCTCCAAATCTGCTTTGCCCGGAACCGAAGGAAGGGACAATTCGTCCTGATCCGGCCGAAGGGCCAGCGTGATCGCGTTCGCGCTGGTATGGCGTACCTGAAGATCGGTTCCAGATAATAAACGCGCGAGAGCGACATCTGGCGAAAAGACGCCTTTGAGCGCGGCAGACCTGCGGCGCGCTGCCGAGTGGCTCTCATAAAGGACCTGCACCCCGGTTCTTTCACCATAGGCTTGCAGAGCCTGTGCGAGGGGTTCGCTTGGAAGATCGAAAAACATCGACTTCATAGCGGCGGACGCGCCCTCGCCCGCTCGTGCCGCCGATATGGCGCAACAGAGTTCAACAAGGACAATAAAGATACAGAATGAATTCCGGACTGGCCGCATTTTCCAAAAAAATCGCGATGGAGAGATTTCGGGTTTGGCGCCGAGTCTTGACAGATTTATGAATGCGCCCTTGGGCAATATCAGACGGACAAGCGGGTTGCCGCGAACGAGGCATGAATCGAGCGCGATCATCCCGGTCGGCGGACGGCCCCTCGGGCATTAGCCAATTATAGACTACCGTTTCTTTTAGCGTCGAGCAGGCGAGAGCGCGTTAAAATCAGCAGGAGCTCCACGGATCCCAAACAAAAGCCGGCCGCAACCAGCCCCACGATCGTCAACCATTGGGTGGGACAACGCCTGTTCATCCCGGCCGATAACACGATAGAGGCCGTTAATCTCGACCATTTCGGCATCGGACAGTCGCCTCTTCGGCAACGTTAGGTCGGTATAGAAATATTTGGTCATCGAGTTGAATTCGAGTTCGCTTCCCACGAACATTTCGGTGGGGTTCATGTCTGATGTGACATGGTTGAACCCGTCATACGGGAACTCTTGCGTGGCGCGGATATCAACGCTGTTGAAATCCGGCTTTATAGCGCCCGGGTGAAACCAGCCTGGTGAAAACAAACCCACCGGCCCGGAGCGAGGCAGATGCGCGATCGGCTGATTGACAGTTTCGATGACTCCCTGCTCCGCGCGCGAAGTTTCTGCATTGAGCGTTTTGATATTCAGCAGTGTCCAGAAAATAGCTCCGACGACGGCCAGTAAAAGGCTCGTCAAACCAAACAGACACAGGACGCGGCTGATAACGCGCGCCGATCTTGGCGAGCGATCAGCTTGCGCGGCCCGAGCATAGATCTCACGTCCGCGTCGCCCAAAATCGGGCTGACGATCGATATTCATGCGCCCATCGTGAACAAAGCGGGCTAACACGACGTTAGCGGCGCACCCAAATTTGCCTGAAATGTCCGCCATTGGAGCCGGTTGCAGATAAGATCGCCGCGAACTTTTCGCTCACCTGTGCCGCGGGGAAGCAATCGAGGGTGGCGGCCTGGCGGGGCTGAGGTGAGACTTTCGATGCAACCAAGCGAAGGGCGAGGGCATTGTTGCGGCATGGTTGAGCCGCGCAAAGTCGATGTCGCCTATACCGACGGTCGTTGGCTGGCAGAAGTCGGCCCGCATTACGACGAGCCGCTCGATTGCGGTACCCTGCAGCAACTTATTGACGCCGCCCAGCGGGACTGGCCGGATCAGTCGCTGCTTTTCGTCGTCGATCAGTCGACGACCCGAGGATATAGAGACGCGGAAGCGCAATTCCTCGATGCGAGCGAAATGAGCGGCGCGCTAGTCGTGACGTCGGATGATGAGGCTCAGGCAAAATAAATCGGCACGCCGGAGACGCCATCCCGGCAGGACGATCCGGTGCTTTGAGCGTCTCGGAGCCCCCACCGAATGAGCGCAGGCTAGAGCGATTGACGCTTAGACAATCTGGCAACTGAATGTATGGCCGCTCGTTCTTCTCTTGCTATTCTATCAACCCCGCCTGTTTCCGCGTGCACCAGTGCCCGTAATGAATTCTCGCGTTGCTAGGCGCGCGTCAGCTTGGGCGTGGCAATTCCAGCAATGCGTCCAAGAGTGAGTCTTGATGAGTCAAAACCCTGCGCCAATCGCAATCAAGAAAACCGGTTTAGATCCGCTGGGCCACGAACGATGAAGACCAAGCGCGAAGCGACCAGCGCCAAGCAGTCCGAGTCGGCCAAGCGCCGCGCCGACGAGCGCGCAACCGAGGCCAAGGCCGAAACGGCTGCCGCGACCATGACGGCCGCACCGACGCCGGAGTCTACGGCTTCGGCGAATGGCCCGACGCCAGCAACGCCGAATGAGTCGCCCCGTGCGGCGCGTCCGGCACAACCGTTCCCGCCGAAGCCCGACTTGTCGCAGCCTCGCCTGCGTCCGGAGGGTATGAAGTAATCGGTTAACGTTAAAGCTGCCGATGACAAAGTCATGGAGGTATGCTACATCTCTCCGTGTCAGCCGCGCGTTTCTATATTCAGTAATTTCAACGACTTACGGGCTAGGCGTAGCGAGTCCCTCCTCCGCTACCAAACGCGTCGCAGCGCGACGCATGCACTTTGTTATGTTGATCCGCATTGTTATGTTGATCCGCAGGCATTGAATTCGTCAGCAACAACGACCGCCGCGATTGGCGTCGTGCGCTTGGGGAACTCGACTTAAATCATTCCCCTTGCCGTATAGCCGATGCTTGGGTGATGATCCCCGGCTACGCCTTGGCGAGGGTACTGCAAATGACCGAGGATGACGTTCCAATTTATGTCGACGCCGGCCAGCCGGCCACGCTGCACATCAGTGGTGAGACGACAGCATACCCCACGCTCCAGGAAGCGATAATTGCCTGGCACAAGCTGCCTTCCCGGGACCAGGAAGTAGCAACGATTAGAGTAGATGGCGCGATCTACACGGCATCGGAAATCGAAAGGCTCCGGCATGGGCCGAGATGAAACGGTGCGATGGCCTCCGCATTATTTCGCGCCCGAGGACGGCGAGGCCTCGGGTGTGAAATTGAGGAGGAGGCGAAGGTGAGCAACTCGTTTTGAGGTAGATACACATTGACCCGGGGGCGCGGGAATAAGGATTAAGCGATACTCAATTTTTTGCGGGGGCGAACATGAGCGAACCCACTGCAGCGTTATTTCAACGCCTGACGCAAGGTGTTTACGTAATAGGTGTGGCCCATATCGAAACGCGCAATGCTTTCACTGCCGCGTGGGTCATGCAAGTTTCTTTCGATCCCTTGTTGCTTGCCTTGAGCATCAACCCAAACCATTCCTGCTATCGGCTGCTAAAGGAAGGTCAGTCGTTCAGCGTCAACGTGCTTAAGAAGCGTCACCTGGATCTGGCCGAACATTACGGCCGGCCGGCCCAAACCGATAAATTTGTCTCCACCGATTGGATTGCTGATCGTTCTGGCCTACCCCACCTGCGAGAAGCACTAGCTTGGTTCGCGTGCGAGGTCATGAGTGAGCATCCTGCTGGTGACCACGTGCTGGTGCTAGGAAAAGTCATGAATGGCGAGATGTTAGACTCAGAAGCCGGGCCGATGCTCTATCGCGAAACAGGTTCCATGGATGGCGCGTCTGCTCTCTATCCTGCGTCGTGGTCATAATTCACTTTGAAAACAAGGCCATCGATTCAGCGGCCAGCACGCCACCCATGATAGCTATTTTAGCAAAAGGCGCAGCCTCCGCCACCATCCGGTCGGTTAGCATGATCTGTTCGATCTTTGTGGACAGTTGGTCGATCGAGGCGCCGAACACCACGCGGCTGATGCCGCACCACAGAATAGCGCCCATGCACATGGGGCAGGATTCGCCCGAGCTATAAAGGGTGGCGCCCTTAAAGTCGCTGGCAGGTCGGGTTGCCACAAATCTTCGAATAGCCACCATTTCCGCGTGCGCCGTCGGATCGTTTGTCGTCTCGGCGAGGTTGCGCCCCGACCTCAAGGACCTTTTGTTGCCGACAATGACCGCGCCGAATGGCAAGTCTCCTTGCGCGGCCTCGGCGATGGCCATTCGCATGAAAATTTCGTCCTCGGGAATCGACGCCATAAGAGTCACCATATGCCGGATGCCTCGGCGACATTCATGAAGCTGCGTGCGGTCCTTCGCTCATCCCGAACTCGGCTTCGATCGGCGGCAAGACTCGAATACTCTGCAACCTTCCTGATCGTTTCGGCTTGACGAGATACAGCCTCGCTTAGGAACACGCACCATGAACATCTTCACCGACTTATACCAACGGCCCTAGGTTTTGACCGTTGCCCATGACCGGGTGGTTATCGAGGCCACCCGTTCGTGATCGTTGGCAAAGAAGTTCCAGGCGTCGCAGCACGTAGATACGCTCTCGTCGTAGGTTTCGTACACCGTATTCGAAAGCTTGTTGCCGCGCAGATATTCCCAGACATTTTCAATCGGGTTCAATTCGGGCGAATAGGCTGGAAGCTTCATCAGCGTCATATTTGCCGGAACATTCAAATCTTTTGCGATGTGAAATCCGGCCCCGTCGAGAACCAGGACCGCGTGGGCGTCGTCCGCAACTTTGCGACCAATAAGATCGAGGTGGACCGAGACAGACCGAGCGTTGAGAAAGGGCAGCACCACGCCCACCGCCTCTCGCTTCGCCGGACACGCCGCACCCAGGATATAGGCCCAGATCCTGCGCTGATCGCGTGGTGCAGGCGGACGGCTGCCGCGCTTTGCCCAGACCCGCGTCAGTGTGCCTTGTTGTCCGACCCGGCGCTTCGTCCTGCATCCAGATCTCGATCGGCTTACCGCGCGCGTGTTCGGGTAAAGCCGCGGCTACATTGGCTGCGAACTCTTTTTAAAAACCTCCTGCGCGGCCGGGTCCGCCTTGGGGTTGAATGGACGTACCGAAAGCCGGCGATAGCCAAGTGCGTCGAGAAGCTTTCCAACCGTGCGTTCGTGCAAGACGAGCCCGAAATCCTGCTTAAGCCGATCCCGCAAATCAGCGCGCCGCCCACCGCACGACTTTGTCTTTGCCGGCCTGCGGACCCGCCTCCACCAACGCGATCAAGGCCTTGCTTCTGCTCAGCCGTCAGCCTCGATGAGCGGCCCGGCGGGATCTTGTTTTCCAGGCCGGCAAGTCCGTCCGAATTATACCGATGAACCCAATCGCGCAGCGTCTGCCGATCCATCCCACAATTGCGCGCTGCTGTCGTTCGATCCGCCCCTTCCATCACCAGCGCCAGCGCCAGCATCCGCCGTGCGGCCGCCGCGTTCTTCGATCGCGCTGACGCCTGCCGCAGCTCAGGACGCTGACAAATCCAGACGAGTCACTGCAATCCCAGCCATCACACGCCTCCAATTCCACCGTCGCCGATCGAATCAGAATTTCGCACCCTTGGGAATTCCCACCCGAGTCATCCCCTCGCGCCGCTGGTATTACCCGTTCTGCGGGCAAGAAGCGCGCGTCCGGCTTCACGGAAGAAGGCCGGTTAAGGGCCCGCTATAACCGGCGCGCTTTTATTTTGCGAGGATGGCTTAAGGGTGACATGATCTAATTGATGAGTGTGGCCAACCACACTTTGGAAGAGGTAATGGAAATGATTACATCCAAAATCACTTACCTTACGTTGGCATTCCTGATCGGTACTGGCTCGGCATTTTTGCTAACTTCAGCCGCTGACGCAAAGCACATCGCGAAGGATCACCATAGCTCGGCGTCTGAGTATTATCATGGCAGACACGCCATCCCGTGAACTCCTATTACGTTTCGCGCCCCGCCGTTAGGCTCTTCCCGAAGATCATTGAACCCCTGTCGACCAATTGAGGCAGCGTGGTTACGCACCCAATCGAATGCTAATCCTTTAATCTGGGAAAGTTAATACTAACTAGCGCTGCATCAAGAGGAGCTTTTACCGGACGAAGCCTAATATTCGCAATTTTATTTAGGAACATCTGTGGCATTCATAATCTGCGTTTAGGCACGCCATTGGCCTCCCAGCGCTAACTTTTCTAACAACGGCTCTCATCGAATTGGAGAGCCGTTTTTTTTGTCCGGGGTTTGCACATCAATTAGCCGACCACGCCATGCCTCATCGGCGCCCGAGCGTAGGAGCTGACTCATCAATTGCGCGGCTAACTCAAAACGCTGTTGCCCGCGGCGTCGGCGATCTGCAGACGCCCGGCTTTGTTCAGAGCGGGCACGACGCGAACAATCGTCAGCGCGCCGGCCTCCCGCCGTTGGCGCATCTGTCTTCAGACACACTCCTGTCGACGATTCCTGACCGCACCCTGAGGCTGTTGCTAGTTCCCGGTTGATCGAGATCAAGTAGTTCACATCCCTTCGACGCTATTTATTGATTTAGAGTGCAGTGCACACGGTTGGCCCCGCGTGCTCCTGGCATATTGCAACCAAGCCGATGGGTACTGACCGTGACCAGCTCCAACCCTGAGATCAAGGTTGTGTCCGATGATCCAGATAAAGCCCAACCTCTCGAGGGTGAAGTCCTCCCGGCCGGCGCAAATGCTCTCGTTGCTGCCCAGTCGGCGGCGCTAGTCCCAGTCGATAATCCGTCAATCCGCAAGAGATCGCGCTGGCGGCTTGTCGCCATCGCGCTCGTCGCACTCGGCGCAGCAGGCGCGGGTTTTACTGGTGGCATATGCGTCCGGCGGGTTTGCCGGCAGGTATCGTTTCCGGCAACGGGCGTATTGAAGCCCAAGAAATCGACATCGACGCGAAATTTGCTGAGCGGGTTGCACAGCTGCTTGTCGGACGAAGGTGATTATGTTGTGCCAGGCCAGATCCTCGCACGGATGGATATACGCGATGTCGAAGCTTCGCTCAGAAAGGCCCAGGCGCAGGTTGAGGAGGCAAAGCGCAGCCTTGACGAAGCCCACGCCAATGTCGCGCAGCAGCAGACCGAAGTCGTCTTCGCGCAGCAGGAGTTTGATCGTACGAAGGCCCTCGTCGCGCGCGGTTTTGCGACCTACGAACTTCTGGATCAACGCCAGCAAACGCTCAATGGCGCGAACGACGCATTGAGCGCCGCCAACGACCGCGTGGGAGAGGCCGAGCGGGCGCTCGATGCGTCCACGCATGATGTCGAGCTTTATAAAGTGAACATCGCTGACGACACTTTGGTATCGCCCACCAGCGGGCGCATCCAATACCGCATTTCCAACGTCGGCGAAGTTCTCCCGGCGGGCGGCAAGGTGTTTACGATGCTGGATTTCACGGACGTCTATATGGATATTTACCTGCCGACCGTGGAAGCTGGGCGGGCGCGGATCGGCGGCGGACGCCCGTATCGTGCTGGATTCCTATCCGAATGTGATGATTCCGGCACATGTCTCGTTTGTCGCCACGCAGGCGCAATTTACGCCGAAGGCCGTCGAGACCGAAGACGAACGCGATAAGCTGATGTTTCGCGTCAAAGTTCGCGTCGATCCAGCGTTTCTGCTTCCGCGTGCCGCGCTCGTGCGCACCGGACTGCCGGGCAGAGCCTTTGTGCGTGTCGACCGGAAGACCATTTGGCCGGCTTCGCTGCCCGGCCCGGCGCAATGATGCTCGCCGCCGAGGTCGGCAGAATTTGCGGAGTTTCGCTGCGCTACGGCAAGACGATTGCGCTCGATGACGTGACGCTCTCGATCCCGAAAGGCCGGATGGTCGGGCTGATCGGTCCCGACGGCGTCGGGAAATCCTCGCTCCTCGCGCTGCTCACGGGCGCCCGTCGCATCCAGAGCGGGGAGGTCCATGTTCTTGGCGGCGATCTCGGCGACGCGCGCCATCGCGCCGCCGTGTGTCCGCAGATCGCTTATATGCCGCAAGGTCTCGGAAAGAATCTTTATCCCGATCTCAGCGTGCGCGAGAACATCGAATTTTTTGGCCGCCTCTTCGGCCAATCCCGCAGCGAGCGTGACTATCGTATCGCGTCGCTTTTGAAAGCGACTGGGCTCGATCCGTTTCCCAGATCGGCTCGCAAGCCAGCTCTCGGGTGGCATGCGCCAAAAGCTCGGGCTCTGTTGCGCGCTCATCCATGATCCAGATCTTCTGATTCTGGATGAGCCGACAACAGGCGTCGACCCCGCTCTCGCGGCGGCAATTCTGGAGTCTCATTTCCCGTATGCGCGCCGAGCGCGAAGGCATGAGCGTCATCGTCGCGACGGCCTATATGGAAGAGGCCGAGCAATTCGATTGGCTGATCGCGATGAACGCCGGCCGCGTTCTCGCCGCCGGATCGCCGTCCTCTCTTAAAGAGAAGACGGGATCGCAAACGCTCGAAGAGAGTTTCATCGCGCTTCTCCCGGAAGAAACGCGGCGCGGCCACAAGGCTTTTTCGATTCCGCCACGAGTGGCTGACGACGAAATGCCGGTCATTGTCGCGCGCAACTTGACGCGCCGCTTCGGCATATTCACCGCCGTAAATAATGTCAGCTTCGCGATCAAACGCGGCGAGATTTTTGGCTTCCTCGGGTCGAATGGCTGCGGCAAGACGACTACGATGAAAATGCTGACGGGTCTCCTTCCCGCCAGTGCCGGCGAAGTGCTTCTGTTCGGCAAGCCAATCGATACCACAGATATGCGGGCCAGGTTTCGCGTCGGCTATATGTCGCAATCCTTTTCGCTTTATACCGAACTCACCGTCAGGCAGAACCTTAGCCTCCACGCACATCTGTTTCATCTCGGCAAGCACGCCCATGAGCGCATAGCAGCGCTCGTCACCCGCTTCGGGCTTGCCCCTTATCTCGACCAGCGCGCCGCCGACCTTCCGCTTGGCATTCGTCAGCGGCTTTCGCTGGCCGTCGCCATCGTCCACAAGCCCGAGATCCTCATACTCGACGAGCCGACATCGGGCGTCGATCCGCTGGCGCGCGACGCCTTCTGGGATCTCCTCGCCGACCTTTCACGCAACGACGGCATGACGGTCTTCATCTCCACGCATTTTATGAACGAGGCTGCCCGTTGCGATCATATCGCGTTGATGGATGCAGGGCGCGTTCTCGCGATGGGAACACCGGCTGACCTGATCGAGGCGCGCCGATCTTCCAACCTCGAAGAGGCTTTCATCTCCTATCTCGAAGAAGCGAACGAGACCCGCGCCTCCGGGCAAGGTCCAACGGGTGCGCCCGTTCAAGCGAAAGTGGCGCTGCCCGCAGTCAATGCTCGCGGACCAGCGAAAATCTGGTTCAGTCCGCGCCGCCTTTTCGCCTATGCCATCCGCGAAGGGCTGGAACTCTTGCGAGACCCCATCCGTATGGGGTTCGCCCTACTCGGCACCGCTTTTCTCATGGCCGTCTTTGGGGCTGGAATATCGACTGACGTGAATAATTTATCTTTCGCCGTTCTCGATCGCGACAATTCACACGAAAGCCGCGCTTATCTCGAAGAGTTACGCGGCTCGAGCTATTTTATCGAAAAGCCGCCGATCGCGACGCCCGCCGACATGGAACAGCGCCTTCGCTCCGGGGACATAAAGGCCGCAATCGAAATCCCCCCGGACTTCGGGCGCGACATCAAGAAGAATGTGCCAACTGAAGTCGGCGCGTGGGTGGACGGCGCTATGCCGTTTCGCGCCGAAACGATTCGCGGTTATCTCCAGGCGGCGCATCAACAATTTCTCTCCGATTACGCGGTCCGCAACGGCAAGGCTGCCGACGACACGCCGGACGATATCCGCGAAGCCGTGCGTAATAACAATATCTCAATGTTCAAAACTCCGAACATAAACCCCGCGGAACCGGCCCGGATCGAAACGAGGTTTCTTTACAATCAAGATTTTGAAAGCATCTATGCCCAGGTTCCCGGCAGCATCGCTCTGCTGCTCGTCATCATTCCCGCCATTTTGATGGCACTCGCGATCGTTCGCGAGAAGGAGCTTGGCTCAATCACGAATCTTTATGTGACACCTGTCACGCGCATCGAATTCCTGTTGGGCAAACAAATCCCCTACATCATGATTGCCATGATCAATTTCGGGATTCTCTGCCTGATGGGGGTTTTCCTATTCGGTGTTCCAATCAGGGGAAATTTCCTGGTCCTGCTTATCGGCGCGTTGCTTTATGTGACCGCGACGACCGGAATCGGAATGCTGATATCCTCCTTTTGCAAAACGCAGATCGCGGCTTTGTTCGGCGCGGCGATCCTCACGATGCTGCCCGCGACGACGTTCTCCGGAATGCTCACGCCCGTCTCTTCGCTCACGGGTTTACCTGCCTTGATGGGCATCGGATTCCCGATGACCTACTTTTTGAAGATCAGCGTCGGCACCTTCACCAAAGCGCTCGGCTTTCAGGATCTTTCCGTGACATTGCTGCAGGTCGCCGTCTTCATTCCAATCCTGACGATTCTCAGCCTGGTCTTTCTGCGCAAGCAGGAAAGTTAGAAGGCAGCCCGAGAATGAGCAGGCTCAGCAATATTTTCTGGCTCGGCACAAAGGAGCTTCGCAGCTTCTTCAGCGACGTCGTGCTCCTCGGCCTTGTGATCTACACGTTTTCCTTTGCGATCTATGTGCAGGGGCATAGCAACGCGCAGGAATTATATAACGGCTCCGTCGCTTACGTGGATGACGATAAATCGGAATTATCACGCAGGATGATGGCGGTTTTTCTGCCGCCTTACTTCAAGCATCCGGTTCCAATCTCCGAAAGCGATATCGACCATTTGATGAATACCGCGGCTTATACATTCGTCATCGTGATACCGCCGGATTTCGAGAAGGACGTTCTCGCCGGGCGCAGCCCCGAGGTTCAGGTCAATGTCGACGCGACGGCCATGGTCACGGCCGGGCTTGGCTACGGTTATATTCAGCAAATCCTGACGACGGAGATCGACAATTTCGTTTCGCGCAACGAGGGCACGTATCTTTCACGGTCTCAGAATGTCCAAAAGACTCCGATCACGCTCTCCGTGCGTGTCGTCTTCAATCCAAATGTCATGACATCCTGGTTCACGAGCGTCATGGGGATCGTCAATAATGTGACGATGCTCGCGATCATCCTGGCAGGCGCGGCCATCGTCCGTGAACGCGAGCATGGTACAATGGATCATCTGCTCGTCATGCCGGTCACGCCGTTTGAAATCGCCATGTCCAAGATCTGGGCAAATGGCCTCGTCATTGCCGTGGCATCCGCCCTGTCACTCGAAATCGTCGTTCGGCAAGTTCTCAAAATCCCGATCGCCGGCTCGGTGCCTTTGTTCATTGCCGGCGTCAGCATCTATCTGTTCTTTGCGACCGCGATCGGTATTTTTCTGGCGACGATCGCGCGGTCGATGCCGCAGCTCGGCCTGCTTTATATTCTCGTCGCAATGCCTATGAATATCCTGTCTGGCAGCAACACGCCACTCGAATCCATGCCACCGGTTTTGAGCACGATCATGATGTTCTCGCCCTCAACCCATTTCGTATTATTCGCGCAGTCAATCCTCTTTCGTGGCGCGGGATTCTCCATTGTCTGGCCGCAGTTTCTCTTCGTCGCCTTCGTCGGCTGCCTATTCCTGGCGATCGCGCTCATGCGCTTTCGCACGGTGGCGGTTCAGGCGGGGTAACGAACCTGGATTTTCGTCGCAGTCAGATCCGCGCCACTTTTGCCCGCACAAGGCTAACGTGCGATTATGTAAACAGGCATAGTGATCTGGAAGAGAGCGCAACGAATATGCGCTAACCGGGTGCATCGCCAGATCGAAGCTTCGTGCGGTCTGATCAGGCCCGGATTCGATCGCGATCACTTGGAGATCGATTATGCGTAGAATGAGAAATTTGTTGGCGAGCGTCGCCTTCGTGGCGCCTGTCCTAAGTCTCACGGCAGCTTATGCCCAGGATGCAAGTAATCCCGCTGCGCCTTATGTGCCTAAAGCTTGCTCGACGCATGTCACCGTCGCCCCTGCCGACATCGCCGATGATCCAAATCTTGATCCTGCGGTCCGCAAATTTCTGATCCCGCTCGACAAGGACCCCAGCCCGTTTTGGGAACAGCCTCAGCCCAAACCACAGCAGGTTGTAACCGATCTGCAGAACCAGACTCCGGTCGACATGTCCGGCGTGACGATCTCGGAGAAATCGCTCACCGTCGATGGTCGCACGATAAAGCTGTTTATCGTGAAGCCCGATCATGTCGAAGGGCATCCGGGCGTCATTCTCTTTATCCATGGCGCCGTTTGGCTTGCGGGTAACTTTGAAAATCATAAGCGGCTTGTGCGCGATCTCGTCGTCGAATCCGGGCAGCCGGCCGTCTTTCCCGAAATTACAAACCTTCCGGCCGGAAAGTATCCGGTGCCGCTGAACCAATCTTACGCGACACTTGAATGGATCGCCACGCATGCATCGGAATTCGGCGCGGACGGAAGCCGGATCGCGGTGGCTGGAAACTCGGTCGGCGGCAACATGACCGCGGCCTTGAATCTGATGGTCAAGGATCGGAAGGGGCCGAAGATCAGCTATCAGGTTCTGCTCTGGCCGGCGACCAATGCCGGTGTCGATACGTGCTCCTACGAAACATATGCCAACGGCCGCTTCCTGAGCCGCGCGTTTATGAAGTATGGCTGGGATCGTTATGCGCCGACCGAGAAGGAACGAGAAAACCCGTATGTTTCGCCTCTGCGCGCCAGCACGAGCGAATTGCAAGGCCTCCCGCCGACCTTGGTCATCACCGAAGAAAACGACGTGCTACGGGATGAGGGCGAAGCCTATGGTCACCGTCTGCAAGATGCGGGCGTGCCGACAGTCTTCGTTCGCTACAACGGAACCATCCACGACTTTGGCTTGCTGGACGCGCTCGTCGATCTGCCGACGACCAAAGCGATGATCCATCAGGTCGCGGGAAGCATCCGCAAGCACATCGGAGAATAAGGCGGTCTCTGATTCAGCCGCGGCCGGCAAGCCAGGCCGCGGCGTTCAGCATATAGCGATGCGTAGAAGCGACGGCCGTCGGCGTCCGGGCAAGAGAATCGCCCGGCGGCTCGTCGACAAAGCTTGGGCATCCGGAAGAAGTGTCCCAGTTATAGTCGGCGAAATGATGAAATGTGCTTTGAGCGATCGCGCGACCCGATCTGTTCGACGCCTCGAATGCAACCGCCAGATTGAACACGCGGCCAGATATTTGGCTTTTGCCTCTGGCGATCACGCGCGCATCTTCGTCATCTGGCGCCGCGATTGCCCCTTCATGCGGATGGGTCGGCAAGAATTGCACATAGCCGTCGGACGACTCCGAGTCCGTCAATACGGGATGCAGCGGCAATACCGGCTCCACGATTTGAAAATCGCCGTTCGCACCGGAATGATAATTCGGCCAGCTGATATTGGTCGAATAGGGATCGTCGATCCGACAGTTTTCCACGACCGGATCGACATTGCGCGAATGGAAATGATGCGCTTTTCCGACGCCCGCCAGGCCGCAGATTGAAGAACCCAAGTCCATATGATCGCGCGTCACCAGAAGCCCGCGGCCCTGGCGCCGGAACCTTGAGATCGCTTCGCAATCCGACTCCGTAAGCCCGTCGCCGATATCGACGGCGAAGAGCCATAGTTCGTCATAGTCGCTCTGGTCGAGCTTGGAGAGAACGCCGTCAGGCCTGCCGAGCGGATCGCGGTCCCGCATCGTCACCTCGTACATCGGATCGCCCGATGGCGCCTTCGCGGCGGTCAGCAAGGCGCCGAGACGGCTGAAGCGCGCGATCGACCAATCGTCCTCCGTCGGAGGAATCGTTGTCTGCAGAAGAATTCTCACTGGACCGTCATGCATGACAAGCTCCGATGTTTTGCCGGCTTTGGCCGGTTGAACTCCGCTATTCTTTTCCCAGCGCCTCGGCCCAGGCGCCCGACTCTGTATATTGAACAAAGCGGATGATGCGCCCGTCCTGTACGGTCCAGACATGAACGAACGGCGCTTTGAGCGCGCCGTCGCCATTCCTAGCCCGGCCTGTATAAACACCGAATGACACAGTGCGATCGTCCCGTGACACGAAGTCTGAAGGCGTGCAGGCGAAACCATCGAAGTCGCGGCGGATCGGCGCGAAGACTTTGGTCACGATCGCTTCGGTGCCCGTCACAGTTCCGGAATAATAGGGTGAACGCTCGGCGCTGGTCCACTCGATCGCGGGGTTGAACAAGGCGAAAGCGGCGGCGCTATCGCCGCGCGCCAACGCCGTATAAAAGTGCCGGATGATGGTTTCGGCTTCGATCATCTTTGCCTCGGGCTTCGCAACGTCCTCGTGACAGTCGCACGAGCACCAGGTCGACTCCATCAGCCTGCGGCATGATCGCGTCTATACCAATGGATAGGATTACGCGGCTGCGATGTTGCGCTCTTTTTGGGGCGAATTGTGCGGTCACGTCCGCATCCCGAAGAATGCCAGGACAGCCAAGATGCGCGCGATGACGGCGAAAGCCTTTGGCGGCTATGCCGATTTAAAATTGACCGACCTTCCCAAGCCGAACGCCGGCGAAGGTCGTGTTCTCGTGCGCATAACCGCGGCCGGGGTGACGCCGCTCGACCACACAATCTTGTCGGGTCAATTTCCACTTGCCAATCCGCCGCTCGTGCTCGGCAACGAGGGTGCCGGCGTGGTCGAAGAGGGTGACGAGGAGATCCCCACCGGCACCCGCGTCATGTTTACCGGCCCGTATGGCGTCTTCGAGAACGGCACCTACAGCGAGTATGTCGCCGTCAAGAAGGAGTATCTCTGCGTGATTCCTGCAGGAATATCCGATACGACGGCGGCGGGCCTTCCCATCGCCTATCTGACAGCTTATCTCGCGCTTAGCGATGCCGGCTTTGAAAAGGGTAAATCTGTCCTAGCTCCCGCGATTGGCGGCTCGGTCGGCAATGCGGCGACGCAATTGGCGCGCGCCATGGGCGCCAAACATGCCATCTCCACGACGACCAATCCGGCGAAGGCGAAGCAGGCGGAGGAATTAGGCTTCGATGAAATCGTCGATCTCAGCAAGGAAAGCCTGGCCGATGGGATTCGCCGGCTGACCGACGGCTATGGCGTCGACATTGTCATCGACGGCATCGGCGGCGACGTCCTGAGCGAGGCGCTTGGTGCTTTGGCCCAAGGCGGCAGCCTGACGAGCCTCGGCTATTCGGCCGGCCGCAAATCGACTATCGACGTCACCAATCTCATCTGGAAAGGCGCGAGCATCAGAAGCTTTCTGCTCTTTTCCAAATCGCCGGCGGATTGGGCGAAAGCCTGGACGACTATCATTCCGCTTTTGGCGAGCGGCCAAGTCGTGCCCGTCATCGCCAAGACCTTTTCGCTCGAAGAGGCGCCGGAGGCCCTCCGTTATCTCGTCGAAGAGCGCCCCTTTGGCCGCGTGATCCTGACGCTCTAAAGTAGTCCCTGCGGTCGCTCGCGACTTGAGCGTATCGCCAGCTCTTCCTCTGCGCGAATTCAGCCGGCCTCTTTGAGCAATGTCGCGCGCACCAAGATGATCGCCTCGCGCAATTGCCGAAGCGCGTCCGGCGCGAGGCCCGTCGCACCATCGACGCAGGACGGGAAATCCCGCGCCTTGTCGCGCAATGTATCGCCCTTCTTCGTCAACTGGACACGCACCTGGCGCTCGTCGTCGGGATCGCGGTTACGCATCACCAAATCGAGACCTTCGAGCCGTTTGAGCAATGGCGTCAGCGTATTGGATTCAAGGAAAAGCAGATTACCAAGGCTGCCGACGGTCTGATCGTCCTTGGCCCAGAGCGACACGAGAACGAGATATTGCGGATAGGTGACGCCCAATATTTTGAGCAGCGGCTTATAGACCTGATTGAACGCGTGGCTGGTCGAATAGACCGCAAAACAGATGAAATCGTCAGGCACTGGGGCTTTGCTGGCCATAAATCATCCTTCTGCGCATGAATGCGGCCAGTTGGCGCATCCCTAGATAAATCGCACGCGATTAGATCGCAAGATATTGACCGAGGCGGAAGCAGCACCTAATTTGATCGTATACGATCTAATCGTTTACGATAATAATCGTAAACTGTCGGCCTGAGGTAAGCCCGATGAATCTGCGTGCTGACGGAACCCGTAAATATCCAAATTCGAAATTGATCGCCTCATCCGCCAATCGCGGCTGGACGACGATTTATGCGGAGCTGCGTGATCATCCAGCGGGCCATATCGCCTCCGCCGTCCAGCAGAACGTCGAGATCGTCATCGCATTGCGCGGCGCGGATCAGGGCTCCGTCACCCGGATCGGTGCCGGACGCCGGCAGCAAAGCCAGCCTTCCATAGGCACGATCTGGCTTGTGCCGATCGGCGTCGGCAGCGAGGAAATCATCCTCACCGCGCCGATGGCTGAAACACTGCATCTCTATTTGCCGGGACGGCAATTCAGCCGCCTTGCGGAGGAATACAACCTTCCGCACTCGCTAGGCCAAGCGCTGCAATATCTGGGCGGCCTGCACGATGAGCTGATCCGCCAGCTTGGCATCGCCTTGCTCACTGAAATGCTCGCAGAAACATCGACGAGCCGCATGTTGGCGGAAAGTGCGTCGATCATGCTGGCCGCCCAGCTCTCACATCGCTATTCCGGCGCGGACCTGCTGAAACCGGGCGGCGGCCGCGAAAGGCCGGAAGGCGCCCGTCTGCGGCGCGTGCTCGACTATATCGAAGCGAATATTGAAACGGACATAAGTGTCGAAGCGCTTGCTGATGTCGCGGCGTTAAGCGTCTTTCATTTCACACGGCTATTCACCGCGGCCATGGGTCAGCCACCGCGCAAATATGTCAGCCGCCGCCGGCTTGAGACGGCAATGGCGATGCTGGCGCGCGACAAATTCTCCTTGAACGAGATCGCCCACAAATCGCGTTTTTCATCGCAAGCGGCCTTCTCGCGCGCCTTCCGCCGCGCAACAGGAATGACACCGGGCGAATACCGGCGGCTCGTCCGCTAGCCGACATCCCGCGTCTGCATGAGGGAAATAGCAAGTACGATCAAAAGAACGGCAATGCGGATCAAACGAAGCGCGCGATGCTTCGATAAGATCGCGCCGACTTGCGTCGCCTTTCAACCCGTTGGGAGGCTCTCGCGAGAACGCCAAACATCCAAGCCCTCCAGACATGGCAGACATGGGACGTCGTTGACAATATCAGCGCGTCTGGACGGCGATCCGAAACCATCGTCTCGAATGATCCTCGACTCTGACCGGTATTCAAGTGTCACGGTCTAAGACCAAGGCCAACTCCGTTCCCGATAGTCGCGTCAGCGTGGGAAGTCAGCAGCGGACAGCCCTCATACTGCCCGAGACACAATGGCGAAAGAAGCCGGCGCTCATCGAGCCCGCGGATAAAGCTCCGCCGCGCATGAGCCTGACTCATTGGTCGACGCCGGCGACGGCATTCCCTTACGAAGTCAGCACCGACGCGCCCGGCGACTCGCATCTCCTGACCTTCTCTTTCACGACTTCGCGCGGAGAGTTCAGCTTCGAGGGCGTCAATCCGAACCAGGGCCATATCGAAGCCTCGAGCATCCTGATCACCGGACCGAACAGAGGCGTCTTTCGCGGGATATTTTTCAGGCCGGCACAGTTTTTCAGGATTTATCTGCCGCACGGCCTGATCGAGGAATGCTACGCTGAACTCACAATGCACAGGCCGCCCTCGGATATCATCCTGTTTGAACCACAGATCTTGAGCGACAGGATTGTCCGCCAGCTCACCATGAGCCTCGTGGGAATTGATGAAGACGGCGGTCCCTTCGGCCCCACATTCCTCGATTCAATCGGCCTGGCCCTGACGTCGCGCCTCGTCGCGCTCCATCTGAATCGCCGCGTGAACCCGTCGCCCACCGTGAGGACGCCTTTGGCGCCGTGGCGGCTGCAGCGGGTGGTGGATTATGTCGAGTCGCACCTCTCAGACAGAATATCCCTGTCGGATTTGAGCGAAGCCGCGGGGCTGAGCCGGATGCATTTCGCAGCACAATTCCGACTCGCGACAGGGGTTTCGCCGCACGCCTACATCATCAAACGAAAGGTAGAACGCGCCGAACAATTGCTTCTCGATCAGGCATTCTCAATCGTCGACATTGCACTGCTGCTGGGCTTTTCCAGCCAGGCGCATTTCACGCAAGTCTTTAAGAAAATTATCGGAGACACGCCGCATCGCTGGCGCCAGAATATTCGCAATCCCTAGCCGCACGTGGTGCGGCAGGCGCGGATAGCAATTCGCTATAGAGCGCAGCATAGCGTTCAGCCATTTTGTCCTGATCGAAGCTTTCGACAGCCTTGCGCCGTGCCGCGTCGCGCAAGGCCTGCGGCGATGGATGCTGGGCAACCCATCTGATCCCGGCGACGAATTCATCGACAGCGAAAGGCTGCGCCAAAAAGCCGTTCCTTTCGTGACAGATCATTTCTGGAATCCCGTTGATTGCGAAGGCAACACACGGCGTCGCGCAGGCGAGTGCTTCCGCCACCATGTTCGGCAGATTGTCTTCGCGCGATGGGCAGATGAAAACGTCCGCCGCGGAATAGAGCAAAGCCAGTTCGGCATCGTCGTCCACAGGCGCTAATGCCTGGACCGTCACATATTTCGTCGACGCGAGTGAAAGCGTCCCCGACCCGAACGTCACCAAACGGCAAGGGAAGTCGATGCGCTCCAGCGCGGCTTGCAAGAGATCGCCGCCTTTGCGTGGATCGGTTAGCTGATGCGCGCCGAAGAGCAGGATCGTCTCGTTTGCCTGCAGGCCAAAATGTGCGCGCGCGCGATCCGCAGGTTTGAAAAGCCTGAGATCGAGCCCGTTTGCGATCACCTCAATACGGCGCCCGGCAAGCAAGCTACTCTGGCCGGCAATCTCGGCCAGCCAATGGCTCGGTGCAACAATCACCGGCGCAATCTTTTTGTAGACTTGCTGTTTGAGCTGCCAAACGCTGTGTGAGAGATCATCCACTTCAGCGCTGCTGAGTTGCGGACACGCGCCGCAGTGCCGCTGGTAGCCGTTGCAGGTGCCCGCATAATGACAGCCGCCGGTGAAAGGCCATGCGTCGTGCAAGGTCCAGATCACTGGTACATCGAGTTGCGCGAGTTCGTCGAGTGACGCGACGCCGGCGCCAAGCCAATGCAAATGCACCAGACGCGGCTTCAAACGCGCGAGCGGAATGCGCAGCGGATTGGCCCAGAACGCCGGCGTGAAGCGCGGCTCGCTGTGCTTGCGGTATTTCCGCACCGGGCGCGACTCGATCACCGACAAGCGATCGGCAAGCCAGCCAAGCAGCGAGCGCCGGCGAACCCCGGAAATATCGCTACGGGTATCGTCCCTGAAAAGCGTGAGATAATGCGCGTTCGGATAAAAACGCTTGATGCCTTCAAAGATGCGATAAGCAGCTCGGGCCGCACCGCCCTGCTTCTGGAACGCGTTGACGAGGAGGATATCGCTGCGCGCTGCCGCTTTGATATGCGATTGTCGGGTGCCGGCCATATCGAGGAGATCTATCTCAAAGACGCGCGCCCAGTCTGCGCGCCATTACGCCAGAACTATGTAGGCCGAAAGGTTCGCGGCAGCATCCGCGACCGGCCTCCGAAACTTCAAAACCTGACTATGGATGAGTTACGAGCGCCATATACGCTCCGTGGCAAGCAGTTTCAGGACGCCGTTTCTGGAAAAAACGCAAATTCTGCCCGAAAAACGCGGCTTCACCATCGCGCTCAACAAAATGTGGGTAGGCGCCCCTGCCCTGATGACCGAATCACTTGCTCGTGACATAAGGCGGCATGGCACGCCAAACCGCTTCCGATCCGGGCTTCGGGGTTTACGTCCACTGGCCGTTCTGCCTTTCGAAATGCCCCTATTGCGATTTCAACAGCCACGTCCGCTCGCAGGCGGTGGATGAACGGCGATTTGTTGCCGCCATGGCGGCTGAGCTCGCCCATCGCGCCAGCCTCACCAAGGGCCGCACCGTTCGCTCGGTCTTCTTCGGTGGCGGCACGCCTTCGCTGATGCAGGCGAAAAGCGTCGCCGGGGTGTTGGAGGCCATCGCCAAACATTGGCCGGTGGCGCCCGATGTCGAAGTCACGCTCGAAGCCAATCCGTCGAGTGTCGAGGCGGCGCGCTTTCGCGAGTATCGCGCCGCGGGCGTCAACCGTGTCTCGATCGGCGTGCAATCTTTCAACGATACCGACCTCAAGGCGCTCGGCCGACTGCACAATGCAGCCGAGGCGAGCAATGCCATCGATGTCGCGGCGCAAGTTTTTGACCGCTATTCATTCGATCTGATCTATGGCCGGCCCAACCAGACCGTGAAAGCCTGGGAAGCGGAACTGAAGACGGCACTCACCCGCGTGCGCGACCATATTTCGCTGTATCAACTCACCATCGAACCCGACACGATGTTCGAGCGGCTTCACAATGCCGGAAAGCTCGCCGTACCGGATTCCGATCTTGGTCGCGCCTTCTGGGATGCGACGCAGGAACTGACCGCAATGGCCAGCCTCCCCGCGTACGAGGTTTCGAACCACGCACGCCGCGGCGCCGAGAGCCGCCATAACCTCATCTATTGGCGCTATGGCGAATATGCCGGCGTCGGCCCCGGCGCACATGGCCGGATCATTACGCCCAAGGGGCGCCGGGCGCACGCAACTGAGCGCCATCCCGAAATGTGGCTTACCGTCGTCGAGGCGGACGGCCATGCCCTCGTCGAGGACGAATTGCTATCGACCGAGGAACAGGGCGACGAATTCCTGCTGATGGGGCTGCGGCTCTCGGAGGGAATTGAGCCGGCCCGTTTCGAGGCGGTCGCAGGACGCCGACTCGATCCCGGCCGTATCGCCTCGCTCCTCGCCGACGGCATGGTGGAGATGACCGCTGCCGGCCGGCTGCGTGTCAGCCCCGAAGGCTTTCCGGTGCTCGACGCCGTCGTGGCGGATTTGGCGGCTTAAATCAGGTCGCCGAGCCTCTGCCCGCAAAACTGCGCGGCGCCTGGCTTAGTGCGACGGCACTGCCACTCTCGATTTCGAAGATCGCCAGAGCGCGCTCATTCTGGCCGTTCGGCTTGAACCGGAACACGCCGTCGGCGCCGTTGAAACCGCCCGAGTTGGTCAGCACATTGTCGGAAAACTTGTCGCCGCCACCGCGTTTCGCCAGCGCGATGACGAGTGAGGCCGCGTCATAGCCGAGCGTCGCGATCCGCGTCGGATCGCTGCCATATTTGGTACGATAGCGCTGCGCGAACGCCTGGAAGCCGCCATTGTCCGGCGCCGCGAACCAGGCCCCCTGCAACGGCGCAAGGCCGAGCACGCGGGCATCGTTCCAGAGGCCCGTGCCGAGAATCTGCGCCTTGTGCGAATCGAGCCCGGCGGAGCGCAGCGCATGGGCCATGGCCGGCATCGCGTCGGCCTGTTCAGGGATGAACAGCGCGTCGATCTGATTGCCGAAGGCCGCGACCTTGCCGACGGCGCTCGTGAGCGTCTGCGGCGTGTAATTCTCAATCTCGACGACACGCAGCCCGCGTTGCGCGGCGATCTGCTGAAACTCCGCCGAGGCGACACGGCCGTAATCGTTATTCGGGATCAGAGCGGCGAAGGATTTCTTTCCCTGGCTCGCCGCGTAATCGACGATGCGATCGACATAATTCTCAATCAGGAACGACAGGAGATAGACGCCGGGAGCCGCGGTCGACGTGTCGGTCGAGAAGGCGATGACCGGCTTATGCGCCGCCTGCGCAATTTCACCGACCGCACGGACGCTCGGGGAAAAAAGCGGCCCAAGAATAATATCGTCGTTCTCGGTGATCGTCTGTTGCGCCGCCGTCTTGGCGCCGTCCGGTGTCGAATGATCGTCCATATAGGAGAAGGTCACGGCATTGCCGCCGCTTTCGGAGACCGCGAGATCGGCGGCATTTTTGAGCGATACGCCGACAACGCTCGGGGCACCCGACGCCTGCGTCAGCGGCAGAATCATCGCGACACGCACACTGCTGCTGCCCGCTGGCCCCGACGGCGCACCAGGAAGCGGCTGCGTTTGGACTGGCGTCACAGGTGCCGAAGCCGAAAACGAATCGGAATTGTTATTGCTCGAGGCGCTGGGATTGACCTCCTCGCAGGCGCCCAAGGCAAGCGTCGCGAGCAGCGTAAACGCAAGGCCAACCCTGGCGCCAAGGCGCCGGCCGAAATGCCGGGCAAGCCCGAAGCTCTGAAACAAGAAAGACCCCCTCCAGCCGCGATATCCATAAGCGGCTCTGCAGGAATTCGCGGGCTCGCGGCATGGCCGCATAAGCCAAGGCAGTTTAACTAGGAACACATTATATCTGATTTGAGGCGGCTCGGAAATTGGACCGCAGCCGCCACTAGCTTGCGGGCTTCTGGCGCGTTCTATATATGGAATATTAGGACGATATATAGAACACTCGTTCCAACCATCGGCGGAAGATGAGCGAAAATCAGAACGCCCTAGAGGGCGCCCCCATGTTCACCGCCTTCGGCTTACGGGCGGAGGCGGTGAAATTATCGCCCGGACTCCATGTCGTCGCGACTCCGATCGGCAACCTCGGCGATATTTCGTTGCGCGCACTCTCGACACTTGCGGCGGCCGACGCAGTGATTGCGGAAGATACGCGAGTCACGAAAGTGCTTCTCGCCCATTACGGCATCTCGACGCCTCTCGTCGCTTATCATGAGCACAACGCCGCGGTCATGCGCCCGCACCTCGTCGCCCGGCTCACCAATGGCGCAGCGCTCGCCCTTGTCTCGGATGCTGGCACGCCGCTCATCTCCGATCCGGGATATAAACTCGTCGCCGCGACGCTGGCCGAAGGCCTGCCCGTGACCTCCGTTCCGGGCGCTTCAGCCGTACTCACAGCCCTCGTCGTCGCCGGCCTGCCGACGGACCGATTTTTCTTCGAGGGATTCTTGCCGCCGAAATCCGCGGCCCGGCGGCAGCGGATCGCAGTACTCGCACCGATTCCCGGCACGCTGGTCTTTTTCGAGTCTCAACATCGCGTGGCCGAGACGCTCCATGATCTGGCTGAGGTTCTGGGACCGCGCGACGCGGCGTTGGCGCGCGAGCTGACCAAGGTTTTCGAAACAGTCCGGCGCGGCACGCTGCCGGAGCTTGCGGAAACCTTTGCCGCCGAACCGCCGCCGAAGGGCGAGATCGTTCTTCTGGTCGGGCCGCCACAGGATGGCGCGCTTGAGATCGACGCGGAAGAACTCGACCGCCGGCTCGCCAAGGCGCTCGAAACCCTGTCGGTCAAGGAAGCGGCGACCGTCATTTCCGTTGAAACCGGTCAACCACGACGCAAAGTTTACGCACGGGCTGTGGAACTCTCCGCCCGTAACCGTTGAAGCAAAGCGTAAACGCGCGCAAATTCGGAGCGAATTGAACCGAGAGCGATCATGGTTGCCAAACTCGGCGGACCGATAACAGCCGAAGCCCGTCGCCAGCGTGCCCGTATTGCCGGGCGCCGCGCGGAGAATTGGGCGGCGCTCTATTTGCGGCTCAAAGGCTATCGGATCCTGGCGCGGGGCTATTGCGTGCGCGGCGGTGAGATTGATCTCGTCGTGCGGCGCGGATCGAACATCGTCTTTGTCGAGGTGAAATATCGTCCGACGCTGATCGCGGCGATGAATGCGATCGACACATGGAAACGCCAGCGCGTCTCGCGCGCCGCCCGCGTCTGGCTCTCAGCCAACCCTTGGGCGGCAGCCTTGACGCTGCGCGGCGACGCTGTCTATCTCGCCCCGCGCCAATGGCCACGCCATGCTATCGCCGCCGTGGCGCTCGATTTCGATTGAATAATTGTTGCATCTGCGCCTTAGACATTCGGCGAAAAGCCGCCGCAAATTTCGGCGGCGAGGAAAATGACGGGAATGAACACGGCCGAATCCGCCACAACGGTTCCCCGCGCGGCCGGCGAAGCGGCCCAACCGAGCGTCGCATCGGCCGCCGGCATCGCGGCTGATCTTGTCGCCGTCCTCGTCGCCGTCACGGGCGGCGAGCCGCGTGTGCTGACCTTGCAGGACGCGCGCCTGTTGCCCTCCGGCGCTTTTGAGCTGACGCACCGGTCTCTGCAATCAGGCCTGCGCGCCTGGGTCGAACGGCAGACGCATCATCCCGTTGGCTATGTCGAACAACTCTACACATTCGCAGATCGCGACCGCGGCCTTGGCCCCGAACAACGCGTCATCTCTGTCAGCTATCTCGGTCTGACCCGCGAGCGGCCGCCCGGCCCCGGCGACCAGACGAGCTGGCAGGATTGGTATCTCTATCTGCCATGGGAAGACCGCCGCGTCGGCGTTCCTCCTATGATCGACGCCGTGATCCTGCCCGCCCTACGCGCTTTTGCCAAAGCCGCGCCCAACATTGCCTTGCGGCACGACCGCGCCAATCGGATCGCCGCCACCTTCGGCACCGACGGCCGCCCGTGGAACGAGGAATTCGTGCTCCAGCGCTACGAATTGCTCTACGAAGCGGGCCTAATCCCCGAAGCGCGGCGAGGAGAGGCGGATGCGGGCGCCGCGCCAGATCACGATGGTTTTGGATTGGATCGATCCAAAGCCATCGTGATCGATTCTGAAAATTCAGAGCGGGATTTACGCGAAAAACCGGCATCCACTTTTTCGCATCCTGCTCTGGTGCATGGCCGCAGCATGAGCCTCGATCACCGCCGCATTCTGGCGACGGGAATCGCCCGGCTACGCGCCAAGATTAAATACCACCCGGTCGTGTTCGAGCTGATGCCCGACACTTTCACGCTGCTGCAATTGCAACGCTGCGTCGAGGCTCTCGCCGGCCGGCTCGTCCACAAACAGAATTTCCGCCGCCTGGTGGAACAGCAGGAACTCGTTGAAGAAACAGGGCAATCCAGCCAGGAGACAGGCGGACGGCCGGCAAAACTCTTCCGCTTCCGCCGGGAAGTTTTGTTTGAGCGCGCCCTCGTCGGAACGAAACTGCCCATTTCTCGGTCTTGACAAACGTTATGCTCAACCCCAGCATATTACTCAGTAATGCTCAGAGGGAGTATAATCTGATGGCCGAGATGGATTTGCTGACAAGGAGCGACGAGCTCTACGCCAAGGTGAGCCATCGGATTCCGGCGATCGAGTGGCCGTTCTTCTCCGGCGACATCGAGGCGATCCAGCGGCTGAAGCGCGAGCGCAATGCCGTGATCCTGGCGCATAATTACCAGACGCCGGAAATTTATCATTGCGTCGCCGATATCGTCGGCGACAGCCTGGCGCTTGCCCGCGAGGCGGTGGATGTCGATGCCGACGTGATCGTGCTCGCCGGTGTCCATTTCATGGCCGAAACGGCAAAGCTCCTCAATCCCAAGAAGAAAGTTCTGATCCCGGACATGGCCGCCGGCTGTTCGCTGGCGGACTCGATCACGCCGGAGAACGTGCGCGAACTGCGGCGCCGCTATCCCGGCGTGCCTGTCGTCACCTATGTCAACACGTCGGCGGCCGTGAAGGCTGAATCCGATATCTGTTGTACCTCCGGCAACGCGCGCAAGATTATCGAATCGCTCGGCGTGCCGCGCGTGATCATGATCCCGGACGAATATCTGGCGAAGAACATCGCCGCCGAGACGGGCGTCGAGATCATCACCTGGAAGGGCCATTGCGAAGTGCACGAGCTTTTCGGCACCGAGGAAGTCGCGCAATTGCGCGAGGATTATCCCGGCGTCGTCATTCTCGCACATCCCGAATGTGCACCCGACGTCGTCCAGGCTGCGGACTTTTCCGGTTCGACCGCGGCGATCGCCAATTACGTCGAGAAGAAGCGGCCAGAGCGAGTTGCGCTGCTGACCGAATGTTCGATGAGCGATAATATCTCCGTGCATTATCCGGAACTTGAATTCATCCGTCCGTGCAATCTCTGTCCGCACATGAAGCGGATCACGCTGTCGAACATCCGGCGTTCGCTGGAGACGATGCAGCACGAGGTGGAGATCGATCCTTCGACCGCCGTACGGGCACGGCTTTCGGTCGAACGCATGTTGGCGGTCTCTTAAGGCAAAGCTAATGGACATTCGCGATCTCGAAGGGCGCGTGCTGATCGTCGGCGGCGGTATCGCCGGGCTGATGACGGCGCTGAAGCTTGCACCCGAACCTTGTGTGGTATTGAGCCGCGGCCCCATCGGCGAAGACACGTCGAGCATTCTGGCGCAGGGCGGCGTTGCGGCTTGCATCGGCTCTGACGACAGCGTGGCGTTGCAAGTGGCCGATACGCTCGCCGCGGGCGATGGGCTTTGCGACCCGTCGGTTGTCCAGAAGATTATCGCCGGGGCCCCGGTTGCGATTGCAGACCTCGTGCGTCTTGGCGTGCCGTTCGATCGCGACGCGAACGGCAATTTACGGCGCGGGCTTGAGGCCGCGCACAGCCGTCACCGCATCATTCATGCCGGCGGCGACAAGACCGGCCGCGAGATCACACTGACTTTGGCTGCCGCCGTCCGTTCAGCGCCATCTGTTACGATCCTCGAAGGTTTTGCCGCGCGCCGTTTGAATGTCGAAGATGGTGCGGTGTCGGGCCTCATCGCCGAAAGCGCCGCCGGACCCGTTTTCTTCCGCACCGACCGTGTCGTGATTGCGACCGGCGGCGTCAGCGGATTGTTCGCGCATGGCACAAACCCCGTCGGCTCCTCGGGCCAGGGTCTTGCGATTGCGGCGCGCGCAGGCGCCATATTGAGCGATATGGAATTCGTGCAGTTCCATCCGACCGCGCTCGATGGCGCGGGGCCGCAAGTCAGCCTCATCAGCGAGGCGGTGCGGGGCGAGGGCGCGATCCTCGTCAACGAAGATGGCGAACGCTTCATGGCCAGCGTTGCCGGGGCGGACCTTGCGCCCCGCGATGTCGTCGCCCGCGCCGTCTGGGCGCAATTGCGCGCCGGACATCGCACTTTTCTCGACGCGCGCAATATCGAGGACCTGCCATCGCACTTCCCCGGTGTGACACAGCATTGCCGCGCCGTGGGCGTCGATCCGGTGCGCGATCCGATTCCGGTGCGCCCGGCGGCGCATTATCATATGGGCGGGATCAAGGTGGACATCGAAGGCCGCACGAATATCGATGGGCTGTGGGCGGTCGGCGAAGCCGCCGCCACCGGTCTTCATGGCGCAAACAGACTGGCCAGCAATTCACTGCTCGAAGCTTTGGTCTGTGCGGGCTTCGTTGCCGATAGTCTCAAGGCGGCCCGGCGCCGGGCGTCGCCGGCCACGCCCGCTGCCCAGCCGATGCGCCCGAACGATCTGCAATCGGTTCGCGCCATCGTCTCGCGCGTGGCTGGTGTATTGCGCGATGGCACAGATCTACGCCGCGCCGCGGGCGAACTTTACCCGCTCGCCGCAACCAATGATGCAGCCCTCGTTGCGTTGATGATCGTCACCGCCGCTTTGCGGCGCGAGGAAAGCCGCGGCGCACATTACCGGCTCGATTTTACGCAGAAGGACGCCGCGCCAACATGGCCCCGCGACATAGACGTTGCGCAGGCTTTTGGCGTCGCGCGTGAACTTTCTCTCGCCGACGTCGCCTGATGAATCTGGCGCCCCTGTCGCGGCTCATCCTCGAACCCTTGGTTCGCGCGGCGCTCGTCGAGGATCTCGGCCTTGCCGGCGACATCACGACTAACGCGATCGTGCCGCCCGAAGTCGAAACACAGGCGCTATTCGTCGCGCGCAAGCCGGGCGTCGTCGCCGGCCTCGATCTGGCGAAACTCAGCCTCGAACTTGTTGATCCGTCGCTGACCTTTTCCGTCGCGAAGCCCGACGGTACACATGTCGCGGCTGGCGAGACGATCGCGACCGTCAGCGGCAAGGCGGCGCCGATCCTCATCGGCGAGCGCGTGGCGCTGAATTTTCTCGGCCATCTGAGCGGCATCGCCACGGCAACTGCTAAATTCGTCAAAGCTGTCGAAGGCCACAAGGCGAAGATCGTCTGCACGCGGAAAACCACGCCGGGCCTGCGCGCAATCGAGAAATACGCGGTGCGCGCTGGTGGCGGCCAGAACCATCGCTTCGGCCTCTATGATGAGGTTCTGATCAAGGACAATCATATCGCCATCGCTGGCGGCGTGACGGCGGCGCTCCGGCGGGCCAAGCAGCATGTCGGCCATATGGTCAAAATCGAGATCGAGGTCGATTCGCTCGAACAATTGCGCGAGGCGCTCTCCGAAAAGCCGGATGTCGTCCTGCTCGACAACATGACCCCCGCGCAATTGGCGGAGGCCGTAAAGATCATTGATGGCCGCGCCATTACCGAGGCGTCCGGGGGCGTCTCGCTAGAGACCGCTGCGGCGGTCGCGGCGAGTGGTGTCGATCTCATCGCCATCGGCTGGCTCACGCATAGCGCCCCGACCCTCGATATCGGGCTTGATTTTCCCGACTGACCAATCGCGCCAATTACCGTCCAACGGCGCCGCCCGCAACTATACCTGAAGTATGATACTTTTTGAATAGTTCTATCTATAACAATGACTTATAAGTCATTTGCGGTTGCTATCGGCGGCAAATAAAGAATCATCTTAGCGATCGGACCGAGCTGCATTGGCGCCTGCCAATGCTCGGATCGGAAGGTTTTAAGACCCGCCAATCGCATCGGGGGTGCGACGCTCGGCGCCGTATCAAAGCAGCCGTTTCCGCGGCTGCGAGCTGGTTTGGGGAAATTTCGATGTCATCTTTAATGCTGTGTCCATCGTGGGCACGGTCCGGTGCTGCGCGCGCAAATCGCGGCCATTCTCTTCATCTGGATCGCAATGGCTTAAGGGCGTTTGCCTTTCTGTTCGGTCTCGCGGGCTGGCAAAATTCCGCCGCTGCTCAGAGTGGCGCGGCTGTCACCGACGCCCTGCCGACAATCAATGTCAATGCAGCGCCGTCGCAAGCGACGGGCGCGATAACGCCCGCACCCCAACCCGCTCTCGAACAGCCGGCCGGCGAAACAATCTACACGCAGTCACGCGATAGCTACGACGACAAGCCCGCGCTCACTATCGGCGACATGCTGTCGCAAACGCCGGGCGTGACATTTCAGACCGGCAACGGACCGCGCGACCTCTCGATCTCCATCCGCGGCTCCAACGACCACATGGCCTTCGGCATCCGCAACATTCAGATTCTCGAAGACGGCTTCCCGCTGGTTCAGCCGGACGGACGCGCCCGGGCGGACCTGATCGACCCGCATGCCTATGGCTCTATCGACACCTTCCAGGGGCCCGCCTCGACGCTCTACGGCAATTACGCGACGGGTGGAGCGCTCTTCCTCCACACACGTAATCCGGCCGATATCAATGGCATCGAAATCGGCAGCGATTTCGGCAGCTTTGGAACGATCAACAATCACGTCACGATCGGAGAGACCGGCAAAAACTATCAGCTCTTCATGTTCGGCAGCGACGTGCGCGGCGAAACCGGCATCGCGCACACGCGATATGACACGCCCACGGAAAACGTCCTGCTGCGGGTCGATGCCTCGCCCACCGATCGCTTCATCTTCAAACTCATCAACAACAATACGATCACCGATCAATCGGTCCGCCTGTCGCTTGATCAATTCGAGATCAACCCCTTTCAGAAAGGCTGCGCCGGCCTGCAAAGCGCCGGCTGCGGCAGCGTCACCTTGCTTCGCAATGGTGCCGCCGGCGCGACGGTCAATGTCAGCCCTGAACAGGCCGGATTGCGGCGCGACGACTGGCGCATGCTCGAAGGCGTACGCTGGGAACACGATATCGATGCCAATACGCTCGTGCGCACGCAGGTGACTTACGATCGGCTGAAGATCGATCAACCGAATACGGCGGTGTCGGAGGCTGGCAATTTCGATTCCGTCGATGTGCGTTCGGACATCACGAACAATAACGCGGTCTTCTCGCGGCCATTGACATCCTTCGCCGGCATCGATTTCAACTATCTCGACTTCGGTGACCATTTCCACAATTTGCTGCCGACCGGCGACGCCGCAGTCGGCCCACTGTCGCAAACATTGTTCGGCCACGAGTGGAACGCCAGCGCGCGCTTTCAGGAAGATCAGCAATTCGCAAAGAATTGGGATTTCGTCACCGGCCTTGGCGGCGAATTCACCCACATCAATGGCACCGAAACAAATTTCAACACGAGCCTGCCAAGCGATGCGGCCTCAAGCATCATCCCGGCCGATCGCAGCTTCTTCAATCTCGCGCCGGAAGCCTCGCTGATCTACACGCCCAACCAGGAATGGACGTTGCACAGCCGCGTCGGCACGGGCTACGGCACGCCGCAGCCAAACGCCTTGTTCACCACGCCGCAGGGTACATTTGGCAACAACACGCAATTGAAGGCGCAGTCGAACGTCGGGTTCGATCTTGGCGCGCAATGGACGCCTCTGCATTCCGTGAGCATTCAGGCGACCGGGTTCTACGAATTCTTCCGTAACGAGCAAATTACGCAGAGCGCCGGCGCGGGCTTGCAGAATTTCACGTTCAACGCGCCGGCCTCGCAGCATCGCGGCGTCGAGCTTGCGGCACTTTGGCAGCCGCTGCCGCAGCAATTGCCGGAGGCGCACCTGCAATTGTCCTATCTTTACGACAACCAGATCTACACGAACTTCAGTGACACGCTCTCGAATGCAACCACGACGGCGAGCTTTGGCCGCAACGGCAACGCAATTCCCGGCGTGGTGCCGCATTTCCTCGACGCGCGTTTCCTCTATGATGAAGACCATGGCCCGCTCAAGGGCGCCGGCGGATTTGTCGAACTCGTCTACCGCAGCTCGTTTTATCTCGACAACGCCAACCTGCTTCAGGCGCCGGGCTACGAAATCGTCAACGCCGGCCTTCACTATGACCCGCCTGTGGAGGCCGGTCCGCTCCATAAGGTGCATATCTATTTCGAGGTCGAGAACCTGCTCAACAAAACCTACGTCGGCTCTGCCTCAAACATCACAGATACCTTGGGGGCGAATGGTCAAGTTGGCGATGCCGCGACATTGGCCGCACATACCGGATCGATCTTTGCGGGCAATCCACGGGGCTTTTACGGCGGCTTCAGACTGTCATTTTGAGGAAGCCCCGCCTCAAACCCCTCAGCCGTGGCGGGCTATTTTCCGCTAACCGCCCATCACCGGAGTCCGGTCCCAAATGCTCGGGATCAATTCGCCGCACTGATTGATATAGGCATAGTCGCGCTGGTCGATCGAACAGGGCCGATTGTAGTAGCCTGAATGCCAATGATGATGACCATGGACGTGGAGCGGTGGGTAAGCCCAATCATTCGTCGATTGCTGGGCGAATCCCATGCTCGCCGAGCCTAACAACGCAGCCGCAGCCAAAGCCAAAACCCATCTGGACATTGCGCGATCCTTCCATCCAACTCCGTAACTTGGCAATGTATTCAATATAAGCTTGGTTCGCTAAAAAGGCATTGCGCGACGTTGGCGCAAATTGACTTTCCGGCCGCGTTGCCCTTATAAACCGCGCTTGGCTGTTTTATGCAGGGCCGACTTTGAGAAGTCTTCGATTTTTCAGGGCCATGCTTGAGGGCTGTGTCTTCCCCGCTTGTTAATCTCCCGATCCGGCGTTGCCGGCGGGCGGATTTCGCGTTGACGGCGCAGCCAAATATTCGTGACGGAGCGAAAAAGTGAAGCGGACTTATCAACCCAGCAAGCTGGTGCGCAAGCGCCGCCACGGCTTTCGCGCCCGTATGGCGACGGTCGGCGGCCGCAAAGTGATCGCGACCCGGCGCGCACGCGGCCGCAAGCGGCTCTCGGCCTGAGCCGCGCCGCTCCGCTCCTCAATTTTTGAGGCATGCCGCCTCAGGACGGCCCATGCACAAGTCCGAGATCGCCGGCCGCGAATATCCGCCAGCTCGGCTGAGGACGCGGGCCGAGTTCGTCCGCACCGCCAAGGGGCGTCGCTTGCGCACGCCTTGTTTCAGCCTTCAGATGATGGCCCGGACGGCCTTGTCAGAGCCACAACCGCCGCGTTTCGGTTTCACGGTGACGAAGAAGCTTGGCAATGCCGTGCTACGTAACCGCATTCGCCGCCGCCTGAAAGAAGCCCTGCGGCGCGGGGCGGCGCTTTCCGGACGTCCAGACCATGATTATGTAATCCTCGCGCAGCCAGCCGCGCTGACCGAAGATTTCGCCGCGTTGCAGTTACAGATCAGCCAGGCCATTGCCGACATTCACGCGCCGCCACGCAAGCGCCGCACGCCATTGATGAAGGACTAGTTTCCGCGCCATGCCGCAAAATAATCGCAACCTCGTCTTGGCGATGGCCCTCTCGATCCTCGTGATCATCGGCTGGAATTATTTCTTCGCCGCCCCGCAATATCAGAAAGAGCATTCGGCCCAGCTGGCGCAACAGCAGGGGCAGCCGGTCCAACAGGCGCCGGGCTCACCCAATTCCTTGCCGCCGCGTTCACCCAACGCCCCACCGCAGGGCGGCCCGGCGAATGAAACGCCGCAGGCGATCATGACCCGCGACGCGGCGCTCGCGGCAACGACGCGCGTGCCGCTCGACAGCACGGCTTTGTTCGGCTCGATCAACCTCACCGGCGCGCGGATCGACGATGTTTCGCTCAAGGCCTATCGCGAAACGCCAAATCCCAAGAGCCCGAACATCGTCCTGCTCTCGCCCTCCTCCGCGCCCACGCCCTATTATGCGGAGATAGGCTATGTCAGCGCCACCGCAGGTCTGCCGCTGCCGGGCGCGACGACTGTCTGGAAATCCGACGGCGGCAAACTGACGTCCGAGACGCCGGTAACCCTGACCGCCGACAATGGTCACGGCCTGATCTTCCATCGCCGCATCGCCGTCGATGACCATTACATGTTCACCGTCACCGACACGATCGAGAACAAGACCGGCGCGGCCGTCACGCTTTATCCCTATTCGCTCGTCACGCGCCACGGCAAACCGAAGACATCAGGGTATTCGGTTCTGCACGAAGGCATGGTTGGCGTTGTCGGCGATTCCGGCGTGCAGGAGCCAACCTACGATTCGATCCTCAAGGAAGCGAATGCGACGCAGACGCTGTCCGGCACGGGCGGCTGGCTCGGCTTCACAGATAAATATTGGGGCGCGGTTGTCGTTCCTGACCAGCACGTCAACTATCAAGGCGCCTTCCGCGCCTGGGACGACAACGGCCACAAGGATTATCAAGCCGATTATCGCGCCGATCCGATCACAATCGCGGCGGGGGCTTCGAGCAATGTGACCTCGCGCGTCTTTGCCGGCGCCAAGGAAACGCGGCTGCTTGACGCCTATCAGAAAGACCTCGGCATCGAGCGCTTCGAGCTGATGATCGACTGGGGCTGGTTCTACTTCATTACCAAGCCGATGTTCTGGCTGCTCGACAGCATCTACAAAGTCGTCGGCAATTTCGGCATCGCCATTCTGATCGTCACCGTGCTGATCAAGGCCGTCTTCTTCCCGCTGGCCAATCGTTCCTATCTGTCGATGGCGAAGATGAAGGCGGTGCAGCCGCAGATGACGGCGATCCGCGAGCGCTATGCCGACGACAAGATCAAGCAGCAGCAAGAGCTGATGGATCTCTACAAGCGCGAGAAGATCAATCCGGTTTCGGGTTGTCTTCCGATGATTATCCAGATCCCCGTCTTCTTCTCGCTCTATAAGGTGCTGTTCATCACCATCGAAATGCGTCAGGCGCCGTTCTTCGGCTGGATCAAAGACCTGTCGCAACCCGACCCGACGAATATCTTCACCCTGTTCGGTCTTCTCCACTACGATCCGACGGTGCTGCCGCTGGTCGGTCATTTCCTCAACATCGGCATCTGGCCGCTGATCATGGGCATCTCGATGTTCGTCCAGATGAAGATGAACCCCGAGCCGCCGGATCCGGTGCAAAAGCAGATGTTCACCTGGATGCCGGTGATCTTCACCTTCATGCTCGGCTCGTTCCCGTCCGGTCTCGTGATCTACTGGACCTGGAACAATTCGTTGTCCGTGCTTCAGCAATCGCTGATCATGGCGCGTGCGGGCGTCAAAATCGAGTTGTGGGACAATCTCGCCAATATATTCCGCAAGAAGGCGACGACCTGATCGTTCGCGCAACGTCATTGCGAGGCGTCGCTGGCGATGTTTCGCAACAGCGACATCGCAAGTGCGCGAAGCAATCCAGAAAATAAAGGCTGGATTGCTTCGCTCGCAATGACCTGCAACCCGCAAAGTGTAGCTATGCCCGACGCCGAGACCGAAGATTTTCAGGAGGCCGGGCGTAAGCTTTTCGCGCAACCTTGCGATTTTATCTGGGCCGCGACCGACGCCGCGCAATTGCCACCGCCGGGCACGCCCGAAATCGCATTCGCTGGTCGCTCCAATGTGGGCAAATCCTCGCTGCTCAATGCCCTCACCCGCCGCAATGCCCTGGCCCGTACATCGAATACGCCGGGACGCACGCAAGCCCTGAATTTCTTCGCGCTCGGTGAGCCGCCGCGGCTGCGACTCGTCGATATGCCGGGCTATGGTTATGCGGCGGTGGGCAAAGCCAAGGTCGCCGCCTGGACCGGAATGATGCACGATTATCTGCGCGGCCGTGCCGATCTGATGCGCGTCTTCGTCCTGATTGACGGACGTCATGGTCTGAAGCCGATCGACAATGAGATGTTCGACCAGCTCGACAAGGCCGCCGTCTCCTATCAAATCATCCTGACCAAGGCGGACGAGGTTAAAATCTCCGAGCGGGAGCGACGGCTCGCCGCCACAATTGCAGCCCTTGCCAAGCGGCCAGCCGCCTTTCCCGAGATCATCCTGACCTCGGCCGAGACCGGCGCCGGAATTGCCGACCTTCGCGGGGCGATCGCGAAACTGCTGGCCGAACATTCATCGTAAGGTCACGTCTCCCGGTCTAAGCGACGGGTTCTGATGATTTATCGAATGAGCGCGGAAAACCGCTTCGCACTTTTCCTCCCTTCGCTCCGGCGTTAAAAGGCCGCTCCAACTCGGATGAGCACGATGTCAGAATCAGCGCAGGAAAGCGCACAGCGGCAAGCCGAAATCCTGATGCAGGCGCTGCCGCACATGCTGCATTACGACGACGCGATCGTCGTGGTGAAATACGGCGGCCATGCGATGGGCGACGAGAGCGTCGCCCGCAGCTTCGCCCGCGATATGGTTCTGCTCGAACAATCCGGTGTCAATCCGGTCGTCGTCCACGGCGGCGGCCCGCAGATCGGCGCCATGCTGAAAAAACTCGGCATCAAGTCGGAGTTCTCCGCCGGGCTGCGCATCACGGATCGCGCCACCGTCGAGATCGTCGAAATGGTGCTCGCCGGCTCGATCAACAAGCAGATCGTCGGCTTCATCAATGCCCAAGGCGGCCGCGCCATCGGCCTCTCCGGCAAAGACGGCAACATGGTTACGGCGCGGAAATTCGTCCACACAGTTGAATCGCCCTTTACCGGCGAGCCGGAGGAAGTCGATCTCGGCTTCGTCGGCGAGCCGAGCAAAGTCGACACCACCGTTCTTGATCAGGTGCTCGGCCGCGAATTGATCCCGGTGCTCGCGCCGATCGCACAAGGCAGCGAGGGCGAGACCTACAACGTCAATGCCGACACGTTCGCCGGGGCCATCGCCGGCGCGCTCGGCGCCAAGCGCTTGCTCTTCCTGACGGATGTGCCCGGCGTACTCGACCGCGATGGTAACCTGATCCATGAATTGCGGATGGATGAAATCCGTGCGCTGATCGCCGACGGCACGATCACGGGCGGTATGATCCCCAAGGTCGAGACCTGCATCTATGCGCTGGAGCAGGGCGTCGAAGGCGTCGTGATTCTCGACGGCAAGTTGCCGCACGCCGTGCTCATCGAGCTTCTGACCGACCACGGCGCGGGAACCCTGATCAAAAGGTGACAACGAAGATCACGAGGAACAAGACGCGGCGTCCGCCGGAAGAGATTTTCGGCGGCGCCGGGCCGCAAGCATTGGCGCCCGGCGGTGGCCCCTTTGGACATATCGAGACCTGGGTTTTCGATCTCGACAATACGCTTTATCCCGCCGATTCCGATCTCTGGCCGAAGATCGATCATCGCATCACCGAGTTCATGATCGCCCTCTTCGGGCTCGACGGCATTTCGGCGCGTGCACTGCAAAAATATTATTACCAATATTACGGCACGACGTTGCGCGGGCTGATCGAAGACCACGGGGTCAGCGCCGTCGAATTCCTCGCCTATGTCCACGACATTGACCGCTCGACATTGGTGCCCAACCCGCCACTCGCTGCAGCGATTGCGGCCCTGCCCGGCCGCAAACTGATCCTCACCAACGGGTCGCGCAAACACGCCATGCTGACGACAGAAGCGCTTGGCCTCGGCGCCAGCTTCGAGGACATTTTCGACATTATCGACGCCGAGCTTGTGCCGAAGCCCGAGCTGCGCACCTACCAGCGCTTCTTCGACAAACACAATGTCGATCCTGAGACGGCGGTGATGTTCGAAGACATCGAGCGCAATCTCATCGTCCCGCATCAGCGCGGCATGAAGACGGTGCTTGTCACGCCGAGGCCCGGCCAGACAGACCATCGCGAGCCGTTTGAAATTCCTGGCTCGCTCGCGTTGCCGCATGTCCATTTCGTCACCAGCGACCTTGGCGGGTTCCTTGCCGAAATCCTTGCCGAAAGAGCAAGCGCGAGCCATTGACTCCGCCGCCCGCACGGCCGAAACCTCGCCACGTTTTGCGGAGTGACCGATGAGCCAAAATCTCGAAAAGATTATCGAAACCGCCTTCGAGGATCGCGCCAACGTCAGCGCCGCGACCCAGGGTGAGGTTCGCGAGGCGGTCGAGGCGGTGCTCGATGGGCTCGACCATGGCAAATTGCGGGTCGTTGCACGTGTGCCGGGCGCGACGGGCCAAGCGGGCTGGCGCACCAATCAATGGATCAAGAAGGCCATCCTTCTGTCGTTTCGGCTCAACGATTCAGAGCTGATCCCCGGCGGCCCCGCTGGGGCGACCTGGTGGGACAAGGTCGAGATGAAATTCGCGGGATGGGATGCCGCCGCTTTCGGGGCTGCGGGATTTCGCGCCGTGCCGGGCGCCATCGTGCGCCGCTCCGCCTATGTGGCGCCGGGCGTCGTCGTCATGCCGTCCTTCATCAATCTCGGCGCTTATGTCGATGAAGGCACGATGGTCGACACTTGGGTGACGGTCGGTTCCTGCGCCCAGATCGGCAAGAACGTGCATCTCTCCGGCGGCGTCGGCATCGGCGGCGTGCTTGAGCCGTTGCAGGCCAATCCGACGATCATCGAGGACAACTGCTTCATCGGCGCGCGGTCCGAAGTCGTCGAGGGCGTCGTCGTCGGCGAAGGCGCGGTGCTGGCGATGGGGACATTCATCTCTGCCTCAACGAAGATCATCGATCGGGCCACCGGACATGTCCTCTACGGCCACGTGCCGCCCTATTCCGTGGTTGTGCCCGGGGCCTTGCCCGGCAAGCCATTGCCCGATGGCACGCCCGGCCCTTCGCTTGCCTGCGCTGTCATCGTCAAAACGGTGGATGCCAAGACCCGTGCCAAGACGGGCATCAACGAGCTTTTGAGAGATTGATGACGCAACCCAGAGTATCGGACCGAAAAGTGCATTGCGATCTCGCTGTTGCGATAGATCGCCAGCGATGCGGTTTTCGGCATAAATCCGATGCGATTAAAAAAGTTAAAGGTGTTGAGCGATTCATATGAACACCCACCGCTCCGACCTCTCTTTTCTCTATCGCTCGGACGAAGGCGAGATCGATGCGGCGACCTGGTGGCGCGGCGCCTTGATGCTCACCGGCATTTTTGCCGTTCTCACGCTCGGCTGGATCCTGATCGAGCCCTTTGCCGACAAGAGCCTGGCGACCACTGTCATCGGCACGATCGTCGTATTGACCGGCAATCTCTATCGCCTTGCCTACGGCTTCATCTGCGTGCTGCTGCTGATTTGCCTCTATAATCTTAGCGCCAAGCGCTGGCGCAATCTCGGCCGCCCGTCGAGTTTCGCCGGAATCCTGCCTTTGGCTGCCGCCATCACCGCGGCGCTCTATTGGCTTGAACCGCGCGTCGAGGGGGACCTGCCATATTATTGGATCGTCGCCGCGGACATCGTCCTGGCCGGTATTTTCCTTTGGAGTGTCATAGAACTCGGCGATATTCGTGCGCGCATTACGGCACTGCGGCGTTGACCCTTTTGCGGTGAATTGCGAACGTGGCGCATTGAGCTTCTGAGAAAATTTGGAGGGGACGATGGATTGGGGAGATCTTTTCTTGAGCAGTGCTGGCCGGCTCGACCGCCAGCCATTCTGGACCGGCCTGATTGTCCTTTTCATTATCTCTCTCGTCCTGCGGCTGTTCTTTCTGCTGGTCTTCGGACACCATAGCTCCGTTGGTCATGTCTTCTTTCTCGCCGTCGAACTGCCGCTGCTCTACGCTTTTGTAAACATCAGCATCAAGCGCTTCCACGACCGCGACAAATCCGGCTGGTGGGTGCTGATCGTGCTGGTCCCGCTTATCGGCGAACTCTGGTATCTGATCGACGCAGGTTTCCTGCCGGGCACCGATGGACCCAATCGCTACGATCCGACTTGACGGCGGTTGCTGTCGCTTCCACTAAGTTTCGCATGTCGCCACACTCCGAAACCGCGCGCCAGCTCGTGCGCGATTTGATCCGCTGCCCTTCCGTGACGCCGCAGGACGGCGGCGCGCTTGGCCTGCTTGAAGAACGCCTCAAACCGGCAGGCTTCACGACGCACCGGCTGCGGTTCACCGAGACAGGCACGCCGGACATCGACAATCTTTACGCGCGGATCGGGAGGGGCGCGCCTTACCTCGTGTTCGCCGGACATACCGATGTGGTGCCGCCGGGCGACACGGCCGCCTGGCGTTTCGATCCCTTTTCGGGCGAGATCGCCGACGGTCAGGTATGGGGCCGTGGCGCCGCCGACATGAAGGGCGCTGTCGCGGCCTTCGCCGCCGCCGCGCTCGATTATGCCGCCGCAAATCCGGCCTTCAAAGGCTCGATCGGCCTTCTCATCACCGGCGATGAAGAAGGACCCGCCGTCAACGGCACGGTGAAATTGCTGCAATGGGCGGACGGACAAGGCGAGCGTTTCGACCATTGTATTGTCGGTGAGCCAACCAATACCGAAGCGCTCGGCGATACCATCAAGATTGGCCGGCGCGGATCGCTCACCGGCGAATTGATCGTCCATGGCACGCAAGGCCACGTTGCTTATCCACAGCGCGCCGACAATCCCATCCCGCATATGCTGCGCCTGCTCGCGGCTTTGACCGAACCGCCGCTCGACGAAGGCTCGCAGCGTTTCGATCCGAGCCATCTCGAAATTCTCACCGTCGATGTCGGTAATCCGGCAACGAATGTCATTCCGGCAAAGGCACATGCGCGCTTCAACATTCGCTTCAACGATCTTTGGACGCCGGAGACCTTGGAAGCCGAGATCGCGCGACGCTGCACGGCCGTGACGGATGGCGGCCACTACGAGCTGAGCTTCCATCCCTGTAATGCGCTCGCCTTCGTGACCGAAGCCGATCATTTCACCGATCTTGCCGTCGAGGCCATTGCCGCACATACCGGGCGCATCGCTCATTTCTCGACCTCGGGCGGCACCTCCGACGCGCGTTTCGTTCGCGCCTATTGCCCGGTCATCGAATTCGGTCTCGTCGGCGAGACAATGCACAAGATCGACGAGCATGTATCGCTCGCCGATATTGATACGCTCACCGCGATCTACCGCGAGATACTGGATCGCTATTTCGCGTGATTGTTCTGATGCGTCGAATGAATCCGAAGGCGGCTCCCGCTTTCCGGTTCAATGCTACATCCTGAAGCTCTCGCCGAGATAGAAGCGGCGCACGTCGGCATTGGCGACGATCTCTTCGGGCGAGCCTTCGGTCAGAATGCCGCCGCTGTGGACGATATAGGCGCGATCAATCAGATCGAGCGTCTCGCGCACGTTATGGTCGGTGATGAGCACGCCGATGCCGCGCCGCTTCAAATGCTGGACGAGCTGGCGGATGTCGCCGATGGCAATCGGATCGATACCGGCGAACGGCTCATCGAGCAGCATGAAGGACGGATGGCCGGCAAGGGAGCGGGCGATTTCGCAGCGGCGCCGCTCGCCGCCGGAAAGTGCGATCGCCGGCACTTTACGCAACCGGGCAATGTCGAATTCTGCGAGAAGCGCCTCGAGTTCGTCAGCGCGCTTCGTCTTGTCCGGCTGCGTGATTTCGAGCACGGCACGAATATTTTCTTCGACGGTCAGGCCGCGAAAGATCGACGCCTCCTGTGGCAGATAGCCGATGCCGAGCCGGGCGCGACGATACATGGGCAGCGCGGTCACGTCATAATCGTCGAGCATGATCAGGCCGGAATCGGGCCGGATGAGCCCGGTGATCATATAAAACAGCGTCGTCTTGCCGGCACCGTTCGGCCCCAGCAGGCCAACCGCTTCGCCGCGCTGGACCATCAGGCTGACATCTTTGACGATCTGGCGTTTGCGATAGGCCTTGCTCAACCCCTGAACGATGAGTGAGCCGTCCGGCCGCGGGGGGTGAGCCTCCCTGTCTGCCGACGCAGCAGGCGCTGCAGTCCGTGGCCGCGCTGCGTTTGACGACTCGCGGCGCGGCGCAGGCGCTTCATCGAGCGCCGCAGGCGGCTCGGTCCATGTCGTGCCCCAGTTTTCGAGGTCTTGCGGCAGCCAGTCCGGTGACAGTGCCTCTTGTGCTTCAGCGCCTTCCGGACTGTTGAAAAGCAATTCCTCCGCGCTATGCGCCGGCGCGGCCGCTGACGCGCCATTGCGGCGGCCGAAAATGCCCCGCAGCCAAGTCGTCACGCCCGCCTCATGTGCGGCTGAGCCCGTTGTCGCCATGGAGTTAGGATTGGCACGAAAGTCGCCCCCCGAACCTGTCGTCATTGTTCCGCAGACTCCGGGCGGTGAACGCCGGCCCTATGCAATCTTTTCGGCTTTGGCTTCGCGGGATCGGTTGTATCGGTGCTGCTCGTGCTGTTGTCGCTGTCAGGAATAAACAGGCTACGCACATGGCCTGTCACCACAGCCTGTGTCGTCTTGAGATCATAGACGATATGGTCACCCAGCGTCACATTCGGTCCCTGGGTGAGCCGGACGTTGCCGTCAAGATAAACCTTGTTCTCGCCCTTCTGATAAATGCCGGAATCGCCGGTTGCGACCTGATCCTTGGAGATCAAGGTCACCGGGCCGACCGCCTCCATGCGGCGGACGCGATCCGACGAGGACGTCTTCGGCGCATTCGTGCCCCCCGCTTTGGGCGCGAGAAAGACCGTGAGCCTCGGCGTCTTCAAAATCGTATCGCCGCGCGTCGCAACGACATCGCCGGTGTAGATCATTTTCTGTTGCTTATCGAAGTAATCGAGCTGGGCGGCAACGATGTTGATCGGCGTTTGATCGGCGCTCTTGGCAAAAGCTGCATTGGCGAAAGCGCCGCCCCCGCCGAGCCCACATAGGCCGGCGAAACCGCAAAGCACAGCACGACGAAGGAAATTGCGGGCCAATGGCTGCATCACGGCTGCGGTTCCGGCGCCGCCGCGCCAGTATTGGCGTCGCCAGGATCGACGACCGAATTGACATGCCCGCGGAACGAGATTTTGTGGCCGTCGTCCGAAATCGCCATGTGATCGGCATTCACCACGCTGCCGCCCGAAAGCAGAAGCTTAACCGGCGTATCCGTAATCATCTTGCCGGAGACGAAGTCCATTTCGGCCTTCTGAGTAAACATGTCGTAGCCCGCGTCGGTATTCTTGATTCGGACATTGTGGTTGAGCCACACATAGTCACGCGTGCTGTCATAAACACCCGAGAGGGCGGTGATTCGTGCCGTGGTGCGATCATCGAGCCCAACCTTGGCATCGACACCGGCGAGCTTGATGACGGAAGGGTTCAGGATGTCCTGCGTGCCGGAGGCGCCGGTCAGCTCGAACGGTTGCCCATTTTGGCGGACGCCTTGCATCTTCGGCGTGGACAGGGTGACAATGGTCCCGTTGATCCCCACGGCGCCGCTCGTCAGATTTTTCTGAAGCTGCCGGAATGGATTGAACAGGATCAGAAAACCCACGATCAGCACAACCAGCGCGGCGCCGGCGATAATGAAATGGCGCAGGTAGCGAACGAAGATCGAGTGCCAACGGGCACGCCGCACAGCATGGCGTGACGCGCCCGCAGAAAGATCGAGCCGGCTTGTACCCGTCGCGGGTGCCCGCGTGAGATCCGTCATCCGCAAATCCATGTCCAGCGGCTAAGCGGCAATTTTGCCGAATTCACGACCCTGCCCGATAAGGCTGGCGGCGGCCGGTGTATTCCTCACAAATCTTAGCCTATTCTATCCTATGGCATGGGTGCGGCGCCATGCCCTTTCAAATCCACGGGAATTCCCGTGAACGGTGCTTAAGCGGGGCTATCCGTACGCGGCTTGACTGCCGCGCGGAGGCCTATTCGTGTGAAAAAATGTCCGAATCCGGCCAGCCGGCGAGATCGAGCTTGGCGCGGGTTGGCAAAAACTCGAAACAGGATGCCGCGAGTTCGGTACGGTTCTCGCGCGCCAGCATCGCGTCAAGCTTGCCGCGGAGTGCGTGCAGATGCAGCACGTCGGAGGCTGCGTAGGCGAGCTGAGCCTCGCTCAAGCTGTCGGCCGCCCAATCCGAGGATTGCTGCTGTTTCGAGAGATCGACGCCCAAAAGCTCCCGGACGAGATCTTTCAGCCCATGACGGTCGGTGTAGGTACGGGTCAGCTTCGAGGCGATCTTGGTGCAATAGAGCGGCGCTGCCATTGTGCCGAAGGCCCGATAAAGCACCGCAATGTCGAAACGCGCGAAATGAAATAGCTTGGTCACAGCCGGATCGGCCAGGAGCCGCGTCAGGTTCGGCGCCGCCGTCTGCCCCGCCGCGATCTGAACAACATGGGCGTCGCCGTCACCAGCCGAAAGCTGCACCACGCACAGCCGGTCACGATACGGCACGAGGCCGAGCGTCTCGGTATCGATCGCGACGCTGTCGCCGAAGCTCAGGCCGTCGGGCAGATCACCTTTATGGAAATTGATCGTCATGGACTTCAGCGGCGCGGGAATTGTCAGCGCCGGGTAGCATCCGGCGTCACGCTTAGCAAGCTCATGTCGCGTCGGACGCACGCTCATCCCAACGGCGCAAAACCCAATGCGACAAGGCTGCGAGCGCGACATAGATGGCGATGCCGGTCACCGCAACGAGCGCCAGCGCCGCGAACATGCGCGGAATATTCAGCCGGTAGCCTGCCTCGACGATGCGAAAAGCGAGGCCGGATTGGCCGCCCTGTGTGCCTGCCGTCAGTTCCGCAGCGATGGCGCCGATCAGGGCGAGACCGCCGCCGATACGCAGGCCGGCGAAAAAGAGCGGCAGCGCCGCCGGGATTTTGAGACGCCACAAGGTCTGCCAGCGTGAAGCGCCATAAAGAGCAAAGAGATCGCGCAAATTACGCCCCGCCGAAGCAAGCCCGAGCGTCGTATTGGCGAGAATTGGGAAGAAGGCGACGAGGAAGGCGCAAAGCAGCACCGCCAAAGCCGGCGCGCAATAAATCAGCAGCAGCGGCGCGATGGCAATGATCGGCGTCACCTGCAAAATCACCGCGAACGGCAGAAACGCCCGTTCCAGCCATCGCCATTGCGCAAACAAAATCGCGATGAGCACGCCGCCCAAAGTGGCCGCGACAAGACCTTCGAGCGTGATCGACAGAGTGACCCAGAGCGCCGGCAACAAGATCGCGCGGTCGGCGACGAGCGTCGCCCCGATGACGCTCGGCGGCGGCAGAATATAAGGCGGGATATGCCAAACATGGACGATCGTCTCCCAGGCGGCAAGAAAGCCGAGGAAGGCGAGAATTGGCGGCATGACGCGACGCAAGAACGTCATTGCACCGCCCCCGCCGCGCGCGCCAGGGCTTTCGAGGCGCGCGCGCAATCTTCAAGATAGGCTGCGCTTGCCCGCGGTTCCGGCGATTGGTGAAAGCCCTGATCGATCGACATCTCTTCGACAATGCGGCCCGGCCGCGGTGCCATCACGACGACGCGGGTCGCGAGATAGACCGCCTCGTAGATCGAATGCGTCACGAAGACGATGGTCGTCGCCAATTCTTTCTTCAATCGCAGCAGGTCGTCGTTGAGTTGAAACCGGCCGATTTCGTCGATCGCGGCGAACGGCTCATCCATCAGCAGCAGTTTGGGGCGGGACGCGAGGGCGCGGGCAATCGAAACGCGCATCCGCATCCCACCGGACAATTCGCGCGGGAGCGCTTTGGCGAATTGCGTAAGGCCGACGAGCGCGAGAACCTCGTCGCAACGTTGACGGGCCTCGGCCTTCGGCAGCCTTTGCAGACGCAGCGGCAATTCAACATTGGCGCGGACATCAGCCCAGGGCATCAACGTCGCTTCCTGGAATACGAAACCGATATCGCCCGGACGCCAGACAGCGCCTTGTACCTCGCCGGATGAAGGCCGTTCCAACCCCGCGATCAGCCGCAGCACTGTGGATTTTCCGCACCCCGACGGCCCAAGCAGGGTCAACAGTTCGCCTTCGCGGACCGCGAGGTCGAGGCCATCGAGTGCCTGCGTGCCGTTGGGAAAAGTCTTGGCGATGCCGCTGAGCGCGACCAGCGTCTCGCTCATGGCTTCGGGCGCAAGTCCAATCCGACACCCTGATCGACGAAGGAAAGCGTATAAGCTTTTTTGTAATCGAGGTCCGGCTTGAACAATTTCGCGGCAACCATCTGCGCGAAGAAGGCCTTCATCCGCGCATCGGTTATCGCGCCAATCCCGAGTTTCAGCGCATCGCCGGAATCGACGATGCCATATTTGCGCAGCGCCGCGATGGAATAGGCGAGCTGGGCGTCGGTGATGTCGGGATTGTCCTGCCGGATGAGCGCATTGGCTTTGGAATTATCGCCGTAGAGATAATGATACCAGCCGATGATCGAGGCCTCGACGAAGCGGCGGACAAGATCAGGATTTTTCTCGATCAGATCGCGCCGCGTCTCAATCATCGTCGAATAGGATTGATAGCCGAAGTCGGCAGCGAGAAAGACGTTTGGCGTGAAGCCACCCTGTTGCGCGATGGCATAGGGCTCGGATGTCACATAGCCCTGCTGGATCGAAGCCTTGTCGGCGATGAAAGGCGCCGAATTGAACGTATAGAGCTTCACTCTGTCTTCGCTGAAGCCATAGGTCAGTTTCAGCCATTGATAGACGGTAACAAGCGCGTCATTGCCGACGATGGCGGTTGCCTTCGGCAGATCGCTGAAATGATCGTAGCCCGCATTCGGATGCGACATCAGAATGAACGGATCTTTCTGAAACATGGCCGCAACGGCAACGATCGGCACGTCCTGCGCAACCGAATCGAACGCCTGGATCATGTTTGCGCCCATGTCGAAGTCGATGCGCCCGGCAGCGAGCAGCAGACGATTGTTGCTCTGCGGGCCGCCTTGCAGGATCGTCACGTCGAGGCCGTATTTGCGATAGGTGCCGTCAGCCAGCGCCTGATAGAAGCCGCCGTGCTCGGCCTCGGCGCGCCAGTTCGTGCCGAAGGTCACCTTGTCGAGAGCGAGAGCGGGCGCCGCAAAGCCGAGAAGCGCGCATAGCGCCGCCAAAAACCGTCTCATGTCTGCTTGGCCCCTCCGCTCTGGCCGCATGTTTCGCCCGGACGGCGTTGTGGCGCAAGGGCTTGCCCCGCGGCTCGCCTTCGGGCCTAGTAGCGGCGTAGTTTTGGCGAAGCGCTGAGGAAAGAATGCTGCCGACACGCTTCTGGGCGGAAATGACCTGGCACGATTTTCAGGCGCCGGAAATCGCGGAGACCATTGCCGTGCTGCCCGTCGCCGCAGTCGAGCAGCATGGGCCGCATCTGCCGCTTGGCGTCGATCTGATGCTCATGGAAGGCTATATCGAGCGCGTCGTCGATCGTCTGCCGGACGAACTGCCGGTGCTGTTTCTGCCGGTTCAGCCTGTCGGCGTCTCGACCGAGCACGAAAATTTTCCCGGCACGCTGAGCCTTTCACCGGCAAGCCTTCTGAACATTCTGAACGACATCGGCGCGAGCGTTGCCCGCGCGGGCGTACGCAAGCTCGTGCTGCTCAATTCGCACGGTGGCAACGTGCCCCTCCTCGACATGGCTGCGCAGGATCTCCGCGCGAAGCATAGTCTCCTCGCCGTCAAGGCGACGTGGCACCGCTTCGGTTACCCGGACGGGCTCTTTTCCGAAGAGGAGTTGAAGTACGGCATTCATGCCGGCGACGTTGAAACCTCGCTGATGCTGAGTTTCCGTCCCGATCTCGTGCGCGATGAAGAGCGCGAGAATTTCGCCTCGGCAGCTGAATCGATTGAATCTGATTTCACCTGGCTACGCACCGGCCGGCCGACCGGCTTCGGCTGGATGTCGCAGGATTTGTCGGCATCCGGTGCCATGGGCAATGCGGCCGAAGCGACGGCGGAAAAAGGTGAAGCCTCGGCGGATTACGGCGTCACCGCCTTCATCGAACTTTTGCAGGATGTCGAAGCCTTCGACCTCGCACGTCTGCGCGATGCGCCGGGCAAGGACTGATCCTTAGAGTTTGCCGTGGACCACTCTGGTGCCGCAGATAATGTCGTGCAGGCCGGTCTTCTCCCGCGTCCAGCCGATCATCATGAAACCTACGTAAAGCGTAAGACCGTCGAGAATGTAGGCGAGCCAGCGGCCGAACGCGAGCCAAGGACCGACGGGTTCGCCCGTCACGGTAATGATGTGCAGGCCAAGCAGGCGCTTGCCCGGCGTCGCCTGCCAGGTGCCGGCGTTGAAATAGACATTGTAGCCGATCGTCAGAGCAAACCCGACGATCCAGAACAGCGCAACGAAACTATGCGGCAGCGGCGCGCCGCCCGCGGGTGGCTGGACCTTCCCGAGCACGCCGGCAAGCGCCAGGACGATGCCGAGTACCGCGCCGATGGCGAGAGAAAAGAGCTCAAGCACAATCACGTCAATGATGTAGGCGAGAAGCCTGACCCAGAAGCCGGCATATTGGACATCGCCGATGGCCGCGACCCCGGCGTCCGGCAGCGCAGGCGGCAGCAGAGCTGCGAAGACCGGGACGTCGGCGAGCCGTTGCCACTCCGTTGCACCGACTTCGGCGACATGGGTCTCGGCGCCAATCTCGCGCTTGGCGATCATGTCTTTGAGCACATAGCCCGTGAAAGGACCGTCCGCTTGCGCCGGACCCTGCACGTACCAATTCGTTTCGAACGGATGTTTCGGCGGTATAGGCGGCGGAATATCGGACGCCATCAATGTCTCCTTGAAGCTTCGAAGCAAACTAGCAGGCGCGCGCGCGGCGAAGTCAACGCAGGCAATATTTTGGCGATGCATTTCAATTATAAGACGACGCGCGGCGACGCCGGAAGCGAAGCGTCATCACCAGCGCGAGACGTTCTTAACTGAGTGTGAAAGTTGCTCGCGGACACACGCCGTCGTTTCCTGGCCCGTCAGGCAAAAAAAATCCTTGTAAAGCCCGCGAATCTTCTTATTTGTGGGCTTGCCCAAATCGCACGTGCCTGTGGTCGTGTGTCGATTGGCGGGGATCCGGACAAGAGGCCGGTTAACCGCCGCCAAAAATCGGCAGCCGGAGCGAACCGGTGAACCCCGCCAAACGGGGGACACGACTTAAAGCAACGACGGACCGGGCTTTTTCGTCTCTGCCAGCTTCCAAAACTGGCTTACCGAAGAGGCTAGTCTTTCTTGCCGGGCGTGCGGAGCGGGACTCCATCCCATCTCCAAACGAAGGCCATGAGGTTTCATAACGGCAATTTGCCGTGCGAACCGCATTGCCGACGGCGCAGCATCTGGTTTCCGCAACGCGAGTCTCCTCGCGGGGTGGCATCCAGCGATGACGGGAGCGGTGAGCGGTGGCGTCTCCACAATGCGCCAGGATCCACCTTCGTCATCATCCCAAGCTTGTTTCGCTTCTGCGTGGGGAACCGCGCTTCGAGGGGATGCCGCGATGACCGATCGTATCCAAGAATTCCTGCGTGATCGACGCCAGAAAGGCATCGAGGATGGCCCATGCCTTGTCCTCGACCTCGACGTCGTGCGCGACAATTACACAGCGTTCAACAAGGCGCTGCCCGACACGCGCATCTTCTATGCCGTCAAGGCGAATCCCGACGCGCAGGTGCTCTCGCTGCTCGCCAGCCTTGGCTCGTGCTTTGACACGGCCTCCGTTGTCGAGATCGAGCAAGCGCTTGCCGCTGGCGCGACGCCCGATCGCATCAGTTTCGGCAACACGATCAAGAAGGAGCGTGACATCGCCCGCGCCTATGCGCTGGGCGTGCGCCTCTTCGCGGTCGATTGCGAAGCCGAAGTCGAGAAGATCGCCCGCGCCGCGCCCGGTGCGAAGGTGTTCTGCCGCATCCTTTGCAACGGCGACGGTGCCGAATGGCCGCTATCGCGCAAGTTTGGCTGCGTGCCGGAGATGGCAGCGCGGGTGCTGGAACACGCCCATCGGCTGGGGCTTGTCGCCTACGGCCTCTCCTTCCATGTCGGCTCGCAGCAACGCAACCCGAAGAGCTGGGACGCGGCGCTGCAGGCGTCAGCGGCGATCTTCCGTGATCTCGCCGAGCGCGGTATCTCGCTCCAGATGGTCAACCTCGGCGGCGGCTTTCCGACAAAGTACCTGAAGGACGTGCCGGCGGTGCGGGCCTATGGCCAGGCGATCTTCCGGGCTTTGCGCAAGCATTTCGGCAACCGTATTCCGGAGACGATTATCGAGCCGGGTCGCGGCATGGTCGGCAACGCCGGCATGATCGAGGCCGAGGTCGTGCTCATCTCGAAGAAGTCGGACGACGACAAGATGCGCTGGGTCTATCTCGACATCGGCAAGTTCAACGGACTTGCCGAGACGATGGACGAGATGATCCGTTATCCGATTCGTACCGCCTTCGACGAAGATACGATGGAGCCCTGCATCATCGCCGGGCCATCGTGCGACTCGGTCGATGTACTCTACGAAAAGGAGCCCTATCCGCTCCCCCTCAGCCTAGAGATCGGCGCCAAAGTGCTGATCGAGGGAACAGGCGCTTATACGACGACCTATTCGGCCGTCGGCTTCAACGGCTTTCCACCGCTGAAGTCGTACGTCATCTGAGAGACCTGTGCGCGGGCAGCCTTTATTATTGAATTAGCTGACTTTTGGCGTGGTTATCGTTGTTCCGCTTTTCGACCGCCGGACTGTTGTCCCGCTACAGCCGTTGAGCCTCGATTGAGGATGGTTTCTTGTGATCAAGCCTTTGATTCAAGCCTTTGATTCAAGCCTTGGCGGCGATCGTGAGCGTGCGTTTCATATTGTAGGCGATGGCGGTGAAATGGATTTGCACAGCAGCTTTGGCAAGTCCTTCGCCATCGCATGCGTCGAAGACCGTAGCTGCGTTTCCAGGTCCCGAAGATCTTCTCGATCCGCCCGCGGATGCGGTGAATGGGCCGGTTCCAGGCATGAAGGCGTGCCGATGTTTCGGCTTCGTCACGGCCCCACATGCCGGTGGCGACGATACGAGGCGTCCCGCCCTTCGCACGCACGGCCGCCGCGAAATGGCTTCCTCGATAAGCACTGTCGGCAAACACCTCGCCGGGATTGGCCGGCAGAGCATCGGGGCCAGCCCTGCCATCGTTGACATTGGCAGGCGTGACGGCAAGTTCCTCGACAAGGGCAGTATCGGCATCGGCGCCGACATGGGCCTTGAAACCATGAACCGCCGGTCTGCCCTTGTGTTTGACCCAATGCGCTTCGCCGTCACCCTCGCTGGTCGAGGCAATGATCGTCGCATCGACAAGCGTGCCGGTCTTCACACGGATCGCCTTTGCCTTGAGCTGACGAGTGATTTCCTCGAACAGGATCCTGTCCAAGCCATGGCCAACAAGGGCCTTTCGGAAACGCACAAAAGCCGTGCGCTCGGGTGTCGGCTCCGAAACCGAAAATCCGCAGAAGCGTCGGAACGAGCCTCTGTCATCCAGCGCCTCGGCAAGCTTGACGTCTGACAAGTCGTACCAGATTGAAAGCAGCATCGCCTTGAACAACGACAGTGGCGGCCAGGCCGGCTCTCCCTTGGCAGCACAGGAAATCACACGCAGGGCACAATCGATCGGCGTCCAGTCGATCAGTTCGACAAGATCATCCAGCGAGGAGCGTTGGTCGCGATCAGTGGCAAAACCAAATCTCTCCTGACCAATGCGCCGACGTGCCATCGCATTCCTCAATCCATTGTTCAGACCAATGGAATCATAAATGCCAACCCTCGTCCAGCGACCCGCGCACAGGTCTCATCTGAAGCGTTTTCAAGCGAAGTGGAAACCAGTTCGCGTAAAGAAAACGCGTCAAAAGAAATGAGAGCATCGGACCGAAAAGTGCGAAGCGGTTTTCGGACAAGTCCGATGCGATGGAAAATATAAGCATGCCTTGGGCGGAGAGACATCTCCGCCCTTTTTATTGAAGTTTCCTTCAGCCCAGATGTTCGCTCTCGCTGAGCGTCATGCGCAGTTCGAAGCTCTTGAATTGCGAGAACACGCGCCACACCCAATCGCGCAACCCGGCGCGCAGCACGATCGACATGTCGGAGGGCGGCGCGCGCATGAATTGCGAAAGCGAGAAGCCGGGCTTGTCGATCGTCGCCTGAAGCAAGGGATCGATGCGGCCGATCTTGAAACTCCGCAAGGCCGGCCCGCCCGGCTCGTCCGCAGCCTCGGGACTCGTCATCTGAGTCTGGACCATTATGACCTGCAGGCCGGGATAGCGTTCCCCAATCCGTGCCGCGACATCTGCCGCACGCGGCGAGCCGTCGTCGACGTAAAGCAGGATCGGTTCGACGCCGCGCGACCGCGCCTCGGTGATAAAGCCGGTATGATCGATGAGGGTGAAGAAGGCCTCGAACGAGCGGTGCCAGAGATCGATAATTTTAGGGATTGAATCGTTCTCGAGCAGCGGATCGATCAAAGCCATCTGGCCCTGGATGGTGCTGATATCTGCGACAATGGCCTCGTCGGGAAAGCGACGGGCAAAATCCGGCTCGTGCGCGTCAGTGTCGAAGCCGCGAAATGTGCGCCGGCTGGCAAGAAAGTAATCGCCGAGGAGGCGCGCCGCAGTCGTCTTACCGGCATGGCCGGACAGCGAACAAACGACAAAAACGAAGGTCCTCGCGGTCATGGGATGATGACCGCGAAAGCGAGGCGCAGTGTCTTAATGGCGCAGGTTAGCCGCGGCCATTCACGAGATCGAGCAAGCGGATACGGTTGAACTCGTCCGCATTCTTGTTTTGCCATGTACGCACGTAGCCACGCAGAGTAAAAGAATGGTTCGCCGGCTCGCCGGATGCAGTCTTGTCGGCGACGAACGTCGATAGGGGCGTGCCCGCAAGTTCGACCTGCTCATACGCCATCGCGTTGAGCTTCGGGATCGTCACGTCGTTCGCGTTTTTCACCTTGCCGAAATAGGTCTGCAACGTCGCCGGATCCCAGTCGAAGAACGTCGAGTCGTTGACGTAATTCTTGACGAGGAAATAATGCGCGTCCGCGACATAGGGCGCGGTTTCGTTGATTTCCGACAGCGATGCGATCGACGGCCCGAGGATGTGGAAGAGAACGAAATTGAACTCTCCCGCCTTCGCCGCATCGAGAAAGCCGACATCGCGCAGCGCCGCCAGGCTTGAGGCCAGCGCCCCGGCGCGGGTATCGATCAATGTCACCTTCACCTGCGAGGTGTTCAGCGTATCGAGAATACGCATCTGATCCGGCGTCTGATTGATGTCGACGACCTGCGTGATCTCGGGATGAAATCGCTGGAGCGTGCCGCGCGGCGTCTCGGTGTCGAAGGCGCGGACGATGACGTTATTGCTTGCGAGGAAATCGAGGAGCGAGCGCGCTACAGTTGTCTTGCCGACCCCACCTTTGTCGGCGCCGACCATGATCAGCGTTGGCTTCATCTGGTTGTGCCCCATTCCCGGTGCTCGCGCGGAATCTTGCGCCTCTGTTGCGGTTTCCGACGGCTTTCGTCGCTGCGTTCGGGCCACCCGCCTCAAAGATTTAATTTTGCGAGCCATACGCCGATATACAGCACTTTTACCGGTGCGCCAATCAGAGCAGAATTTTAGTTAATGGTGCCGTATCCGCAACTTAGCGGGCAAAGTGGGGAAATTCCTACTTGTCTTCGCGGGCCGTGGCGAAGGCCCCGCCGTTAGGCGCCTTGGCGATCAACGCGTCGATACGGTCGCGCTCGCGATCGAAGAGCGAGAGCAGGCGACCGTCGAACTCGCGCGTTCGCGCCAGACGCACACGCATCGGGTCGACGAAGTGGCCATTCACCAGAACTTCATAATGGAGATGCGGCCCGGTCGCGAGGCCGCTCGCGCCGAGGTAGCCGATCACCTGCCCCTGGTGGACGTGCTCGCCATCGGTGACGCCCCGCGCGAACCCGGACATATGATTATAGGTCGTCATGTAGCCATTGGCATGCTGGATGACGACGCGCCGGCCATAGCCAGAATCCCAACCGGCCGAGGCGATGACGCCATTGCCGGCGGCAAAGATCGGCGTCCCGATCGGCGCGCCCCAATCGACGCCGCTGTGCAATCGCGTATAGCCGAGGATCGGATGGAACCGCATTCCGAACGGCGACGTCATCCGGGCGCCGACGATCGGCGTGCGGATCAGGAATTTGCGAGAGGACTTGCCATTCGGATCGTAGAAATCGACGACATTGTCGTCAGGCGTCTGGAAGCGGTAATAGCGGAAGACTTCGTTGCGCGCGACGATCGAAGCGTAGAGCAATTCGTTGCGCTGCTCGCCTTCTTCGCCGTTGTCATAGAAGGCCTCGAAGGAATCGCCGCCCGTCACCGGCCGCTGGAAATCGACATCATTGGCGAAAATGCGAACCAGATCGTCGATGATCGACTTTGGAATGTTCTGCTTGAGCGCGGTCTCATAAAGCGAATCGTAAAGCCGCATCCCGCCTTCGTCGTCGCCATTGTTTTGGTCTGCCGGCTTCTCGTCAGCCTCCTCGTCATTGTCGACGCGGACGTAATCGCGCGTATCGGTAATCGCGATGGTCGCTTCCAAGGTTTCGTCATTATAGACCGAGAGACGCGCGAGCGTCAGGCCGTGGCCGGTTCCATCGAGATCGGCCAGCAGCAATTTCAAGCGCCGCCCTTCCGGCACAGCCGGCTGGCCGGGCTTCGGCTGAAAGGCGTTTGCCACGGCGGCGACCGTGGCTTCGTCAATACCGGCGCCCGTAAGCGCCTGCTCCAGCGTCTGATCGTGGCGAATGACGATCAGGCGCTCCTCCATTTCCGTCGGCTGCTGGAGCGACTGCGCACGCGGGACGACCGTGACATTCTCCGGCACCATCCGGACCTGGATCTGCGAGAACGGCGACGACGACAGCGGATCGTCGGGATTGGCGTAGGGCAGCGCGTCGATCCCTTCGGCGCGGCTCGTGTGCATCAAGAGAAGCTGCGGCGGCAACGACAATTGGTCGCCGCTTGCCGCCTGCGCCGAATTTACCTCTTCGGTGACCTCCGCCTGCACGTCCGACAGCGACAGAACTGCCGTTTGCGAGAGTCTGTCCGTCGGCAGATCGTGGATGGTGAAGGACACATCGGAATCGCCCTCATCGGCGATGATGGGTTCGTTGACCGGGGTACGGGCGTCGGCAAGAAGTTTCAGCGGATCGTAGGTCGGCACCTCGTCGGCAAAGCCGGCTTCCGCCGTCACCAGAGTCGTGGCGACATGCGTGAAGGAATGGACGCGGACGACTTCCTTGTCCCCGACCTTGATGATTGTCGGCTCTTTGAAGGACTGCTTGTCGGCGACGATATCGACGGCCTTGACCAGCCGGTCGCCTTTGCTTGGATCGACGCCTGTTTGCGCGTCTTTATGGATCAATTGCGCCGGCACCGGCGCTTCGGCAAAATTCGATTGCCAATCGAGCGCCGCATAGATCGAGGCGCCGATGAGCGCCGCCCCGGCGAAGGCGGTCAAAATCGTCCCGCCCAGCCATCGCAGCGAGACGCGGCGCCGGTCGAGGGGGCTTTGCCGATGGCCGCCGATCTCGATCGCAGGCTCCAGACCGAGGTCCCCGGCAGCCGGCAGAATTTCGAGGCGGTTATGAGCGGTCAGCGCATCCATATGCCTGACAAGTTTCCCCTCGTGCTGGCAGGCCGGCGCGCGGCTTGCGTCTATCCGGTGGCTGCGTCAACTGCATGGCGCGACGACAAAATTCGGCGCCGGGCTGTCACACTTTATTACGCCGGATAAAAGATTTGCATAGGGTGGCGACGAAGCCTGCGGAAAATGGCCCAAATGCGGCGCGGTCGCGCCCGGCAAGTCTCGCCGGAACGCGGTTGACAGATTAGCCGCCGGCGGCTAATTCTCTCGCCCAACGCGCGGCTAATGCCGCGCTTTTTCATTGGAATTGGGCGGCTCGCCAGATTTCCATGAACCAACCCACTTAACTGCCAAAAAGCCGGCCGGACAATGCTCCGAGCCGGGTCGAACACGAGGTAAAGATGTTCGCAGTGATTAAAACAGGCGGCAAGCAATATAGCGTCGCCGCCGACGATGAGATTGTCGTCATGACCTTGACCGGCGAGCCCGGCGATGACGTGACGTTTGATAATGTCCTGATGCTCGTCGATGGCGAGACGACCAAATTCGGCGCCCCGTTCCTTGAGGGCGCAAAGGTCGTCGGCACGATCGTCGCGCACGAGCGCGGTCCGAAGGTTATCGCCTTCAAGAAGCGCCGCCGGCAGAACTCGAAGCGCAAGCGCGGCCACCGGCAGGATCTGACCCGGGTGAAGATCACCAGCGTCGCCTGATCGCATCATTTCCCGAGAGGTTGCAGACCTTTCGGGAAGAATTATGTGACAGTTGACCTAAAGTACCGCTTCCGCCATTGGCGGAAAAGTTTTAGAATCAGCATGTTCCTTGATGACGCCTACAGGCGGTCTGGAACAGAAATTTCGGAGCCAGGTAGATGGCACATAAAAAGGCAGGCGGCTCGTCCCGCAACGGTCGCGACTCGGAAGGCCGTCGTCTCGGCGTGAAGAAGTTCGGCGGCGAATCCGTCATCAGCGGCAACATTATCGTGCGCCAGCGCGGCACGAAGTGGCATCCCGGCGCCAATGTCGGCATCGGCAAGGATCATACCTTGTTCGCTCTCGTCGACGGAACGGTGCTCTTTAAATCGAGCGCGACCTGTCGCGCGAGCGTGACGGTCGTCCCGGTCCAACACGCCGAGGCTGCCGAATAACGGTGGATTTCCGAGAAGGACTTCCACCGGCTCCCAGTGAACCCGGTGGACGTTGTCCTTCACGCCGCAAGGCAAAGGGCCAGGTCCCGAAAAACCCGGCAGGGTTTTTGATAGGGGGAAGTGGGAGACCACTTTCCCCTTTATTTTTGGGCCCGGCAGGGCCCCCGGAGATTAAAATGTTCCCGGACCTGACTCGCGACGACATCTTCCGCCTCGAAACCGAGCGGCTATGGCTGCGCTGGCCGCGCGCCTCCGATGCGGCGGCGATCACCGCTTTCGCCTCGCTGCCCGAAGTGGCGCAGATGACGGATGCCATCCCCCACCCTTACCCGGCGGGCGAGGCCGACCGTTTCATATTCAACGCACGGGCGGAGAATGCCGCGGGCAAGGCGCTGCACTTCGCGCTCACCCGTAAAAACGGCCCACGCGCCGTCTTCGGCCTCGTCTCGGCGGTCATCGAGGCGCCGGGGGAGATCGCGGTCGGCTATATCATCGCGCCCGAGATGTGGGGCGAAGGCTATGCCAGCGAGGCGGCGCGGATCGTCATCGACACCGTGTTCGGGCTGACCCAGGCAAGGCGGATCGTCGCCAATGCGCGTGTCAACAATCCGCGCTCGCGGGCCGTGCTCGAAAAGTCCGGCTTCGTCTATATCGACAGCGGGCTCGACCTGTTGCCAGCGCGCGGCGGACTGCACCCGTGCGACCGGTTCGAGCTGACCCGCGCGAAATGGCGGACATCGTTCCATGGCCTGCGCACCCTGCCGGCGATGACGCAGCAGGCGCCGGCGACGGCCGTACTGAGCGAATCCCTGGCCGATCCAAAGGCAAAGGCGCTGGAATATTGACCCACGGCGGGATTTGGCCGAAAGCCAAGTCCCGCTGGTCAACGCACCCATGAAATTTCTCGACGAAGCCAAGATTTATGTGAAGTCCGGTGCCGGTGGCGCCGGCAGCGTCTCGTTCCGGCGCGAGAAGTTCATCGAATACGGCGGCCCCGACGGCGGCGACGGCGGCCGCGGTGGCGATGTCGTGGCGCTTTGCGTCCACGGCCTCAACACGCTGCTCGACTATCGCTACCAGCAGCATTTCAAGGCCAAGACCGGCGGCCACGGCATGGGCAAGAACCGCGCCGGCGCGCGCGGCCCCGACGCCGTGCTGAAAGTCCCGGTCGGCACCGAGATCTACGATGCCGACAACGATCTGCTGATCGCTGACCTCACCGAAGTGGGCCAGAGCGTGCGCATCCTGAAAGGCGGCAACGGCGGCTTCGGCAATACGCATTTCAAATCCTCGACCAATCGCGCGCCGCGCCGCGCCAACCCCGGCGAACCGTCGATCGAGCGCACGCTGATTCTGCGGCTGAAGCTCATCGCCGATGCCGGCCTCGTCGGCCTGCCCAATGCTGGCAAATCGACATTCTTAGCCACCGTCTCCGCCGCGAAGCCGAAGATCGCCGATTATCCCTTCACGACGCTCGCGCCGCAGCTCGGCGTCGTCGCCAGCGACGGGCACGAATTCGTGCTGGCCGATATTCCCGGCCTCATCGAAGGCGCGCATGAAGGCGTCGGCCTCGGCGATAAATTCCTGGCCCATGTCGAGCGCTGTCAGGTCCTGCTGCATCTCGTCGATGCGGGCTGCGAGCACGCGGGCAATGCCTATAAGACTGTGCGCCACGAGATAGAGGCCTATGAAGCCGGTCTCATCGACAAGCCCGAGATCGTCGCGCTCTCGAAGGTCGATACCGTCGATGCCGAGACGCTGAAGAGCCAGATGGCGAAGCTGCAACGCGCCGCGAAGTGCAAGCCCTTCGCGCTCTCCTCTGCGACGGGGCAGAATGTGCAGGAGGTTCTGCGCGCGCTGCTGAAAGAGATCGACGTGAAGCGCAAAGAGGCTGACCCCGCCGCCGCGCTGCCTTCCGAGGAATGGCAGCCGTGACGCTCGCTGACGCCGCGCAACTCACACCAAAACTCGTCCAGTTCCACCGCATTACGATCAAGGTCGGCTCGTCGCTGCTCGTCGATCCGGCGCGCGGCGAAGTGAAACGCGACTGGCTCGCGGGCCTCGCCGACGACATCGCGCAATTGCACAAGATCGGCGCCGATGTGCTCGTCGTCTCGTCGGGCTCCATCGCGCTCGGGCGCAGCGTGCTCGGCCTGCCAGGTGGCGCGCTGAAACTCGAAGACAGTCAGGCCGCCGCCGCCGTCGGCCAGATCGCGCTTGCGCGTCTCTGGTCGGAAGTGCTTGGCGCGCACGGCATCAAGGCCGGGCAGATCCTCGTCACCTATCACGACACCGAGGAGCGGCGGCGCTATCTCAATGCGCGCGCCACCATCGATCGCCTGCTCGATCTGCGCGCCGTGCCGGTCATCAACGAGAACGATACGGTTGCGACGTCGGAAATCCGCTACGGCGACAACGATCGCCTTGCGGCGCGCGTGGCGACGATGGCGTCGGCCGATCTGTTGATCCTGCTGTCCGATGTCGCCGGGCTTTACGATGGACCGCCTGCGGACAATCCCGGCGCGCGGCTCATCCCCGTCGTGGCGCGCATCACCCCGGAGATCGAGGCGATGGCGGGGGGCGCCGCGTCGATCCTGTCGCGCGGTGGCATGCGCACCAAGATTGAGGCGGCCAAGATCGCGACCGGCGGCGGCACGCATATGCTGATCGCCGACGGGCGCATCGCGCATCCGGTCGCGCGCATCGAACAGGGTGGCCTCTGCACATGGTTCCTCACCGGCTCAAGCCCGGTGACGGCGCGCAAGAAATGGATCGCGGGCACGCTTCTCGCGCGCGGCGCGCTCAGCGTCGATGACGGCGCGGCCAAGGCGCTCGTCTCCGGCAAAAGCCTGCTGCCGGCGGGCGTCACCAAAGTCGAAGGGGAATTCGCGCGGGGTGACTGTGTGATTATCCGCGATGCGGACGGCCACGAACTTGGGCGCGGTCTGGCGAATTACGACGCCGACGACGCCGCAAAAATCGCCGGGCACAATTCAGCAGAGATCGAAAACTTGCTCGGCACGCCGGGACGGGCGGCGCTCATTCATCGCGATGATATGGTGCTGAAGGGGGATTGAGGGATGACCGACGCGCCAACTGACAAGGATGAAGCTTATTTCATCAAGTTGGGCGAGAAAGGTGAATGGGAGAGCGAGTGTCTACGCGACGGAACGCTTCGATTTGGCTACCACGCCACGCCGCATAATCTTTGTCTCGACGACGATTGGGCAGCCATCCGGCAAATTTGGATGGAAAAGCGTGGGAACCGCGGCGTCGCCACTCGCGATGTCAGCCAGATACGGACCTTTTATGAAGCGCCGAGCGACACGCTCTTCATTACTTTTTCAGGCGGTTTTTTGTACTGGTGCAAAATTGGGACCTCGATTGAATTATTGCCTGATGCAAGTCGCATTAGACGCACTGTCGACGGATGGCATAACACGAGCGTCGGCGGAACGCTTCTAACCACGGATCGATTGTCTGGAAATTTGCTAAAGGTGCAAATGTTTCGCGGCACGATCTGTAAAGTTGGACCCTTCGATTACCTGTTGAGAAAACTTAACGACGAACTTTCTCCCGAGATTGTTGTTGCTGAGGAGGCCGAGAGTAAGCTTAGGAGCGCCATAGTCGGACTTATGCGCCTCCTCACTTGGCAAGACTTCGAGTCGCTCGTTGACTTAGTGTTCTCAACCAGCGGATGGCGTCGAATTAGTCGCGTTGGAGGGACGCAAAAGACCGTAGATATTGAACTTATGCTACCGACAACGTCACAACGCGCGTTTGTGCAAATTAAATCTGAAGCAAGGTCTTCCAGTCTCCAAGATTATTCGGAACGCTTCGAAAGCACCGAAGCTTTTGATTGCATGTTCTTTGTCTGGCACAGTGGAAATATTGATGCCAGCGAAGTTTCTAAACGAATTACTCTTGTAGGGCCTGCGGAGCTTGCTCGGATGGTACTGGATGCCGGCCTTTTGTCATGGCTACGCGAAAAGGTATCCTAGTCTGGAAGCAAATACTTCAAAATCATGGGATTCGCATGCGACACCTGATCCGCCTCTTGCAGCGCGTAGCGATTCTGGCTCTCGGCGCCTTCGCGGTCTGGCTGATCGTCTTCGTCATCTTCCGTTTCGCGCATCAGAAACTGCCGCTGATCCTCGCGTTCAGCGCGACCTATCTCGCGGCGGCTTATGTCATCCTGCCCTATGCCGTTCGCATGGGGCTGAAAATCCAGCATCGCAAGCATGTGCCGCGCTACACGATCACGGGCGATGGCTTGCCGGGCGATCCGGTCAATCTGGCGCTCGTTGGCGATCTGGCGCAGCTTCGCGCGGCTTTTGCCGCCGCCGGATGGTCGGGCGCGGACCCTCTCGACCTCAAGTCTTCGTGGGGCATGGTCCGGGCGTTCGTTTTCAATCGACCCTATCCCACGGCGCCGTTCAGCCCGCTCTATCTTTTCGGCCGCAGCCTGGACATGGGCTTCCAGCAGGCAATCGGCGATAGTCCGCGCAAGCGGCATCATGTGCGCTTCTGGGCCAAGAGCCTTGCTGAGACGCAGGCGGAGGTCACATCGTCGCGCTTCTGGCTCAACAAGGATCGGCCGGATGAAAACGAGCGCGTCATCTGGCTCGGCGCCGCCACGCGCGACACCGGATTTTCCCTGACGCGGATGACCTTCCAGATCACCCATGCGACCGATTCCGATACTAACGCGGAACGCACCTATATCATCGGCGCGCTGGCGGCCTGCGGCACCATCGGCGATACGATGCTCTACAAGGCCGGCCAACACCTGCCGGTGAACCATTACGTCACAGACGGCGATGTCGCCTTGGCCGAACTGACGCCAACGTGAAGCGTGTCGTCATAATGTAGTCCCATCCGCCCAAAATCGCTTCGGGACGATTATAAAGCTTGGAGGCCCTGACATGATGACACGCCGCACTTTTGCCGGGGCCGCCGCGGCCATGACGGCTACCTCTCTGCTCCCGGCCGGCGCGAGAGCGGCGTCCCTCCCCCGCGCGACGAACATCGTCATGGTGCATGGCTTGTTCGCGGACGGCTCGTGCTGGTCGGAGGTGATCGCGCGGCTTCAGCCGAAGGGCCTGAATGTGACCTCGGTCCAGAATCCGCTGACGACGCTGGACGCCGCGGTCGCCGAAACGCAGAAAGTCCTCGACCGGCAGGACGGCCCGACGGTGCTCGTCGGCCATTCCTTCTCCGGCATGATCGTTACCGAGGCTGGCGTCCATCCGAAGGTCACGGCCTTGGTCTATGTCGCCGCGCGCGCGCCCGACGCCGGCGAGGATTATCCGGCGCTGGCGAAGAAATTTCCGACGCCGCCAGCTTCGGCCGGCATTGTTTTCGATGGTGATGAGGGCCGACTGACGGAAGCGGCGTTCCTGCGGGATTTCGCCGGCGATCTGCCGGAGGCGAAAGCCAAGGTGCTTTACGCCGTGCAGGAGCCGTTTCATAAGGCTTTGCTGCAAGGAAAGACCAAACACGCCGCCTGGCGCGTGAAGCCGAGCTTCTACGCCGTCTCGACCGAGGACCGGACGATCAACCCCGATCTCGAACGCTTCATGGCAAAGCGGATGAAGGCGACGACAATCGAGCTGAAGTCGAGCCATCTGTCGCTGATCTCGCACCCCGACGCCATCGCCGATCTCATTCTGGAGGCGGCGGGATACGTTTAGGTAGACGGTTTCTCAAAAGGCCTTGGCCAATCCCGCTTGGCGCAGAATTGCATTGGCCGTGTGGCGGCTCGGAATGCCTATTGGCACTGGAAAGTTTCGCTGCGTAATCGGGCTGTGCCAGATTTCATGGCTGCCTTTGCCTTGCCGAACGAGCACGCAGCCTGCTTCGCGCAGCAAATCGCGTAGCGGCTTATCAAATTGCGGTGCCACTCAGGCCATCGCCGGCTCAGCTTCGCGCAGGGCGGTGATTTGCAGAAACACGTCCTTCGGATCGATGCCGGGGTGATTATCCGGCAGCAGATCCAGCGTCATTGCAGAAATCTTAGCCAACAGCTCGTCGAGCGTCGGCGCATCGGCGGCTGCCGGAACATCGTCGCAATGCCCGCTCCAGACTTTCGCCTCATCGTCCCAAACAGAGGAAATCGTAAAGATCACCGGCTTTGACATTTCGCTTACTCCGACTCCCGGTATTTATCACATTATGCGAAACGGCGGGAGGCTTAGGCTAAAGTCACGGCTGCGCCTTCACATGCAACCGCACGTGCACTGTATCGCCCTCCCAGCGCTGGACCATCGGCAGGCCGATATGCTGAAAGACGTGGAGCATGGCCAGATTGTCGGCGAGCGTGTCGGCTTCGAGATAAGTCAGCCCGTTGGCGCGAGCGATCTCGACGATCTGTTGCATTAACAGATTGCCCATGCCGCGGCCCTGATAGCCATCGACGATGGTGAAGGCGAGCTCGGCCGAAAGCGGCGGATCGCCGCCGTCGAGCGCGAAATAGCTGACGCCACCGATAACGATCTCGTCTTCGCCCGCGCCGATCGTGACCAGCAGCGCGGCGTCGCGACGGAAATCGACGCCGATGATGTGCAGAAGCTCCGCCTCGGTGACTTCCGCGCGTTGATCGAAGAAGCGCGCATGAATCGTCCCCGGCCCGAGCGTGTGGAAAGCGCGGCGGATTTTCGGCGCGTCGTCATCGCGCACGGCGCGTAATGTGACAGGCGTGCCGTCATCGAGGATGACCGGCAGCGACAGTTTTGAAAAATCGGTCAGCTTCTCGCACATGCGAACTGGTCATACCAAGCCGGGCCGGACACCGATATTGGGCAAATCGCACCGGCCATCCGTGTTAGGTTCGTCGCATGGCCGAAACCCTGCCCCGCGCCTGCGGCGCCTGCTCGCTCTGCTGCAAACTGTTGCCGATCGCCGCGCTGGACAAGCCGCACGATCGCTGGTGCGTGCATTGCCGGCCGGGCGCTGGCGGCTGCACGATCTACGAGACGCGGCCCGAGCCTTGCCGCAGCTTTTCCTGTCATTGGCTCGCGGATGCGAGCTTTGGCGAGCATTGGTTCCCGCAGAAGGCGAAAATGCTGGTGCAGGTCGTCACCGTCCAGGACGCGAATTACGACCAGTTCGTCGATGTGCACGTCGAGCGGGCCGCGGCAGATCCCTGGCGGCGCGAGCCCTATATCGGCGACCTCGAACGCCTCGCCGCCTACCCGCGTACGTTGGTGCGCATCTTCCGCGGCGACCGCACCTTTATCGTGCGGCCGGGCGAGACGCTCGAAGTCAAACGCGCCTGACTTGCGGAACAAAGCTGCGCCGTGCCGCATTTCCTTGGGTGCCTCATCGCGCGGCGCGAACAGGAGGATGATCCGATGAGCAAACTTTCGAGCAAGGGCCGCGATTCGCTGCCCGCCAAGAACTTTGCCGGCCCCGGCCGCTCCTATCCGGTCGAGGATGCCGCCCATGCGCGCAATGCCAAGGCCCGTGCCTCGCAGGCCGTCAAAGCCGGCCGCATGAGCAAGGCCGAAGAATCCAAAATCGACGCCAAGGCCGACAAGGAATTGCACAAGAAGTAAGACGCCGGCGTTAGGCTGCGGCCTCGACCTTCTCGATCAGATGTTTCCGCCAAACGTACCAGGCAAGCAGCGCGACGGGCGCACCGATGAACGATGTCGCGACGAAGAAGTTGGTGAAGCCCAATCGATCGATGATGAAGCCTGACGTGCCGGCGAGAAAACTGCCGGGCAACGCGCAAAGCGACGTCAGAAGCGCATATTGGCTCGCCGCAAATGCGGTCGAGGTCAGCGTCGACATGTAAGTGATGAGCACGATCGAGGCGAACGCATAGGCAAAACTGTCGATGCTTACTGTCGTGGCGAAGAGCCAGAAGTCATGGCCGTGGCCGCCGCGCGCCGCGAGATAGGCGAGCGCCAGATGCGAGGCCGAGGCGAACACCGTCCCTATGAGCAGCGTCGCCATGATCCCGATGCGCGTGATGACGAGGCCCGCGAGGAATGTGCCGCCCAGCGCGACCCAGAAGCCGAAAAGCTTCGTGACCGTGGCGATATCCGAATCCGAATAGTGTAAGTGTTTGAACAAAGGGAATGCCATCGCGCTCGACACATAGCCGGGCATGCGGAAACCAGCGACGAGCAGCAGGATCGGGATACCCATCGTCCCAAGCCGCGTGAGCAATTCCTTGATCGGCGTGAAGATCGTCTCGACGAAATTGCCCTGCGCGACATGCGCTTTGAGATCGGACGGCGGCTCCGGCGCCATGAGCGCGGCGATCATGCCCGGCCCCATGCAGGCCGCCATGCAGAGATAGGCCGCGCGCCAGCCATAGGCATCGGCGAGGTAAAGCGCGCCAGCGCCGGAGACGAGATTGCCGATGCGCCAGCCGATCTCCGACCATGACGACATGAGGCCAGCGCGTTCCGGCGGCGCGACGGTGATGCGCCAGCCGTCGATAACGATATCCTGCGTCGCGCCGGCAAAACCCAACGTCAGCGAGAAGACGATCGTCCAGGCGAGCCAATGCGCCGGATTGCCGAAGGCGACGCCGGCGAGCGCAAGAGCGACGCCGATCTGCGAAACGATGATCCAGCCGCGCCGGCGGCCGAGAAGGCGGCTGAAGATCGGCGCGTCATATTGATCGAGAAACGGCGCCCAGACGAATTTGAACTTATAGGCGAGCGTCAGTTCGCTCATCAGGCCGACAATGCCGAGCGGCACGTTGGCTTCCGACAGCCACGCCGATTGCGTGATGTAGACGAGCAGAAACGGGATGCCTGAGCTGAAGCCGAGCCCGAGCATGGCGCGGATGCGCGGATCGGCGGCGAGATCGCGCAGCGACCGCGCGGTTGACGAATTTGCGGGGAGAGCTTGTTCCTGCATCGGCCTCGATCCGGCGACTCAACATTCAGGCGTTACCGCATCTCTCTGACATTTGCCTGTCAGCACCGGGCTGCGGCGCTTATATCAGCGCAAACGACAAGGAAGGGAATCGGTTGATACGCATGTCTTCTTCGGTCGCCAAGGCGATCACCGCGCTCGATGTGCTGGTTGCAAGCGGCTTTGCGCTGGCCGGTCTCTTTCATCCGCAAGCAGTTTTGCCGGCGGGTGAAGCTCCGACGCCGGGCTCGGCGATCTTTGCCGTGTATGCCGCGGCGCGGACGCTTCCGCTCGCCATCTTCGTGCTGATCGCGATTTTCAAAAACTGGCGGCAGACATTGATCGTCCTCGGCATCCTCGCCGGCACAATCCAGTTTCTGGATTTCTTCGTCGGCGTCGCCCAGCACGACGCCGGAAAGGCGCTTGGTCCGCTTGTGCTCGCAATCCTGCAATTCGCGGCGGTTTACGCTTTGCGCCGCAATCCCGATCAGCGGGAGGTTTGATAAGGCGGCTGGCCGCTCAGTTCATCCCGGCGACGACAACCAGGCGTTTGACCTGGCCGGCGCGATAGGCATCGAGGAAGGCCTGGTAATTGCGGAAGGAGACGCAGCCGTTGGAATCGCCGCGCGGCCCAAGCATGAACCGGTGAGCGAGGAGACCAACGCGGCCATAAGGATCGCCGTTGACCGGCAGCAAACGCAGCGCCGCGACACCGTGGAAGAGTTGCTCGCGCGGCTGCAGATCATAGATGCCGGGCGGTGTCGGTCCGCGCATTTTCTCGCGTACGTAATGCGGATCGTCGAAGGCGTCGCCGAGGCCCGAATGCGCCTCAAGGCGGCGCCCGTTCGGCAAATAAACGGTGTGGGTCGAGATATTATAGACCGCCGTATATTGATCGTAAGGCACGACCGCCGCGGACGGGCGCGTGCCTTCGACGACGCCATCTTCCGTTTCGGCATAGGCGAGCGCCTGTCCTTGATGGTTGATGCCACCAAAGAGCTTGTCAAAGAACGAATTGTGCGGCGGAGGCGGTGACGGCGGCTCTGAGGCGACTTCGGCTGTCTGTTGTGGGGGCTGCGGCGCCTGGCGAACGGCGACGCGGGCATGATCTTCGGCCTCGGGAACTTCGAGACCGGTCGGGCGCGGTGCCGGCAGCGGCACACTCGCGACCGTACGCGACGAGGGCGGCAGCGGTGCGCTGGCGGCGAGATCCTCGTCCCCCGTCATCGGCAGGACGTTGTCTTTCGCCGGGGTTTCATCCTGCGCCGAGGCGACTTCATCGCCTGGAATGCGCGCGGTCAGGGCTTGCGGCTCGACGGGGGGCAGCGGAACCGAGGCGACCTGCGTCGGCATGGCGGCGACTTGGGCCGGCGATGCGGCTTCTGGGTCAGCGCCGAAGGTCGGCGCCAGCGGCGCGCTCTCGGCAAAAGATTCCCGCGCGGCTTTCAGCGAAAAGGTCGGGTCGATGAAGGGGCTATAGACATTCGCCGCGACATGCGGGGCGGGAGCGGGAACCTCAACTGCCTGAGCAAGTTGCGGCTTGAGGAGTGTAGGGGCTTCGAGAGTCGGCAGTTCGGCCGGCATCTCGACGACTTTTATTTGCGCATCGGGGTGTACGTAGACGATCCACGCGCCCGCTAAAACCGCGAGTCCAAGGACAACCGCGCCCGGCGCGGCCTCGGAAAGAAGTTTGCGGAAGAAACCCCGTTTATGACCGTACGAGGCAAAATCCTGCGGCGCGTAAGTCCAGTATGTCATCCCACCCCGCGTCCTGTGCGCTACAATTTACGCCTTCTGGCTTGCCGGGACTTGACCACCCTGAGGTGTTGCCCGAATGCCGAGGCCTTTATTTGAGGACGTTTTTAGTTAAATGCCGATTAATGACCTTCTCTTTCAGAATAGTGCCGATTGCGGCATTGGCAGGGCAATTCCCCTGCGGTCCTAAGGCTGGCGATTATTTTCGTTGATTATTCTTGCCTTCGCTCTCCACGGCAGCCTTCCAAAAAAAAATCGCGCGGACAAGCCCGGAACGGCAGAATCCGTGGGTCGCGCGACCGAATCCGGCCCCGCCGCGGCTTTGATGCAACAATCGATGAGGGGGTCTCGAAGTCAGAATTCGACTTCGAGTTCGGCCATTTCCTCGGGTTCGGCCTTGGCGTCGGCGACCCACGCCTGCATCGGCGGCCAATCCATGATCGTCGCGCAATAGGCTTTGGCGGCCGGGTTGAGCGGGACCCCATAGGTAAGGAATCGCGTCGCGACGGGCGCGTACATCGCGTCCGCAATGGTCGGCGTCGCGCCATAAAGAAATGGGCCGCCCCACCGCGTCAGGCATTCCTGCCAGATCGTTTGCACGCGGTCGATGTCTGGCTGCGCGCCGGCAAAGACTTTGAAATGCGAGTGTTGGGCTTTCAGGTTCATCGGCAGGGCCGAGCGGAGATTATGAAAGCCGGAATGGATTTCACCCGAGATCGAACGGCAATGCGCGCGCGCCGCCTTATCTTTGGGCAACATGCCCGCTTCCGGGTTTCGCTCCGCGAGATATTCGGCGATCGCCAACGTGTCCCACACGCTCACGTCGCCCTCGGACAGCCGCGGCACCAGCACCGACGGCGCCAGCAGCAGCAATTCGGCCCGGTTCGACGGATCGTCGAGGCTGATGACCTGCTCTTCAACCTCTAATCCGGCGAGTTGGCACAGCAGCCAGCCGCGGAGGGACCAAGAGGAGTAGTTTTTGCTTGAGATGGTGAGAACGGGACGCGACATGACCGCTCCTGGACGCGAACGGGTTAAACTTTAAGCACACGCCGATATTGCGGCGCAAAACGAAAGACTTTAGCCTTGAAGCACATGTTGTACCGCGCATACCAGGCTTATTCGGAAGCCTCTGAGCCGATGCGGATGATGGCGCGCGCTGGCTTGAGCCTTGGCCCGCTGTTTACCGGCTTCAGTGAAGCCACTTACGGCAAACACTTCACCGCGGCGCTGGAATTGATTTCCCGCACCAGATTGTCGCACGCTCGGCCGGACTATCGCGTCGAGAGCGTGACGATCGACGGCGAGAAGGTGCCGGTTCACGAGGATATCGCCGCTTCGCTTCCCTTCTGCAACCTCGTGCGCTTTCGTAAAGAGAGCGCCCTACCGCTGCCGAAAATGCTGCTCGTCGCGCCCCTCTCCGGCCATTTCGCGACGCTGCTGCGTGAGACGGTGCGCACCCTGGTGCGCGACCACGAGGTCTATATCACCGATTGGAAGAACGCCCGTGACGTGCCTTTGTCGGAGGGGCCCTTCGGCTTCGACGATTATGTAGATTACGTCATCCGCTGTCTGGAGCTGATCGGCCCCGGCGCCCATGTCATCGCTGTCTGTCAGCCTTGCGTTCAGACCCTCGCCGCCGTCTCGATCATGGCCGAACAACGCAACCCCGCCGAGCCGCGCAGCATGACGCTGATGGCAGGCCCGGTCGACGTGCGCGTCAATCCGTCGAAGGTGAACGAGCTTGCGACGTCGAAGCCCATGCAATGGTTCGAAGACAATCTGATCGCCCATGTTCCGGATCACCTGCCGGGCGGTGGCCGACGGGTCTATCCGGGTTTCGTGCAATTGACCGCGTTCGTGTCGATGAACCCGGAACGCCATCTCAAGGCGCATCGCGATCTCTACGAACATCTCAGCGCCGGGCGCGAGGCCGAAGCCAAGGCGATCATGGCGTTCTACGACGAATATTTCGCCGTCCTCGATCTGCCGGCGGAATTTTATCTCGAGACGGTCAAGACCGTATTCCAGGACGCCTCGCTGGCAAAAGGCGAGTTGACCTATCGCGGAAAGAAAGTGAACCCGCGCGCCATTCGCCGCACGGCGCTTCTTACCGTTGAGGGCGAGCGGGACGACATCTGCTCTGTCGGCCAAACGGCCGCCGCGCATTTGCTCTGTGATGGTCTGCGGCCGCATCTGAAGCGCCATCATTATCAGGTCGGCGTAGGTCACTACGGCACATTCAGCGGCCGGCGCTGGAACGGCCAGATCTACCCGCAAATCCGCAATCTGGTTCTCGCAATGAATTGAGTTGGCCCAATGGGCCGCGGACATGTCGAACGCAGGAGGTTAGATATGACAGAGGGACATGCTGCCGTTTTAGAAAAAGATTTCGTGCCGCCAAAAGAGCACGAAACCGAGTTCTCGCACGTCAAACCGGGTGACACCGAGTTCAAGGGGTCGGGCCTGCGTGACTTCTTCCTTTATCGCGACCTCGGCGTCGCCAAAGCGACAAAGGGCCAGGTGATCGCGCATCTGGTCAAGGCGAATATGCCGCCGACCACCGGCACGGGCTGGCATAAGCACATCGCCGATTTCCAGATCGTCATCATGACGAAAGGCTGGGCGAGATTCATGTACGAGGACAAGGAAACGCTCGTCGAGGCTGGCGATGTCGTGCACCAGCGTCCCGGCATCACGCATTACCTGTTCGATTATTCGCCGGACATGGAATATCTCGAAATCGTCGGCCCGGCGGATTTCGGCACTGTCGAGGCGCCCGCCGCGGCCGAGGTGCCGGCACCGACCCCGTGGAAATAGGCGGCGCTCTTTCGCGATCATCGCCGATCTTTTTGAAGCCGGCCGGCACTGACGGCCGGCTTCGCCGTGAATCACGGTTAACGCCGCGGATTCCACAGGTTTTTCTGCGGCATTCTTCACGCCGCATGGCGCCTTCACTCAGAGCGGCAAACAGCTTCCCCAACGCAACTTTTGAGAGCGCCATGCTTGAGCGCGACCGCGTCTTGAAGCGTCTGTGACTCGACTTGGGTCCGGACGCGAAGCATTCTCCGCGCCGCGAGGCTGAGTCTGTACGCTTCGCAGATTGTCATAAGAAAATTCCCCGTCTCAGAACCGGATTTGCAAACCGGCAGAGATGCAACGTCTCCAGCGATTCCACGAGGTAGCCTATGCAAAACGATCTCGTCCGGCGCGTCACCGCCGAATTCTTCGGCACGTTTTGGCTCGTCTTCGGCGGCTGCGGCGCAGCCGTCCTTGCCGCAACCTTTCCGCATACCGGCATCGGCTTCGTCGGTGTTGCTTTCGCCTTCGGTCTCACGGTTCTGACCATGGCTTATGCCGTCGGCCACATTTCCGGCGGCCATTTCAACCCGGCCGTGACGGTCGGCCTATGGTCGGCCGGCCGGGTCGGCCCCGATACGGTCGTGCCCTATATTATCGCGCAAGTTCTCGGTGCGATCGCCGCGGCGGCGGTTTTGCATGTGATCGCATCGGGTCAAGCCGGCTGGGTGGCGGGTGGTTTCGCCTCCAATGGCTACGGCGATCTCAGCCCTGGCAAGTACAGCCTGGGGGCCTCCGCCCTGACAGAATTCCTTGCGACTTTCTTCTTTCTGTTCATCATCATCGGTTCGACATCGAAGGGTGCCGCGGCGGGCTTTGCCGGCATCCCGATCGGCCTTGGCCTGACGCTGATCCATCTCATTACGATCCCGGTCACCAACACGTCGGTGAATCCGGCACGCAGCACCGGACCGGCGCTCTTCGCCGGCGGCGCCTATATTTCGCAGCTCTGGCTGTTCTGGCTGGCGCCGCTCGCGGGCGCCGTCATCGCCGGACTTCTGGCGCGCTGGCTCTATGAGCCTGAAAGCATCGCCGATACGATTGTGGTGGAAGAGCGCCGCGTCGCCTAATATATGCACTCCGGGCATCACCGCCGGGTCCACAGCGGTGATGCCCATCTTGTCGGGGGAAGTGCGTTATGGGTTGGCACGTTCGTTACATTGATCAGGCGCTGAAGCACGAGCTGCTGTCGCAGGAATGGACAACCGAGGAAGAAGCGCTGGAAGATGCGTGGAACCTCGCGCAACAGGACGGGATCGAGATCACCGCCGTCGAAGGGCCGGATGAAGAAACCGTGCCGATGGAAGACGTGCAGGCCTGGTTCGATCACCGCATGAAACAAGAGTCCGGACCGGCCTGAGGCATCAATTTCCATGCAGACATTCCGCAGTTTCGCCACCGCGCTCATTGCGCTTGCCGCCCTGCCCGCTAGCCTGCCCGTTTTGGCCGCGGAGCCAACGGGCTGCGACCATTTCAAATGGCCGCTCGACCATGAGAAGACGCTGCTCGCCACGCCCGCGCCGATTGCGACGGGCGACGCAGGGAAACTCGGAAACGGCGAGAATTTGAAACTCGTCCCGCAAGCCAATGCGAAGCTGCCGCAGGAGCCGTCCCGACCGCCGAAGTTTCCCGATTCCTATGCCGGCTTCGTCACCCTGCCCGCGCCGGCGAGCGCTGGGTCGTATCGGGTCACCATCGCGCATGGCGCATGGATCGACGTCGTTCAGGATGGGCATGTTCTCAAATCGACCGACCACACCGGTGCGATCGGCTGCGACGGCCTCGCCAAGAGTGTCAAGTTCGACCTCGCCGCGACGCCCTTTACCGTCGAAATCAGCAGCAGCACGGAACCTTCTGTGACGCTCGTCGTCACGCCCAATTAGAGTCCGGCGCGAACTTGTGCGTCGCAAAATCCCGGCTAGGCTTGCCTCTTTTCAGGAGGCAGCCATGTCCAATCCTTTTCAGGTTTCGCTCGCGCCGCAGCAGCTTTGGCAAGCCATCAATCCGTGGACCTTCAATCAGGACGGCGCACAGCTCGGTTTGATCAACATCGATCTGGGGCAGACGCCGAACCCCCAGGCTGAGCGCAGTATTCTCGGCAACGTCGGCAGCTACGGGCGGCAGATCGGCCGGATCGGCGATGCGCTTGAGGTCATCCTCGATCACCTCAAGCTCAAGGATCTCATGCCCGCTGAGAAGGATGCGATTGAGATTTTGCGCGGCCAGCTCGCGCAGGTCCGTCAAGTGAAGGCCCGCATCGAAGCGAAGAGCAGCTAACCTTGGAGATGCGCAATCCGCTCCGGCACCGGCGGATGCGAATAATTGAACAGCGTGTAGAGCCGATCCGGCGTCAGCGTCGCGAGATTGTCGCGCGTGAGTTTGGTCAGTGCCGAGATCATGGGCGCTGACCCAACCATCGATTTGGCGAAGGCATCGGCCTGGAATTCGGCCCGGCGCGACAGGAAATTCGTGAGCGGCGCGAGGAGACTCGAGAACGGCCCGATCGCCGTCATCACGATCATCAGCACGAGGCTCGGATCATTGGGCAGATGAAACGCGGCAGGCAGCGTCCCCGCCGCGAACGCCCAATGCAGGACGGCGAAGACGATCAGCGCCAAAACCGCACTCTCGCCGATCTTCTGCACCACATGGCCGAATTTATAATGGCCGAGTTCATGCGCGAGGACGGACAAAATCTCGTCGTTCGTGTGCTTCTCAAGCAGCGTGTCGAAAAAGACGATGCGCTTGGCGCGGCCGAAACCGGAAAAATATGCGTTGCCATGCGCCGAGCGCTTCGAGGCATCCATGACGAAGAGGCCATTCGACTCGAAACCGCATTTGGCGAGCAGCGTCTCGATACCTGCCTTCATCGGGCCATCGGCCATGGGCGTGAATTTGTTGAACAGCGGCGCGATGAAAGCCGGATAGATGACGATCATCGCCACCATGATGATCATCAGTGCGGCCCAGGCGAAAATCCACCACAGGTTCGGCAGCGCGTGCAAAAGCGCGAACAGCCCATAAAGCAGCGGCACGCCAAGAACGAGTTGCAGCGCCGCCGCCTTGACCTGATCGAGCGCGAACATCGCCGGTGTCGTGCGATTGAAGCCGAATTGCGCTTCAAGACGGAAAGTCTTGTAGATCGAGAACGGTAGCGTCAGCAGATAGGAAATCGCCGTGACGAGGACGATGGTCGCGACGCTGCGCGTCAACCCCGCCGGAATATGAGCGGCGACAAAATTGAAGACCGGCCGCAGTAGGAAGGCGAGCCAGACGATCGCGAGGTCGGCATCATAGATCGTCTCGATGACCGTGAGCTTTGTCCGCGCCAAAGTGTAATCGGCGGCACGCTGATGCTCCTCCAGCGTGACCGTGGCGTCGAAGGCGCGCGGCACCCTGCTGCGATGGGCGCGGACCGCTGCCGCCTGACGCAGGTCGAGATAGACGCTCAGGAAGCCAGAGAGGATGATGGCGGCGAAGATCACAAGGGCGATGGCTGTCATGCGGCCTATTTAGGCGATTTCAAGCCAAGATGCGAGGCCGCTAATTGGGGCGCGCCTCAGCGGCCGAGGGCGCCCGGCTCCCGAAAAACGTCGTCTTTTGCGCTTCCGCAGTCCGATGTTTCGCGCGCATCTGCGTGATGTCCTTCCAGCCGATATAGCCGACCAAAGTCTGATCTTCGCGCGAGACGACGGCGAGATGGCTGAGGCCACTATCGCTCAAGCGTTCGGCAGCGTGTTCGACATATTCGTCGGGATAGACGAGTGGAAGATCAGCTCCTGCAAGCAAATCCTGCAACATCGTCTTGCGATGCCGCCCGCCGCGACGCCAACGCAATACGGATGGCGGATCGACGATACCGAGGACGTGATTGTCGGCATCGACGACAGGAAAGGTGGGGTGCGCGGTCGTCGACGCGGTGAGAAACCGCGCAACTTCATGCAAACTCATTGTCGCTGGCACCGACTCGACTGCAATCGTCATGACATCGCGGATGCGCGTCAATACGAAGGAATCGATATTGTATTCGCAGACGATATGATGGCCGCGGCGGGTGATCTTCTCGGTGAGGATCGATCGCCGCATCGCCAGGACGGTGACGGCATAAGCCGTTGCGCTCGCGGTGAGCAACGGCAGCAAGGTCTCCATGTTGCCGGTGACTTCCGCGGCAAAGAAAGTTGCCGTCAGCGGCACACGCATCGCGCCGCTCATCGCCGCCGCCATGCCGAGCAGCGCCAGCAAGCCCGGCGACTCGGCCGGCAGAATCCCCGCTATTGCCGCACCCGCCGCGCCGCCGATGATAAACAACGGCGCAAGAACGCCGCCTGACGTGCCGGAACCAAGCGCGGTCGACCAGATGATCGCTTTGACGATCAACAGAAGTAGCACGGTCTTCAGCACAAGCTGGCCGCTGAGCATCTGCGCAATGTTTTCATAACCGACACCGAGCGCGCGCGGCTCGATCAGCCCGCCGAGACCGACGACGAGGCCACCCAGCATCGGCCACCACATCCAGTGGATGGGCAGCTTGGAGAAAAGGTCCTCCCAGCCGTAGACCATTTGGGAGAGGGCGCAGGCGAGCAGCCCAACCACCGCGCCGACAAGGACCCACGATGCCAATCCGGCGAGCGAAATCGCGACATGGCCGGTGAAGGGAAAGAGCGGGCTTGGCATATGCAATGCCGTCCGCGCGACGGCCGCCGTCACGGCCGCGACTGCGACCGGAATGAAACTGCGCGGCCGCCACTCGAAGAGAAGCAGCTCGACGCCGAGCATCACGGCGGCGATCGGCGTGCCGAAGACGGTCGTCATGCCCGCCGCAGCGCCACTCACTAGAAGCGTCTTGCGCTCGGCATCGTTGACCGGGAGCATTTGCGCGATGAGCGAGCCGATGGCGCCGCCCGTCATAATGATGGGGCCTTCCGCGCCAAACGGGCCGCCCGTGCCGATGGCAATCGCCGACGACAACGGCTTCAAGATCGCGACCTTTGGCGAAAGCCGTGACCGGCCGAGCAGGATGGCTTCGATCGCTTCGGGAATGCCGTGGCCGCGAATCTTTTCACTCCCATAGCGTGCCATCAGTCCGACGATGAACGCGCCGACGACGGGGATGAGCACGGAGGTCGGGCCGAGGTGCAACGATTGAAGCTGCAAAGACGCGAAGCTGAATTCATGGAAATAGGCGATATTCGTCGCCAATTGGATGAGCTTGAGCAATGCGAGCCCCGCCGCGACGCTCGCAAGCGCCACGGGGATAGCGAGCGCCGCGATCACGAGCACGCGCGGACTGGCGGAAAAATCGGAAAGCGCATGATCGCTTTTCGGCGGCCGCGGCGAATTGTGCTTGATGTTGGCTGGCTCCATCGCAGGGGCGGTTGAACCGGAAGGGAAGAATATATATCGTGAGGCGATACATTATGTGGGCAGACCAGTCATGACAAGCGGCAAAAAGGCTGATGAAAGGGATCTGGCGGAACGCCCCTCGCAGGAGGATTACGAGGCTCTGTCGGATTTCCGCTATTCGATCCGGTGCTTTCTCGAATTCAGCGAGAATGCCGCACGCGACGCCGGCCTGACGCCGCAGCAGCAGCAGGCCTTGCTGACGGTAAAGGGATTTCCGCCTCAGACGGCGGTAACGATTGGCGATCTGGCCGAGCGGCTACGCATCCGCCACAACAGCGCGGTCGAGCTGGTTGACCGGCTGGTTGACGCCGGTTTCCTCGTGCGCAGCCCTGACGCCCTCGATAGCCGCCGCGTTCTTCTCAGCCTCAGCGCCGCGGCGAATAGCGTACTTGCTGGTCTTTCGGCGGTACATCTCGACGAACTTTCGCGCCTGCGGCCCGTCCTGAAAGGCATCTTGCGGCGGATTTAGCCGTAATTGGCTCAGCCTCTGGCAGGCCGCCCGATTTGTTTATATGTGGGACTGACGTAAGTTAGCGCGATGAAGACAGATATGGACCTCAAACTGGTACGCAATGACGCGCCCGCCGATATCGGCGCCGTGATGCTCTCGCTTGGGCAGGCCGCCCGCGAGGCCTCGCACCTGCTCGCCCTTGCACCAGCCGAGGCCAAGAACAAGGCGCTGCTGGTCGCCGCGCAGGAAATCCGCGCCAAGGCGGCCGACATTCTCGCCGCCAATGCGCGCGACATCGCCGAGGCACACGCCAAGGCCACCAACGATTCCTTCCTCGAACGGCTGGCGCTCGACGCCAAGCGCATCGAAGGCATGGCCAAGGGGCTAGAAGAGATCGCCGCCCTGCCCGATCCTGTCGGGCGCCTTTTGCAGCGGATCGAGCGGCCGAACGGGCTTGTCATCGATCGCGTGGCGACGCCGCTCGGCGTCATCGGCGTCATCTTCGAAAGCCGGCCCTCGGTCTCGGCTGATGCCGGCGCGCTCTGTCTCAAATCCGGCAATGCCGCGATCCTGCGTGGTGGCTCGGAGAGCTTTCACTCGGTTGCACTGATCCACGCCTGCCTGCAGGCCGGCCTCAAAGCCGCTGGCCTGCCCGAGGCGGCGATCACCCTCGTACCGGTCAAGGATCGCGCCGCCGTCGGTGAAATGCTGACTGGTCTCGGCGGCAATATCGATGTCATCGTGCCACGCGGCGGCCAGAGCCTTGTGGCACGCGTCGAAGAAGAAGCGCGCGTGCCGGTCTTCGCGCATCTCGAAGGCCTCGTGCATATCTATGTCGATCGCGACGCCGACCTTACGAAGACGCTCGTCATCCTGCGCAATTCCAAATTGCGGCGCACCAGCGTCTGCGGCGCGGCCGAAACGCTGCTCGTCGATCGCGCCTGCGCCGCGACGCATCTTGCCCCACTCGTGACGATGCTGCTCGACGCCGGCTGCGCAGTGCGCGGCGACGCCACGACGCTCGCCGCCGATCCGCGCGTGACGCCGGCAACCGAAGACGATTGGTCGCGCGAATATCTGGACGCCATCATTTCGGCGCGCGTCGTCGATGGTCTCGATGCCGCGCTGGCGCATATCACGCATTACGGCTCGCATCACACCGATTGCATCATCACGGAAAATGCGGCGGCGGCGGAGCGCTTCCTCAAGGAAGTCGATTCCGCCATCGTCATCCATAACGCGTCAACGCAATTCGCCGACGGCGGCGAGTTCGGCTTCGGCGGCGAGATCGGCATTGCGACGGGGCGTATGCACGCGCGCGGCCCCGTCGGCCTCGATCAATTGACGACCTTCAAATACCGCGTCCACGGCAACGGCCAGATTCGAGCCTGAAAGCATCGGACCGAAAAGTGCGCAGCGGTTTTCGGATCAATCCGATGCGATTCAAAAACATGAAGGTGCTGGAACGACTCGATATGAGCGTCCCCAGCTCCAAGACGGCTTGATCATGTCGGCCATACTGCCGCCGCATGCGCAGGGGCTCAAAATCGGCCTGTTCGGCGGCACTTTCAATCCTGCGCACGAAGGCCACCGTGCCGCGAGCCTGCTCGCGTTGCGGCGGCTGGGCCTCGATCGCGTCTGGTGGCTGGTCAGCCCCGGCAATCCCCTGAAGGACACACGCGGTCTGCCGCCGCTCGATCAGCGTGTCGCTGCGGCCGCGAAAGTCGCTCGCGATCCGCGCATCGCCGTCACCGGCTTTGAAGAGACGATCGGCGCGCAGTACACCTATCAAACGATTCTATATTTGAAGGCGCGCTGTCGCGGCGTGCATTTTGTCTGGATCATGGGCGCCGACAATCTGGCGAGTTTCGAGCGCTGGAAACATTGGCGTACCATCATCGCCAACGTCCCGATTGCGATCATCGACCGTCCCGGCTCGACACTTTCAGCCACGCACGCACGGCCAGCCCAGATACTGAGTCGCTATCGTCACGGCGAAAGCGACGGTTTGATCTTTCCGCTCACACCGCCGCCGGCCATGATCTTTCTGCACGGGCCGCGGTCGGAATTGTCATCGACGGCCCTGCGCAGCGAACGCTAGACGATATTCTTCTCGAAGAATTCGAGCGTCCGTTCGCGCGCCAGCTTGGCGCTCTCCGGCTCGTAAGCGCTGCGATCGTTGCAGCTGAAGCCGTGACCGGCGGGATAGATATGGATCGTGATGTCGGGGTGCTCGCGACGAATCTTCTCTATATCCGCGAGCGGGATGCTTTTATCCTGATCGCCAAATTGCAGCATGACCGGGCAGCGCAATTGCGCCTTCGGCAAAGCGGCAATGCCCGAGCCATAATAGCCGACGGCTGCCACCAGACCCTCGACATGCTGGGCTGCAGCGAATGCGAGCGTGCCGCCCCAGCAATAGCCGACGATGCCGACAGGACCCGAAACGGACGCGGCTTCGACCGCCGCGGCGATATCAGCGAGCGTATCTTCTAATTTGATCTTGGCGCGAATGGCAACGCCTTTGGCGGCATCGTCGCTGCTATAGCCAATGTCGACGCCCGGCTCGACACGATCGAAGATCGCTGGCGCAATGACATGGTAGCCTTGTTCCGCGAAATCATCGGCGACGTGGCGGATATGGCTATTCACGCCGAAAATTTCCTGCAGGACGACGAGACCGCCGCGCGTTTCGCCATGCGGCACGGCCTCATAGGCACCAATCGTCACGCCGTCCTTGGCCGTCAGTTTAATCTGCTTGCCCATTATCACGAATCCCATTTTTCGATGTCGTCATGCGCGATCGCCGCGGCGGCCTCGGCAACCGGACGCCCGCCCAGCACCAGATCAGGCGCAATCTCGGCCAGGGGAACGAGAACGAAGGCGCGGTTGAACAGTTCCTTATGCGGCAGAACCAGACTATCCGACACAAGCGATTGTGTGCCGTAGAACAAAATATCGATATCGATCAGCCGCGGCCCCCAGCGCACCGTTTTGGTGCGGCCCATCTCCGCCTCGATGGCCTTGACGGCCGCGAGAAGCCTCTCTGGATCAAGCCCCGTGCGCGCGAGGGCACAGGCATTGGCGAACGGCGCCTGATCCTTATAGCCCCATGGCGCGGTTCTATAGATCGACGAAATTTTCGTAATTTCGATGACATCGCTTGCCCGCAGCAACCGCAACGCCTCGCGGACATTGCCCGGTGCATCGCCGATATTGCTGCCAAGCCCAAGGCCGATTTCTACGAAACCGGTCTCGCTCATAGCGCGGCTGCCGGGTTGCGTTCGATCGCATCAAACACTTTGAAGGCCGCGACATGTTCGGCGACGTCGTGGACGCGAAAGATCGAGGCCCCACGCGCCGCGGCAATGATATTCGTGGCGACAGTGCCGATCATGCGCTCATCGACGGCGGCGCCGAGGATCGGCGCGAACAGGCTTTTGCGCGACACGCCGACGAGCAGCGGCAGGCCGTAATCCTTGAAATGGTCGAGGCGGCGCAACGCGATCAGATTCTGATCCTTGGTCTTGCCGAAGCCGATGCCGGGATCGAGGATCAGATAATGACGAGGAATTCCGGCTTTTTCCGCCAGTTCGAGCGAGTGATCGAAAAAGCGCCGCATGTCGCTCAATATATCGAGCGCCGGATCGATGCTTTCGCGATTGTGCATGACGACAGCCGCCGCGCCGCCCTCGGCGACGACATCGGCCATCGCCGGATCGCGCTGCAGGCCCCACACATCGTTGACGAGGGCAGCACCCATCTCAATCGCGAGGCGCGCCACCGGGGCTTTCGACGTATCGATCGAGACGGGCAATGGGGTCGCCTTCACGATGTCCGCCAGCACCGGCTTGAGCCGCGCGAGCTCTTCCTCGACCGGCACGGGGACATGGCCGGGTCGCGTCGATTCTGCCCCGACATCGATGATGTCGGCGCCCTCATCGGTCAGCTTTCGCGCATGGGCAATGGCGGCATCGTGCGACTGGAACTTGCCGCCATCGGAAAAGGAATCCGGCGTGACGTTGAGAATGCCCATGATCGCCGATCGCGCGGCGATCAGAGCCAGGAATTGATCGCGTTTCTGCTGCATTGCCTTTCAATAGACGCGCGCAGGGCCGGCGTCGAGACGGGCGGCCCTGCGCGATACGCCCGCGCCCTATTTCGGTGCCCCCACAGCCGAGCCGCTGACACTCCAGGCACGCGCCGTCGTGTCGAACGAGGCGGTCAGCACGTGCTGGCCGTCGGGGCTGAATTTCGCGCGTGTGACCTCGCCACCATGTCCGGCCAGAACCTGCTGCGATGTGCCGCTCGCCGCGTCCCAGATCCGCGCCGTCGAATCGTAAGACGCCGTGGCAATGCGCTTATCGTCCGGGCTGAAGCTCGCCGACATGACGGCGCGGCGGTGGCCGAGCAAGGTGGCAAGCTTGGCACCCGATTTGGCGTCCCAAAGAATGCCCAACTTGTCAGTCGAGCCGGTCAATATCTTCGTCCCGTCATGGCTAAAGATCGCGAATTCGACGGCACGTTTATGACCCTGCAGAATCGTCACGAGCGCGCCTGTCTGCGCGTTCCAGACCCGCGCGGTCTTGTCGCTCGACGAGGTGGCAATCAGCGCGCCATCGAGGCTGTAGCTCACCCCCGTGACGATGCCGTCATGACCCGTCAGCGTGAAAACCAGCGCGCCGGTATGGGCATCCCAGACGCGAGCGCTGTGATCCTCCGAGCCCGTCGCGACCCGCCGGCCATCCGGACTGAAAACCGCATGCATCACCGGGCCGGTATGGCCGGTGAGCGTGGCGATCAGCGCGCCTGTTCCGGCATCCCAAATCTTGGCCGTCCCGTCGCGCGAGGCGGTGACGACGAATTTTCCGTCAGGGCTGAATTCGGCATCCTCAAGCGGGTCGGTATGGCCCGTCAATGTGAACAGAATCTTGCCATTCGCGGCGTCCCAGATTTTCGCGGTGGAATCTTGTGCCGCAGTCAATACGCGCGACCCGTCAGCGTTGAAACGCGCGGTGCGCACCGCCGCTGTATGGCCGCTCAACGTAATCAGCGAGACGCCGTTGGCGGCATTCCAGATTCGCGCCGTCTTATCGCTTGAGGCTGTAAGCGCACGCTTACCATCCGCGCTATATTCAGCGTCGGTAAGATCGGCCGTATGGCCGATGAACTGGATATAAGGCGGCTTGACCGGATCGGCCGCGCCGCGTGTGATCGTGAACGCAAAACCTAACGCAATAATACTACAGACAGATACCAGAGCACTCAAAGCACCGGAGATGTTGTGCGGCCCCCGGCGGCCGCCGACAGATTTATTATTGGACATTCGCTTGGTCCTTTTTGCTGGGACCTCTTTGCCACCTCGCCTTCGGTCATCGCCGAATTACGGCTTGGTGCAATTCGTCAAATCCTTCTTCTCGATAGAGAAAATCTTGCCCTCCACGACCTTGACGGACTTCGCCATGCAGACGGCGCCGTTTTTGTAGGTCATCCGGGCATCATAGGTGCCGCTCGCCACGCCGACGATCAGCAGGCGCTCGTCGTCATCGACCGAATCGTCACGATCGTTCTTGCATTGGTCGGGCCCCCAGGTCGTGGTGCCGGCCGGCGCAAGCTCAAATTTGACGATCGTATCGCCCGTCGTGTTCCAGAATTTTGTCTTCGGCGCGGCCTGAACATCCGGAGCGGCAAAGACAATTGCGCAAAGCGCCCCGACGGCGGCGAGACATGAAACCAGCGCGGGTTTCGATTTCTTTCCAGGCATTTTCCGTCCCTTGCGTTTTATTTTGCGTCAGTTCTACGGCCTGATCGTCAGTCCCCACGGAAGACGACCAACCGGCACCGATTTCAGCGGCCGCAACGAGGCGACATCAACAGCGGTGATGTCATTGCTCTCGCCATTGGCGGAATAGATGGTTGCACCGTCAGGGCTGAGAGCCGTGTGCCACGGACGCTGTCCGACAAGCACATAGCCGACGACATTATAGTTCGACGTATCGACAACACCGAGGCGATTGGCTTTGCCGAGACTGATGAAGGCCCGCTTGCCATCCTTCGTGAAAGTGATGCCAACCGGTGAAATCAGCTCGGGCCGCACACCCTGAACATCGAAATGAACGACGTTGAGAATTTTGAACGTCTTCGCGTCGATCACCGAAACGGTGCCGCCGACCTCGGATGTCACCCAGACTTTTGAGCCGTCGGCGGTGAACTCGGCATAACGCGGCCGTGAATCGACAAGCACATTCGCCAGAACCTTATAAGTCTTGGCATCGATGAAATGCGCCATGCTGGTCGATTCGGATGTCGCAACGACAAGGTTGCCGCTCGGATTGACAGCCATGCCCTCGGGCTCGACGCCGATCGGAATTTCCTGGATCGTCTTGCCGGTGGCGAAATCCATGATCGTGACGAGACTGTCGTCTTCGTTGGCGACGTAGAGAATTTTACCGTCAGGCGAAATGTTGAGGAGTTCCGGGTCGGACCCGGAATCGAACTTGCGCGTCACCTTGAACGTATTGGCATCGATCATGGCGATCTGGCCGTCATCGCCGAGGCAGACGACGATCGTCTTATGATCCGGCGTGATGATGATGCCGCGCGGACGCTGGCCCACATCAATTGTCGTCACGAGCTTCAGACTCGTGCTGTCAATGACCGAAACCGTGTTGTCCTTTTCGTTGGACACGAAGATCATCGCGGCATTCGCTCGGCCGATCGCCGTGAAAATCAAAAGAGCCGCGAGACCGAAGAAAAAGAATTCACGAATTTTCCGCATCGCCTGCCTTCGTCCTTATTTGAAGTGGCATTTGCTTTCCGGCTGGTCGAAGCCGAGCGTATCCGTCAGATAATTCGGATTCAAAAATCCTTCCTGCGGCGAAACCGAGACAAGATCGCGCGCGGAGGTCAACAAAACCGGTTGACGCAATTGCTGGTCCCATTTGCGGAAGTTCATCGATTCCGACTTGTAGCCCGCAACGCCGAAGCGATCCGACAGAAGATAGGTGCGCAGCGGGACGGGTTGAATCGTGTCCGTCCGTAAGATCGCTTCACCGAAAGCACGGATGCCGAGCCACGCGGAATAATCGCGCTCCGTCATGATGCGGCCAACCTTGCGTTCGAAGCGGTTCTGCAATTGCGTGCCGCCTTGTTCCTCATAGGCACGGGCCCAGGCCGTCGCGATCAGACCTGCCGTGCCGACGACGGGACGCGGATCCCAGGTGCGGTAGGGCATGTATTCGCCGAAGACCTGGCTTTCGTCGGCGACGAAAACAACGTCGTAAGGCGGCGCGCTCTGCGTGACGAGCGGCAATTGCTGCTGGACCTGTTGGTGGCCCGTGTCGGTGCGCCGCGAGCCCGCCGCATAGGTGTAAAAGCGCTCGTCGACGACCTTGGCGCCGAACTTATGCGCCGATTGCTTGACGTCATCCGCATAGGCAATGTCGGCGGGCTGTTTTCCTGAGACCAGCAGCCAGTTCGGCCAATGTTTCCAGACGAGATATTGTGCCAGCGCGTCGGTGCGCATGGCCGTGTTCGGCAGGAAATGGAACACGTTCGACCGGCATTGTTCCTGGCGCAGGCCGTCGTCGCTCGTGCGAATATCGAAAATGATCGCGTCCTTGGCCTCGGGCATATCCGCGAGCGCCAGAAGATCATCCTTCTCGAGATCGGTGATGATGAGTTTATGCGTCGCGAGCGCGGCGCGCGCCTTGGCTTTGAAGTCCGCATCGAGCGGCAGGATCATCTCGCTGAGATGATAATTCTGGTTCACGAAACGGCCGGTCTGCGCATTTTCCAAAAGCGCGATGCGGGCGCCCTGAATGCCTTGGTCGGTGACGACCTTGTCGACGAGCGACAGCGGCGGCGGCTCGTCATATTGCCGGCCGAGATAGAGAATATCGACGTTGAGAGAGGCTGGCGCGGCGGGCTGGGTCTGGGCTGGGCCCGAGGGAAGGGCCACTGGTTGCGCGACCGCGACGCCAGTGACGAAGGCGAAAGAAACGGCGCTGGCAGCCAGCGGAAGAAGCGATCGCCGATAGCAACGCGTTACGCGTCGAAACACGGTCAACACCGCCGCATGCTTCACCCGCGTCTCCCGCTACCTCTTATATTTTACTGGGAGAGCGGGATCGTACCCGCTCTCCCTCGCCGCGCTTTGGCGCTGGCAAACTTCGCTATGCGTTTTCCGCGATTATTGAGGATTAGCCTTCACGTTCGCGGCGGCTTGGATCTTGATCCAGGCGATGATCTTCCAGAGATCGTCCGCGTTGGTGATCACGCCACCCATCGGCGGCATCGGCGCAACGATATTTTCGGTCGCCTGACGCGTGAAGCCTTCCTTCTGAAGAGCGTCCGAACCGAGCGAGATCAGGCGGAACAGCGTGTCGTCCTTGTCGCCGTAAATCCAGACGCCGTTGGTGATCGGCGGGCACATGCCGCCGCCGCCGCCGTAACCGTGACAGCCCGGGCAGCCGAAATTGCCGAACAATTTATGACCTTCGTCGGCCAGCGCCTGGTCGTGCGCATCTTCCTTGGCCTGATAGGGGTTGACGAGAGAGCCGACCTTTGTCGCGTCCGTCGCCACTTTGGTCGGCGACTCGTTCGCCGTGTCGTCAGCACGCGCGCTGATCGCGAAAGTCAGGCCAAAGGCCAAACACAGGCCCACGACAACCTTTACTGCACCTTTGACCATAACCCCTCCTTGATCCTGCACGGCAGGACGTCTTCCATCGAATTCCCAGAAAATCCCGATCGCGCGAAAAAAACACCGGCGACGATGGGCCTTTTCCGCCAGCCCCGAAAAAACGTCAAGCGCTGCGTTTGCCTATCTTCTGTGCCAAGAACACCTTGACTTCATTGGAAGTTCAGCCCCTGAGGCACGCTGGACATAAGAACTGGAACAAATCCAATTACTTACCGTTCGATTGCTGGATCAAGCGGATAAGACTCACGACGGAATCGTTACCATTTTCGACGGCAAGATCGAGCGCTGTCTTTTTATCCGGCGTGCGTTTCGACGGATCGGCGCCCGATTGCAGCAACAGACCGACGACCGGCGGATTATTATGCGCCGCTGCCAGCATCAGCGCCGTGACGCCTGATTTGCTGACGGCATTGACGTCGGCCTTGTGTGCGATGAGCACGCGCGCGACCTGCAACGGGTCAGGATAATGCGCATCGCCTGAAACATTTTCGACCTCGTGCCGCCCGGCTTCGAGCGACAATTCTGTCTCCTGACGCCCTGCGGCGACCATCAACGGCGTCAAACCCATTGCGCCGCTTGGCGCGTTGATCGAAGCGCCGGCATCGATAAGCGCCAGAGCGGCCTTCATCTTATTTTCCACGATCGCAAAAGCGAGCGGCGTCGCGCCATCCGATGTGGCGGCATTCAAATCCGCGCCTTTGGCGGCGAGGATTTTGATCGTAGGAACATCGTCGAGATTAATAGCCTGGAGCAACGCGCTCATGCCATTCGCGTCCCGTGCATTCACTTTGGCGCCGCGTTCGATGAGCAGTTTCACGAGATCGGGATTTTGTGCGAGAACCGAATTGACCAGCGGCGTTTCGCCCTGATCGTCGGGCTTGTTGGGATTGGCGCCTTTGCTCAGAAGAAATGCCGCGCGATCGACCGAGCCCGCGGTGACGGCGTTACCGAACTCCTCGTTCACGTCGGCGCCGCTGTCGAGCCAGGACTGAAGCTGCTTCATCGTGACCGAAGACTTCAGCTCCGCTGGCGGTGTTGGCGGAAGCGCCGAATAAACACCATGCGCTGGCAGGTCGCCCTGGACGATGCAATCGCTGCATTGAACGAGCGGCACGCCGTAATCGCGCAGCACCTTCTCGATCGCGGCTTTGTTGTCCTCAAGCGCCAGATCGATCTTGTACTTGAGAATGCGGTCCGTCGTCGGCACGCCAAAGGCAAGTTCGTATTCCAGGGGAATCTGATCTTCCATCAGATTGATCGGCTGGATATTGATCGGCGCGTTTTTCATCACCTTGTAATAGCCCGCGAACGGCCCCCAGACGGCCGCGATGTCGAGCTTGCCATCGATAACCTGCTGCACCTGATAGGCTGGCTGATCCTCGGGATTGAGGTCGGCGTCATGGGTGATGGTGTGGACGACCAGACTCTTGTCCATCCCATGGTCGTGGAAAACCTGACGGATGGCGGAGGTCTGATAAACGCCGATCTTCAACTTCGCGAGTTCGGGATCTTCAAGACTCTTGAAATTGTATTTGCGGTCGGCGCGCGAGACGAGAACGAAGGTCGTCTTGTAAATCGGCTCGGTGAGCAGAACACCCTCGTAGCCGAGCGGCAAATCCATCAGCACGTCGCATTGGTCGTTGCCGAATGTCTCGCGCAACATGCCGCGCTCGATATAGGGACGCCAATAATATTCGGTGTGCGTATTCATCGCCTTGGCGAGGATTTCGCCAATCTTGTTCTCATAGCCCTCGAGCTTGTCATTCGAGAGCGGCATGTTGCCGGGGTCGCCACAAAGCCGCAAAGAATTGAGCTGGCGTTTGCGGGCTGCGGCCTTAAGGGCCGCACGATCGCCCGATGTCAGAGGTTGAAGCGCGTCCAGCTTGCTGAGAGCCACCGCGACGGCATGATCGAGGCGCGCCTCTGAATCCTTTGTCGCTGCTGCAGCGGGGGAAGCCATCAGGAGCATCGCGATGGCCGACGGGCACAGCGCCGAGGCGAGGAACTTGAGCAGAGCCAGTTTCATCTTGGGAGGCTTTCTCTTGGCAACTTTGTTAGCTGGATCGGGACTTAATCCAACACTTGGACCAAAATGCAAATGGCGCCCGAGCCGAAGCTCGGGCGCCATTCTATTTATGCCTTAACCGCTCTTACTGGTAGACGCGGAAGGTCGAGAGCATGCCGCCCTGCGGGATCATGGCAAGGCCAGTGGCCTTGGTCATGGCCGTCGCGCCGATCGCACCGAACTTGTCGCTGAGATCGAGGCCGGCCGTGACAGGCAGACCAATCCAGCCGCCGATACCCGAGAGCACGGACACATACTGCTTGCCCTTGACCTCATAGGTGATCGGGTTGCCGATGATGCCCGAGCCGAGCTTGCGCTGCCACAGGATTTCACCCGTGTCGCGATCGACGGCGCGGAAGTCACCGCCAAGGCTGCCGTAGAACACGAGACCACCGGCGGTGTTCACCGTGCCACCCCAGTTCGGATACGGATCCGGGATGTCCCAATCAGCCTTGCCCGTCAGAACGTCGAACTTCTTGAGACGGCCGGTCACGCCGGGCTTCTCAGGATACATATAGACGTTGGCGAACACGTAGACCGTGCCCTGCTGCTGGTAGGCCCGGGTCTGCGGGTTGTCTTCCATGCACCAGTTGTTGGTCGGCATATAGAACTTGGTCGGATCGTTCGGATCGACCGAGCCCGGCTGCTGGTCCTTGCCGCCCATCGCCGACGGGCAAGCCTGGGTATTGCGGCCGACCTCAAGCGGCGAATGCTCCGGCACCTTGATCGGGCGATCGGTCGAGAAGTCATACTTCTCGGCCCAGTTCGCCGTCACATACTTATGGGCGCGCAGCAACTTGCCCGTGACGCGATCGAGAACGAACTCGAAGCCGTTACGGTCGAAGTGGACGAGGCCCTTGACGGCCTTGCCATCGATGTTCGGGAAGTCGACGACATAGTTCTCGTTGATGCCGTCATAGTCCCACTGGTCGAACGGGGTCATCTGGAAAGCCCAGACCGCTTCGCCAGTGTCCGCCTTGCGGGCGAAAATGGTCATCGACCACTTGTTGTCCCACTTGCCGGCGTTACAGCCAGCCTGCGTCAGAGGCTTCTCGCCGCAGCGATAGCCGGGGCTCCACAGACCGGGGTTACCGGTCGAGTAGTAGACGTACTTCAGTTCCGGATCGTAGCTGTACCAGCCCCAGGCCGCACCGCCGCCGATTTTATAATTGTTGTCTTCGGGGAAGGTGTGGACGCCGAGATCGCCGGCCGTGTTGTCGTGGCGCAGGTTGTCTTTGTTGGTGTCAGCGGTGATGCCGACATCCTCGTCCGTACCGGTCGAGAACTTGTGCCAAACCACTTTGCCGGTTTCGAGATCATAGGCGGTGAAAGCGCCGCGAGCAGCGAATTCGTCACCACCGAAGCCAACGAACACCTTGCCATCCGCAATCAGCGGGGCCGGCGTGCCGTCTTCACCCTTGTCCGGGTAGTTGTTCTTGACAACCCACGCCTCTTTGCCGGTCTTCGCGTCGAGCGCGATCAGCCAACCGTCGAGGGTCAGGTAGACGATCTTGCCATTGCCATAAGCACCACCGCGGTTGACGGTGTCGCAGCAAGCGCGCGGAACAGCCGATTCATCACGATCGGTCTTCTTGACGTAGTTCCAGATCTCTTTTGGATTGTCCGGATCGCTCAGGTCGAGCGCCTGAACGATGTTCGGCCATGCGCTGAAGATATACATCGTCGGCGTGCCGTCGATGTCGACCACGAGCGGCTGACCTTCGTGACCGCGCAGAGCGCCGGTCGATTGATCCCAGGCAAGCTGAAGATGCTTGACGTTGTGGGTGTTGATTTCCTTCAGATCGCTGTGGCGGGTGAGCTGATTGTCAGCGCCCGGCGAGGTCCAGTAATTCTGGTCCCGGTCATTCCAGTTGGTGCCGTCGGCAGCGTAGGCGCCTGAATAGACCCATGCTCCCAAAAGCCCCAAACAGATAGGCATTACTTTGCGTAGTCTCATGCTACTTCCTCCCATGCAGACTGCATATTTTCGGCAACGGTTTCGTTGTGCAGCGGCGCGCAAAAGCGCGACCGTCGGCATGCGCGCCAAGGGCGCGACCGAAAATGTCGAGAAGTTGAGCTTGTAAGGCCTTGGCGGCCATCCTTACCCTGCTACGGAAGCTAATTTTGTCAGTCGATTCATAAGCCTGACGGCTAAAAATCGAAGCGGCTTCCGCGTTCTTATGGCCGCGAAATAAAGAACGAGATGCGCCGGAATGCCACGGGACTTCTTCCCGATCGGTTTCGGGAGCCTTTCCCGATCTCTCGGAAATTGTCGTTTCGCTGCGGGACAGCATAGATCGACGCAAATCTGCTGCGTCGCGAAGCAACCAACTCAATTATGCGGGATAAAGCGGGATGTTTTTCGAGTCGTCAGTTCGACTTCGTCGGCATCAGTTCCGACATGATGGTCGAGTGATCCGATCCGAATAATTTTATGCGGATGATCTTGTCGCCCAGAAACCAGATGTCGCGATCGAGGTCGCCCGAAATTTCATAATGCTCGGCTTTGATTTGATCGCCGTGGAACTCGATTTGCTCCTCGCCGAGATCCTTGACCTTGACTTGCAATTGGGCCGCGGAATCGGGATGCAGCAAGGTAGTCTGATCGACGAAATCCCTGCTCCACAGGCTCGCAAAAACCATATTGCCCGGCAGTTTGCTGTGGGCGCCGTTCACGTCGAGCAAAACCGCGTCATCCTTGGCAACGGCGCTGACATTGAAATGTTTGCCGTTATCATCCGTCACCGCTTTGTAGGAAACAAATTTTCCGCCGGTCCAGGTTTCCACCGCCGAGTGAGCAAAGTGATAAGCTTGGATGAACATAACGACGACAGAGATTTGGGTCTTGAATTTGACGACCGTGGTGTCGCCGGTCTTCTCGATCACGACGGTTTCGACGCCGATTTTATCGCCGTCCCGGGTCACGTCGAAGTCTCGCTCTTCCGTGGTCGGCGCCGCCGATGCCTCGGCGGGGGCCGTCGTATCCGCGAGACTCGAATGGGCGATAAAACTCAGCGGTAGGAGAGCGAGCAGACCGAGAAGAAGAGCGTGCTTTCCGGGCATAGATCTCTCTTTCGCAATGGACGCCATCTGATTGCCGGCAACAGTGGTTGACGATGCTCGACGCGGCGGAACTCGATTCGGCTTCCGACACGACTTAGCTTGGACTCTATTTCAATGGCAATCTGCCGAATTTCGGTCAATCACGCGTTGTTTCAGAAAATTTCTGCATTGCTCTCATGCCAGGATTATGGCGGCCGGCCAAATTCGTCCACAACCTCGCGGGTCGCGGACGGATTTTATTCTACTGACCCTGCCATGACGCAAAGGCGTCATTGATCGCGCGCGAGCCAGAGGCATTCTTCTCGAACGTCAGCTTGGCGATGCGGCCGTTGTTCAGCATGATCGGAATGTCGATCCACTCCAGTTTTTTCAGAAGATCGATATTTCCGGCCTCGGCGTCGCCGCGGGTCAAGCCGACAAGGAAGGAATTATCCATAATCGGCACGACCACACCCTTTAATGCCTCGCCGCTTGGACTGTCCTCGCTGCGCAATTGTGGCGCGCTGATTTCCTTGACGCCGCCGGTCGTGCTGCCCGCTCCGACCGCGAAAACGATCGTGATTGTGTGCGAAGCCGAGAGGCTTGGGTCGGTATTTTTCTGAATATCGACCGTGACCTTCAATTTGTCGTCGGGGACGTCGATGTCGGCGTGGACGGCCGTCGACAATGGCTGGCCCGGCCCGTTGCTGACGTTTTCGAGCTTCCAGACGACAGTCCCGACATAGGTCTTCACCTTATTCGGCTCGTCCGGCGCTTCGACGAGCAGCGCGGCGCGGTAAGCCACCGGCAGGGTTGTGTTTGAATCGGCCGGCTTCGGCGCCGCCGCCTCTGTCGGTGCAGGCGACGGGTTTGCGGGTGCGGGCGCGGGCTGAGCTTCGGACGACGCGGGCGCGGATGTCGCCGGCTGCGAGTCCGCGTCACCGGCGCGCTGGGTAATCTTGGTGCTGTTCGTGTCCGCAGTTTGATTTTGCGGCCGGTTGAAGGCCGTGAGCTGATCCGGCCGGTCGCGCAGCTTCCAGGCCGCGACCGCCACGAGGGCCACGAGCACGACCACGACACCGATCACGATCCAAAGCCGCCGGCCGGCAGGCGCATCGCCCAAATCCTGCTGCGGCGCGATCGGCCGCGCCGATTCGGGAAGCCGCATCCTTGGCGGCTCGGGCCGTGGCTCCTTGCCCGGTTCGCGCGCGGGCGGCACATCCAGCCTCGGTTCGCGGTTCGGCTGGCGCAGGGGCGGCGGCTCGGACGGCGCAATAAACGAAGGCGTCGGTGGCGGGACCGCTTCGATTTTTGGCTGTGACCGCCCGTTTGCCTCGCCGGCAGGCTCGTCTAACGCCGGAACGCCGTTCGCGCGGCGTGATCCGACTGAGGGTGCAGGCGGCTGCGATGAAGCGGCCGGTGTTTGCGGGCGCGGCGCGGACGCGGGCCTTGGCGGCGGCGTAAACGGCCGCGGCGCGGGACGAGCCGGGGTCTGGGCCACGGGTGGCTGCGTAGATGGTTGGACCGGAGGCTGGGGTGTGGGCGGCGCGACGCCGCTCAGCTCTGCTTCGAGCCGCGCAACGGCAGCATCGAGCGACTCTGTTTCGCGCGCGAGATCTGCAGCTGGCACCGGCGGCTGCAAATTCTGAAGCTGCCCCAACAGTGCCTTGCGGGCACGTTCGTAGACGGCCCGGCGCGTTTCGGGCGTGGAATTCGGCAGGCCGGCGATGGCCTTGGCCAGCAAGGGGTAATATTCAGCCATTGGCGTTCAGATCGTCTCGCTGTGTACGGCAAACCGAGGCGTAAGCATCATCTGTGGCGCAAATAGCACCGGCGGGCGCTTCAAACACAATTCCATAGACGCAAACACTAGCGGTCCTGAAAGGGATTATGAACCAGAATTGTGTCTTCGCGCTCCGGACTTGTCGAAAGCAGCGCCACGGGTGCCTCGATCAGTTCTTCGATCCGGCGGACGTATTTGATGGCCTGCGCGGGCAATTGTGCCCAGGAGCGCGCGCCGGCCGTCGTTTCCTTCCACCCCGGAATTGATTCGTAGATCGGCTCGAGCCGCTGCTGCATCGCCTGTGCCGCCGGCATGTGGTCGAATTTGACCCCGTCGAGCTCATAGCCCACGCAGACCTTGATCTCATCGAGGCCGTCGAGAATGTCTAGCTTGGTCAGCGCGATGCCATCGATGCCCGAGGTCTTCACCGCCTGGCGCACCAGCACCGCATCGAACCAGCCGCAACGCCGCCGCCGCCCCGTATTGGTGCCAAACTCATGGCCACGATCGCCGATCAGTTCGCCGATCTCATCATGGAGTTCGGTCGGAAATGGGCCGCCGCCGACGCGCGTCGTGTAAGCCTTCGCGATACCGAGCACATAGCCGATCGCCTTGGCCCCGAGTCCCGAACCTGTCGCCGCATTGGCCGCGACCGTGTTCGATGAGGTGACGAAAGGGTAGGTGCCGTGATCGACATCGAGCATCGCGCCTTGCGCGCCTTCAAAAAGGATACGCCGGCCGTCGCGGCGATAAGTTTCGAGCAGATCCCAGGTCGCGGCCATGAAGGGAAGAATTTTTGGCGCGACGGAAAGTACCTCCTCGCGGATATCGGCGGCCGAGACCGGCGGCATGCCGAGACCGGCGCGAAGCGGCGCATGATGCGCGAGCAGCCGCGCGATCTTCTCGTCGAGCGAATCCGGGTCGGTAAGGTCCATCAGGCGCAGCGCCCGGCGTCCGACCTTGTCCTCGTAGGCCGGACCGATGCCACGCTTGGTCGTGCCAATTTTCACGCCTTCGGTGATTGCCGATTCGCGGAAGGCATCGAGATCGCGATGCAGCGCCAGAATCAGCGTGACGTTTTCGGCAATCTTCAGATTGATGGGAGAAACTTCGACGCCCTGCGATTCGAGCTTGGCGATTTCGGCGACGAGATGGTGCGGATCGAGCACGACGCCGTTGCCGATGACCGAGAGTTTGCCGGGGCGCACGATGCCGGATGGCAAGAGGGCCAGTTTATAAGTCTGGTTGCCGATGACGAGCGTATGACCGGCGTTGTGGCCACCCTGAAAGCGCACGACGACATCCGCCTCGAGCGAAAGCCAATCGACGATCTTGCCCTTGCCCTCGTCGCCCCATTGGGCACCGACCACCACAACATTCGCCATTGCGCGCGCGGATCTCCCTAAAATCTCAAACAAAAACCCCGGCGCGACCTGCAACGGCAGCACCGGGGCTCATTGCGCCGACCAGATACACGAGGCCGCCTTTCGAGTAAAGGCGGGGCCGGGTCGGCCAAGAGCGCTGTCGCACTGCCCGTTATGAAAAAGCCATGTGTTTCAGTGATAGGCTGATGACCACCGGAATCCCGATCATGAATCCAGACCAGCGTCCCGACCCGCAGGCCGGTAAAAGCCTTGCCCGCATGGGCGTTGCCGCACTCGGCGTCGTCTTCGGCGACATCGGCACGAGCCCGCTCTACACGTTGAAGACCGTCCTTGATGTCACCGGCGGCTCCAGCCAGCATGCGGTGCTGGGCGTCCTGTCGCTGCTCATCTGGACGCTGATCATCGTCACGACGATTAAATATGTCTCCTTCGCCATGCGCATCGATAACGATGGCGAGGGCGGGATATTGGCGCTGATGTCGCTGCTGGGCATCAAGCGGCAGCATCGTCCTTACATTATCGCCATCGGCCTCTTCGGCGCGGCGCTCATCTATGGCGACGGCGCCATCACGCCGGCGATCTCGGTTCTCTCTGCGCTCGAAGGCCTGCAGATCGCGGCGCCGCATCTGCATAATTTCATCCTGCCGCTGACAGTCGTAATCCTTATCGGGCTGTTTGCCGCGCAGCCGCTCGGCACGGCGAAGATCGGCCGGGCTTTCGGACCGGTGATGCTGTTCTGGTTCATTACCATCGGCCTGTTGGGGCTTGCCGGCCTGGTGCGCCATCCCGCCGTGCTCGAGGCCCTGAGCCCGACCTATGCGGTGAGCTTTCTGTTTCATGGCGGCTGGACATCGTTTCTCGTGCTCGGCGCGGTTTTTCTCTGCGTCACCGGCGCCGAAGCGCTCTATGCGGACATGGGCCATTTCGGCGCCGGGCCGATCCGCCTGTCGTGGTACGCTGTGGTCTTCCCAAGTCTCATCCTGAATTACGCCGGACAGGCGGCGCTTGTGGCTTCGGGCGCCCCGACGCAGGACAATATTTTCTACCAGCTCTGCCCGCCGCAATTGCTGATGCCGTTTATCATCCTCGCCACGCTGGCAACGATCATCGCCAGCCAATCGATCATCTCCGGCGCTTTTTCGATGACCAAACAGGCGATCAACCTCGGCTGGTTGCCACGGCTCAAGATCACCCAAACCTCAAAGGAAGGTGTCGGCCAGATTTACGTCGGCACGGTCAACTGGATTCTGATGGTGGTGACGATCGGCCTCGCGCTCGCCTTCAAGAAATCCGACAATCTGGCCTCGGCCTATGGCATCGCCGTCTCGGCGACGATGCTGATGACGACACTCCTGCTCTTCATCGCCATGCGCGAAATCTGGGGCTGGAGCCTTGCGGCGGCCGGCGCTGTCGCCGCCGGTTTCTTCATCGTCGATGCAAGCTTCTTTCTCGCCAACATGACCAAGCTTGCCGAAGGCGGCTATGTCCCACTGGTGCTCGCGGCGATCGTCTATGGTCTGATGTATATCTGGCACCGCGGCATGGAGGCGGTCAGCTGGCGTATCGCGGGCTCCTCGCTTCCGCTCGTCGATTTCTGCGCCAATCTGCAGAAGAACAATATCGCCCGTGTGCCCGGCACCGCGGTGTTTCTGACGCGCGCGCAGTCCGCGACGCCACCAATCATCGCCTGGCACGTGCGGACCAACCGCAGCATTCACCAGCAAGTTATTGCCGTCACGGTCATCATGGAATCGCGATCCTACATCGCCAGCGCTCAGCGCGTCAGCGTCGAAGAGGTCTGGCCAGGCTTCTGGCGCGTCATCGCGCATTATGGCTTCATGCAGAGACCGAGCCTGCCGGCGCTTGCAAAAGTCGTCCAGCAGAAAGATCCGCGGATCGATCTCTCCGACGTCGTCTATTACATCGGCACTGAAACCGTCGTGCCGAGCAACGACAGGAAGAGTGCAATGCCGCGTTGGCAGGAAGCGATCTTCGCAGCCATGGACCGCAACGCCGCGCATCTCAGCGATTTCCTGCAATTGCCGCCAGACCAAGTCGTCGAAATCGGCCGTCAGATCCCGATCTGACGATCAGCGCGCAACCGTTTGCGGGGATGCAGGCTTCTCCAGTGTCGGCGAAGCCGCATTGCGCATCTCATTGAGCATGTGACGCCGTTTGGCAGTGTTATAATAACCCGAACTGTAAAGCCGCAGCGCGCGCGATTCACTGCCGCCTGATAGGCGATAGGCATTCGCGAGATAAGGCACGCCATAGGTCAGATTGACTTCCGGGTCGAGCAGGCCGCGCGGCGTGCCATGATAGCCCATGCCGCGCGCGGTCACATAGGTGATCTGCATGAGACCGTAATAACGCCGCGTACACGCCGCCGCGTTATAACCGCTCTCCTTGGCGATCAGCCGATGCAGCAAGTGTTCGGGAATACCGTGACGATGCGCATAACGCGCAATAAGCAGATCGAAGTTCGACGCGTGCGACTGCGTCGCCGCTGCGGCTGAACACAGCAGCGTCGCGGCGATGCCGACAATGATTGATCGAGGCAATGGCGAAGTCATCGCCGTACTTTGGCCCCGAGAATGGGGCCTCAACGCGGCAGCGCGAGCGTGGCTTTTAGTTACAAGACCGCATCAAAGCTGCCGCTCGATCATCAAATCCTTGATTTCGGCAATGGCCTTGGCCGGGTTCAAACCCTTCGGGCAGGCCTTGGCGCAATTCATGATCGTATGGCAGCGATAAAGCCGGAACGGGTCTTCGACATTATCGAGACGCTCGCCCGTTGCTTCGTCACGCGAATCGCTGATCCAACGATAGGCCTGCAAGAGAACCGCCGGGCCGAGATAACGATCGCCGTTCCACCAATAGCTTGGGCACGAGGTCGAGCAGCAGGCGCAGAGAATGCACTCGTAGAGTCCGTCGAGTTTGGCACGATCCGTCGGCGACTGCCGCCATTCCTTTTCCGGCGCCGGCGTCACCGTCTGCAGCCAGGGCTGCACCGACGCATGCTGCGCATAGAAATTGGTGAGATCGGGAACGAGATCCTTCACCACGCTCATATGCGGCAGCGGATAGATCGCAACCGCGCCATCGACTTCTGCCATCGACTTGGTGCAGGCGAGCGTATTGGTGCCGTCGATATTCATCGCGCAGGAGCCGCACACGCCCTCGCGGCAGGAGCGACGGAACGTCAGCGTCGGATCGATCTTGTTCTTGATCCAGATGATCGCGTCGAGAATCATCGGCCCGCAATCGTCGAGATCGACGAAATACGTATCGACATGCGGATTGAGCCCGTCATCCGGGTTCCAGCGATAGACATGGAATTCGCGCAGATTGGCCGCGCCCGCGGGCTTCGGCCACGTCTTGCCTTTGACGAGTTTCGAGTTCTTGGGCAACGCGAATTCAGCCATACCTGCGGCTCCTAATACACTTGATTCATCAATACACGCGCGCCTTGGGCTCGATGTACGCGATCTCATTGGTCATCGTGTAACTATGCACCGGGCGGTAATCGAGATCGACGGTGCGCTTTTCCGGATCGATCGATGCCAACGTATGCTTCATCCAATTCTTGTCGTCGCGGTCGGGAAAATCCTCGCGCGCATGTGCGCCGCGCGATTCCGTGCGATTGACCGCGCCGTCCATCGTGACGACGGCCTGGATGATGAGGTTGTCGAATTCCAGCGTCTCGATAAGATCGGAGTTCCAGATCAACGAACGGTCGGTGACGCGCACATCGTCGCGTGCCGCCCAGACCTCGTGGATCAGCTTCGAGCCTTCGACCAGTGTCTCGCCGGTGCGATAGACGGCGCAATTGTTCTGCATAACCTTCTGCATGCGCAGCCGCAGGTCCGCCGTCGGCGTGCCGCCATTGGCATAGCGGAAGCGATCGAGCCGGCCGAGCGCATAGTCCGCAGAATCCGGTGCGAGCTCTGGCTGTTTGGCGCCGGCGACGACGACTTCTGCGGCGCGCTTGGCGGCCGAACGGCCAAAGACGATCAGATCGATCAGCGAATTGGAGCCAAGCCGGTTCGCGCCATGCACGGAGACGCACGCCGCCTCACCGATCGCCATCAGGCCAGGCACGACGACATCCGGATCATCACCGCGCTTGACCACAACTTCGCTGTGAAAATTCGTCGGGATGCCGCCCATGTTGTAATGGACCGTCGGCAGGACCGGGATCGGCTCCTTGGTGAGATCGACACCGGCGAAAATCCGCGCGCTTTCGGAAATGCCGGGCAGACGCTCATGTAGCACCGCCGGATCGAGATGATCGAGGTGCAGATAGATGTGATCCTTGTTGCGGCCGACGCCGCGGCCTTCGCGGATTTCCATCGTCATGGCGCGCGAAACCATGTCACGCGGCGCGAGGTCCTTCACCGACGGCGCGTAGCGCTCCATGAAACGTTCGCCCTGGGCGTTGGTCAGATAGCCGCCCTCGCCGCGCGCGCCCTCGGTGATGAGACAGCCGGCGCCATAGATGCCGGTCGGATGGAATTGCACGAATTCCATATCCTGTAGCGGCAGGCCGGCGCGCAAGATCATCGCATTGCCGTCGCCGGTGCAGGTATGCGCTGAGGTCGCAGAGAAATAGGCGCGGCCATAGCCACCCGTCGCCAGCATGACCATCTGCGAGCGGAAGCGGTGGATCGTGCCGTCATCGAGCTTGAGGCAGATGACGCCGCGGCAGCGGCCTTCCTCCATGATGAGGTCAATGGCGAAATATTCGACGAAGAACTCGGCCGAATGCCGCAAAGCCTGGCCATAGAGCGTATGCAGCAGGGCGTGACCGGTGCGGTCGGCGGCGGCGCAGGTGCGCTGCGCTGGCGGGCCTTTACCGAAGTCCGTGGTCATGCCGCCAAACGGGCGCTGATAGATGCGGCCGTCCTGCGTGCGCGAGAACGGCACGCCCCAATGTTCCAGTTCGTAAACCGCGTCGGGCGCGTTGCGCACCAAATATTCGATGGAATCCTGATCGCCGAGCCAGTCCGACCCCTTCACGGTGTCGTACATGTGCCATTTCCAATTGTCCGGCCCCATGTTGCCAAGCGAGGCGGCGACGCCGCCCTGTGCGGCAACTGTATGCGAGCGCGTCGGGAACACTTTGGTGATGGCGGCGGTGCGCAGGCCCGCTTCCGAACAGCCAACGATGGCGCGCAATCCGGCGCCGCCGGCGCCGACGACGACGACATCGAAATCATGATCGACGATCGGATAAGCGCGTCCGTTGATGCCGGGCGCCGTGCCGGAGCCTTCAGCCGCCATTCCTTCCCACCTTCTCCGGCTCAGCCGGTCCAATTCAATAGATCAATCAAGAGAGGGATTTTCGCGAAAAACCGGTATTCCCTTTTTCGCATCCCGCTCCATTAAAGGCTCAGCTTGAGCACCGCAAAGATCGCCGCCGCGCCGAAGCCGACGGCAAAAAGCGCATTGCCAATCAAGGCCCATTCCCGTGCCCGGGGCGTGTGAACGTAGTCATCGATGATCGACTGCATGCCGACCCGCATATGCACGATGCTCGCAAGGATGAAGAGCAAGAGAAAGATCGCGGTGCACGGATGCGCAAACTCCGCCCGCACGCCCGCCTCGCTCTTGCCGACGAGGTGCAGCATGATCCAGACGAAAGCGATCGCGAGTGGCACGAGGGCCGCCGTCGTCACACGCATACGCCACAGTTCGCCGGTGCCGGACTTGGCAGCGCCGAGAAACGACACTTTGCTGGCTGCGCTGCGGATCGAATGTGGATCGCGGGTCATGCTCTAACTCGTGCTCGGTTTTGGCTAGATGAGATGCGCGGCGATGAAAATGATCAATGTCGCCGTCACGCTGGCGATGAGCGTGCCAAAAGCTAGAACTTCGCGCCCTTTCTTGTCGAAGCCGTAGCCGAAATCCCAGATGAGATGCCGGATACCGCCGAAGAAATGATGCAGAAGGGCAAAGGTGAAGCCGAGCAAGATGATCTGCCCGATAATCGATCCCAGAAACCATGCCGCGAAGCTGAAAGCCGAACCGCCGGTCGCCACGGCGAACAGATACCAGACGAACAGCAGCGTGCCGGCATAAAGCGCGGCGCCGGTGATGCGATGCGCGATCGACATCACCATCGTCATCATGGGACGATAAATTGTGAGGTGCGGTGAGAGCGGCCGGCGCATCTCGAGGCTTTGGCCTTGTTTCACATCGACTTCCGCCATCGCCCCTCCCCGAGCCCGTTCACGCCGCGACTTTTGCGCAACATCCGCCGACTTTCGTTTCGACCGGCGGGTCGTCTTTCGGCTTATACGGGGCTTGTGCGGAGGCGCAAGGGGCCAAATCCGCGCAATCGATGGCAAAGAGATGGTGCTGGTGTGGATTGAAAATAAACCTGATTCGGCCCACCTTAGAGCTGCGCATGAGTCATGCGCCTCAGGAGGATCGAACCACTGGTTTCGACAATTGCCCTCGAGACGGTAGCACTACCGTTTCCCCCGGCTGCGGAATTCTCCAATTCTCCCGCCGGTATGTTGGTGCAGACTGTGCAGGGGTGTCTTAACGACGCCAAGGCAGAGGACATCGTCTGCATCGATCTCAATGGCAAGACTGCGCTCGCCGACACAATGATCATCGCTACCGGCCGTTCCAACACGCATGTTGGCGCGATGGCGGAGCGTTTGATCAAGGCGCTCAAGGAATTGGGTGTCGCGGCGCCGCGCGTCGAAGGATTGGCAAATTGCGACTGGGTGCTGGTGGACGCGGGAGATGCCGTGGTCCATCTGTTCCGGCCGGAAGTGCGCCAATTCTACAACCTGGAAAAAATGTGGGGACGCGACCGGCCGAGCGAACGCCAGGCCGGATAGCAACCCAAGTTTTGTTCGTGTTGCCAGTGCGCGGTTGGCCGCTGCACAGGGTGGGATTTGCGCTTCATTTGACCGCGCGCTTGAGGCTCCGATGCGCCTGATTCTGTTCTGCATCGGACGGGCCCGCGCCGGCCCGGAGCGCGAACTTGTCGAGCGTTACATCAGCCGCGCCGCCGCGGCCGGCCGAAGTATTGGCTTTTCTTCCGTCGAACTGCGGGAATTTGACGAAAGCCGCGCCCAGCGGCCGCAAGATCGTAAGCTTGAAGAAGCCAAGATTCTTCGCGCCGCCTTGGGCGCAGCAGCCGCTTTCATTGCCTGCGATGAGACCGGCAAAAACCTGTCGAGCACCGATTTCGCCACGCAACTCGGCAATGTGCGCGATGCTGGCGTCACAACGCTCGGGCTCGTCATTGGCGGCCCGGACGGACTCGATCCCGCCTTTCGCGCCGAAGCATGTGTGGCTATTGCTTTTGGCGCAATGACCTGGCCGCATCAATTGGCGCGCGTCCTGGCAGCCGAGCAAATCTATCGCGCGATGACGATTCTCACCGGGCATCCCTACCACCGGATTTAACCCTCTCGCGCAGAAGCGCCACGCGCGTCATACTTCGGCCATCGCGGCTGCCCCAAGCTGTGATTCGTGATGCAACCGAACGCGCCTGCGCGACAGACCAAAATCGACATGCGCCTCGCGCTGCTCTGCCTCATCCTCACCCTCCTCGCGCCGCTGCCGCTCGCCGCGCAGACGGACGCGCCGCCATCCGACGCGCCCGCCGTCACCGACAAAGAGAATGCGATCTCGTCGCATAAAACCGAATTGCAGGGCGTCGAAGACACGATTGCCGCCTCCAACGCGCAGCGGCAAAAGATCGAGGCTGAGGTCGAAAATCTGCGCGGCGACCGGGCACGGCTTTCAGCGACCTTGATCGAAACCACCCAGCATATTCAGGATAATGAGGCGAAGGTCAGCGACGCGGTCGCGCGACTCGTGGGCCTCAAAGGGCGCGAGAACGCGATCCGCCGCTCGCTCGCAAGCCGCCGCGACGTGATCGCCGAAGTGCTGGCCTCCCTGCAACGGATGGGGCGCACGCCGCCGCCGGCCCTGTTCGTCTCGCCGGAAGATATGCTGCAAGCGATCCGCACCTCGATGATGCTCGGCGCCGTGGTGCCGCAGATGCGCGCGGAGACGCAAGCCTTGGCAACCGACCTCGCAGCGCTCCTGCAAGTCCGCCAAGCGGTCACGACCGAAAGAGCGCAATTGGCGCAAGAAAACGCCGATCTCGGCCTCCAACGCCAAAAGCTCGCAGCGTTGATCGATGCGCGGCAGGCCTCGCTCGGCGTGGCCGAACAGGCGCTCAGTGCCGAAGAGCAACGGGCTGGCGATCTGGCGCGCCAGGCGACGAGCATGAAGGACCTGATTTCCAGGATGGAACAGGACTTGGTCGGCGCCAAACACGCCGCCGAGGAAGCCGCGAAAGCCGAGGCCGCCCGCAAATTGGCGGAGGCCGCCGCCCCGCCGGTTCAAAAAAGCGACATTTCCCCTTTCAAGGACCCCGGCCGCCTTGCTCCTGCCATGGCCTTCGGAGATACGAAGGGTCTACTGCCCTTGCCGGCGGCCGGCGCAATTGTGCGCTCTTACGGTGCGCCGGACGGTGTTGGCGGTACGGAAAAGGGTTTGCTGATGGCGACGCGGCCAGATGCCATTGTCGCCGCGCCATATGATGGCTGGGTTGCCTTTTCGGGGCCCTACCGGAGTTTCGGACAAGTCTTGATCATCAATGCTGGCGGAGGCTATTATATGGTCTTGGCCGGAATGAAGAGAATTAACGTAGAGGCAGGACAATTCGTCCTTGCCGGGGAGCCCGTCGCGAATATGGGTGACGGGTCGGTCAAAACCGCCGCGGCCATGGCCATTGGCGCGGCCGAGCCCATCCTCTATGTGGAATTTCGGAAAGACGGGGCGGCGATCGATCCGGGCCCATGGTGGGCGAAGCCGGACATGCAAAGGGTTCGCGGATAATGCGCAAAATTTCACTTTTATTGTGTGGCGCGACGCTTGGTGCGGCGGCGGCCTTGGTTGGTACGCAAACATTTCTCTTCCCGGCTACGACGCCGGCCACAGCCGCTGCGGCAAATACCTATCGTAGCCTGAACCTGTTCGGCGACGTTTTCGAAAAGATCCGCACGGACTACGTCGAAAAGCCCGACGACCAGAAACTGGTCGAAGCGGCAATCAACGGGATGCTCACCTCGCTCGATCCGCATTCGAGCTACATGGACGCCAAGGCGTTCAACGATATGCAGGTGCAGACCCGCGGCGAATTCGGCGGTCTCGGCATCGAAGTCACGCAGGAAAACGGCTTCATCAAAGTCGTCACCCCGATCGACGATACCCCGGCTTCACGCGCGGGCATTCTCTCGGGCGACATTATCGCGGCAATCGACGGCGATGCGGTTGACGGCATGACGCTGAACCAGGCCGTCGACAAAATGCGCGGCGAGCCCAACACCGTTGTGACGCTCAAAATTCTCCGTGGGCCAAAGCGCGATGCGCGCGACGTCAAGCTGACCCGTGCGGTGATCGAAATCAAATCCGTCCGCTCGAAGAAAGAGGGCGACGACATCGGTTATATCCGGATCACGCAGTTCAACGAGCAGACCGCCGATGGCGTCCGCGACGCGTTGCTGAAATTCCAGACGGATGTTCCGAACGACAAGTTGAAGGGCTATATCCTCGACTTGCGCAACAATCCGGGCGGCCTGCTCGACCAGTCGATCGCCGTCGTGAACGCGTTCGTCGATCACGGCGAGATCGTCTCGACGCGCGGCCGCAACGCCGACGAAACGATGCGCTACAATGCACGTCCGGGCGATCTTTCCCACGGCAAGCCGCTCGTCGTCCTGATCAACGGCGGTTCGGCTTCGGCCTCGGAAATCGTCGCCGGTGCGCTGCAGGATCATAAGCGCGCGACGATCATCGGCACGCGCTCCTTCGGCAAAGGCTCGGTGCAGACGATCATCCCGCTCGGCCAGGACAATGGCGCGTTGCGGCTCACCACGGCGCGTTATTACACGCCGTCGGGCCGCTCGATCCAGGCGCAGGGCATCGAGCCGGATATCGTCGTGATGGAAGACGTGCCGGCCGATCTCAAGGGCCGCGACGAGACCAAGGGCGAAGCTTCGCTCAAGGGGCATTTGCTCAACGGCACCCATGAGGAGCACGGTTCGCAGGCCTATGTGCCGCCGACCGACAAGGACGACAAGCAGCTCATCGCGGCGGAAGATCTGCTACGCGGCGTGACCCACGCCGAGGCCTCGGCCAACCAGGTGACGCCGGCCGCAGCGCCGACACCCACCCCGGCGAAGCCTGCGACGCCGGCGCCAGCGAAGCCGGCAGCGCCCGCAACCGACCCCGGCGCCGGCAAGACGCCCTGAGGTTTCCGGGCTCAAGACGTTGGCCGTAAAACATTCGCCCCGCGACCCGCAAGGATCGCGGGGTTTTTGTTTGATCCGCCGCCGGTTTCTGCGCTGTCCTGCCTGTGTATGATGACTGGCCGTGATTCGTGATCACGGGAAAAGGCAATCCATGCCGGACGACGATCTGCACAAACCGCTCGGGCTCGACAAAAAACCCGCCCCGCCGCGTAGGCGGATCGTGGGTGTTGTCGTATCGGGGGCCCTCGGCTGTGCGGTGGTCGTGGCATTCGTTGCGCTGCGCGGACCCGGAGCAGCGCCCGACGCGCCGCAGGCCATGGCCGCGATCGTACCCCAAGCACCGCCTCCTTCCACGCCTCCAATTGTGCCGACGCAGACGGCCTACGCCGCCCCCTTATCCAACAATACGCACAGCGCCGCCGAAATCGAACTCGACAGCGGCGTCAAAGTCGTCCGCGCGAATGGCGGCGTGGCACCGGATTCGACGATTATAGAAATTCCGCAAGCGCATAGTCTGGCGCTGACACCAGCCCCCGATCCGCGCCTTGTCGAGATGAGCCGTTACGGCGCGCTGCCCCGGATCGGCGCCGATGGGTCGCGGCCAGCGGACGTCTATGCGCGGCCGGTCGAAATGGACATCACGCTCAAGGCCGATGCGCCGCGTGTTGTGATCGTCGTCGGTGGTTTGGGTCTCAGCCGCACGATCACCGAACAGGCAATCGCCACCCTGCCCGCCGGTGTCACGTTCGGCTTCGCGCCCTATGGCCACGACCTTAAGGCAAGTGTCGCCGAGGCCCGTGCGAATGGTCATGAAATCATCCTGCAGGCGCCGATGGAGCCGATGGATTATCCGCAGACGAACCCCGGCCCGCATCTCCTTTTGACGAGCGCCGGCCTTGCCGCCAATACCGACAACCTCCATTGGCTCATGAGCCGGTTCCCCGGCTATGTCGGGATTGGCAATTTTCTCGGTGCGAAATTCACCGCCGATCTCAAGAGCCTTTCGCCCGTGCTGCAGGAAATCGGCGAGCGGGGGCTCATCTATCTCGACGACGGGAGTTCGCCGCAAAGTCTCGCGATGACGGTCGCCGCGCAGGATAACGTTCCCGCCATCAAGGCCGACATCATCCTCGATGCGGCCCCGGACGGGATCGAGGCGGCGCTGGTTCAACTCGAGGCGATGGCGCGGAGCAAGGGTCTCGCAATCGGAGTGGCAAGCGCTTTGCCTGAGAGCCTTGAGAAGATCGGGCGCTTCGCGCGCTCGACCCAGGCCGATGGCCTCGCCCTCGTCCCGTTGAGCGCGGCCGTCGGCAAGACGACGCCCAGCATGGTCGATCGCGGCCAGTAAGGTCCTATGAACGAGTCACAAGGCTACCGTCCCTGCGTGGGAATCATGCTTCTCAACCGCCAGGGGCTCGTCTTCATCGGGCGGCGGCGGCACAAGCGTCAGGAGCATTACGAATACGATTGGCAGATGCCGCAGGGCGGCATCGATCCCGGCGAAAACGCCTACGACGCGGCGCGGCGTGAGCTTTTCGAGGAGACCAATGTATCGTCAGCGCGGCTGCTCGCCGAAGCGCCCGACTGGTATTCCTACGATTTGCCGCGCGACGCCGCGAAAGCCTCGTGGAAAGGCCGCTATCGCGGTCAGCGGCAGAAATGGTTCGCCCTACGTTTTGAGGGCGACGAGACCGAGATCGACATCGAAGTGCCCGGCGGCGACGTGCATCCCGAATTCGACGCCTGGCGTTGGGAGCGGATGGAACGGCTACCCGAACTCATCGTGCCCTTCAAACGCCATGTCTATGAGGACGTCGTGAAACTCTTCGGCCATTTCGCGGGATAAGCCGAAGCTCTCGTCTCAGCTATTTCGCGATGACGACGCCACGCGGTGCATTCTCATGAAAATCGTCGAAGAAATCGTATTTTCCGGGCGCCAGCGGATGCACTTCGACGCTGATCGTATGCCCTGCCGCGACGACTTTTTCCTTATGCAGGCGATGGCTCTCGAATTCTGAAGCGGTCCTGCCTGTATTGTGCACGATGATTTTGAACCGCGTGTTGGCGGGAACCTCAATCTGCAGCGGGGTGACCTTGCCATCGTGAAACTCGATGCTTGGCGCGACAGCGGCCGCATACGCCGGAATAGCCACGGCAAACGAAATGGCGAACGCAAGCGCCGTGCAATGACCCATCTTCATTTTCTTCAATCCATATTTCGCCGGAAGACGAAAGCATCTAGAGCGTGAAGTTAGCGGCAAAAGCAAGACACGCCCAGGAGAATGGAAATGTTCTAAAGCGTTGTTTAGAAGCGTCTTTGAAAACAGCCGGATTACGGCGTGATTCGATCCAAGATGAGCTGATCCCACAATATGGAATGGTCGCCGCAACAGGATGCCGCGTTGAAGGCTGTCAGCTTCTGGCTGAAGCGTGGCAAGCCGCAAGTCTTCCGCTTGTTCGGCTATGCCGGCAGCGGCAAGACGACGCTCGCGCGTGCCATCGCCGACGAGCTTGACGGCGACGTTCTCTTTGGCGCCTTCACTGGCAAGGCGGCACTCGTCATGCGCTCGAAGGGCTGCCGCGACGCGCGCACCATTCACAGCATGATCTATCGCACGCGGGAAACGGACGTGGAGGAACCCTCCTTCGTGCTGAACGAGGACGGACCGGCGAGTAAAGCCGAATTGATCATCGTCGATGAATGTTCGATGGTCGACGAAGAGCTTGGTCGCGATCTTCTGTCTTTCGGCAAACCCGTGCTCGTTCTCGGCGACCCGGCGCAATTGCCGCCGATTAAGGGCGGCGGTTTCTTCACCGAGGCCGAGCCGGATGCGATGCTGACCGATGTGCATCGCCAGGCCGCCGACAATCCGATTATCCGGCTTTCGATGCTGATCCGCGATGGCGGCCGGCTGACCCCCGGCCGCTATGGCGAGAGCCGCATCATTTCCCGCGACCTGATCGACGCCGAACAAGTCAAAGCCGCCGACCAGGTGCTTGTCGGATTGAACCGGACGCGGCGCGCCTATAACCGCCGGATACGAGAATTGCTTGAGCGCGCAGGCACGATGCCCGAACCGGGCGACAAACTCGTGTGCCTGAAAAACGACCGCAAGAAAGGCCTGCTCAACGGCTCGCTCTGGAATGTGCAGACAGCAGGCACCGTTCGGCGCAAAAAGATACGGATGACCGTCGTGCCGGAAGAAGACAATGCACATAAGCCGCTGCGCATTGGCGTTCTGCCGGAATTCTTTACGAGCGACGAGGAAATCCCCTACGCGCTGCGCCGCGATTCCGACGAGTTCGATTACGGCTACGCCCTGACCGTGCACAAGGCACAAGGCTCGCAATGGGACAATGTCGTGCTCTTCGACGAAAGCGGCGCCTTCCGCGATCATCGCGCCCGCTGGCTTTATACGGCTGTCACGCGTGCGGCGGAGACTTTAACCGTCGTTCTCTAGTCTTACTGAGTCAGAAAGCCGCGGCGGTTTGCGGAGGCGACTCACGTAGGCTTGGGAGATTCATTTCGGCACGGAGGCCATGATGGATCTTCGAACGGATGGCTGTGCGGAACGGTTTTGGGTTACGTTGCAGGGCTGGTGAGCGTGCTCGGTCATGTGGACCGAGCTCGTCCGCTACGCGATTATTGCACCGGGCTTCTGATGCCGGTCGAACGCAAGAGCGTTGAGCCGATGGCGGCGGTGACAGCGCCGGAACGGACGGCGGCACAGCACCAATCCCTGTTGCACTTCGTGGGTGAGGGACGCTGGTCCGATGAGGCGGTTTTGGCCAAGGTGCAGGAGATGGTCCTGCCGAAGATCGAGGACCATGGACCAATCCAGGCGTGGATCATCGATGACACAGGGTTCCCCAAGAAAGGCCGGCATTCGGTCGGCGTGGCGCGGCAATATTGCGGCCAGCTGGGCAAGCAGGATAATTGTCAGGTCGCCGTCTCGCTGTCGCTGGCCAACAGGCACGCCAGCCTGCCGGTAGCTTATCAGCTCTATCTTCCGCACGACTGGGCCGACGACGAACTGCGGCGGTGCAAAGCCCATGTGCCTCAGGAGATCGGCTTCAAGACCAAGCCCGAGATCGCGCTCGCGCAAATCCGCGCGGCCTATGACGCGGGACTGCCTCGCGGCGTCGTCCTGATGGACGCTGGCTATGGCGCCAACACGGAGCTGCGCCGGGCCATTGCCGCCTTGGGCTTGACCTATGTCGCCGGCATTCTGCCCAACACCACAGTGGGGGCGCCGGGCACCGCACCGGCTCGTCCCAAGGCGTGGTCAGGCCGCGGCCGCCCACCCAGCCTGATGCGCCGCGACAGCCACCACCAACCGATCTCGGTGAAGGCGCTGGCGCAGAGCCTGCCGGCCAAAGCCTGGCGCACGGTCACATGGCGCGAAGGAACCGCCGAGCCGCTCACCTCGCGTTTCGCACGCCTGCGCGTTCCTGCCGCCCATCGCGATTACAATCTGTCCGAGGCGCGGCTTGAAGAATGGCTATTAATCGAGTGGCCCAAGGGCGAAGCTGAACCGATAAAATACTGGTTCTCGACGCTGCCGGAGAAAATCGCATTCACGCGTCTGGTTGACCTTACAAAGCTGCGTTGGCGCATCGAGCGCGATTATCAGGATCTCAAGCAGGAGATCGGCCTGGGGCACTTCGAAGGCCGCGGCTGGCGCGGCTTCCATCATCACGCGACGCTGTGCATTGCCTCCTATGGATTCCTGATCTGCGAAAGGCAGACGATTCCCCCCTCGGGCATGCGTCCCGGCGGGGTCTTCCAAACGCCTTGTCTTTCCGCCAATCAGCGACCCCGCGGCTCTGCCGCTGCGCACAGAACGTCACATCCCAAACTCCATCGCGACCATGCGACGACGATTAACGGTCGCGCTCGCCAGACAACTCGCGCGATGTCCCTGCTGTGCACGACCGATCAAGAAAGTCAGGCTACGAAATTTATGACGCAGTAAGACTAAGGGGGATACGAAAAAGCGGACACCGGTTTTTCAACGCAATCAAGTTTACGCAGATTGCGTAAACTTATCTGCGCAATCCCGCTCTAAATTATCAGAACCGATCCCGTTCATGATTTTGGATCAATTCAAGTCGGGCCTGCCCGACTTGAACACCTGAACGCCCCAACTCTGGCAAGCCAGAGTTGGGTTGATCCAAAATCATCGTGATCTATCCGCCTTGTCCTGCGTCCGAATTCGGGCATCATGAGCACGTAATGTGGACGAACCCATGAAATCCATCCTGATCCCGGTCGAGGCCCATGCCGGCATGTCTGCCGTGCTCGAAACGGCACGGCTGCTCGCCCGCAAATTCGACAGCTATCTCGAAGGCGTCGCGCTTGGCCCGGATTTGACGCAAATCGTCGCGGCGGATTTCTCGGTCGACGGCATCGTCTTCGACGATACGGTCCGGCGCGACATTTTCAATGAAGCGCAGGCGATGTTTGAAACCTTCATGCGCGAATCGGGCATCCCTTTGCATGGTGCGCCTGGCGGCGAGAACGCACCGGCGCCGTCCTATGGCTGGGCCCGCAACGGCCTCGTCTCCGACAATGGCGTCGGCGAATACGGCCGCGTCTTTGACATTATCGCGGTCGGACGGCCCGGTCCGGGCGCGCAACAGCCGCGCAAATCGACGCTCGAATCGGCGCTGATCGAGAGCGGCCGTCCGCTCCTGATCGCCCCGCCGCGCGCGCCGAGCCGTCTCGGCGAAACCATCGCCATCGCCTGGAACCGCAGCCCGGAAACGGCACGCACTGTTGCCTTCGCCCTGCCCTTGCTGAAACAGGCCAAGGATGTCCCGGTCTTCACCATCCCAGGCTACAGCCTCAGCGGGCCCGATCATGTGCAATTGACAGAAAGCCTGCAACGCCACGGTATTCCGGCGCGTGCCATTGATGTGCACGAGACGGCGAAGACGCCGGGGCTCGCAGTTCTTGTCACGGCCCGCGCTGCCGGCGCCGATCTCCTCATCAAAGGCGGCTATACGCAGAGCCGTCTGCGGCAATTCATCTTCGGCCGCGCCACAAGTCAGATTCTCGCCGAGGCCAATATGCCAATCTTCATGGCGCATTAACGCGCGCCCTGCGATTGCCTCGGGCGCTGGTTCAGGGCTAGGTTTAAAAACACATTGGGTCGGCGCGGTTCGAGGGGAACGAATGCTGGCGATTTCCAAGATTGGGCGGCGCGGCGCAGGCCTTGCGCTTATGACGCTGCTGGTGGCGTGCGCGAAGGAAAATACCTTCGTGCCGCCGCCACCACCCAAGGTCGGTGTCGCCTATCCGCTGCAGCAATCCGTTGAGCCCTATCTGGAAGCCACGGGAAATATGACGGCGATCAACACCGTAAATCTCGTCGCGCGCGTTCAGGGCTTCGTGCAAGGCATCGAATACAAAGACGGCGCGACGGTCAAAAAAGGCACGCCGCTCTTCGTGATCGAACCAGTGCCCTACAAGCTGAAGGTGGATCAGGCGCAGGCCGCACTCGACGGCGCCAAAGCGCAGCTTCTGCAATCCTCGATAGAGTTCGATCGTCAGCAGGCGCTTGTCTCGCGGCAGATCTCGACGCAGGCAAATTTCGACCAAGCGCGTGCAAACCGCGACGTCAATCAGGCAACGGTCGAGCAGGACCAAGCCAATCTTCAGCAGGCGCAGATCAATTCCGGTTATACGCAGGTTTCGGCGCCGTTCGACGGCACGGTGACGCAACGTCTCGTCTCCGTCGGCGAACTCGTTGGCACCAATTCGCCGACCCAGCTCGCAACGATCTACCAGCTCGACCCGATCTGGGTGAATTTCACCATCAGCGAGCGCGACGTGCAGACAATCCGCGCCTCGATGGCGAAGCACGGCATCACCACCGCCGATGTCATCGGCAAGGTGCCCGTCGAGGTCGCATTACAGACCGATCGCGATTTTCCGTATAAAGGCGTGATCGACTATATCGCGCCGAACGTCGACCCATCGACCGGCACGCTGAATGTGCGCGGCGTTCTCGAGAACAAGACTTTCCGGCTTCTGCCTGGCTATTTCGTCCGGGTGCATCTGCCACTTGGCAAGATCGACGCCGTGCTGGTGCCCGAGGAAGCAATCGGCGCCGACCAAAGCGGCCGCTATGTCCTCGTCGTGGACGCGAACAATATCGTTCAGCAGCGAAAAGTCACGATCGGCGAGACGTTCGGCAGTCTGCGCCGCATCCAGTCGGGGCTGACCACGAAAGATAAAGTTATCGTCGTCGGGCTGCTGCAAGCCGCCCCGGGAGAGAAGGTCGAGCCGCAATTGCAGACGCTTTCCGCCGACGACGCCAAATAGGCCCGCGATGATCTCGAAATTTTTCATCGAGCGTCCGGTCCTCGCCAATGTCATCGCGATCCTGACGCTGGTGATCGGCGGCGTCGCGCTGTTCACGCTGCCCATCGCGGAATATCCAGACATCACGCCGCCGACGATCCAGGTGACGACGACCTATCCCGGCGCCAGCGCCAAGACGCTGGTCGAGACCGTGGCGCAGCCGATCGAGGAACAGGTCAACGGCGTCGAGGGCATGATCTACATGCAATCGACGAGCGCGTCCGACGGCAGCTATACGCTCACGGTGACCTTCAATATCGGCACCGACATCAATTTCGCGCAAATCCTGGTGCAGAATCGCGTCGCGAGCGCCCTCGCCTCTCTGCCGGCGTCGGTGCAGGCGCAGGGCGTTGTCGTCCAGAAGAAGTCGACCGCCGTCCTGCTCTTCGTGACGCTCTATTCGCCCGACTCGCGCTACAATTCGCTCTATCTCGCCAATTATGCGACGATCCATCTCAAGGATGAACTCTCGCGCGTGCCGGGCGTGGGCAACGTCAATATCTTCGGCGCCGGCCAATATGCGATGCGTATCTGGCTCGACCCCAACAAGCTCTATGCCCGCGCGCTGACGACGCAGGACGTCATCAACGCCGTGCAGCAGCAAAACGAGCAGGTGACAGCCGGTCAGCTTGGTATGCCGCCGGTCAATGCTGGCCAAGCATTCCAATATACGCTCAACGTCGCCGGTCGCCTCGACGATCCGCATCAATTCGAGAATATCATCGTCAAGACCGGCGCGAACGGTGCCGTCACGCGCATCCGCGACCTCGGCCATGTCGAACTCGGCGCGCAGACTTACAGCCAGGCGTTTTCGCTCGACAAACAGCCAGCGGCGGGCATCGCGGTCTATCAATTGCCGGGCGCCAACGCGCTGAATGTCGAACAGGCCGTCGACGCCAAGATGAAGCAATTGGCGAAGGAATTTCCTGACGGGCTTGCCTACACCGTTCCCTTCGACACGACGACTTTCGTCCAGGCCTCGGTCGAAGAAGTCTACAAGACACTCATCGAAGCCGGAATTCTCGTCCTCATCGTGATCCTTGTGTTCCTGCAGGACTGGCGGGCGATGCTGGTGCCCGCGACGACCGTGCCAGTGACGATCATCGGCGCGTTCGCGGCCATGGCCGCCCTCGGCTTCAGCATCAATCTCTCGACCCTTTTTGCGATCATTCTGGCGATCGGCATTGTCGTGGACGACGCAATCGTCATCGTCGAAGGCGCGGCGCATCATATCGAGGCGGGTCTGTCGCCACATGATGCCGCGATCAAGGCGATGCAGCAACTGACCGGCCCGGTCATCGGCATTACGCTCGTCCTGATGTCTGTGTTCCTGCCGACAGCGTTTCTGCCCGGCCTGACGGGGAAGATGTATGCGCAATTCGCGCTGGTGATTGCCGCGACGGCGCTCATCTCCGCCATCAATGCGCTGACCTTGAAGCCGACACAGGCCGCCCTCTGGCTGCGTCCGGCGAAACCGCCCGAGCAGCGTAATTTCTTCTACCGCGGGTTCAACAAGGTCTACGCGCGTGCCGAAGCCGGCTATATGTGGATCATCCGGCATCTGACCTCACACGGCCGCGTGACGGTCATCATCGGGCTGTTGATCATTGTCGCGGCGGTTTATGGCATCGCGCGCATCCCGACGGGCTTTCTGCCTCTCGAAGATCAGGGTTATTTCATCGCCGCGGTGCAATTGCCGGACGGTGCCTCGCTCGAGCGCACCGAAGCGGCGATGAAGGATGTGAGCGACACACTCGGCAAGGTCGATGGCGTCGAACACGTCGTCACCGTGTCGGGTATTTCGGTGCTCGACAACAGCGCCAGCCTCGCCAATGCGGGCGTCGCCTATGTCATTCTGAAACCGTGGAACCTGCGCGGCGCGGCGCTCGGCCTGCTGCCGATGTACAAGAATCTCAATGCCGCGCTGTCGAAGCTTCAGGAGGCGCGCATCATCGTCGTGCCACCGCCGCCGATCCAGGGTGTCGGCAATGCTGGCGGCTTCAGCTTCCAGCTTGAATTGAAGGACGGCAGTTTCGATCTCGCAAAATTGCAGAGCATCACCGACAATGTCGTCGCGGCTGCAAACGGCCAAAGCGCTCTGCAGCGCGTCTCGTCGCCGTACCGTGCGACGGTGCCGCAACTCGCTGTTGACGTGAACCGTATCGAAGCCGAGACATTGCATGTGTCCGTGCAGCAGGTTTTCGATACGCTGACGTCTTATCTCGGCTCGACCTATATCAACCAGTTCAACAAATTCGGCCGCACCTTCCAGGTCTATACGCAGGCCGATTCGCGCTTCCGTGTGCGGCCGGCGGATGTCGAAAATCTGCCGCTGCGCAATCAGGACGGTAAGATGATTCCGCTCGGGACCGTCGTGCATCTGGAAACGGACGTCGGCCCCTCACTCATCAGTCTCTACAATCTCTATCCATCCTCGACGATCATCGGCATGCCGGCCGCAGGCTACAGTTCCGGCCAGTCGATGGACCTGATGGAGCAGGTCGCTGACCGCGAACTGCCACGCGGCACCGGCTATGATTGGACGGCGATGTCCTATCAGGAGAAGATCGTCGGCGGACAAATGTATCTGGCTTTCGGGCTGGCGCTGCTGCTCGTCTATCTCGTGCTTGCCGGCCAGTACGAAAGCTGGCTCTTGCCGCTCGCCGTCATCCTCGCCGTGCCGCTCTCGCTCGTCGGGCCTGTCATCGTCTTCAGCGCGTTGCGGATCGACAACAACCTTTATGTGCAGATCGGCCTTGTGCTGCTGATCGCTCTGTCTGCCAAGAACGCCATCCTGATCGTCGAATTCGCCCGTGACCTCCACAATGAGGGCAAAGACATTATCGAGGCGGGGCGCGAAGCCGCGAGGGCGCGGTTCCGCCCCATCCTGATGACGTCCTTCGCCTTCATCCTCGGTGTCGCGCCGCTTGTCTTTGCCGAAGGCGCTGGCGCCAATGCCCGCAGATCGATCGGCATCACGGTCTTCACCGGGATGCTGGCCTCGACCTGCCTTGCCGTCCTGTTCGTGCCGGCCTTCTATGTCGTCATACAGACGATCCGGGAGCGGGGTTCGGCCAAAAAGCAGCCGGCAACCGCGACGCCGATGGCCTAAGGCTCGAACACCCCGTCTTTACAGGTTCGCGTCCGCCGCCAATGTCGCTGTTACCCGGGCCAGATCGGCGCCGGGCCACATTGCGCCTCAATGATTTCGCCGGCAGCGAAACAGACATCTTCCCGAAAGCGGCTAGCGACGAGTTGTACGCCGACCGGCACGCCATCGGCGAAGCCCGTCGGCACAGCCAGGCCCGGCAGGCCAAGAACGGATATGGCGAGCAGCGGATGGAGCGATGCAATCATTTCGGCGACCGCCGCGTCGCCTGTCTGGTCGAGGTCGACCGGGGCAGGCAGCTTCCAGGAGACCGGCATCAGGATCAGCGGATAGCGCTCCATGAAGAGCTGCCATTCGCGCAAGATCGTGGTGCGGCGCGCCAAAGCGGCAATGTAATCCTCGAACGACAAGCTCTCCGCTGTCGCCATCGTGGAAGCACGGGCGCGCCGCAGCGCGTCATCGCCGAACTCGTCGATCAGCCGCGATGAGCCGCTCCGTTCTTCCGTCTTCACCAGCGTGAAGAACAAACGCGCCGCTTCGGTAAATCGCGGCGGTACAGCCTCCTCGACGTGATAACCGCAGCCCTCCAGACAGGATGCGGCTTTGCGCAGGGCTTCTCGGACTGCCGGGTCGATTTCGACGCCGGGCAGATCATCAAACAGCGCAACGCGCGTAGGTCCGCATTCGCCGAGATCGAACGGGACGGGGCACCACCACGGGTCGCGGGGGTCCACCCGTGCCATAGCCTCCAGACCGAGGCGCAAATCGGCGATGTTGCGGGCGAGCGGACCCTGCATGTTGCAGAGTTGGCTGATAAGCGTTGGCTCGCGTTCGCTCTGTTGCAGGCCCGGCACGCGTCCGAGCGAGGGACGGATGCCGGTGACCCCGCAGGCATAGGCCGGCTGCCGAATCGAGCCGGCCCGGTCGTTACCATGCGCCAACGGGCCGATGCCGCAGGCCAATGCTGCCGCCGCGCCGCCGCTCGATCCGCCGGGTGTGCGGCCGGGCGCCCACGGGTTAAGCGTGCGCCCGTGCAGCGCATTATCGGTGAAGAAACGCGCGCAGAACGCCGGAACGTTGGTGCGGCCGATGATGATGGCCCCCGCCTTACGCCAGTTGGCGACCGGCGGCGCATCTTCCTTGGCGACACGGTCGGCAAACGCCACGACGCCGTTCGTGGTGGGGCGTCCTTCGTAATCGACGTTGATTTTGAGCGTCACCGGGACGCCGTGAAGGCCGCCGAGAGGCTCGCCGGCCGAGACCGCGGCATCGGCGCGGTCCGCAGCGGCCAGCGCCTCCTCAGCCATGACATCAACCACCGCGTTGATCGCCGGATTGACCTCGTCCAGCCGCAACAGGCAACTCGTCACCGCCTCCCGGCTCGAAATGCGTCGTGTACGAATTCCGGCGGCGAGGTCGACGGCGCTCCAGCGCCACAGGTCTATGTGCATCTTTTCTTTCCGGCATCGAAAATTGGAAAATACCCGGGACGTTTATCAACTCCGGTCTCTGACGCCGCAGCTAGATTTGAACCTCCCGGAAACGTGATTCTTCTGCGCCCGGGGCAGGCAGGAAAATTGATTGCTGAAGATCGCAGATGAAACGCACCCCTTGACCTCGATGTAGCCGAGGCTACATAAAGGTGCATGGGTGACATTCTGGCTCAAACATGACTGACCAAGCTCTCGCGCGTCTGACATTGTCGGAACGCACCGCGGCGGCCATGGGCGATGTCCTGGCGGGCCGGCGGCGAGGCTTCGCCGACGCCCTCCTCTTCGTGGGACCGGCGGTCATCGCCTCGATCGCCTATATGGACCCCGGCAATTTCGCGACCAATATTCAGGCCGGCGCGCGCTACGGTTATGCGTTGCTCTGGGTTGTGGTGTTGGCGAACCTCATCGCCATGCTGTTCCAGGCGCTGTCGGCCAAGCTCGGCATCGTCACCGGCCGTAACCTCGCCGAATTGTGCCGCGCCCATTTTCCAAAGCCAATTGTCATCGCCATGTGGATCGTGAGCGAGATCGCGGCCATGGCGACGGATCTTGCCGAATTTCTCGGTGGCGCGATCGGCCTGTCGCTTCTGCTGCATCTGCCGCTCATCGTCGGCATGGGCATCACCGCAATCGTGACCTATGCGATTTTGATGGTCGAGAAGAATGGCTTCCGGCCGATGGAACTCATCATCGGTACGCTCGTTGCGACTATCGCGCTTTGTTATGTCGCGGAAATGTTTATCGCCCATGTCGCTTGGGGTGCGGCGGCTTTTCATTCTGTTGTCCCGAGCTTGCCTGGCGCGGCTGCGCTCACAATTGCCGTCGGGATTATCGGCGCGACGGTGATGCCGCATGCGATCTATCTGCACTCCGGCCTGACCCAAAATCGTGCGCCGGCAAAAAACGACGATGCGCGGCGCCGTCTCGTGCGTTTTTCCAACATTGAAGTCGTGGTCGCGCTTGCGGCCGCTGGCCTCGTCAATATGGCGATGGTGATGATGGCGGCAGCCGCCTTCCATGCCGGCCACAGCGACGTCGCCGAAATCGAGACCGCGTATCACACGCTGTCGCCTTTGCTCGGTCCCGCAGCCGCCGGGATCTTTCTCGTCTCGCTGCTCGCCTCCGGTATTTCGAGCTCTGCCGTCGGCACGATGGCCGGGCAGATGATCATGCAAGGCTTCGTCGGTTTCCGCATTCCGGTCTGGCTACGCCGTCTGCTGACGATGATTCCCGCCTTCGTCGTCGTGGCGCTCGGCGTGAATGCGACACAATCGCTGGTGCTCAGTCAGGTCGTGTTGTCGATCGCGTTGCCGGTTCCGATGATTGCGCTGGTCTGGTTCACGCGTCGCGCCGACATCATGGGGACTTTTGCCAATAGCCATTTGACCGATTTCGCGGCCATTGCCGGTGCGATCATCATCCTCGGCTTAAATATTGTCCTGCTGTTGCAAACTTGCGGCGCGCGTATTCCGGGGTTGCCGTCGAGTTGATCGCCCGCCTTCGCGCTGTGCCAACAGGCTTCCCTGGTCATATTTAGAAGAGTTCTTGTATCGCCTTAGAAGTTTTCTCTTCTTGAGGCGAATCGTTGACTGTGAAAAATCGCAGCTTTAACGATCTGTTACGGGCTCATTATTTGCGCGGGGGCGAGATGCTTTTTGCAGAAAAACGCCTGTTGGCAAGCGGCAATCGTAGATGCGGTGCGCGCTGCAAGCGCGCTGTTCACGAAACTGGCGCCGCGCTCGGCACATTGCTGCTGCTTGGCACGAGTGCATGGGCGGATTCGTCTTTGCCGGCACCGCCGCCTACATTCAGCTTCGCCGACCTTTTTGCCCCGTCGCGCACGACTCTCTTAGGCGACGCAGGCGGGATTCGTCCTGCCCTCGCGAAATACGGCATCACGTTCACGCTCTTTGAGGAAAGCGAAGTCTTCGGCAATGTCACCGGCGGCTTTAAGCGCGGCGCGGATTATGACGGCGTCACAACACCGACGGTCATGCTCGACACGAGCAAGGCATTTGGGTGGGAAGGCGGTACATTCGAAGTCAGCGGCTTCCAGATTCATGGCTCCAATCTCAGCGCCAAGAATCTCGGCGTGCTGCAATTGGTGAGCGGCCTGGAGGCGGAAGATTCCACACGCCTTTGGGAACTTTGGTATCAGCAGACGATCGGCAAGACCGGCTGGGATATCAAAATCGGTCAGCAGAGCCTCGATCAGGAATTCATCACCAGCGCCACGTCGCTCTTGTTCCTCAATACATCGATGGGCTGGCCGCTGGTTCCGTCTGAGAACATGTATGCTGGCGGTCCGGCCTATCCGCTCTCATCGCCTGGCATACGCGCGCATGGTCAGGTCGTGCCGAATGTGACGGCGCTCATCGGCGTCTTTGATGACAACCCGCCAGGTGGTCCGTTCAACGACGATTCGCAATTGCGCGGACCGGAAGCGAATGGCGTGCGCTTCAATCTCAACACCGGTGCGCTCATCATCGGCGAACTGCAGTACGCCTTGAACCCGGCGCCGACCGACCCGAAAGTCAAGGCGACCGGCCTGCCGGGCACCTACAAGCTCGGCTTCTGGTATGATACGGGCTCGTTCCCGGATCAAAGATACGGCACCGATGGTCTGTCGCTGGCGAACCCGGCGAGCAACGGCGTCGCTGCCATGCATCAGGGCAATTACAGCTTCTACGGTATCGCCGATCAGGTCATCTGGCAGCCGGATATTTCTGCGCCCCGCGCGCTGAGCGCCTTCATTCGTGTGATGGGCTCCCCGCAGTCAGATCGCAATCTGATCACTTTCAGCGCCAATGGCGGCTTCGCACTCAAGGCACCGTTTCAGGGACGTGATGGCGATATCGTCGGCCTCGGTTTCGGCTACGGCCTGATCTCGGGCAATACGCGCGGCTTCGATGCCGACACCGCCGCCTTTGCGGCGTCTGGAACATTGTCGCCGGTCCGCAGCTCAGAGGCGTTCCTCGAAACTTTCTACACGATCAATCTCGCAGCCTGGTGGCAGATCACGCCGGACTTCCAATACGTCTTCAATCCCGGCGGCGGTCTCGTAAACCCGACGATCCCGAACCAGCTCGTGCATGACGAAGCCGTGTTCGGCGTCCGCACGACCATTGCCTTCTAGGCAATTCGGCTTCCAGCCGCGCGAGCCTTCGGCGGCCGCACCTAAGCTCTATGCAATCGATATGAGTGAGGACATGTATGATGAGTAAATCAAGCCGCAGGCTTTCTCTCGCCTTCGTCGCGGCCCTGGCCCCCGCCGTCGCCGCTGCGCCAGCGGTGGCGAAAACCAACTTTCTCGACACGCTCAAAAAGACCACGACGCTCGGCTCGACCGTTCCCGATAACGGCGACGTCAATCCCTATGCGCTGCTTGTCGCGCCCGTCTCCATCGGCAAGATCAAGCAAGGCGACGTGCTCGTCGACAATTTCAACGACAAGCACAATCTGCAGGGTGTCGGAACCACGATCGTCGACTACAGCCCGGCAACGAAGACAACGACCTTGTTCGCCTCGGTGCCCAAGACGCTGTCATCATGCCCAGGCGGCGTCGGGCTTACGACCGCGATGGCTATGCTCAAATCCGGCTATGTGATCGTCGGCAGCCTGCCGTCCACCGACGGCACGTTCAAGACCGCCGGGCCGGGTTGCCTGATCGTCTTCGATGCCAACGGCAAATTCATCAAGACGTTCGCCGGCGGTCACATCGACGGCCCGTGGGGCAATGCCGCGCTCGTCGATCATGGGAAAACCGCAACGCTGTTCATTTCGCAGATCGGCGCCGGCAAGGTGCCTTCGGCAACGCAGGCGGGCAAGCTCGCCTCGGTTTTGCGTCTCGATCTCGCGATCGGCAAGGACGGCCCGGCAATTACCAAGGAGACGGTGATTGGCGATGGCTACGACGAACGCGCCGACAAGGACGTCTTCGTGATCGGTCCGACCGGCTTGGCGCTCAAGGACGGCACGCTCTATGTCTCCGACGCGATCGCCAATTCGATCGACGCGATTCCAAATGCGCTGACTCGTAAGGATAGCGCCGGCACTGGCACGCCAATCACCAAGGATGGCCTATTGAAGCGGCCACTGGCGCTGGACAAGGCGCCGAACGGCAATCTGATCGCCATCAACGGGCTCGACGGCGAAATCATCGAGATCGACCCGGTGACGAAAAAGCAGGTTGCCGCGCATTGGATCAATACCAACAAAGCGCAGACGCCGCCCGGCAGCGGCAATTTGTTCGGCGTCGCTTTGACGCTCGACGGCAAGGGCTTTTATTTCGTCAACGACGACGTCAACACCTTGGCCATCGCGCGTTAAATTCGAACTATTCTAATCTGCTGGTTTTAAAGTAGAATCTGGTGGCGGTGGCGATGAAAATCGTCTACCGCCAACCCATCTGAGATCGAGGCAGCCGGCCTCCGATCGTGACCCAGCCGCCTCGTAGCAGAGCGCCTGCAGAGGTCCCAAGCAGAACAGGTCCGGCATCAGCGATGAAGAGTTCGCGGCGAAATTTTCTGGTCGGTGCTGGCGGCGTCTTGGCGGCGAGCGGCATTGCTGCGCGTCAACCGGCGGTGGCTGAACCGGAAACGGCAGCCTTGGCGCCTGAGACAGGTGTCGAGCCCTTCTTCGGTTTGCATCAGGGCGGCATTGCCACGCCATCGCAAACGCAGACCTATTTCGCCGTTTTCGATTTGCAGACCGACAAGGCCGATGACGTCAAGGCGCTGTTGCGGCGCTGGACCGATCTTGCCGCACGGCTTTCGACCGGTGCCTCCAATCGCGCAACCTCGCCTGACGTTTTGAAGACCGACAGCGGCGAGGCTTTGGGACTCAATCCAAACCGGCTGACGTTGACTTTCGGCTTCGGGGCTACGCTTTTCGAGAAGGCCGGCAAGGATCGCTACGGCCTCAAAGCCAGGAAGCCCGAGGCGCTGATCGATCTGCCCTATTTCAACGGCGATCAATTGGTCGAAGAGCAGACGGGCGGCGATCTTTCCATCCAGGCCTGCGCCAACAATCCGCAAGTCGCGTTTCACGCCATCCGCCAATTGGCACGTGAGGCGCACGGCATCGCCTCGATCCGCTGGGCGCAGAGCGGTTTTTCCGCCCAATATGGCGATAAGGCCCCCCGCAACGTGATGGGATTCAAGGACGGTACGATCAATCCGCAGACCAATCTCGATTACGACCGCTTCGTCTGGGTTGGTGACGAGGGTCCGGCATGGATGCACGGTGGCAGCTACGTCGTCGCGCGGCTCGTCCGCATCGCGATCGAACATTGGGACCGCATGGATCTCGACTATCAGCAGCAGACAATCGGGCGGGAGAAATTCTCCGGCGCGCCCCTCGGCGGACGCAAGGAAACCGATCCACTCGACCTCAAGGCCGTTGATAAAGACGGCAATCCGCTCATCCCGCCGACCGCGCACGCACGCATCGCCTCGGCGGCGATGAATGACGGCGCACAGCTTCTGCGGCGTGGCTATTCCTATAACAATGGCGCGACCTTCATCGCCGAACGTTGGCCGCCCTGGCGCCAGGGCATCGAATATGATGCCGGTACGTTCTTCGTCTGCTATCAGCGCGATCCGCGCACGGCCTTTGTCAAAATCTTCGACAAGCTCTCGAAGCTCGACGCGATGAACCAATTCGTCACGCATGTCGGCAGCGGTCTGTTCGCGTGCCCGCCGGGCATTGGCAGGGGCGGATTCATTGGCGACAAGCTGTTTGAGACGTGATTGGCAGCGCTCGGGAATTATTCCCGAGTTTGCTTCCAAACTTTCTCGGATAAACCAAGAAGACTTGCCAAAGCCCCCGCTGTAGAAGGGCTGCGCGCCTGGAAGAGAGATAGAAGAAATCATCGATCGCGCGAATATTTCCCCGCGCAGATTGACCCTTGGCGCCTTGCCACGCAAGTTGGCACGGACACGGGCGGAAGGCTGAGAACAAGGACGGAATTCATGTTTGATGCGCGTCGCGTAAAGGCCTTTGGCCGAGTGCCTCTCACCGTCGCCATATTGATGGCGTTGCCGACACTCAGTTTCGCGCAGGCGCCCGCCCCGGAGGCCGCCCCCAGCGTCGCCGCGCCGCCGTCCCCGGCCATCGCAGCTCCGAAGCCAACGGCGCCTGCCCCGACGGCTGCGGCGACCACAACACCGGCAAAGCCCGCTGTACTCGGCACACCGGCGCAACCCGTCGCGACCCAGCCGGCGGCTGCAAGTCCGGCACCTGCCGCGCCTGTCTCGAATGCGCCGGTCTCAATCGCCTCGCAACTGCTGCCGCAAAATCTATCGGCCTGGGGCATGTTCCTGAACGCCGATATCATCGTGAAGATCGTAATGGTCGGGCTGGCGCTCGCCTCGCTCGCGACCTGGACCGTATGGCTCGTCAAGAGCCTCGAACTTGCCAATGCGAAGCGCAACGCGTCACGTCAGCTCGGCATCCTCGCGCATGCAGCGACGCTCGACGCCGCGCGGACCGATCTCGGCAAGGGTAAAGGCCCTGTGGTGCGCATGGTCGATGCAGCCGCGGCGGAGGTCGATCGCTCAGCGGATCTCAATCCTGATGGCATCAAGGAGCGCGCCGCGGCGCTGATCGAACGCATCGAGGCGCGCGCCGGCCGGCTCGTCAACCACGGCACTGGCATCCTTGGCACGATCGGTTCGACCGCACCTTTCATCGGCCTCTTCGGCACTGTGTGGGGCATCATGAACAGCTTCATCGGCATCTCGAAGACGCACACGACCAATCTTGCCGTCGTCGCGCCGGGCATCGCCGAGGCTCTGCTCGCCACAGCCTTCGGTCTCGTCGCCGCCATTCCCGCGGTCATCATCTACAACGTTTTTGCCCGCAGCATTTCAGGCTATCGCGCCATCCTCGGCGATGCGGCGGCGGAAATTCTGCGTCACGTCTCGCGTGATCTCGACCGCGGCGCCTCCGCCCCAACGGAGAATTGGCACGTCGTCGGCATGCGCCGCCCGGCGGAGTGATCCGATGGCCGTCAAACTCTCGACGAGCGACGACACGCTCGAGGAAAATCACGACATCAACGTCACGCCTTTCATCGACGTGATGCTCGTCCTCCTCATTATCTTCATGGTCGCAGCGCCGCTGTCGACCGTCGATATCAATGTCGATCTTCCGGCTTCGACCGCGCAGCCGGCGCAGCGCCCGGACAAGCCGGTCTTCGTCACCATCAAGCCCGACCTTACGGTCGCTGTCGGGGATGCGCAGGTCAGCCGCGACGGATTGGCGGCGGCTGTCAGGGCGGCGACCGGCAACGATACGCAGCAGCGGATTTTTCTGCGCGGCGACAAGACCATCGCCTACGGCAATATCGTCGACATGATGAATGTGCTGCGCAAGGCCGGCTATCTGAAGATCGCGCTGGTCGGTCTCGACGCCTTGCAGGCGCCTGACGAAAACGGGACCGCGCCGGCCTCGACGCCATGAGTTTCGCCCATACCATCCTGCCGCCGAAAGAACATTCCGGCTGGCATCGCTGGGGCATTGCGGCGCTCATCGTGATCGCCATTCATGTGGCGATTGTCGCCATCTATCTTGTGACGCGGCCCGAGCAAAAGCCGCCGGGTGCGCCGCCGGATGCGGTGATGATTGATCTCGCGCCGATCGCCGTCGCGCCGCCACCGCAGGATGAGGTCGATACACCGCCGCAGCCCGATCAGGTGCAGCCCGATACGCCGCCACCACCGAGCCCGGTGATTCCGCCACCGCCGGATCAGCCGCCGCCGCCGACAAATGACACGAATGCGCCGGTTGAACCTGACGTGCAGGAGGCACCGCAGGCGGAAGTCGTGATGTCCGCACCGCCGCCTCCACCCCCGCCGAAGCCGGTCGTCGAAAAAACAGAGAAGCCGCCCAAGCCGACGCACCACATGCCAAAACCGCAGCGGCGGATTAAATCGACACGCTCGGATCTCCGCCATGCCCAGTCGCAGGCCGCGCCCATGGCCGGCCTGAGCGGCGCCGCCGTCGCTGACTGGAAAAGCGAGATCGTCATGCGGATCATGAGCGAAAAGGAATACCCCGAAGAGGCGCGCGCGCAGGGGACCAACGGCACGGCTGTCGTTGCGTTCTCGGTCGGTGCCAGCGGCGGCATTCGGAGTGTACGATTGGTGCGCAGCTCCGGGTCTTCGATCCTCGACCGGGCCGCGGTTGAAACCGTGCGGCGCGCGAACCCGGTGCCTCCAGCCCCGGCCGGGGTACCAGGCGGATCGTTTACCGTACCGCTTCGTTTCAGCGTCGGCCGCTGAGCAAACACTGTCATCTGAACTTTGACGCGACACGTTAAACGAGCTTAAGTCCCCGTGAGGATCGCGGCTTGCTGCTTGCAAGGATCGACCCGACACGAAGGCTTTGTCGCCGGCTTCTCCTTGGATGGGACCTCATGACTGAAATCACCAAAATCGGAGTCATCGGGGCGGGTCAGATGGGCGCAGGGATCGCACAAGTTTGCGCGGTCGCTGGCCTCGATGTCGTCCTGAACGATGTCACCGAAGAGCGGATCGACCACGGCCTCGCGACGATCAGCGGCAACCTTGCCCGACTTGTCGAGCGCAAGCAGATCGATGAGGCGGCCGTGCAGACCGCGATGAGCCACGTCGGACGCGCGACGGCATATGAAGAATTCGCAGATTGCGATCTGGTCATCGAAGCCGCCACTGAAAACGAGTCGGTCAAGCAAACCATTTTTAAAAAGGCGTCGGCGGTGCTGCGGCCCGGCGCGATGCTGGCGACCAACACATCATCGATCTCGGTCACGCGTCTGGCGGCCTCAACCGGGCGGCCGGAACAATTCATCGGCATTCATTTCATGAATCCGGTGCCGCGGATGCAACTCGTCGAATTGATTCGCGGCATCGCCACGGATGAAACGACCTTCACCGCCGCCAAACAGCTCATCGCACGGCTCGGCAAAACGGCCATCGTCTCGGAAGACTTCCCCGCCTTCATCGTCAACAGGATTCTTTTGCCGATGATCAACGAGGCGATCTACACTCTCTACGAAGGGGTCGGCTCGGTCGAAGCCATCGATACCGCCCTGCGGCTTGGCGCCAACCATCCGATGGGGCCGCTGCAACTCGCCGATTTCATCGGCCTCGACACCGTCCTCTCGATCATGCAGATTTTGCACGAAGGACTGGCCGATTCGAAATATCGCCCCTGTCCGCTGCTGGTGAAATATGTGGAAGCCGGTTGGCTCGGCCGCAAAACACAGCGTGGCTTTTACGACTATCGCAGCGGCACGCCGGTGCCGACGCGCTAAGCCGGCATCGGCGGCTTGGCTGTTCCCTTCACAGACCCGTCATGCGATCGTGACACACAGTTGCGGGCTGATTTGCGTTAATGCGTGAGGTGATTTAGAGGAGTTTCGGCAGTTTGCGTGAAATGGCGCAGCGCCGCTGAGAGGGATTACAAAGTCGGGGTATTAGCTAGGTAAGCGTCGAAAGTCAGAGTTTTGCCGCTGGCGGATGAGGTGCCAGTTTGACGATCCACTGCCAACCCACGGTTTCGCCGGAAGGTTGTCCGGCTCTCGTGCTCAACGCCGATTTCCGGCCGCTGAGCTATTATCCTCTGTCCCTCTGGTCGTGGCAGGACGCCATCAAGGCTGTGTTCCTCGACCGCGTCAATATCGTCTCCCATTACGATCGGACCGTCCGCAGCCCCAGCTTCGAAATGCGGCTGCCCTCCGTCGTCTCGCTCAAAACCTATATCAAGCCATCACGTCATCCGGCTTTCACCCGGTTCAACGTATTCCTGCGCGACCGGTTCTCTTGCCAATATTGCGGGACGCGCGAAGAACTCACCTTCGACCATGTCGTCCCGCGCTCGAAAGGCGGCATGACGACGTGGGAGAATGTCGTCGCCGCGTGTTCGGTCTGCAATCTCAGAAAAGGCGACCGGCTGACGAACGAAGCGCATATGTGGCCGGTCCACAATCCCTACCAGCCGACGGTCGCCGATCTGCACCAGAACGGCCGCGCATTCCCGCCTAACTATCTGCACGAAAGCTGGATGGATTATCTCTATTGGGACTCGGAACTCGAGCCCTGATTGGCGCGTGGCTTTGTGTGGTTGTGGTTCACCCCAATTCATTGTCAAAACCGCATTCTCATTGTCACGCCCACCCCAAAAAATTGTCACGGAATTCCGAGTCCAACGCCTGAAATAAAGTCACCGCATTCAGACTTGACGCGCTAAGTATCTGAACTAAATGGGAGAGTGGCGCTAAGAGCATTAACGGAACATTTAGGCCGTAGTCCTCTGAAAGGAGAAGCCTAATGACCCCCAATAAAGAGAACAACGAAGACCGTGACGCGATTCTCGCGGCATTTTTGGACGAATGCCCGGAGCCCTCCCCGGCGCAGATCGCGGAGTGGCGACAGCGTCACCCTCAGTTCGCCGCAGACATTATGAATCTTGCGGCGGACCTCTACGCTCTCGCAAACGCCCGCGAGAACCAGCCGATAGACCGGACGGTGGAAAGCGCACGCCGCGACGACGAGGCGGCTCTGGAGTCCTTTCAGAAAAAGCGGCGACGCATCGAGGAGTGCCTGAACAACCCTGCGCTCGGACGCTATAAAAGCGGCGACGCGTAAGAGGCGACGGGCGTCACGGAGGCTGATCCCTAGGCTCCATAAGCGCCTCTGTCCACATTGGTCGATTGCCCTCTCTTAAACTATTCGGCTAGTCCGAGGGCACGCGCCTTTTGCCGTAATTCTTTGTATCTGGACGGCATCTCCATGAAACCCTCGAGGCTCGCTTTGCCGTAGGCCGGGTCGGAATTGTGGAAAGACCTGAAAAGTTCTGCGAGCCGCTTGTCATCAATAAGCCCGGCGATCCTGCATCGATTAGCAATCGCCTGCAGGCTGACACCATACTCTTCCTTCAAAGGGATGAGGGCTTGGATCGTGATATCGGCTGCATTTCGAAAGCGCCTCCGAACAATATCAGTAGGAATTAGGAACGCGCCCGCGAAGTGATCCGCGCTCGTTTCCGAAATGTCCGGAGCCAAAAGGTGCGCGAGTTCATGGGCGAGAGTGAATCGGCGGCGCTCGATTGGCCACCGCCGACCTACCACGATAACCTGCGTCTTCGGCCGATCGCCCTCATTGATCCGCATGGCGAAGCCATCGCCATTGCCCATATCGAGAAGCAAGACTTTTGTTCCCCGATTTTCAAGCTCCAACGTAAGGCTTCTAATTGGCGCATCGCCCAGCCCCCACATCGACCGAACATCCGTGGCAGCCTTCTCGGCCTCCTCCACGGTTCCCATCGATATAGTCCCTAGGGGTGCTATAACCCCGCCGAGTTTCTCTTCGAGCTGCAGACATTCCTGAGCGTAATCAATTGCTTGGATCTCAATCCAGCGGAGCTGCTGAGACGTCAATAGATGCCCGTTGCGTGGACTGACATCGATTAGATATAAGTCGCGCCTGTTGAAGAGATAGCCCTGAGAAACGGTGAGCACTCTCGACAACGCCGCGGTCATCTGATTGTCAGGATCGACGACGTCGTCTTCGAGCTCTCGTATGAATTCTGGGCTTCGTTCCAGAGCAAGCGCGGTGAGCACCGCACTCTCGCTAAGGCCCTGGCTCTCTCTGGCAGCTCTTAGCCGGGCACCAAACGTATTTTGCCAATCACGCTCAATTGGACCGCTTTCGGATGCGCTTCGAGAAATCAAATCAACGAGGACGCCTTCCCCGCGGTCGCCAGAGCCACGTTGTTTTTGGGATAATCTCTGCTCGGCTGCGCGCAGCGACTTGATGGCTATAGAGTACGCCTCTTCCTCAGACTTCTGCTTTTGCTCGGACAGCGGAACGATCTCCCGCTCATTCTGCAAGAAGATCATATCGGCTGCTAATTCCATTATTTCAGTAGCAAACTCCGGGTAGCGCACCCGCCACTTTGCGATTTCACTGGGAAGGGGAACGGGGCAGGCTTCAAGGAAAGCGGACAATACGGAGTCTTTGTCGCTCGAAATTAAGGTATCTGTCATACGACCTGATCCATATCGAATTTTGAAGAGGTTTAAGTTACGAAGGACTTTTGCCACCTTCTAACTTGGCGAACGCTCGCCCCTGTCGCTAACGCGATCTCATCTTGCGCATAGCCCCTGATCGTCATCTCGAGAGTCAGCCGGCGCCCCGCGTGCGCCTCCGCCTCCGTCATGTTTTCTAGATCGATAATCCAAATTAGGCGGTCCTCGTTTCGATCTGGGGATCCCCTGTGGTGACCTTTAGGACTGCCATCTAAATCGACTTCAAAATTCTCTCCTAAATCCTTTAGTGCTGTGTACCGCCGGTCGTACTGGAGCTGCTTTCGAAAAGCGTCCACGCACCTGTTCTGAATCGTTCTTCGAAAATACGTCCTAAGCGACTGTCCGTCTTCGCTCTCCGGATCCAGCAACGCATCATGGATGCTATTTCGCGCCAGGTGTTTACTCTCGGCGACGCTGTTGCGGAGATCTCCATAACCCAAATTCTCCTCGAGCAATCGCTCAATTAGTAGAAGGATGTATTTTTCGATCTCCCGAACCACCTTGGGATCGGACGATGGTGACCGTGTATCATAGACCGCGACAAATTCTTCCGGCCTAAATTCATGGATTGCTCGACGTGTGATTATGTCTCGCCAAGCGGCTACATTAGATAGTGGGGGTGCTGCCATGGATCCAAGGCTTACGAAAAGTGGGGGGTGGTTTTGATGCGGTGGTTGTACTATGCGGCTGCATCGAGAATGAGTGAACCGCTCTCTCGACGGCACGGGACGCTTTCACTCAAGCAGCATCGAACTTTCTCCAACCGCAAACCGAACGTTGCAGTTAAGCTCGCGAAGATAAGAAAATGGCAAAGCATCGGCATCCTGAAACAGAGTAAGTATATCCTTTAGATCACGGCAGAGCGGATTGCTTGGGAAGACGAGCTGAAGTGTCATAGACCGGCATGTAGGCTAAGAAAGACACGCGCAGGGGTCTTTCAAGAAAAAACATCCCATTATCCAAACGCACGGCCTCCCGAGCCACTTAAGTCAATTCGGTAGTTGGGCGCCTCCTCGGCAGCAGCTTTTTGGACGGACGGCTCACTGCACGTGGACTAAATTATATGATGCTGACACAGCGAACAGGTGAGGGAATATGTTTGAAGGGTGGTCAGATTTTTATGTAATGATTGGCGGCGCAGCGGCTGCACTTATCGGCTTGCTGTTCATCGTGGCGACACTGAGCGCCGATAAGGATATTGAGAATCCTTTACGCGGTTATTCTGTCTATGCGACTCCGACAGTATTTCATTTGGCTGTCGTTTTAATAATCAGCGCGATGGCGGTGGCTCCGCACTTGCCCCGGCTCATAGTCGCGATCATCGCCGCGGGCTGCGGAATAATCGGACTGATATACTCCGGCTGGGTCACTCGGCAGTTTATAAGCGAAGACCCACCGCCCGGCTTCGTGGCAGCCGATCTGTGGCTTTATGGGGTGCTGCCGATAACAATGTACCTGGGATTTGAAATAGTAGCCGCGTTAGTCGCTGTTCCGATGGATGTAGCGCCTTATCTCTTCGCGTTGGCGACGATCGGCCTCCTGCTTATTGCGATAAATAATGCCTGGGATTTAGCTAGCTGGCTGTCTCATCCTACAAAGAAGATCGCTTCAAGAGGTCAACGGCGGGGAAAATGAAAAACTTCAGCGCTTCGTCGATTAGCTTAATCGCGGTCTTCGCCGTTTACAGACTGCAAATTTCAATTCTGGACCTTCGAACTTAAGCGAGCAAGATAAGGGGCGGTTTGACTATGGGAGCTTGTCGCAACTTCGACAGGTGGCCCCACCGCCACCAGTTTCCCTCCTTCGTCGCCCGCGCCGGGTCCCATATCGATCACCCAGTCAGACGCGGCCACGACATGCATGTCATGCTCGACAACGATCACGGTGTTTCCGGATTGCACGAGGCCGTCCAGTTGCTTCATTAGCTTCTCGACGTCCGAAGGATGCAATCCAGTCGTTGGCTCATCAAGGATATACAACGTATCTCCGCGTTGCATTCGCTGCAGTTCCGTCGCGAGCTTGATCCTCTGAGCCTCACCGCCGGAGAGTTCGGTGGCAGGCTGACCGAGACGGACATAGCCCAAACCAACCTCCCTAACGACGCCCAATGAACGACACAACGCGATGTCGTCTGCGAAAAACTCGTAAGCATCATCGACCGTCATTGCGAGCACGTCAGCGATCGACTTGTCTCGAAGTTTGATCTCAAGTGTTTTATCGTTATAGCGCGCACCATGACAGGTCGGACACGGCGCGTAGACACTCGGAAGAAAAAGCAGTTCGACGCAGACGTAGCCTTCTCCTTGGCAAGTCGGACAGCGTCCTTTGGCTACATTAAACGAAAATCGACCCGCATCATAGCGACGGGCACGCGCACCTTTGGTCGCTGCAAACAGTTTGCGAACTTGATCGAACAAGCCGGTGTAGGTGGCGAGATTGGAACGAGGTGTCCGTCCGATCGGTTTCTGATCGACTATGACAAGGCGTCGCACTTTGTCCATGCCCTCTACAATCTCGCCGCGAGAGGTCTCAATTGCCGAGTGCTCAGGCTCTTCGGCGCCGTCGATCGAGGGCTCGACGGAATGACCGAGTTTTTCCGCGACCGTTTCCACGAGAAATTGGCTCACCAAACTTGATTTGCCCGATCCAGAAACACCCGTCACGCTTATGAATACGCCGAGCGGCACATCAACATCCAAGCCATTTAGATTGTTGCGCGTGACATCGCGCAGGCGCAGCCATCCCTTTGGCGTGCGGGGTGTCCTGGCCGCTGGACCGTTCTTCTCGAAGAGGTAGCGCCGCGTTTGCGAACGCTCCACATGCCGCAACCCGTTCGGCGGACCGTTATAAAGAACAAACCCGCCCTGCTCTCCGGCATCCGGGCCGATATCGACGATCCAGTCCGCGTGGCGGATCACATCGAGTTCGTGCTCGACGACGAAGAGTGAGTTACCTGAGGCTTTCAACCTGTCGAGAGCCCTTAAGAGGGCCTCGGTGTCGGCAGGATGAAGACCGGCGGACGGCTCATCAAGCACATAAACGACGCCAAACAGATTGGAGTGGACTTGCGTCGCGAGGCGCAGCCGCTGAAGCTCGCCGGGTGAAAGCGTTGGCGTACTGCGCTCGAGCGTGAGATAGCCGAGGCCGAGATCCAAGAGCACATCAAGACGCGCCGTGAAATCCTGGGCAATTCGCCGAACGACGATCGCCTTCTCGGGATGCAGTGCCTCATCCTTTCGGGATGAGCCCCGACCGATTGCATAGGGACGAAAGAGATTTGCTAATCGCTTGAGCGGCACTCGCGAAATCTCGGCAATGTCCATTTCGGCAAATTTCACGGACAAGGATTCACGACGAAGGCGCTTGCCGTGACAAAGAGGACACTCGCCGACTAGCATGTACCGGGCGACACGCTTTTTCATCATAGCGCTTTGTGAATTCGCAAAGGTCTGCATTACGTAACGTTGAGCGCTCGTAAAAGTACCCTGGTAACTCGGCTCCTCCTTTCGTTTCAATGCCCGCTGAACTTCCGTGGCGTTATAGCCGGCATAGACCGGTACCGTGGGCTGCTCATCGGTAAACAGAATCCAGTCGCGGTCCTTTTTCGGCAGATCGCGCCATGGACGATCAATATCGTAGCCGAGCGTCACTAGGATATCGCGCAGGTTTTGGCCTTGCCATGCGCTCGGCCACGCCGCGACCGCTCGCTCACGGATCGTCAGCGAATCGTCGGGAACCATGGATTTCTCGGTCACCTGATATATGCTTCCGAGGCCATGGCACTCGGGACACGCGCCCTCAGCAGTGTTCGCAGAAAATGATTCCGCGTAAAGCAGTTTTTGGCCCCGTGGGTAGTCGCCCGCACGCGAATAAAGCATCCGCAGGAGATTGGAGAGCGTCGTGACACTGCCGACGGACGATCGTGCAGTCGGTGCGCCCCCCTGCTGCTGCAGCGCCACCGCCGGCGGCAACCCGTCGATTTGATCCACCTCCGGAATTGCCATCTGATGGAAGAGTCGCCGCGCATAAGGTGACACCGACTCGAGATATCGCCTTTGCGCCTCCGCGTAGAGAGTCCCGAACGCCAGCGAGGACTTACCGGATCCCGACACTCCCGTGAAAACCACGAGGGCATCCCTTGGAATGTCCAGGGAAATATTCTTGAGATTGTGCTCGCGGGCACCGCGCACCTGTACGAAGCCTTTGGCTTGAAAGGCGGAAGCGTTTGGAGAGGTTTCCTTGGCCATCGTGGTTATGGATCTCCTAAGCACGAATTAAGGCGCGTTCCAAACCTCGCTCAGACGGTGGATAGGATGTTGATCGGGCGCATGCCCTGAGTCTATTCTCAATTCGAGGAACCTAGAACGTCCCCCAATGACTCTTGTGCCGACGCTCGATCATCGACCGCGCTACCACACCGCCGTCACATGGTACCAGCGCGATTGATATTGCGAGTTCAAGCTGCTCTCAGAGAAAACCTTTACAATAAATCATCAAGGCACGAGCACAATCTTGCCGCGCGTGTGACGCCGTGCGAGATCGCGATAGGCCTCGCGCACTTCGTCCAGGGGATAGGCCTTGGCGATCGGAATCTCTAGCCGCCCAGCGTCTATCAGGCCGGCTAGTTCCGCGAGCACTTGGGCGTGCGCCGCCGCGCTGTTGGCATCGGTCTTGACGCCGTACTTCGCGGCGGCCGCAAAATCGATAATCGTGTCGATTCGATCGGGCGCGACGCCGAGTTGGAGCGCCAGCTCGACATAGCCGCCGCCAAAGGTGTCAATGAAGGCATCCACCTTTTTGCCGGCCGCAGCGCGAATCCGTTCCGCGACGCCATCTCCGTAGGCGACAGGAATCACGCCGTGATCTCTAAGCCAGGCATGGTTCTCGGTGCCCGCAAGACCCAGAACCTTGGCGCCTGCAATCCTGGCCAATTGAACAGCAATCGACCCCACACCGCCTGCGGCGCCGGAGACCACCACGGTGTCGCCTGTCTTCAGAGAAACCGCGCGCACGGCGGCATAAGCGGTCGTCCCAGCGACAAACAAAGCACCCGCCTGCTCCCATGAGACATGCGCCGGGCGAGGGACGATATGGTCGGCGTCCACGACGACCAGTTCGGCTTGGCTAGCACGATTATTGGTGAACCCGATAATCTCGTCGCCGACTGCGACATTCTTGACGGCGCTGCCGACTTCCTCGACGACACCGGCAAGGTCGCTGCCCTGGCCCGACGGAAACGTCGCGGGCCATCGTTCGGCAAAAGCGCCTTCGCGAATGGAGGCCTCGCCCGGATTGATACCGGCAGCCTTGACTCGGACGAGGACCTGATCAGGCCCGGGCGCCGGGCGGTCGACCTCCACAACATGCAGGACGTCGACACCACCGTATTTATCGAATCTCACAGCGCGAGGCATGGAATTTTCCTTCAGATTTTGCGCCTTCAGTTTTGGACGAAAGCCAGGAGATCGGGGTTAATGACATCGCCATGGACGGTGAACATTCCGTGGGAATACCCCTTATAGACCTTGAGTTTCGCCCCTCTGACGAGTTTAGCCGATAGCACGCCTGAATCGCCGATCGGCGCTATTTGGTCGTCGTCGCCGTGCATCACAAGTGTTGGAACATCGATGGCTTTGAGGTCCGCGGTGAAGTCTGTCTCGGAGAAAGCCTTGATACATTCATACTGGGCATTAGCCGCACCCATCATGCCCTGGCGCCAAAAGTTGTCGACGACACCGTCCAAGGTTTTGGCGTTCGGGCGGTTGAAGCCGTAGACCGGCATCGGAAGATCGCGATAGAACTGGGCGCGGTTTGCAGCAAGCTGCTTTCGCAAGTCATCGAAGACTGCGATGGGCGTACCGCCAGGATTCCCGCCGCTCTTCACCATAATCGGCGTAACAGCGCTGAGAAGTACCGCTTTGGCGACGCGCCCCCTGCCGTGACGCGCGACGTAACGAGCTACCTCGCCACCACCTGTGGAGTGACCGATATGGATGGCATCCCTTAGCCCCAGTGCAGCAGTGAGTTCCGCGACGTCCGAAACATATGTGTCCATATCGTGGCCGCCCGAGGTCTGGCTGGACCGGCCATGCCCCCTGCGATCATGGGCAATCACGCGGTAGCCGTGCCGCAGGAAGAGCAGCATTTGCGCGTCCCAGTCGTCCGCGCTGACCGGCCAGCCATGGTGAAACACGACAGGCCGGCCGCGACCCCAATCCTTGTAGAAGATCTCCGTTCCGTCCTTGGTCTTGAATAGCTTTCCCGCTTCCGGAATTGCGGCAAGTGCCGGATTAAGCTGTAGGCCAACCAGTGCGCCGGCGGCGGCTACGCCCCCAGCGCCAATCACAAAGTCCCTTCGTGACGCAAGCAGGAGGGCCGAGTCTTTTCTAAGCATCAAGATGTCTTTCAGCTCGAATCGGCCGGCGTGACAGGAGTGTTCGCGCCGGCCGGGTGCCCTCAGTCCTTGATGAAGGCCAACAGGTCCGGGTTGATCACGTCGGCATGAACCGTGAGCATGCCGTGCGGATATCCGGGATAGACCTTTAGAGTTGAGTTCTTCACCAGCTTTGCCTGGAGCAGGACGGCATCCATGTAGGGCACGATCTGGTCGTCATCACCCTGGGTCACGAGGGTCGGAACCTCGATCGCCTTCAGATCCTCCGTCTGATCTGTCTCCGAGAAGGCCTTGATCCCTTCATAATGGGCATTGGCAGCACCCATCATCCCCTGGCGCCACCAATTATCGACGACGCCTTCGATGACCTTCGCGCCGGTTCGGTTGAAACCGTAGAACGGGATTGGAAGTTCGCGATAGAATTGTGACCGGTTAGCAGCAAGCTGCGCGCGCAGTCCATCGAATACTGAAACAGGGGTCCCGTCCGGATTCTTATCCGTCTTGAGCATCAATGGCGGCACTGAGCTGACGAGGATCGCTTTGGCGACGCGGCCCTTGCCGTAACGCGCGACATAACGGGCGACCTCGCCGCCGCCGGTGGAATGACCGATGTGGATCGCATTCGTGAGATCCAAAGCATCGACGACCGCCGCGGCATCCGCGGCATACGTGTCCATGTCGTGGCCAGCCGCGGTCTGAGCGGAGCGCCCATGGCCGCGACGGTCATGGGCGATGACCCGGTAGCCGTGCTGCAAGAAGAACAGCATCTGGGCGTCCCAATCGTCCGCGCTTAAAGGCCAGCCGTGATGAAAGACGACCGGCTGGCCTGAGCCCCAGTCCTTATAGAAAATCTCGGTTCCGTCTTTGGTTTTGACGAAAGGCATATGTTTCTCCGATTACATCAAGTGCTGTGAAGAGGAGTGAAGGCGGAGCGCACGTCGGCTCTCGGCAAACCGAAGATGTCATATTCCAAAGCCCGTCGCTATCAGGGCCGTGGGGTGCCCGCACATTCATGACGAAGGGCAAGTAGTCGTCAGTCTGATTCTGGCAGGGCCACCGATTCCAAGACACACCCTCCGTGCAATTGTAGCGAACGAAGACGTCATATCGCTTCCAAATTCGGTCGCAGAATTGTTCGATCGCACGATGGCATGTGGTATGCGACCATCCTCGCCGAAAATGATTTGCGTGCGATACGCAAGCGGATAACCGTTTTTGGAAGCCGCCGAAGACCCACGGGGTATAGGTCGGCGCACGTCTGAACAGATGGAACAATCTCGTCGATCGGATGTCCCTCTCGCAATGAAGACGCTTCCAGAGATGGAGATACAGTAGTGAGCACCGAACCGAACCAGTCTGAGTTTCAACCTCGCCTTCTTGCCGAAAGCACAGCCAAGTTCCACATCAACGCACCCACCGCGGCCATTGACATCACCGACTGGCTATACAATGTCCCCGAGTCCGAATACGCCGCCTGCACGCCGATCTCCAAAGCACATGTATCTGCTGGTTTCACCACCAGCCCCGATGGCAAGCCGATGTCGATCAACGTCGAGGACATCGGCGGGGCGCTCATTGTCGAGCATTACAACCCGGTGATTTCGGAAAAGCTTCATTGCCGCGTCGAATCCGTCTCCACGCTTCTCATCGGCCGCATTTACACCACGGCGCGTGTCACTTGGGAACTGATCGCAACCCCCAAGAGTGGTACTCACCACGAGTTTACCAATAACGTCTGGGTTCATACGACCGAGAAATACGATCAGTATCTTGAGGCGCTCAGGATTCCCTACGAAGAAGCAAGGCACCGATTCCAACTGGCAATCGAGGCTCACAACGCGGAAGAAACTCCGTATTTCGCCGCTGGGATCGAGAAAAAGGCCCTGAAAAAAAGCTAGCTTCGCGTCCCGCTTTTCACGGCGCAGCGTTACTTCGACCTGGAGATAGTCGGAGTCTGTTTAACCCCTGGAGGGGGATCGACTCAAAATTCTTCTGTGAGGCTCAGATCCCCTCCTATGGCTCCAGCCCGTCCGACGCGGATCATCGATGGCGTCGTCGTTGACAATTGTGACCGCCGAGCCATGATCGCAGATACACATCATCACTGCTCGGGGAACTCGTTGGCGACCGGTCCTCTGAGCTTGTTGGCATCCGACAAACAATAGTCTGTTGATTTGCACTGAGAGTTGACCCGGCGTTTCCACTGAGAACTGACCCGCCTGTTATGTATTTTTCGGATCAGGTGCGATGGTCAAGTTTCTATTTTTCTCCTTCTTTGTTTTGGCCGCATGTGCCGAGCTGTTTTTGAACCGGAAGCTGTCGTTTCCGGTTTCAAGGATGTGACAATGGTGGGTCAGGCGATCGAGTAATGCGGTCGTCATCTTGGGGTCGCCGAACACGCTCGCCCATTCACTGAAGCTGAGATTGGTGGTGATGATAACGCTGGTGCGCTCGTGGAGCTTGCTCAAGAGATGGAAGAGCAGCGCGCCGCCGGATGCACTGAACGGCAGGTAGCCCAACTCGTCCAGGATGACGAGGTCGGAGTGGATGAGACGATTTGCGATCTGTCCGGATCTGCCCTGTGCCTTTTCCTGATCGAGCGCATTGACCAGTTCAACGGTCGAGAAGAACCGAACACGTTTGCGGTGGTGCTCGATGGCTTGCACACCGATGGCGGTTGCGAGATGGGTTTTCCCTGTACCAGGGCCGCCGACCAGAACGACGTTGTTGGCTTCATCAATGAACTCGCAGCGATGAAGCTGGCGCACCAGCGCCTCGTTGATCTCGCTGCTTGAGAAGTCGAAGCCATTCAGGTCGCGGTAAGCTGGGAACCGCGCCGCCTTGAGCTGATAGGCCACCGATCTCACCTCCCGTTCAGCTGTTTCGGCCTTCACGAGCTGAGACAAGATCGGGATGGCGGCCTCAAAAGCCGGCGATCCCTGTTCGGTCAGCTCGCCGACGGCGTGGGCCATGCCGTGCATCTTGAGGCTCCGGAGCATGATGATGATGGCGCCACTGGCAGGATTATGAGGCATGGCGCGCCTCCGCTGTTTCCCGCAAGGCGTCGTAGCGTTCGACATCGGCCCTCGGCTCATTGGTAAGCCTCAAAGCCTGAGGCGCATCGACGCTCGGGGGAACGACAGGTTTGCCGTCGATCAGCCTGTGAAGCAGATTCAGCACATGCGTCTTCGTCGGAACACCTGCTTCCAATGCCAGCTCGACGGCCGAGAGCACAGCCTGTTCGTCGTGCTGGAGGACAAGCGCCAGGATGTCGACCATCTCACGATCACCGCCTGGCTTCCTGAGAAGCTGCTGTTGCAATGTCCTGAAGGCATCCGGGAGTTCGACGAAGGGAGCGCCGTTGCGAAGCGCGCCGGGTTTGCGCTGAAGGACAGCCAGATAATGGCGCCAGTCGTAGACCGTCTGGCCTGGCCCATCGTGAGAACGGTCGATGATGCGGCGATGCTCGCAGATCAGTTGACCTTCGGCGGCGACGACAATCTTCTCCGGGTAAACCCGCACGCTCACGGGGCGGTTGGCGAAGGAGGCGGGAACGCTGTAGCGGTTGCGCTCCAGATGGACGAGGCAGGTCGGGGAGACCCGTTTGGTATATTCCACAAAGCCGTCGAACGGGCGTGAGGCCGGCATGAGAGCCGAGGCTTCCTCGGCCCAGATATCGGCGATCGTTCCATGCATTCTCCCGTGCGATGTCTGTCCCCAAAGCTCCTTGCAGCGCGCCTCCAGCCATTCGTTCAGCGTATCCAGGGAGGCAAAGCGCGGGATAGGCTGCCAGAGCCGATGACGGGCATCCTGGACGTTCTTTTCGACCTGTCCCTTCTCCCAACCCGACGCCGGGTTGCAGAACTCCGGTTCGAAGAGATAGTGACTAGCCATCGCCAGGAAGCGCGCATTGATATCGCGCGCCTTTCCACGCCCGACCTTGTCGATGGCAGTCTTCATGTTGTCATAGATGCCGCGTCGGGGCACGCCGCCGAAGACCTGGAAGGCGTGGTTGTGGGCGTCGAACAGCATCTCGTGTGTCTGCAGAAGATAGGCCCGCACGACGAAGGCCCGGCTGTAGCTCAGCTTCGTATGGGCTACCTGCAGCTTGGTGCGTTCATTGCCGATGATCGCCCAGTCCTCGGACCAGTCGAACTGGAAGGCTTCGCCGGGTTCAAACGCCAGCGGCACAAAAATCCCACGCCCCGACGTTTGCAACTCCCTTTGCCGAGCCTCTCGCCAATCCCGGGCGAAGGCCGCAACCCGACTGTACGAGCCGTTATAACCGAGGCCGATCAGGTCGGCATGCAACTGCCCCAGTGTGCGCTTCTGCTTGCGCGGCTTGTTCGCCTCCGTTTTTAGCCACGCCGACAATCGGTCGGCGAAGGCGTCAAGCTTGCTTGGCCGCTCCGGAACCTTAAACTTCGGCTCCACATCGCCGGACCGCAGATATTTGCGGACCGTATTCCGCGACAAGCCAGTCCTGCGCGAGATCTCCCGGATCGATAGATGCTCTCGAAAATGCCAGCGTCTAATCACGCTCAATAACGCCATGTCGATCACTCCATTGCCCCCGCCAAAATCAAGCAGGGGTGGTTCGAACATGGGTCAATTCTCGATGGAAATATCCCTCTTCGCCGGGTCAGCTTTCAGTGCAAATCAACATAGGGCTAGTCGATTTTGCGAATGTATTGGCCAGTAAATCGTGTGTACATTTTTGACAAAGATCGAAAGACCAGCGAACCCCATCGCCGATAAACTGGCTCCCGTAACCGCCTATGGCCTCGCAGGATAAGAACTCCAGCGCCTCCATCTCGTCGGCGAATTTTTCTTTAGGATGATATGTCGCCTGACAGCGATCGCATGTGATCGTGACCAGCTGAGCCTTTTGTTCCGGCACTATCTTGCGCATTTGCTGATCTCGACGAGGCGATGTCGCGCATATCTCTCTCCGTAAACTTGACCGCCGCACATGTTCCTGTTATGTTCTAAGGCGGATGCGGGCCGCAGTCAATCACGTGCCGAGGAGATTTAATGGCCGCCGGCTTGTCGGTGTATTCGACAAGGCGGCATGTGATTGACTGCGTAGAGTATGCGTACATCCGAGGTAAGTGATGAGTGCCATTACCTATTATGTAGCACTGCCGTTTACGCGCAGCGAAGACGGAGACATGGTCGCCGGGATCCCGCATGAATGTTCATCGCCCTTGAATGCCATTCATGCCGCAAGGCGACTTGCGTCGAGTGGTGTGGGTGCAATCGCCTTTTCCCGCAGCGGCGATCCGCAGACCGGAGAATTTACGGACGCTATTGTTCTCCATACTTTCGGTCAAACCTTATCGCTTGACGATTTGGTCGACGCCCATGGATGATCTTTCTCCGCCAGAGGATTTTCTCGAGGGCTACCGAGCCATTCCGCTCGAGAAGATACCCGTGCCAATCCCAACCGATCTGATGATCCGGTGGACCATGGAACATGGTAGCATGTGGGACCTGTTCGAAATCGTGCGTCGTGTACGCACGCGATGGGGTTATTACGCTGCAGAAGCCACGTGGGATAAACTGCTGAGCCGATGATCGAAGCCTAAGGACGAAGCGAAGCAAATCACCAGGTGAGTCATGGACGGTCAGTATCTTTACTTGGCTACTTTAGTCGCTATGGGCACTGGCCTGGCGATCTACTCCCGCTACAATCACAGAAAAAGCAAAGCGAGATATATCAAACTCAAAAAGGCGAAAGAAATTGACGCGCTAGTGTCAGATCCGCGCGATCAGTCGCTGACGCCGGAGAAGAAGGCGCTGTACGACGCCATCAAGGAAAAGGCGGCCGAGCTCGAGGTGCTTTATGAGAACCTGCCAGATAGCCGCTACAAGGCCGTGGCGCTGAACGATCTCGAAGCCTCGGTGATGTGGATCATAAAGGAGCTGACCGCGCTCCGTGAATCAACCGGTCGGCTTGCACCTGAGCGTTGCGCATTTTAATTTGACCGAATGAGCGACGATCGCAACCTTCCAGATACGATGGCAGACCCCGGAACCGGCAGCATCTTGCGTCGCGATGTGCGACCGTTCATCGTTTCCTATGGCGGCCAGTCTACCACGGTTGATCTGCCTGGGTATTATCCAGACGGGGAAGGTGACGGCGTCCTGATTGGCGGGGACATGCGCGCCGCAGGCGAGGCGCTGAAAAAATTAAAGGTGGCCAAGCACAACCTGAAATAGATGCGTTTTGCGTCGTTCACATGCCTGTGATTCTGGGACAATTTCTAAAGATCATTCGCGATAGAGGGGTGTGGCCATGCCCAAATGCGGCGTTCGATGCCGGCCTTGATCCGATCGTCAAACTCCTCCTCCTCTGGCATTGGCTCGCCCAGCACGTAATGCGTGTTGAGTGTGCGCGCCCAGCTTTTATCCGGTGCCATCTCCACGATCTGCGTCGTCAGCGTCCGGCGGCCATCCTGGATTCGCGGGTGACCGGTCACCGTCCCGACCAGCACGGCGTTCGGATCGTTGGGCAAGGTCACGAGGCGCCAATTTTCGAGCCTGACTTCAGGATGGTCCGCCTTCATGGCTCTTACTTCGCAAGCTCGCGCAGGGCATTGCGATGTTTGCGCGCGACCTTTCGGCCGGCCGTCATTTGCGGCTGGAAATCTGGCTCGTCGGGTGGCGAACGCACGCCGCTAGGCACTGGAAGTTGAGATGCTGACCGACCGCCACGTGCCACGTCGCGCATCTCTTCGCGCGAGTCCTCAGGAGAAGTCTTGGTCATCATGTTTATCCGCCGCCGATCTATACCACTGCGACGTTACCATGGAACATTCTGGCAATAAAACTCCCAAATGGGTTCTCACATGCCGGAGCTTATCTTGATGCGAGCTAACTTTTTGATTTTGCGGGGGGGGGAGGACGCACAAGGATTCGAATCTTGGACCCGCCGATTAAGGGTCAGCGCCAGCACTTGAGGCATGGAGCGCCGCCACGACAGTGCATGCGCACGTAAAATCACGGCTGATCCTCCTGCACCCCACTCCTCACGATCCGTAACGCTCCGTCCGGCAAAGGCCGCTGCAGCGAAAGCGCTTCATTGATCGGCGCAGCCATCCATAAATCGATTTCCTCGGGCGTCGTGAGGATAGCCGGCATGGCCTTCTCATGAACGGCGAAAACATCTGCATTCGCTTCGGTCGTGAGAAAGCCAAATAATTCATGCTCGCCTTCCACCGGATTTTTCTGAGTCCCGCGGACGCCGCGCCATTTGCACCACAAGCCTGCGAAGAAAAACAATGGCCTCTCCTCGCTGAACGCAAACCAATGCCACGTCTTTTTGCCCGTCACGGGATCGGCATGCGTTGACGGCTCGCAAAAGCTCGTCGCGGGCACGACACATCGATTGGTCCACCCGGTCCATGGCCGCCAATGCGGAGAGCCAACGTTGCGGACATTCGTCACGCCGCGATCAATGCCTTTCAGGACAGAACGCGGCGTGGGCAAACCCCAGCGCAACATGACGAGTTCGCGTTCGCCATCCTCCGCTTTGCGCACGACCGGCGCCATCATATCTGGAAAGATCGCGGGCATGGGCGGAAGGTTGCCGGTGCGGTCGTGCATCGCACGCGCCGCGGCGCGGATCGCGGCTTGACCCTTAAGTTCACTGTAAAGATTGCACATCTCTAAGCTGAGGCGTGGCCACCGATGTTGGGACCCACATCAGCATTAGCGTCCCACGCGCATCCCTTGTCGAGCGGAAATGCAGGGTGGATTAGGTGGAGATACGTCATCATAGAATGGAGGCACGTAACCGACTTGTTCACCCACTTACCTGAATAGAGTTCCTCGACTTTGTCCACGTGCGCGAAGCCTATAGTGGGAAGGTGCGTGACTATATCCCGAGCGATCGCTATGCGCCAGGAATCCGCCCCGAGCTTGTCGAATGCGGCGACAAAGGTGCTGTCGCCCACCAGAGGAGACGCGAACGTATAAATCCTTGGCACATGAACGTCGGCCGTGTTGGCGTTCTTAGCCACATATAGCGTTGCCAGTGCCGACCCCAGGCTATGTCCGGTAACTTCCACTGAGGTCACAGTTGGGGCAACCGCTTCAGCATGATCTTCGGCTTTAGGCGCAGCCGCGATGGCATGTTTCTGCACAGTCTCGGCAACTTGTTGGGTGAAGGGCTTCATCGCTTTCGCGGCAGCCGCAAACAAGTCCGTTGGTGTGGATTCTCCTTCTTCGATCACACGCATGGTCTCAAAGATGCGATTAAAGCCGTAGCCGACGTTGCCGAAGCCGGGCAAAGGCGTGCTTGCCACCGAAGTGATGTCGTCAATCCATTCCTCAAGGCTCGTCGGCTCCGTGCCGCGAATGGCTAGAACGAATCTCGTAGGGTCATTCGTGCGCTGCACTATCAGACCGTAAAAACGCCAGGTGCTGCTATTGAGTATGAAATCCTGCATCTGCACCCAGGCAATGAACTTGAAGCCAGGAGGCAACTGGGCGCAGGGCGGTGTGAGGTTGTTCGGGTCGCCGGCCATTGAATACGCTGCGTTGATGAGCAGGCCGTATTCCATCGCGGCGCTAGGACTGAAAGATTGCAGATTGCCATCGGTCATTGAGAAACGCCTTTCGTAAAAACTCAGCGCCTATTGGCTACGAGCCATACTTGAACCTTGCGCGACGGACCGCTGAAAAGGACTCGACTCTCCACAAAAGCCGTGACATTTTCCTCAAGAACACATCATGAACACGCGAGCGCGAAAATGCAAGCACGACCGGCAAAAGACGCCAGGGCGAACGAAGAAGATTTGTTCAACGAAGGCGTAGAGGAAATTCTTGTCGAGCATGGCGGCGACGCACGAAAAGCTATTCGCGCGCTGTTGGCGCAGATTTCCTATCTGGAAATGGCGCGCAATCGGGCCATCGAACTCACATCCTTCGGCTATGCCCGCGGCAAGCTTCAATGACCGATGGTCCATGCGCCGCGCACTAAAGAAGTTTACGATTGGACGCTCTACGAGGTGTCGCGCTGCGCCACGCTGCATTTCGAATGCCGGCACTGCTGGAAAATTTCCCAACTCTACGCCGAGCTCCTGATCGAAAGGTTCGGGCCTGAAGCAACGCTGCGTGAGATCGTTCCGCTCATGCGTTGCAGACGATGCGGCAGACGACAGGCGCGGGCGCTCGTCCGACTTTTTGGTCGGCGAGGCGTCAGGGCATGGCGGCCGTATCCGCCGGAAGGCGGCAGATAGCCGTAGCCTGTACTCTGGCTACCCTTCAGGCCCCCGTGCATCACGGGCAATTTCAAAAATCTCTCCGAGTACATGTCCGCTTTTCCGCGCCTCAAACGATTCAATGGGTGCGAGGGATCGAAAGCCTTCTGCTCAAGAAGGCAAACGAGCCCTCTCGCTCGTCGACGCGGAAAACAATTTGCGGAGCCATGTCCGCTTTTCCGTCCGGCAGACGATTCATGAACAGTAGCCGCAAAGGAATACGCCATGAACGAGCATGTCAGACATTACCCCAAATACAATGAACTGATCACCGACGATCTCAAACCCTACGGCATATCTCGTACGTCATTTCGTCCTCGCCGCATCGCTGAAAAGGTACTCGACGTGCTCGCGCGTCTTCCGCTGTCGCGTCCATTCGGGCTTAGCATCGTTGGTAACCTGACCAAGAAGGTGATTGCGCAGGGGGCCGACGAACACAAAGGAGAATTTGGAGTCAAGCTGCCGGGTTCCGCAGGCGTGGATATTAGCTTTGTCGAACTCGACGTCATGGCAATAGACGACCACTCGGCTCACACCGGGCAGCCCATTCTAACGACCATCTGCGATGCTGCATCGGGCGTATTCATCGCGTACACCATTGGTCTCACTTTGTCGTCCCCCGAAGCGATCATCGTCGCCCTCCAGGACCAGGTGTTCCCGCGTCCCTACACCGGCGCGCCGGTACATCTCGATCTGGACTTGGGAGGCGCTGCGTGACCCGCCGTCTCCCCAAGCAAGGCTCCATCCGCAACGTCGTTACCGGGCGCAGCGATGGCTACACGGGCCGCGTTCCCTTCGCGCGTTTGCTCACGACGTGCGCATACGAATCTCTGCTTTCGGGCGACTTTCTGGTCCAGACCGCAGCGTTTGAACCCGACGTCACGGGGATCGATTCCGAGCCGTTTCGCATTCATCTGTCTACCGATGACGGCGAAACGCTCTGGACGCCCGATTATCGCATTATGAGGGCGTCCGGCAGTCGGGAGATCGTCGAGGTTAAGCCCGTCGAAGACGTTCATCCCGAGCGCGCGAGAATCCAGCGCGGCCCCCCGGATGAACTAGCCCACCGGATGCGCGAAGCGGCAGCGCGCTTTGCGGCGATGGGCCGGGCGGCAAGTGAACTGGGCTATCGGTTCCGTCTCCTTACGGAGGACGAGATCCGGATAGAGCCACGGCTGAGCAATGCCATGCTTATCCTGCGCTACGCGGGCCAACGCTTTCCGTCGTCTTGGCTGATGCAGGCGAGGGTCGCATTGGCCACGCAGGCCGTCTTTAACGTCGACGGCCTGCAAGCGTACCTGTCGCCAAACATTGATGCATTTCCCCTCGCACTTCATCTCGCATGGCTCGGCGAACTCGAGTTCGATCCGACCCGGCCTTTCTCGCGGGGCAGTCGGTTTGTCCGTGTTGGGCACCGGCTCCTTGATCCCACTTTTGCTTCGAGGGCTAATTCATGACCGAACATACTTTGCGTCTGAAGGCCAACGACCCGGTTCGAATCGACGGACGCCCCTTCATCGCCGGTCCCGTCGGGGAGAATGGCCGCACCTTCACCGAGAAAGCGACCGGTAACCAGATCGTCCTATCCAATCCGGCCCAAATCCGCATGGCGTACGAGGGGCGGATTTCGAGCGAGGCCATGTGGCGGGCTCTCACCCCCGCCGTCCGGGAAGCAGTCGAAACTGATTGGGACGCGATGCTGCCCGGCGATAGAGAAGCCGCGAAGTTTCGCTATCGTTTTGTTCGTCGCGTGGCTGAGCTTCCGGCAAACAAACGGAATCGAAAAAGCCACATCCAGACCGCCATCGACGAAGAATGGCCGGAAGATCCGAGCCAGGGATACAAACCGACCGTGAGGTCCGTACGGCGTTGGACCAAAACTTACCTCGCCGCCGGCAAAGATATCCGCTCGCTCACAAGCCTCGCTTTCCGTCGCGGACGCGGATCTCAATTGCCCGATTGGATTCGCGAGGAAATCAACAAGGCGATTGACCAAGTCTACGCGACGCAGCCGCCGGGAACTCTCGCGCTGACGCGCGAGCGCGCCGTCGACTTGATCAGAGCGCGCGCCAAAGGCGAGGGCCGCAATCTGCCGGCGCGCGCCAAAGGCCAAATCGACGTTCTCGGCATCAACGTGATCTCTAAGGTTCTGGCGGGTCGTGATCAATACGAGATTCTCGTCGCCCGCGAAGGCCGCGTCGAGGCTGACCGTCAGTTCGAAGCCGTCGTCGAAGGGCCGCAGGGAACGTACCCACTTGAGGCGGTGGAAGTCGATCATACGCCACTCGACATCATGGTCGTCGACGAGAAAAATCGTACGTTGCTCGGCCGCCCGTGGTTGACGGCCCTCATCGACCGCTATTCGCGTTGCATCATCGGCTTTTCCATTTCCTTTAACCCGCCGTCGTGGGTATCCGTGATGGAAGCGTTGCGTCATGCCGTCAGCACGAAATCGGATTTCCTGACTGAACTCGGCGGCATCACATCAGATTGGCCGTGCCATGGCGCACCAGACACACTCGTCTGTGACAACGGGCGTGACTTTCATTCGACAAGCATGGAGGAAACCGAGGCCGCTCTCAATATGCGCATCCTCTATTTGCCGAGAAAGAAAGGCGCCTTGAAGGGCAAAATCGAGCGGTGGTTTCGTTCGCTAGAAGAGCGCATTTTTCACACGATCCCGGGAACTACCTTTTCGAACGTCGTGGCCCGTGGTGATTACGACTCCGAAGAAGCCGCAGTCATGACTTTGGTGCAAGCGCGCTGGATTACCGCAAAGTGGATCGTCGACGTCTATCATCAGAAGCAGCACTCTAAAACAGGAGAAGCTCCTGCCGATCGCTGGAAGCGTGGCATTTTGGCTTGCGGCGAAAAATTGCCGCCCCCGAAAGGCTTGCTGGTCCCACTGACGGGCATGGTGATTCCTGCAACTTTATCCCGCGAAGGGATCAAATTCAAAGGGCTCGTGTGGAACTCAAATGCGTTCTCGCTCCTGCGCACACGCATCGGGACAGATGCCAACGTTCTTGCCCGCATCGATCCTTTGGATCTCCAGCACGCGCATGTGCAGGATTCGGAAAAACGCGGCTGGATTGAAGGCGATCTCGTTACGAGCTGCGTCGAAGCCGGCCTCACGCTGCACCAATATGAGGTGATTCGGAAGCGCGCGCGCGAATTGCGCGAGCCCGATGAAGATCGCCTTGAATCGCTCTCTCGTGCCCGGCGCGAGATTTTCGACTTTGTCGAGGACATCGTCAAAGGAAACAAGAAATCGAAGGCCGGCAAGCGGTTTGCGCGCTTTTACGCCGACGGCCGCAAGCCGGCTGAACACATCGCCCCAACCATCGTCGATCCCCTCAAAAGCGCGTCGCCCCTGGGACAACATCCCATCGATCCGCCCAAACCACCTCCACCGCCGATCGAACCGCTCGACGAAGGCGACATCGAACCCTTAACCGTGAGGAGACGCGACTGATGAATATGCATACCTCCAAGAAAAATGTCCGTCTCACTTTCTCCGAGATGACCAACCAAGAGCGCCTGGCCCATCTCGGAGGCTTTCAGGCCGACACCGCGCAGTTTCTCGACGCTAAGGCGTCGGTCATGCGCCTCTATCGCGGCTGGCAAACCATGCCCGACGGCCATCTCCTCGTCCTGGGAGGTGACTCGGGCGTGGGTAAAACGAGGGTCATAGACGATATCATTCAAGACCTCGAGGCCGAGTGGAAAGGCATAGTCACGGACGGGGTCAACGTGATTACTGAGCCCCAGGGTCCATTGCCACCGACCGTCGGCGTCACGAAGGAAGGGCCGTCTGGCTTGGTGCGGCCGGTTCTCAAAGTCCTGGTCGAGCCGAAAGCGCGCGCAAGAGGTTTTCTCCGCGACACGCTTAAGGCGCTTGGTGTCCGCAGCGGCACACATGACACGTTCGGCGAATTGATGGAGCGGCTCCAAGTTCACGTCGTCGGGCAGCAGGTGCGGCTTCTCGTCCTGGACGAAGTCCACCATGTTGTCGAAGGACACGGCCCGACAACCGCCTATGAGGCAGTCGAGGTCATCAAAATGCTGCTGCTCCAGGCGCGCGTCCAGATCGTTTGCGTAGGCCTGCCTGTCGCTGAGACGATCGTCGACAGAAATCCGGAACTGCCTCGCCATTGCCGCGGCCGCATCAAGATGGCGCCGTTCCCAGCTGAGTTCGGTGCGAGAGCCGACTACATGCGTTTTCTCAAAACTCTCGCATGGGAATTGCCCTTCGACATTGCGCCGAACATAACGGATGCAGATACCGCGCTGCGTATCCACATGGCGACCGGCGGGTTCATCGGGCACATCACCAATCTTCTGCACGCAGCCAGCGAAATTGCCATCGAACGCGATTTTGAGGGAATCCCTAAGACCCTCTTGGCAGAGGTTTATGGACGAATTTCGGGCGTGCCGGCATCCGAGAATCCTCTTGCCCTGGACATCGTCGACGACGCGGCAGTCGCAAGGATTCGGAAGCGCTGGGGCGATCGGCGCAAGGTCGGCGACGAAACTATTCGCGATGACAAGACTTCGACCAAGCCAAAAAAGACCAAGCCCGATTTCTCCAAGCGCTAACCGATAAGAAACATGACATTTAAAAAGGATCCAACCTTCGAGCCGTTGGGATTACCCCTATGGGCCGCGCCGTCGCCGGAGGAGCCTGCTCACGGCCTCCTTCTGCGGCTCACTCAAATCAACTGCTATCCGAGCGTTCAATATTCGATGCGCGAGACCGGCCTTTCGATCTATGCCCTTCGTCACGGGTGGCAATTTGAAGATCTTGCGAGATTAACTCGATCTGATGTCTCAAATATCGCGCGCGACAGCTTTAGGAAACTAGATGATGTCGTCGTAATTCGAGGAGAAAAGATCGGTAAGATGCGCGACCGGGATTACAACGTTCGGCGTGTTTGCCCATCGTGCCTGCGGGAATCCCTCCACCATCGCTTTTTCTGGGATCTCAGCTTCTTCACCCACTGCCCCAGGCACAAAATCAAGTTGATTGATCACTGCACGTGCGAGCTTGCTCAGCCGTTGACATGGCGTGACGGGCGACTCCACCGCGGAAATTGCTGTCGGACCGGAGACCTTCGAACGATTCACGGCGACACCGCTCAACCCGACGTTGCAGCGATGGAGGCATATCTTGCGGGCAGGCTCGGGATTTGCCCCCGGATCCGGGTCGCTGCCCTGGATGAACTCGATCTCGTCGACGCAATTGATCTGCTTGAGCGCGTTGGCGCCCTCGACGCTGGCGGTTATGCCAAAAATTGGCGACTCGCAAAAAAGGTCAACCTCACACAATCAGCCACCCGTGCGCGAGCTTATAGAATCATCACTGAGGATCGTTTTCAGGAGGTCTTAGACAAGGCTCACGCCGGTTTCCGGCGCGCCAATCCCAATAGATCCGGGAACCTTAGCGCCGGCTACGGATGGTTTTACCACTGGTATAACTATCAAGGCGGAAAGAACTTTTCTCCCTACCTTGCCGAGCAAATTGTTCGCCATGCGAGCCGCAATTTCTATGTGGGGCGGGAAGTAGCGGAATTTAACTCCGATACCATTTCGGCCGATACGCTAGCGGAACTGCTCGAAAACCACGAAAATTCCCTAAGCCTAAGCGAGGCCTCCCGCATCACCGGGTTAAACCACTCAACGTTTCCCAAGTTAGCGCGCGCTCTTGGGCTCATGGAAGCGGGACGCGCCCGGCCTCGATCTATTTCGAAAGCCGATGTTTCAGTTGTAGCAGCGATATGGGCTCGATTGATCGATCGAGAAGCGGCGGGGGACATTCTCGGACTTGCGCGGGGCTCTTTGCACGGGCACTTCAAGCTATTCGTTAGGTTGGGACTCCTGATGCCGTTCATCGCGGGTCCGCCCGGCATGGGGAAAACCCATCGATTTCTTCGAGACGACATCGAGGCGTTTTGTGTCAGGGCGCGGCGGCGTTGCGAGCAGCAGCAGGGACGCCAAGAGGATACGGTCCTGATCTTCGACAGGCATTTTGGCCCAACCGGCCCTCACCTGTTACAGGCAATACTGTCCGGAGACATCGTTGATGCCTGGATCGATCGCGGACAGACCGGCATCCGGTCTATCAGCATACGTAGAAGTGAACTGGTTCGGCTAAGAAAAACACCCGCCCGGGAAGAAACAAACTCTTCTGGAGTAACCGTGGTTGCGCCTTTCGATCATTGGAGAATGCGAGCGCATCAACTGACGGTGCCGGCGCAGGCAGTAGCTTGCTGATGTCTTACTTCTATAGCTTATTCAGCGTGACGCTTGGCGACTGTAATAGATCGTCCATTAAATCCCGGCGGCTATTCCCAGTCCGCAACGCCGCCATGATTGTGGCATGTGGTGGCTGACGCGATTGATGGCGACAAGAGGCAGGTAACAATAAGTGCGGCTTGTATAACCCTCATAACATTCCCCATCACGCTCTTGCGGCGTTGACAGTGTATTACGACACAGCCTACGCTATCTAGCGATGGGCTATCACACGCAAAATAATTTGGACGAAGCCGGGCGCGAAGCGTGACGCAAGCTGCCTTGGCGCGAGCGATACGACTAGCGGTTGATCGCTATCGTTCTGATTATCCTCGCGGCGTTTGCAGCGGGGTTGGCGGTAGAGCGAGGCTTGCGGCTATCGTCTGAGCTGGAGGGTCGCTAATACGGCACGATCACGCTTCAGAACTTGATTTTGGCTGCTTGAGATCAAATGGCGCGCTCTTCGCAATCTTAGTTCGAAAGTCTTACGGTAAATGCAGAGTTCAAATCGCTCGCACTGATATTCAAATTTCTAAGATCTTGCAAAATCGATAACAGCATGGCCGTGTGTCGAGATCTCTCTGGAACGCAATACGTGTCACCTTGGTATGCCACAAACACGTAGCACGGTCCTGAGCTTCCACCCGGTACGATGTCCACGTAATAGGGATCTTGTCTTAGATAATCATCAATCTGAGATACATAAGCCGGAAACGCATATTCGCGCTGATGATATAACCATTCGCCGAGGTAATTGAACACGCCAACCGGCGATCGAAGTGTGACCGAGATCTTGATTTCGCCTATCCCATCATACTTATAGATAATGTCTTTGCCTTTAGTTGTCGTTTTTGCGTTCGAATACGTCTGCGTCGTATAGACTTCTGCTTCTCGATTCTGCACTTTCTTCGTCGTGATCACTGTATTTGTGAGAACGCCGGGCGCCGAGGTCCCGCCGCCGCGCGGTGCTCTGCCGGCGGGCAGCGTCCTAGCTGGCACGCGTATAGCTTGCTGATTGCTGGACGCTCCGCAAACCGGATTAAGCGCCTTTGCAAGAGGAACTCCAATAGCTCGATTGAAGCAGAACTGGCCTACAGCTTCCTGTGGAGATCCGCTGTTTGAAGAAGTGCCCCCCGAACCAGAGTTTGGATTGCCGGAAGCGGCGCCTCCCCCGGGTGGCTTCGAGCTTTGGGGAATTAGCTCCGTGGTGAAGCCGTACGAAATTAAATCGTGTAGAAGTTGTGAAAATTTGCTGAACTCGCAGGTCGTTCCCTGCGTAAAATCCTCGGATTCGAGCCTAGGTAATATTTTGCGATCTTCAGGACCGATGCCCGCCTCGGATACTCCCTCACATTTCAACTCATTTGAGCTCGAGTAATCTTGTTCGAGTGACTTGAAATCCTGTGCGGGATCGTTCTCATATCTTGCAATGGCATGCGGACGAATGTGAGTCCCTTTGGCGGGTGTAATTACTTCGACGTCCAGCCGCTGTATTGCGGCGAACAATACTGCTTCTCTCGGGTGAGCCGACATCAATAACGAGAGCGTTCTCGGCGTGATCGGAGCCAACATCCCATTTTCAAATTGCGTGGAAATCAAGGGATTCGCCTGGTATCCGCCTGTCACTCCACTGCTCACGGCGTTGGTAACCTGAACAATTTTGGCAGTAGCGGGAAGATTTGGTCCAATGGTGATCGTCGGCAGCCCCGTCGTAACAGTTTCCGTTTGACCCCCGTTAACCTGAGTAAGTGCAACGAAATTTAGAGATTGGAGGTTGCTGGCGCGAACTATATTTAGAACCATCTCCTGATTTAATGCATTCTGTGAATTCAGATTACCATCGTAAATGCGAGATCCGAATTGGTCTACCGTCGAGCACGCGGTTAATAGGCTCGTGCTCACTAAAACAATGACCCTACGTAATTTGTGAGATGCCATAAACGCCTCCGTGCGGATGGACTGAGAAGACCAACGCAATGACGGAAGACGCAAAAGACGCGCGTGATCGACAGAAGAGAATCAACGCGAGGTATGGACACGGAATCAGATTGTCACGAGCTTTGCAATATGCCAACGATAGTAATGAATGGAGAACGCGGCGCCGTTACTTTGCGAGAAATGACCATGCGGATCAGGTCGTCATCTAAACTTTCAGTAGCAATTCTCGTCGCGTGCACGTTTATGATAGTTTGCGACCATGCGCTCGCCTGCTCCTGCGACGCCGCTGACAATGACATTTGCCCTGGTTGCCCGGGCAGAATTCCCCCCAACGCGGTGAAACCTTTCAGGATCGAGGCTCGTCACGACACAGGCCTTTCGATGAGCTATCCAGACGAGAAGAAATATCGCGTGAAGAAGACAAAACGGACAACGCTGCGCGTTAGATACTAGGTTAGGAAGCTGCGAGATCTCCGCGATATGTTTCGAGCTATCGGATAGGCGACCGTACATCTTTGGGCTGGCCCGCTCGACGAAAAAATCGAAATTCGCGAAGGCAGACCAGCAAGCGACCGATAGCGCGCTTCAGATGTAGCAGCCAGTAAGGTGCCCCAGGCAATGTAGGTGGCTGGATGAAGTGACGGCAAAAGTGCGCACCGGCGCGCCGATCGATGAAGACGACGATTACCAACTCGACGCCTGGGCCAGCGTTATTCCCTAGCGCCTGATTCTTAGGTGCTGCCGGTGTGTATCGAATCTTCAGGCATAGAGGTGTCTTTCGGAGATGAGCAAGTTAGCCGAAGAAAATAGGTTCATCGTCGATATCGAGAACCGCCAGCGCTATTTCCGACGCAACGCCACGAGCCAATGTTTTGGGAACATCTCGGCCGAGCCGTGGCGACCTTTTGGTACCTGGAGTACGTGCTGACCAGAGCAATTTTCGCTTTCACAGCGACCAGGCGCTACCCAGAAGTTGAAATTCAGGCAGCCTTTGACAAGTGGCTGCCAACGCTCGAGAGAGCCTTAAGAGACCCTCTCGGAAATCTCATCGACTCATACGCCAAGGCTGTTCGTGACCACCCGTCGACTACGCCTCCCAATTTCGACGAACTCCTCCTGCAGCTTCGAGAGGCATCCACACTGCGCAACGTTCTCTGCCACGCTTGTTGGAACGCCCCCGGCAGCGACGGACGATCCCTCCCTATATTTGTCAACAACCGAATGATGGTGTTCGACACCGTCATCGACACCGCCTACCTGACGCAAACGCAGCGAGGAACCGCCGAACTCTCCTGCGATGTCATTACAAGTGTTACTCACCTTGGATGGCGATTTCCCGGCTTCGATGGGCCCCGCAAGCCGGTCTATTAGCGCTCCGTTTAACAACGCACACCCCGAAGAGATTCGATAGTCAGCTCACCCGATCACCCAAGAGAGATTAATGATAAGGCTGCGCGAAGCGCCCTCCGACCTGCCTGAGTCGCTGAAACAAATCGTTGACTATCGAAAATCGGGATTAAGCCTCAACCATGTTGTCGGCTGCCCCCTCGACTGCGGATATTGCGTTCGCCATCTCTTCGGGAACTATGAAATGAAAAGACCGCACCTCGTTATGAGCGACGAAGCGGCAATTAACACGCTGGTCAACCATTGGGCCTTCAGGCCAAGTCAGACGCCGCTGCAGATCTTCAACCGGGCGACCGATCCTTTCCTGCCAGGGGTGAAGGACCATCTCATGAAATGCCTGGAGGATTTGGACGACCGGGGACTCAAGAACCACTTGTTGATCATAACCCGCTGGATCATTGAGGCGGCAGACGTCGAGAAATTGGAGCGACTGAGAAATCTCAAGGTTACAATCCTCGTCACTTGGTCTGGAATTGAAGATGCGCGCATCGAGCCCATCGATAGTCGAATTGCTGAAGATTCGCTTCGAGTGCTCAACGGACATGCCCGCAGGACGAAATCAGTGCTCTATTGGCGACCACTCATTGCCGGCCTCAACGACGCGGATGACCACCTCGGGAAAGCACGGGAATTATCAGGCCTGGCAGACGCGACCGTCTTCACGGGATTATTTTATCGAGAGCAGGTCCGAGCCCATTTTGACAATCTGGGCGTGCCGGAAATGTATCCAGAGGTTGCGCGTCGGAAGATATTGCCCGCCGAGACGGAGAAGCGGGTTCTCGAGGCTCTCCGTGGCCGTGCCATCTTTCGCAAGACGTCCTGCGGTGTCGCCTATGCTCACAAAACCGCGGACTACAATGGGCATTACGGCATCAGAGAAATCTGTGAGATCTGCCCCGCGTCGCAGATCGATCTATGCGCGTCCGAGCATCGCCAACCAACAATGCGCCAAGCCCAAGCGCTCGCGATCGAGGCTGGATTGAGCCCTTGCCCGATTTCAATCGATGAACGACGGGTCAAAGTGATGGGCAGCACCGAGCAACAGCGTTACTTTATGCAGCATTCGCTCAAGTTTCAGGTTCACGACGAAAATCACCCCCACGTATATGGCCGGCACGGAAGAGCAGAGATCGGATGGACGTAGTGTTCCAGAAAGTCTGGGTTATCGACGTTGAAGGAAACGGCGCCACGCCGCCTGACATAGTCGAGATGGCAATGATTGAAGTGAACGACCTCAGGCTGACGAACCGCCAACGCCACTGGCTGATTCGCCCGCAAACACCCATTCTACCGGCAGCCACCCGAATTCACGGGATCACAAATAAGCAAGTTGCGGATGCACCGGGCATTGATGACATATCCGAGGAGATCGTAACCTGGACCGACGGAGCGGCGATCGTCGGTCACAACGTTCGGGTGGAGTTGGATGTCATCGGCCGCCAGGTCCCGGACTGGAAGCCTGCGGCCGCGATCGATACTCTCAAACTTGCAAGAACGCTCAAGCCCGGCCTGGAATCCTACAGTCTTGAAAAACTGGGCGCCGCCTTGGGGTATACCGAGGAGGCAGCTCGGCTTAGTGAGCGGAAGCATCATTCCGCGATCTATGACGCGACCCTCACGTCTCTCATTTATATCGATCTAATCTCCAGCCTGCCCGAGGATCGTCGCCACGCGACGCTGATGGCCGCCAATCTCCTCGATAATCGGCAAGGAACCCTCCTTTGACCCGACGCTCTTTCAAGATCGGCATAACCGGCACTCATTCGACCGGAAAATCGACGTTCGTCAACGGCATCGAAAAGGCACTAAAGAACGACGGATTTGACGTAGGTCGCGTTGACGATCTGGCGACACGGGCCAGCGACCTCGGCTTCCCTATCCTGAGAGACCACACATTCGAGAGCACACTGTGGATCATGGCGGAATGCATGAGGCAAGAGGCCGAGCTCGCACTTTCCTCGGACGTGATCATCGTCGACCGTGCCGTGCCCGATGCCTTTGGATATTTGCTGGCAGCTCTTCAGATTTCTGGTCGAAAACTCGATCGCAAACGGCTGGAAATCTTGCAAGCTATCGCCGGGGCGCACGTTCGAGACTACGATTTTCTGGTCATGACCGAGCTTAACCAATCGATCCCTTTGGGAGAAGGACGCGATCCAGATTCGGCATTTCGAGAGGCAGCCGCCAGTCAGATTCTGAAGATCGTTGACGAGATCGCCCCTGGAACCCAACGAATGAATCTTGAAAATCAAATCGATATTATAAACCAGGCAATCTCCGCGGCTCGAAAGGCTCTATCACCCGCGCGATGATTTCTTGAAATATAGTCACGCGATCGCAAAACTCAGCTTTGGGTAAAGGCAATGGCGCTTGGAACTTGGGCGCGTGAATATGCGGCCATGCGATACATGCGACACCTGTCAGATCAAGCACTCCGGCAGCGTTACGACATGCTTGGGGGAAATCTTTGGAGTACGGACGCTGCGGGCGAAGTGATACCACCTCGCAATGTAGATTTTCATCGAGATCTCCTCCGTCTTATCGCGCATGTGTTCGCCGAACGGGCTTTTAGGGGTGGTGAACAGGCAATTTACTTCGATGCTGCCGAAATCCAGCGGACGGCGGCAGCTGAGTACGAGCCGCCAACCCTCAACCCATTGTTCGTCGGATCGCCGGTCTGCTTCGCTAAATTCGGCAGAAAGGAACACATCGAGAGAGCGTTTCGCGAAGGCGTGCTACGAGTCGCGCCCGCAAGTCTGTTCAACGATCCCTCGCTCAATGCCGCCCAGAGGGACGACGAGCTGCTGCATTGGGCTCGAGCACCACATCGGCGCCTCATGGCGAAATTTTACCGCACAGGTCCTGACGGCAATAGAATAGAAGTTCCCGTAGAAGCTGGAGATTTTTTTCGCGGGCTGAACGTCGCAGATTTTTACGTCTGGTGCTGCGGACTTGGCTATGACGCACGACTGTTTTACGAGTTTCAAGCCGACGCCGTCCTCGTGATCCGCGATATGAAAGAGTTCAATCGGCGACTAACCGCAGCGATGCAAGAATTGTTGCCGGAATGGAATATGAGGCAAGGACCGCTGACGTATTACGATCCTCTTACGGTGCAACGCGAGCAGCTGGTCCCTATATTCAGCAAAAATATTCGATATCTGCATCAAAACGAATATCGGTTTGCTTGGTTGGCACCGGCTAATGAGCACACAATGGCTCCGTTATTCCCCGTTCTCGGGGCTTTAACAAACATTGCGGAATATTATCAGATAGATCGCACATAAATGTTGTGATTAGCAAGGTGGATCCTAAGTGACGCGCGGTCCCCAGGGATGGACAAAGGCCAAATGTCTGCGCGAGGTTTGGCGCTTATTTCAGGAACGAGTTGCCGTATGAAAACGGTAAAGCGAAAAAGCTTCTCGCGACTCTGGCAACTCAAGAGGGCAGACCCGAATTCGCTTGAGTGGATTTATCGGCCCATGGAAGTTTTCGGGCTCTGGGCGGCAGCAATCGTTGGTGCGATCGCAATATGGAGAGCATCCGGTGACGCCCACGATCAATGGAAAGAACTGCACCTTCAATGGCTGGAAAACATTCAAGTGCAGCGCGCGAATCTCGACATTCTCTCTGTAGATACGACCGGACCTATAACGATTGCCGCCTCCAAGGCCCTCGAACTGAGCAGCTTGATGATTTCAACGGATTATTCAAATGAGGGTCAGACCTCGGCAATCATTGTTAAAGCATCCGGCTCGGTCGAGGTACGGCCCCGACCTCCTCTTTCCCTTTCGGACCCTTCTATTTATTGCCCTGCACTTGCTTCTCCTATTGCGTTTGGCAAGGAAATCGTTCGGGGCAACCGGGAATACAAGACAGATCAGAGTGCAACGCCGCATTTTGTGGGCGGTGCTACGCCTAGTATAGGCAAGCCTATCGCGGTGTTCATTGCCGGAAAAATCGTGTATCAGGATATCTTTTATCCACAAACCAAAGAGCACTATGTCAAATGGTGCGCCGAGGTCGATCCAACTCCCGACGGGCGGTCGACGTCCGGCGTCGTTCTCACTGACGAGATTGATCCGCCTGATTTGAATTGACGGCGCTTATCCTGCCTTACACGCGCCAATCTAGACAGGTACAACTTGGCATCTGCCGACCTCCTGCTTCAAATACGAGATGCAGCCAAGAATCCAGCCGTTCAATGCATTGATGTCGGCCGGCGCATTGGCGACTGGCGATAGGGTCGAAGAAACGTGGGGAAGCAGTGATAAACTGACGATGGACAGGGCCTGCTATGACCACGCTATAATGACCCGTAAGGACTTCTCGAAGTACCTTGCTACGAAAATTCAAGGGGAGCACAGTGTGGCGGCAGATACCGGTGAACGCTCATGACTAGCGCGCCAGCAAATTTGCCGGTCTTTGTGATTTTCGCCTCGAATAGTCAAGTCGGGAACGCCGTTAACATTTCCTCTCCCGTATTGATGATCTCGCCGACGAGTCCTGCCACCTGGAACGATTTTGGTCATAACTTTGATGTGACCACGTTATTGAGAAGATCGAACGGACGCCTGGTCCATTTAAATCTCAAAATAATGTTCGAGGGCGGCGGCGATACCTCTCAGCGTTTGACCAGCGCGCTGGCGAGCTCTTCATCAGGGATGATCAATGCTTCGGACCTTCCACTTCCTTTCTGTTCTTTGATGCCGACGGTCGAGGAATATGCCGGTCTTGTAACAGAGTTGGGGTTCGAACTTGCTGTTTCCGTTCTCAGAGCCGCCGGAGATGCCGCTCTCGCTCGGGAAGAGGGCACGGACGCAGAACGGCTGGCTCTTATAGACAGTGTTCCATTTCACGTTGCCATGTTGAGGCGCAACGAGGCGTATACAGCGTTTAGGCGCGGCGCTCGTTATTTGCGCCCTGAGCCTTTGCCGGACGTCTCCGATGCGGCTAGATCCTTCGCTTTAAGCGCATCGCTACCATGTGCGCTGAATGCTTATAGCGTCGTTTTCGACTTCGAAGCCGATCCCTTCGGCCGTGACCGGCTGGCAGTTCTGATCGGCAGCAATGGCACCGGGAAAACACAGATACTTCTCTCCATTATCAATGGGCTGAGGCATCCTCGACCTGAGTCCGAAGCGACTCCTGCTGCGCGTTTCGTTCATGCTGCTTCAGGCGGATTTCGTTTTGGACCTCCGGCGCTCGCGCGTGTTGTCGTATTTTCATCAACGTTATCAGACATTTACCATCAATCCCTCCCGCCGTGGCAGAATATCGATTATGCGTTTTATTCGACGATAGAACCTCGGAGTTCTGCTTCCGATGTGCTTACGCAGTCGTTTGTGGATTGTCTTCGCGATGATCGTCGCGGCTTGTTCAGAACTCAAGCCGGTGACCCCAACAACCAAATGATTTTCCCGGGAGCGAGCCGCCAGGACCTATTGAGAACGATGCTTGGTCCGCTCAATGTCTGGTCAAGACTCTACTTGCCTCTTAGGGCCGGTGCCGATCAAGATTTTCCGTCACTTGTTTCGTCTGATGGTAGATTTTATTTTTCAATCGATTCGTATCGAGCGTTAAATGAAGAGCGGCAACTGAGGCTAATTCATTTTATCGATACGACTTTTGCGCCAGTCGTGTTCAATGACGCAATCGGGCCACGTCGGCTTAGTAGTGGCGAGACGGTCCTCATGCGTTTTTGCGCACAGGCGGTCGCTTCAGTTGAAAAAGGCTCGTTATTTTTATTCGACGAACCCGAGACGCATCTCCATCCACAGTTCATTTCCTATTTCGCGAAGCTCCTGCATATCCTCCTCCAGTCAACGGGATCTATCGCGATTATTGCGACTCATTCCGCCTATCTGGTTCGGGAGGTGCCATCCCGCAGGGTAAGAGT